>DATMER010000116.1:0-200090 GCA_035556715.1 Thermoanaerobaculia bacterium
CAAGGCCGCCTAGCATGACGCTAAGTCGCGGCCCGCTACGCGTTTCCGTAGGACCTTGGTGCTGGGGGGCTCTGCCCCCCAGGCCCCCCGAAGAGAAGAAAACCCAAACTCTAAACTGTCCACTGAACCGGGGCAGGTCCAAGGGGCCTCCCCAGTTGGGGAGCGATTCCCCAGCCGGATCGCCAGACAGAGCGCCTGTAGTACCCTAGTCGGCAGAATCGAAAGGAGGCACGATGTCGGGCGAAGGCAGGTTCCGCTTCTCTCCTCTTCTCATTGCCGTCGCGCTTCTCGCCGGTATCGCCGGCCCGGCCGCGGCGCAGGTCACCGGCGAGCTTCGGGGCAAGGTCCAGGACGCCGACGGCAACCCGCTCTCCGGGATCGCGATCACGCTTATCAAGGCCGGGGGGAAGGACAACAAGCAGCAGACGTCCGATGCCCAGGGCACGTTCCAGTTCGCCGACCTCTCCGGAGTCTACATCGCCACCACGGCTCAGGAGCCCTACGGCCCGGTCACCTGCCCGGGCGTCCGCGTGGTCGGCCAGGCCCGGCAGATCGAGATCCGGCTGATGCCCAAGGAGGGGACGGAGCCGTCGTCCTGCAAGGCGGTCCCGTGAGAGACCTCCGCCAGGCGTTCCGGACGCTGAGGGGCAATCCCGGCTATACCGCGGCCGCGGTGCTCACGCTGGCCCTGGGGATCGGGGCCAACACCGCGATCTTCAGCGTGGTCGACGCGGTGATGCTGCGGCCGCTGCCCTTCCCCGATCCGGACCGCCTGGTCGACGTGCTGGCCGTCCGCCCTCCGCAGACGGAGCGGGTGGCCATCAGCCCGGCCGACTTTCTCGCTTGGCGCGGCCAGGGGCGGGTGTTCGAGGAGATCGGCGCCTACGTCCCCTTCGGCACTCTCGACTGGACGGGCGGCGACGAGCCGGTGCGGCTCTCGCGCCACCTCGTCTCCGAGGGGCTGCTCGCAGCCCTCGGGGTTCGCCCGGCCCACGGCCGGCTGTTCGCCGCGGAGGAGTACCGGGAAGGGAGCCCCCGCGTCGCCCTGCTCAGCCACCGGCACTGGCGGACCCGGCTCGATGCCGATCCGGGCGTGGTGGGCCGGAGCCTGACGCTCGGCGGCGAGGCCTACGAGGTCGTCGGAGTCCTGCCGCGCGAGCTCCGCATCCGCGGCGGCGAGCCGGACCTCCTGCTGCCGCTCGCCTTCGGTCCCGAGGCGGCCACGGACCGCGAGTCTTCCTACCTCGGCGCCATCGGCCGGCTGCGCCCGGGGGTCTCCCTGGAGCAGGCGCGGCGCGAGATGGACGCCCTCGGCCTTCGGATCTCGCAGCAGCTCCCCCGGGATGAAGCCGCGAGCGCCAGCCTGCTGCCGCTGCACGAGGTGCTCGCGGGACCGGCGCGGGCCGCGCTGCTCGTCCTCTCCGGCGCAGTGGCCTTCGTCCTGCTGATCGCCTGCGCCAACGTCTCGGGGCTGCAGCTCGTGCGCGCCGCGGCCCGCGAGCCGGAGATCGCGCTGCGCGCCGCGCTCGGGGCGGACCGCCGCCGCCTGGTGCGCCAGCTCCTGGCCGAGAGCGGCGCCCTGGCCCTGCTCGGCGGGCTGGGCGGCGTGCTCCTCGCCGCGCTGGCGCTCGCCCTCCTCCCCGACGCCCGGGGCGTCTACCTGCCCACGGACGTGGACCTGAGGATCGACCTCCGCGTGCTCGGCTTCACCTTCCTCCTGACGCTGCTCGCCGGCCTCGTCTCCGGGCTCGCGCCGGCCCTGCGCGGCTCGCGGACCGACCTCCGCGCCACGCTCCAGACTGGGGGCGCGGGATCGCAGGACGGCGGACGCTCGCGCCTCCAGGACGCCTTCGTGGTGACCGAGATCGCCCTCGCCCTGGTGCTGCTCGCCGGAGCGGGCCTGATGCTCCGCTCGTTCGCCCGCCTGCTGGCGGAGGACCCCGGTTTCGAGGCGCGGAACGTGCTGACGCTGGAGGTGGAGCTGCCGGCGGCGCGGTATGAAAACCCCGCCCAGGCCGCGGCCTTCTATGAGGAGCTGACGGAACGGCTCGCGCGGCTGCCCCGCGTCGAGGCCGCGGGCGCCGCCAAGGAGCTGCCGCCCGACACTCCCTGGAGCTTCCGCCCGGCGCTCGCGGGCCGGGAAGAGCCCGAAGAGCAGTCCGCCGGCTGGCAGCTCGTCACGCCGGACTACTTCGCGGCGATGGGCACCCCCGTGCAGCGCGGCGAGGCCTTCACCGCCCGCGACCGGGAGGGGAGCCGGCCCGTGACCGTGATCAACGAGACCGCGGCCCGCCGCTTCTTCCCGGACGCCAACCCTGTCGGGCAAAGGGTTCGGTTCAACGATATCTGGCACGAAGTGGCGGGCGTGGTGAAGGACCAGAAGGTCCCCGGCGGGGAAGCCTCCCCGGTCTTCTACTTCGCCCATGCCCAGATCCCGGTGCCGGCCGACTTCCTCCGCACCATGGCCCTGGCGGTGAGAACGGAAGGAGACCCCACGTCCCTGGCCGCCGACGTTCGCCGCGCTCTCTGGTCGCTCGACCCGAACCTGCCGGCGGCGGAGCTTCAGCCCCTGGAGCGCCGCCTCGCGGGAGGGCTCTTCTTCGCCCGCTCCCACTTCAACACCGTGCTCCTGGTGCTCTTCGCCGGTCTGGCCCTCATCCTGGCGATGATCGGGACCTCGGGCGTCCTCTCCTACCGGGTGAGCCGGCGGACCCGCGAGATGGGAGTGCGGATGGCGGTCGGCGCCAATCGGAGCGACCTCCTGCGCCTGGTCATGGCCCACGGGCTCGCCCTGACCCTGATCGGTCTGGTCCTGGGACTCGTGGGTGCGGTCTCCCTGACCCGCTTCCTGTCGAGCCTGCTCTACGGTCTGGGCACCCTCGACCCGCTCACCCTGGGCGCGGTCGTCCTCCTGCTCGCTGCTGCGGCGTCCGTCGCCTGCTACCTCCCCGCCCGCCGCGCCAGCCGCCTGGAGCCGCTCACCGCCCTGCGCGCGGAGCCCTGAAACGCTTCTCCCCATCCGGCTGCAATTCCAGGTGCTCCTTCAGCACCATCAGGATATGACGCGGCATCGGGTACGGCAGGGAGAGTGCATTTCGAGCATCGCCCATGCCTATGGCTTCTTCTGGGAGGCGCTCTGGGAGCATCCGGAGAACCGCGCGCTCGCGGAGGCCCGGAAGGACCCGAACTGCCTTGCGCCGGGTGACGAGGTCTTCATCCCGGACCGCAGGCCGAAGAGCGTCCGAGTGCCGACCGGTGCCTGCCATCGCTTCCGGCTGCGCACCACTCCCGTCAAGCTCCGGCTCGAGCTCCTGAACGACGGCGAGCCCATCGCCAACAAGCCTTTCAGGCTGGAGGTCGACGGGGTCGTCCGCGAAGGCACGACCGACGATCTCGGGCGTGTCGAGTGCTGGGTCGCCCCGGGGGCGCAACAGGGCCGCTTGGTGGTGGATGAGGAGGAGTATGACGTTCTGCTCCGCCACCTCGATCCCGTCGGAATCCCTGCCGGGATCCAGCAGCGCCTCGCCAACCTCGGCCTCTACGACGGTCCCATCGAGGGCGAGCTCGGGGACGCGGTCCGCGCCGCCCTCGCAGAGCTTCAGCTGGCGGAGGGACTGGCCGCAACGGGCGAGCCGGATTCCGCCACCCTGGAGTTGCTCGAGCTCCGGCACGCCAGCGAGGGCAGCGAGCCCAAGGGTCCGGAATGAAGTTCCTGGTGAGCCCGGAGCCAGTCGGCGAGATCGATGGTTTCCTGGAGTTCGCGGCAGAAGGAGATGGGGACTGCCTCTTCCACAGCCTCTGCTTCCTGTTCCATCAACACAAGACCGGGGTGCTCGATCCGCAGAAGCTGCGGCAGATCACTCTCGAGTACCTCCGCAAGATCTGGGACCCGGAGGAGTGGGGACACGACCTGGCCTATCCCGATCCTGAGCAATACCTCACGGCGCTCGGGAAGGCGGGGGTCTACGCCGACTTCAACTGCATCCGGGCCGTGGCCCGCCGCTTCCGCGTGCTGATCGTTGTTCATCATCCGTTCGGGGATCCGTATTACGCATTCCCGAGCCAAGAGCCCAACTTCACGCTGAACCTGATCTATCGAAATAGAAACAATTACAATCCGCTGGTCCCCAAGAGCTCCGCACTGCCCGCCGCGAAAGCCGTGTCCGGCAAGGGCTTGAAGAAGCCCGGTCCGCAGGGCAGGGCGAAACGGAAGATATTCGTCGAGCTCCGGCGCTCCAATCGCAAGGACGAGGTCAGCTGCGCGTGCCAGCTCGCGGCAATGCCCGCAGAGCCTTTCGAGGTGCCCGTCTACGACGAGGAATACAAGGAGGTCGCCTCCGTCCCGATCCGGTACTGTGTCTATACCCACCTGACGGAGAAACCCTTCTACTACGTCCAGCCATCGTCGGACGAGATCTTCCCCTGGCTTCTGCAGAGCAAACAGCCGAGGTTCGACTGGTACTCGGGCTCCTTCGGCAAGAGCGGACGCCTGCTCGGCTGCCACGACACCTACTTCCACAAGCTGCTCGGGTTCGAAGAGCAGTGCTATTACTCCCAACGCGCGCTCTTCGGCAGCAACGTCGCCGGCTGCTCCGGCCGTATCGAGGTGCTGCGGGCGCCCCTCGAAGCGACCGCGAAGCTGACCAACGGCGTCAAGATCCAGGTCCACGACGGCTGGGGTTACATAAAGTCTTGTCTTGCGGAGCAGCTCAAGCAGACCCTGGTGGTGGACGAGGTGGAGCTCGATCGGCCGTCCGCCAACTTCGGTATGTTCCAGTGGCTGCGCGCGATGACGAAGGAAGACACGGTGCTCGAAGCCAAGGTCGTGGACGAGCTCTTCCAGGCGCTGCGCTCGAAGCTGGGCAAGGAAAAGGAGAAGTCGAAGCTCGCCACCCCCAAGTCGGGCTGGGCCCGCGCGCTGATCGACGAAGACCCGTCCATGGCCCGCCACCCCTTCCTGGTGGAGAAGGTCCTGCAGGAAGGCGTGCGCAGGGCTCTGCGGCGGATCACCACGGCAGACCCGGAGCTCTGGGGGGGCATCGCCATGCCCGTGTCATCCGGCGCCCTCGTCCTGCCGCACCCGGACACCTGCGAGCGGATGAAGGACTTCACCGCGAAGAAGGTCGCCGTGTTCCGGAACCCCGGAGACAGCCTCAACTGGGTCTGCACCGAAAACGTCGACCGGACGAGCGGGCTATCCAAGCTCATCGCCGCCATGGAGTCCGTGCAGTACACGCTGACCGGCAAGGAAGACGGCAAGCTCGGCTTCTATAAGGGCATGGCGGGTGTCATCCCCGACAACCTCTGGCCCAAGGCGTGGAAGGGCGTATCCATGGTGGTCTGCAACGCCGACCGGAAGGCCAGCGAGACCTGGAAGAAGCAGACGGACCCCGACACCGCCAAGAAGAGCGAGGAGAGCGCGCGGTTCTCGATGGAGGGCTGCCTGGTGGTCCTGCAGTGGTTCCAGGCCGGGAGCTGCGTCGGCGTGCCATACGACACCATCCAGCAGAAGCTTGCGGGCGATTACGACGGCGACCAGGCGGTCCTGCTCTCGGGCGACGAATTCCCCGAGACCTACGCCTACATCGAGCGCATGCTCCAGCGCGAGAAAGAGGCGACATCTAGCGGCGCGAAGAATCCGAAGCTCACCAAGACCTCCACTCCCATCGCGCCGGGCGAGAGCCGCGCCAGTTGCATCCGGAAGATCCAGGCCGGCTCTCAACTGGCCGGCGCATGGTCCAACCTCGCGGCCAGGCTCCTGAGCGTGGATCCAACCCAACTGGACGCCATCGCGAAGGACCTCGAGTATGAAAGCGGGGACGCTCTCCTGCGGCGTGTCTCCCTGGGGATCAAGCAGGGGACCGACGCGTTCAAGACCAGCGTCGACGTCGACGAGTCGAACCAGGAGGCCACGCTCATCCGCGAAGAGCTGACGTCCAGGGGCATCACGGCGCCGCACACGAAGCTCAAGTACGAGACCGACCTCTTCCGCGACCGCAGCCACATCCCTCCGGTGCTCACGGAGGACGGAGAGAAGCCCCAGGACGCCTGGAAGAGCAAGTTCGCGATCGGAAGCTGGATGAAGGGGATCCCCGCGGCCTTGATGCGGAAGGTGATCCCCGAGCTGTCGGCGCTGACGGCACCGGAGCCTGGCGAGCTCGAGGACTACCAGGCCTACGTCGAGGCTCCGGGGGAAGAGGAGCTCGAGACCGTGAGCTGGATCGGCGGGTCGTACAAGGATCTGCTGACCCGTTACCCCACCGGCGGCGACGCGTTCGTCCGAGAATGGCAGGCGTGCGTGCAGGGGCTGCGCCGGACGGTGCCGGTCGAACGTCTCGCCGAGCTCGTCTGGTGGGCGCTTCACGATTCCCGGAACCTGCCCTCCGGAGCAGAGCCGTGGCGGCTGGCTCAGGGAGCATTCCACCAGTTCCACGACCACATCCAGCGGATCGTCGAGAACCGGCCGAAGGAAGAGCTGCCGACGAGCCTTGACCTTTCGGGAGAGGAAGATATCGAGGATGCCGAATACGATCTCGGCGGAGAGCCCGTCCTCGTAGACCGCGGCTTCTACAACACCTTCGACGACGACTTCGACGACGACGACGTGGGTTGACCCCACGAGCCTGTCCCGCACATACCGCTTGACCCCATTCTCTGCTCGGCTTATATTCGCCGAGACGCATAAGCACTTCTTCTCAACTCCCCTGCTGAAAGGAGATCCTCTTGAAGAAGATCAATCCCCTCCTGCTCGCTACCCTGCTCCTGGCCGGCGGCATGCCGCGCATGGCGGCTGCCTCTCCCGGAGACTCGACCCACGGTCACGGGACCTTCACGACCGGAGGCTCGGTGACCACCTACTTCGTCTTCGACGCCAAGGAGAAAGGGAACGGGACGGTCACCGGCAGGGCCCGGTTCTTCGACTCCGGCATCGACATCGACATGGACGTCACCTGCCTGACCGTCAGCGGGAACACGGCGATCCTCGGCGGCACCGACAGCGACGACGGGGTGACCACGTACTCATTCAAGGTCACCGACAACGGCGGCGGGGCCACGGCCGACCGGATCACGCTGCCGCAGGTCAACCAGACCTGCGCGACGTTCAACACCCTGGGCAACTTCGCCCTGACCGGCGGCGACATCGAGGTCAACGACCTTCCCTGAGCCTTCGAGACAGGGGAGCGGGGGCTCCCCTGCCGCCCCAAGCTGTCCCGCTTTTCCCCGTGCCCCGCGTCCTTGATTGTGGAAGAATGCTGCCGAAGGCTCGTCCCGCGATGGGCCGGGCCCGCGCTCCATCACGTCCTCAGTCCGAAAAGGAGATCAGTTCATGTCGGAAGAACGTCCGCCCGAGCATGATCCGTCCGTCCCGATCGATGCGGAAGAGCGGAAGCCCTCCGGGGAGGTGAGCCGGAGGTCGTTCCTGCGCTGGAGCGCCATCGCCGGCGCCGGCGCTTCCATTGCCGGGGGAGCCGGGGCCTTCCCCCGTTCCGCCGCCGCGGACGGGCCGCAGACCGCGCCCGCCCAGGAGATCGAGGAGGCCACGATCGCCCAGCTCCAGGCAGCCATGGAGCGCGGCGGCCTCCGGTCCCAGGACCTCGTGAACATGTACCTGGAGCGCATCCGCGAGCTGGACCAGAGCGGCCCCAACGTCAACTCCGTCATCCAGATCAACCCGGACGCCAGGAAGATCGCCAAGGCCCGCGACAAGGAGCGCAAGGACGGCAACGTGCGCGGCCCGCTCCACGGCATCCCCATCCTCCTCAAGGACAACATCGACACCGGCGACCGCATGATGACGACCGCCGGGTCGCTCGCCCTGGTCGGCGACCCCGCACCGGAGGACTCCACCGTGGCCGCGCGCCTCCGGGCGGCCGGCGCGGTCATCCTCGGCAAGGCCAACCTGAGCGAGTGGGCGAACTTCCGCGGCTTCAGCTCGTCCAGCGGCTGGAGCGGCCTGGGCGGCCAGACCCGCAACCCCTACGTGCTCGACCGCAACCCTTGCGGCTCCAGCTCAGGCTCCGCCGCCGCCGTGTCGGCCAACTTCGCGTCGGTCTCCCTCGGCACCGAGACGGACGGCTCCATCGTCTGCCCGGCCTCGCTCAACGGCGTCGTGGGCATCAAGCCGACCGTGGGCCTGACCAGCCGCGCGGGCGTGGTCCCGATCTCCCACAGCCAGGACACTGTCGGTCCCTACGGCCGCACCGTGGCCGACGCCGCCGCGGTCCTCGGAGCCCTCGTGGGAGTCGATCCCCGCGACCCGGCCACCGCGGCCAGCGCCGGCCATTTCCACACCGACTACACGCAGTTCCTCGACCCCGACGGCCTGAACGGCGCCCGCATCGGCGTGATGCGCAACGGTGTCACGGGCTACAGCGGCGAGACCGATGCCATCTACGAGGCCGCCCTCGAAGCCATGGCCGACGCCGGCGCCGTGCTCGTGGACCCGGCGGACCTCCCGTCCATGGATGAGCTCCTGACCGATCAGGCCGAGATCATCGTCCTCATCTGGGAGTTCAAGCGCGACCTCAACGCCTATCTCGCGACCCGCACGGGCGTGCCGATCCACTCGCTGGCCGACGCCATCCAGTTCAACCTCGACCACGCCGATCAGGAGCTGAGGTGGTTCGGGCAGGAGCTCTTCGAGCTGGCCGAGCTGGAAGTCTTCAGCCAGGAGGAGTACGAACAGGCCCTGGTGCGCAGCCACGAGCTCTCTCGCAACCTGGGGATCGACGCCGCCCTGACCGCGAACGACCTGGACGCCCTGGTCGCTCCCACGGGCTCGCCGGCCTGGCCCATCGACCTGGTCAACGGTGACCATTTCCTTGGCGCGAGCTCGTTCCCGGCGGCCATGGCCGGCTACCCGATCATCAACGTCACCGCGGGCCACGCCTTCGGGCTGCCGGTCGGCATCAGCTTCATGGGCACCGCGTACAGCGAGCCTACGCTGATCAAGATCTCCTCCGGCTTCGAGCGCGTGACCCGGGCCCGGCGCGCGCCGCGGTTCCTCCCCACCCTGCCGCTGCCCACGGGCGACGACTCCCTGGTGCGGGCCTCGGCGGCCTCGACATCCCAGGCCGTCCGAATCCAGCGGCTGAAGCAGCAGCTCACCACGATCAAGCTCGCTCACCGCCGGCTGTTCGGTCTCTAACCTCTCCGGCAGGTCCGTCCGCACCTCGTGGACGGGCCTGCCGCATCCATCGAATCTGCGCTATAGTTCCGTCACTCTCCTCCGGGAGCGACAAAGAGAATGCCTACGACTCCTGGCGAGGTGGATACCCGCACGCTGGAGGCTTCGACCGCCCTGGCCGCGATCGAGCGGGAGCGCTTCCGCTCGTACTCGCCCCTGGTGCGCAACCTCCACTGGCTGGCGGCCGCCCTGGTCGTCCTCTACAGCGTCCTCATCCCGGTCGCCGAGCGGACCATCCTGTGGTCCCTGGCGGGCGGCATGGTGCTCTACACGCTGGCGCTCCACTCGCGGCTCTTCACCGGGCAGCCCGTGGACCGCCGGATGTGGATCGAGGCCGGCCTGGACCTGACCTGGATCACGGCCGTGATCCTGTTCTCGGGAGCGACCCGCAGCCCGCTCTTCTTCCTCTACTACCTGGTGATCTACGCCGGCACGCCCACGGTGGGCCGGCGCCAGACCTATGCCAAGGCGGGCGCGGCGACCTTCCTGGCCGTGGGGGTGGTGTTCCTGATGGAGTGGGGCGCGCCGCAGAAGCTATCCCTGCTCACACCCGCGGACTGGTGGGCGCTGGTCGCGAACCTGGTCTGGCCTCTCATGGGGCTCTGGCTCGTGGCCTACTTCTTCGCCGAGTCCGGCAGCCTGGGAGCCAACCTCCAGCGCTCGCTCTTCCTCGCCGCGCACACGGACGCTCTCACCGGCCTGCCGAACCTGCGCCACTTCACCTCCATGTCGGACCTGCGGGCGAAGCTGGAGAAGCCCTACACGATCGTGATGGTGGACGCCGACCACCTGAAGCGGGTGAACGACACCTACGGCCACGCCCATGGCAACGACCTGATCCGCACCGTGGCCGAGGCTCTGCGGAGCGCGGCGCGCGGGGACGACCTCTGCTCGCGGATCGGCGGCGACGAGTTCATCATCCGCCTGGAAGGCGCCACCCGCGAGGGCGGTCTCGCCTACTGCCGAAGGGTGCGGACATACCTTTCCGAGCACCCGCTGCGGATCGAGGGGATCATTGTCCAGGTCTCGGTCTCGATGGGCCTGGCCGCCTACCCCGAGCACGGCCGGACCCTTTCCGAAGTGACCGAGCGGGCCGACCAGGCCCTCTACGTCAGCAAGAGGGAAGGCCGCTCCCGGGATCACGTCTGGGCAGCCTGACCTCCTGCCCCAGCTCCCGGTCGAGCACCACCTGCGTCTTGACGCGCCGGAAGCTCTCCCGCTCGTAAAAGCGATGGGTGTCCTCTCGAATCACGTTGCTGCGAACGCGGAGCTTCCGGTAGCCGCGCTCCGCGGCCCAACGGGCGCCGGCGTCGAGGAGGAGCTTCCCCACTCCCTTCCCCCGCGAGGCCTCGTCCACCACCAGTCCGCCCACCTCGGCGAACGGCGGCGACTGGAAGAACCGCATCCCGCAGACATGGATCCAGCCCAGGACGGCGCCGTTCTCTTCGGCGACCAGGACGGCACTGTCGGGACCGAGCGCGGACAGGCGCTCCGCGGCTTCCTCAGGTTGCGCGGGATATCCGAGCTGCGTGGAGAGCGCCGCCAGGATGGCGGCATCGGATGTGGTGGCCTCACGGATCGTCACGGTCGCCAGCGTAACAGAGCTTTTTGGCATAATCGCGCCATGAGTCAGGACCGTCTCAGCCGCCGTGCCATTCAACTCATCTCCGAGAACCGCATCCAGCAGGCGATCGAGGAAGGGCAGTTCGACAACCTGCCCGGAACCGGCAAGCCCATTCCCGACATCGACGAGCCCTACGATCCCCTGTGGTGGGTCAAGAAGTGGGTCCGCCGCGAAGGCCTCAGCCGGGCGCTCGCGGGCGGAATGCCCCGCAAGGATTGGACGGGGTAGGACCGGGGGTGAGGGCCTACTCCAGCACCTCCTCCAGATAAGCCACCGCCCGCTCCAGCACCTCGTCCTTCCCCGCCTTGAGCCCGGCCCGGGTGGGGGCCACCTCGATGTCCGGGACCAGCCCCACCCTCTGGAGCTGGCGACCGTCCGCATGGCGGACATCGTGCCCCGTGAAGCCGATCCAGATGCCCCCGGGCACCGGGAAGCGGGTGACATCGCCGTTCGCTCCGGCCGTGGCCGTGCCGATGAACTTCGTGTCGTTCGCCGCCTCGTAGAACAGGCCGCTGTGCTCGGACTGGCTGATGGCGCGGTCGTCGATCAGCATCACGGTCGGGCCGGTGTACTTCGTCTCCCCCTCCGGCAGGCGGGGCAGCGGCTGGGAGAAGTAGAAGCCGGACTCCCCCTCTTCCTCCGAGAATGCCGCCACCTGGGAGCGGCGGAACTGGGCGCCGTTCTTCGCGTTGCGGGTGTTGATCCGCGGCGCTATCGCCCAAGCCGTGCCCTGCGGGTAGCCGCGCATGTCGAAGATGATGCCGCGGGTCTCCTTCAGCTTGTCGAACATGCCGTCCACCTCGGCCCTGGTGAGCCGCGTCAGGTCCACGTAGCCGAGGTTGCCCGGGAGGATGCGCACGACATCACCCTTGTCCTGGGGGGGAAGAGTGTTCTTGGGATCGCGGACGAGGCTCACCTCGCGAACGCTCCCGTCGAGCTTCTGCACCTTGAGCTTCGCGGTCGAGCCCGCGGGGCCGACGAGCAGCAAGCGGCCCGCGATGCGGTTGAGCAACGCGGGCCGGGTCGACGCCGTGGCGTAGCGGCTGAGCCGTTCGATGCGCGCCTCGACCGCCTCGCCGTCCACCTCCAGGATGGCGTCGCCGACCTCGATCCCGGCCCGCCGCACTTCCTCGGAGACCCGCACGGCCACAGGGGCCCCCTCCACCCAGCGAACACGGACGGGCGGCCAGGTGTCGCCGAACGGTTGCTCCACGTCGGGATGGCCCCAGAGCGCCGTGTGCCCGTCCGGGACATGGGTCATCATCTCGGTCAGGGTCAGGGCATAGTCGCGGAAGGTCTTCGTCCCCTCCATCCGGGCCAGGAACTCGGGGAGGACCGCGTCCCAGTCCCCGATCAGGTGGAGGTAGGGATAGAACCAGTGGATCGCATTCCAGGCACGGATCACGGCGAGCTGCCGGTGCTCCACACCCGGCTCCTTCATGTCGGCGTAGGTCCGGTCCGGCCGGAAGACCGGATCGGGCAGCGACTGGAAGCTCGCGGCCGTCTCCACCCGCGGCCACTCTTTGCGCGCCTCGGCGACCGCGGTGTCCAGGGCGGGATCTGCGGGTTGGGCGGGATGTTCATCCCCTTCGGGGACTTCGATGTTGGCGCGCACTCCTCTCCAGCCGGGAAACGGCACGACCTCGCTCACCCTGACCCGGGCCTTCAGCCCCGCCCCGAGGTCCAAGGTCCGGCGGACCACGAGAGAGTCCTCGTCGAGCCTGCCCTCGGCGACGATCCGGGCATCGCCGGCCGCCTGGAGGGCGAGGACGAGCGGATGGACCTCGCTCCGGCGGTCCAGGAGGAAGACGACCTTCCTCGGGGTGGCTCCCGGGAGCGGCTCGAACAGGGTGGCGTGCTGCGTGACGAAACCCGAGTAGTAGCCACCGGAGCTGCCGCCGGTCTGAGGCTGGAATCCCGAGTGGAGGAGGTAGCGTTGCGAAGGCGCCCGGGAAGGACGGCTGACCAGCGCGTTACCTATCTCCTGCAGGAAGATCCCGGCGTAGAACCCTTCAGTCCCGTCCAGGTCCCCCGCACGGAGATCGACGACCACGGCGGAGGACTTTCCAATCTCGACGGGGAGGGTCTCCATGGCCACGAAGGCATCATTGGGACTGACCGTTCTCAGATACTTCGCGAGATCAACCAGGAGCACGCCGCCGTCGAGCTGGCGGGAGAGCGGCGCCTGCTGCCCGGGGGCCGGCTTTGGAAAAGGAGGCGGAGGCGGTTCAGCCACGCGGGTGACCGGATCTCCGAGCGCGTCGAGCATGCTCTGCACCGCAGCCCGGTACTCTTCGACCGTCTTCGCTTCGCGGACGCGCGGGATCGCCGCCACGAGCGCGGCGTCCCAGTCGATCTCCTTGTAGGCCAGGTAGGGGTGAAGGTAGCGGACCGTCCCCCAGAGCTTGCTCACGTGGACGAGCCGGCCGATGTGCGGCGGAGCCGCTGGCACCGCCGCCTGGGCGAAGGCGGCGGACGCCAGGAACAGCAGGGCCAGAGCTATCGGGAATCTTCTGCGCATGAAAGCCTCCTTGTGTCCCGGCCAATGTGCCACAAGGAGGCGAGCTGCCGGAAGCCCCTACCGCCGTTCGGGCGCCGGCCGCCTGCGCTCGGCGGCGTGCTGCTCCAGGTCGCGGGCGAGCAGCTCCACCTTCCGGCCGTGGTAGAAGCTCCCCAGGCTGCGCTCGGAGAAGGCGGTGAGCCGACCTTCCGGATCGATCCGGAACCGGCCCAGCTTCGAGTCGGTGAGCCCGTAGAAGACCCGCCCCTCCTGCCAGCGGGGATCCTCCTCTCCGTACACGGCCAGGTCGCGGAGGAGGAGCACCTCGCGGCCGCCCACGGAGAGCGGCGGCCCGGCTTCGGTCTGGGTGACGCCGCGGTAGCGACCGCCCCAGCGCGCCACGGTGATCACGTCGCCGGCCGCGACCGGCCGCCGGCCCGGGAGCTCGCCCGAGTGGAGCACGCGCTCGACCTCGACGGCGTATTCGGTGACGAGCTGGCCCGGCACCTTGCCCTCCGCGAGCATCTGGTCTATCCACGCCTGCGGCTTGCCTTCGTCGGGCAGGAGACGCACCCGGCTCACCTCGGCGATCCTCCCCTCGACGACGAGGTGGGTGCCGTCGAGCGCCGCCTTCAGGGCCTCCTCGCGGGAGAGCTTTTCGGGCGGCGCGGCGGCGACGCGATGGAAGTCGGCCGCCATGTGCGCGAGCTCGCGCCCGGCGTAGGCGCCCGCCACCGGACCCGGCACGGAGGAGGACAGCATGCCATCCTCGCCCACGCGGAACCGGGTGCCGCGGGCGGCCATATATCCGGCGCGGCCTGGGGCCCAGACGCGGTCGCCCGAGACGTCGGTCAGGAAGAGCAGCTCGCGGCCGCCCGGCGCGAAGAGCGGCTCTTCGAAGGTGGAAAGGACCGCGCCGCCGTACCGCCCGCCGGGCTGGGTGACCGTGACCGTCCCGGAAGGGGCTCTCCCCTTCCAGACCTCGTCGATCCGGATCTTGCAGTCGGTGAGGAGGGCGCCCGGAACGCCGCCTCGGGCCCCCCTCTCCGCCAGCTCGGCGGCGGTGGCGTTGTCCGGCAGCAGGCGGGTCTCGCAGGCCTCGACCGTTCCCACGACCACGAGGTCGGCGGCGGCGAGCTGGCGCAGGCTGCGCACGTCGTGCGCTCCGGAGTAAGCCGCGGCCGGAACGGCGGCCGCGAACAGAAGGATCAGGGACAGTATCGCTTTCCGGCTCATCTCGATTCCTCCGTTGCTGTTCATGGGTAGATCGCCCTTACGGCGTCGGCGTCGGCGGGGGTGGGAGCCCAGATGCCGCAGTAGAAGTAGCGGTCGCTCCCGGAGGCCATCACCTGGCATGTGCTGACGTGGTCGAGCTTCAGCGCGTGTCCGAGCTCATGGGAGATCGTGCTGACCTTCGCGTTCGTGCCCCACTGGTTGAGGTACCACGTGTTGAGCTGGATGTACCGCTTGCCGTCGCTGCCCTCTCCCAGGCTCCCGAAGTCCAGGTTGTCCGTCCCTGCAATGCCGTCGATGATCAACACGGCCTCCGCCTCGTTGGCGGCCTTCACGAAGAGGGTCTTGCCCACGATGGCGTTCCATTCCGCGACGGCGATGTCGGCGCTGCTGGAGTAGTCGCGGGCCCAGTACTTCATCGGGATGTCCCAGCGCGCCCAGGTCGCGTAGGGCGGGCTGATCTGCCGCGTCAGGGCCCAGTCGTCCGACACGACCCAGTGGCCGGGGCCGGAGTTGCCGGCCATGTGGACGTTGAAGCCTGCGGGGTTGGAGGGAGGAGTGACGATGCAGGCCACGCTGGCGAACGAGGGGAAGGTGACGCTGGTCTGGGGGCAGAACCGGGTGCCGCCGGACGCCGCGTACCAGCGCAGCTGGCCGCTCATGCCCCAGGTGGACAGCCAGGTGCTCAGGCGGTACTTCTGGCCGCCGATCATGCCGGAGACGCCTTGCGCCAGGGCCACGTAGTTCCCTTGCGGCTCGATGTAGCCGTCCCAGGAATCCCCGGCGTCGCCGCACAGCGCGCTGGAGGGGCACATATGGGTGTCGTAATGGGTGCTGGGCCAGAAGAAGGTCATGTGCTGGCCGCAGCAGCCCTCGGCCCCCGCGAGCCCGAGGCCGTCCTTGAACCAGGGGTACATGTTCTCCTCCTCCCAGTCCGCGTTCGCCAGCTTGTTGAACGGCGGCGGATTCGCCGCCCGGGCCGCCGGAGCGGCCAGGGCGGCGAGGGCCAGGGCGAGAACCATCCATCGAAAGGTTTTCATTGCCGTTTCCTCCTTGCTTGAGTCGGATCAACCACAACTGCAGCGGACGTTCACGGTGGAGGTGCTGCGGAGGTGTTTCCAGCCCGAATCGGTCACTGTCAGGGCGAACACGTAGGTCTCGCCCAGGTTGCCGGTGTAGAACCAGGGGTACGGCGTGTTGGCGCCCTGGAGAGCCACCGGCGGTCCGGAGACCTGGCTCCACTGATAGGTGAGGGTGTCGTGATCGGGGTCGAAGCTGGCGCTGCCGTCGAGCACCACCTTCTGCCCCGGGCCCGTGTAGATCCGTTCGGGTCCTGCGCTGGCCACCGGCAGGTTGTTCCCCTTGGGCTGGCCCGGGACCGACTCCGTCTTGAACTGGGTGACCACGAGACGAGCCGGAGGCAGGTTCTGGGGATCGCGCTCCCGGGCGATGACGCGGCGGTGGCGGACGGTGGACGAGCCCGCAGAGGTCAGAAGCGCCACGGCGTTGTCGTCGAAAATCCAGTCGCCGCGGTTGACGACCTCCTGCAGGACGGGTCCCAGGTTCGGCGTGTCCCGCGTGGCGCCCAGGAACCAGGTGTCGGTGATGTCCCATCGCCGCACGGCGGCGGTCAGCCCGCCCTGGCGGTCGACAGGCATGTTCCCGGGGCCGAAGGGCGCCGCCTGGCTACTCGCCTCGGCGCGGATCAGGGTCCGCAGCGTGCCGCTGTAGATGCCGTCGGTGGTGAACACCAGCGAGCCCGCCGAGACGTAGCTGCCAGGCCTCGCCGGCAGGTCCTCGAAACGGAAGCCGCTCCAGAGGTTCGCGCCCGTGTCGCAGCGGCCCAGGTAGACCTCGTTGTAGGCAAGGCTCTGCACGCAGTTGCTATAGTGGCCCCCGGCATCGTCGCTCCCGTTGCTCACCCCCAGGTTGCTGAGCCCGGTGCCGTAGTACTGGTTGATGAACGGGGGCGACTGCACCCGGTTGCTCAGGTCCGGCAGGTCAGGCACGCCGAAGAACCGATACCTGCCCGAGAAGGCCAACCTGGCGGCGGTGGATGCGGTGCAAGTGTGGTTGGCCATCGCCTCGATGTGGATGTGGGCGAAGCCGCCGTTGTCGGGGTTCGCCTCTTCGACCAGCCCGAGGAGCGCGCCCGCCTTGACGGGACCCGGAGCCACCCGGTTCTTCAGGTGCCCGATCAGCAGGCTCCCCCCGAGGCTGAGATCCAGGCAGACCATGTCGTCCAGGTGGTAGCTCACCTTCCCGTTCGCGGGGGCGAGGACGGGACGGTTCGCGGACCACGCGGAGGTATCCTCCGCACCGCAGTAGTCGAAGCCGAAGCCCGCGGGGTTGCGCGTCAGGTCCAAGGCAAAGTCGTCGCCGTGGGAGATCCCCCCGAGATAGCCCTGGCAGACGTACCACGTCTCTCCGGCGGAGAACGGGAGGAGCAGTCCCTGGCTCGGGATGTCCGCCTCCTGGCCCAGGGCGCTCCCGGCAGGGAGGGCAAGCGTCAACCACAGCGCTGCAGCACAACGTCTCCATCGCATCGCAATCTCCTTTCAAACCCGTTTGGTTGCCTATCCCCGCTCATGTTAGGGAGGCCGGCCGGCCGGTTCCATGGGACGTTCGGGCTGGTCCGCACGGACTATGGACAGGCGGCCGGCCGTGCTACCCTGGACCGTTCAGAGACCATGAAGACTCGCCTCTCCCTCGCTCTGGCGGCGATGCTCCGGAGCTCCGCGGCGCTCGGGCTCACCCCGCCCCCGGAGTTGCCGGAAGACGTCCGCTTCGACCGGCTGTCGCTCGAGCACGGGCTCCAGTCGTCCGCGGTCTATTGCGTGCTGCAGAGCCGCGACGGCTTTCTCTGGGTGGGCACCGAGAACGGCCTGCACCGCTTCGACGGCCATGGCTTCCGGGTGTTCCGCTTCGATGTGGCCACGGACAGCCCGGTCCAGGCGCTGGAGCAGGACCGCGCCGGCGCCCTCTGGGTCGGCACCTACCTGGGCGGCCTCATCCGCTTCGACCCGGTACGCGAGACCTGGACCCTGTTCCGCCACGAGCCTGGAGATCCGGGCAGCCTGGCCGACGACGGCGTCCGGACGATCCTGGAGGACCGCGCCGGCCGGATCTGGATCGGCACCACCGGCGGCCTCGACCGCTACGATCCGTCGTCCGGACGCTTCCTCCACTACCGCCACGATCCCGGAGACCCGGCGAGCCTCGGCGACCACCGGGTGGAGGCGCTGCTGGAGGACCGCGCCGGCCGCATCTGGATCGCTACGCTCGGCGGCCTCGACGTGCTCGATCCCGCCACCGGCCGCTTCCGGCACTATCAGCACGACCCCGCGAATCCCGCGAGCCTGAGCCTCGACGCGGCGGTCTCGCTGCTCGAGAGCCGCTCCGGCTCGATCTGGGTGGGCACCCGCCTCGGCGGGCTCAACCGCCTCGACCCCGCCACCGGCCGCGTCGAGCGCATCCGGCCGCCGTCCGACGTCACCGTGCGGGCGCTGCACGAGGACCGCCGCGGCCGGATCTGGATCGGCACCCGCGCCGGGCTCGACGTGCTCGATCCCGCGACCGGGAGGAGCCGGTCCTTCCATGCCGATCCCGAAGACCCCCGCCGGCTGAGCGATGACAACATCCGGACCTTCCATGAAGACCGCACGGGCCTGCTCTGGATCGGTACCACGAGCGGCGGCCTGAACCGCTACGATCCGTGGCAGCATCGCTTCGAGCCCCTCCGCGCCGGGCTCTCCGACCCCTTCGTCTGGACGGTCTACGAGGACCCCGTCTCGGGCGGGATCTGGATCGGCACCGGCGGCGCGGGTCTGGACCTCCTCGATCCCGCCACCGGCCGAGTCCGCAACTTTCGGCACGACGAGCGCGACCCGTCCAGCCTGAGCGACGACCACGTGACGTCGGTCCTCCGCGACCGGCGCGGCGCGCTCTGGGTCGGCACGGCCGAGGGCGTCCTCAACCGGATGGAGCCGGGAAGCCGGGGCTTCCTCCACGAGGGGAGCGACCCGGAGGATCCGGACGGCGACGCGATCGTGGGCCTGCGCGAGGACCGCTCCGGCGCGCTCTGGCTCGCCACCTGGGGGAGCGGGTTGATCCGCCGCGATCCGGACGGGCGCTTCACCCACTACCGGCACGATCCGAAGGACGGGGGCAGCCTGCCCGGCGACCTGCTGCGCGGCCTGGACGAGGACGCCACCGGGACGCTCTGGATCGTCACCTACGACGGCGGGATCGCGGCCCTCGGGCCGGACCGCCAGCGGTTCCGCCGCTATCTCGGAAACCCTTCGGACACCCGCAGCCTGAGCGACCATCGCACTCTCGCCCTGCGCGCCAGCCGCGGCGGCGGCATCTGGGTGGGGACGCAGACCGGCCAACTCGCCCGCCTCGATCCGCGGACCGGCAGCTACACCCGGTTCGCCTGGCAGGACGAGCTGAGTGAGGTGTCCGTCTACGACATCCTGGAGGACGGCCGGGGCCGCCTCTGGCTGAGCTCCAACCTCGGCCTCTGGCGGTTCGACCCGCGCGCCGGACCGGCCGTGCGCTACGGCGTGCGCGACGGCCTGCCGAGCGAGGAATTCAACGCCGGAGCCGCTTTCCGGAGCCCGCGCACGGGCGAGATGTACTTCGGCGGGGTCCAGGGCCTGAGCCGCTTCCATCCCGAGCGCGTGCCGGACCGGCCCGCCCCCCCGCCGGTGGCGCTGACCGCCTTCCGCAAGCTCGACCGGGAGGTGCTTCTGGGCGGCGGCCGGCCCCCGCTGGTGCGGCTGACCCACCGCGACACCTTCATCTCCTTCGAGCTCGCGGCCCTGGACCTCCGCGAGCCCGAGCGCAACCGCTATGCCTACCGGCTGGAAGGCCAGGACGAGAGCTGGGTCCAGGCCGGCGCGCGCCGATTTGCCTCGTACACGAACCTGCGCGGCGGGGATTACATCCTGAAGGCGCGGGCGGCCAACGGCGACGGCGTCTGGAGCCCCGAGGCCGCCGTGCTGCGGCTGCACGTGACGCCGCCCTGGTGGCAGACCTGGTGGTTCCGCAGCCTGGCTGCCCTCGCGGTGCTGGGGGTCTGCGCCGGATCGCCGGCGCTCTGGTACCGCGGCCGGCTGCGGCGGGCCGCGGCCCGCCGGACCCTGGAGATCGAGACCAAGCGGCGGCTCTTCGAGGCCCGCGAGCGGGAGCGGCTGCGCCTCGCGCGCGAGCTGCACGACGGTCCGGTCCAGGACCTCCACGGCCTGCGCCTGCGGCTGAGCGCGCGGGGCGACGCCCTCGAAGGCGAGGTCGCCGAGATGCGCCGGGTCTCGGGCGAGCTGCGTGGCCTCTGCTCCGAGCTGCGCCCGCCGCACGGCGACCTCGCCACGGCCCTGCGCGCCCATGCCCTCCGCCTGGGCGAGCTCCACCCGGAGCCGCGGATCGACCTCGAGCTGATGCGCGGCGGTGAGAGTCTCCCGGAGCACGTGTGGATCGCTCTCTTCCGCATCGCCCAGGAGGCGATCGCCAACGCCGTCCAGCACGCGCAGGCGCAGCGGATCCGGGTCCGTCTCGACGTCGACGCCGAGAGCGCCCGGCTGGAGGTGGAGGACGACGGCCGCGGCTTCGCTCTCCCCGGCCGCTGGATCGACCTGGCGCGCCAGGGGCACTTCGGCCTGCTGGGCATGGCCGAGCGCGCCGAGGCCGTGGGAGCGGTCTTCGAGGCCGACTCCGCCCCCGGCCGCGGCACGGTGGTCCGGGTCGTCGCGCCCGTCCTGGAGACCCAGCTTTGAGCGCCGTCCGGGTCGTCGTGGCCGACGACCATCCGGTGTTCCGGGCCGGCTTGCGCTCCCTGCTCCAGAGCAGCCCCGGCGTGGAGGTCGTGGGCGAGGCCGGCGACGGTTCCCAGGCCCTGGCCCTGGCTTCGGAGCTGGTGCCGGACGTCCTGATCCTGGACATCGAGATGGCCGGCATGAACGGCATCGAAGTGGCGCGCCGCCTGCGCGAGGCCGGCTCGCCGGTGCGCGTTCTCGTCCTGAGCGCCTACGACGACGAGGCCTACATCCTCCAGGCCCTGGCGCAGGGCGCCGCCGGCTATCTGACCAAGGAGGAAGCCGAGGAGGTGGTGGCCGAGGCCGTGCGCGCCGTGGCCCGCGGCCAGGAGGGGTGGCTCAGCCGCAGCGCCACGGCCAAGATCGTGCGCATCCAGCGCGAGCAGGCGCGGGCCGGCGAGCGCCTGCTGAGCGACCGCGAACGGGAGGTGCTCCTCCTCCTCGCCCGCGGCGAAGGCAACAAGCAGATCGCCCGCGCCCTGCGCGTCTCCGCCAACACGGTCAAGAACCACCTGGCGAACATCTACGCCAAGCTGGGCATCCACTCCCGCGTCGAGGCCACGCTCTGGGCCCGGGACCACGGCCTCCTCCCGCCTCAGTCGCCGAGCACCCGCAAAGCCCAGTCGTAGATCGGCTTCTCGACGAACTTCCGGTGGTCCGGGGTCATGAAGTGGTCGATGTGTCCGAAGGCGGGCTTGAGGAGGAGGGTCTTGTCGGACGTCCCCGTGAACTGGGCGAGCTGGTCGTCCAGATAGGGGCCGAAACCGCGGCCGCCGCCGATCGCCAGCAGCGAGCCGTGGAAATCTTCCAGGTCGTCCACGTACTTCGTCACGAGCCCCGCCAGTGAGCAGGAGATGTCGCGGGTCACCACCACCGGGGTGTAGTTGACGAAGCGGCCCACGACGTTGTCGAAGACCCGCTGCTCGGAAGCGAAGAAGAGGCGGTCCTGCGCTAGGCTGCCGTTCATCTGGATGTAGTTCGGCACCGGCATGCTGATGGGGCCGGGGGTCGGAGTGCTGAGCGCCAGCACCATGACCTGGTGGTTGGTCAGGCTCGGCGGGAACAGCGGGATCGGCGTCAGGCCGGCCGGGTTGACCGCGGCCTGCCGGGAGACCTCCCGGAAGACGCCGATCGAGGAATCGAAGCTGGCGCCGGCCGCGAGCTGGGTCTCCAAGGCGGTGCAGTAGCCCTGGTTCAGCGTCCGCACCGCGGGGTCCGGAGTATTGAGCATGCCCTCCCAGAGGATGAAGCCGTCGTAGTCCTCGGGCGCGGCATCGGCGACGGCCACGGCGAGGATGCCCTGACCGCTCTTCTTTCCAGGTGCCCCGGAGTGGCTCAGGCAACCGCGAACGCCTTCGACCTCCTCCCAAGCCTCGCCAGGACGACCGGCTTCCCCGAACCCTTCAGATCGACCTTCCTGACCCGGGACCGGGTCCAGGCCCACGACAGCAGGATACCGAGGATCGTGTCGGGCCGGTGCTCCAGGATGTAGAGGTCGTCGCCCGCGACGGCCACGCCGGCGGGCGACCAGAGCCAGCGGTTCCGCCACTTCGGCTCTGCGTGCATGGCCGGGGATTCGCCGTCCCAGGCGATCTGCCAGATCTGTCGAAGATCGAAGTCGGCCGCGAAGATGCCGTGGTCCTTGCTGACGGCGAGACCAAGGAGACGCGAGCGCGGGTACCGGGATGCGGCCCCGATCGGGAGCCCGCCGACGGTGGAGACCACGCCCAGGCGGGTGATCCGGCGGATGCACCCGGCATCCGTCACGTAGAAGGCGTCGTCGGGGCCGAGTGTCACCGCGTGAAGCCACAGGAACCCGGCATCCTCCTTCTCGCCGTCGAGGATCCCCCGCCGGCCACCCGCCACCCGGCTCAGGCGCCCCTTCTTTCCATCGGAGATCCGCCGCCGGGCCAGAAACGGAGCCCCTCCCCTACCTTCGAGTGCGTAGGCATAGCCGTCCGGACATCTCAGAATTCCCCAGCCGAGGTCGTCGTCAGCCGGCCGTCCCGTTCCGTCCAGCCTCCAGACCCGGAGGCTTTCAGCCTCTTTCCTGGGCAGATCGTCGCCATACAGGGCTCCGTCGCTGGCCAACCATAGCTCACGGCAACGGCGGGTTGCGACCACCTTCGGCGGGACCGCGGGCTTGCCGGGTTCCTCGGTGATCTGCCAGACCTTCGCGGCCTCCAGGTTCGTGACATAGACGTGTCTCCGCGGCAGGCGCGCATCCACGGCGATGCCCCATCCGGGCGTCCGATGGCTTCGGCACAGGCTCATCCACTCCAACCACCTGGGCTGGATCTTCCGCCGGTAAAGCGGGTTGACGATGAAGAAGGCCTTCTTCCACTGGCGATCGCTGGCGATTCCGTAGAGGATGCAGCCCACCGTCGCAATGAAGATCAAGGCCAGCGAGGTGTGCTCGATCCGTCTGCCCCAGAGGAGAGCCGTCTCATTGAGGCTGATTGCGAGGTTGTCTGTAAGACGATCGTTGTAGACGACCCAGGCCTGCATCAAGAGAGGGAGCACGAGGAGCACCTTGGGGATGTAGTCGGAACCGCTTGTCTTCCAGCGCGCCAGTGAGGGCGGCGTCGTGAAGAGCTGCGTCATGGAAAGGGCATGGTAGAGGAGGTTCGCCCGGCCGTGAGCGTCATGCCCGTCCTCCTCCCGGGCCAGCTCCCGCACCTTCCATAGAGAAAGGTAAAGGTTTTCATACTGGCGCGCCGAAGCGAAGAGGAGCGTCAACAGCAGGACCATGAATGTGAGCCCGGAGAAGATCCCAAGATCGTTGACGTCGAACGGAGTCCCGAGGAAGGGCATCCGCATGATGAAGACATTCTCGATCCGGGCCTCCTCGATGTCGTCGAGCCAGCCCTCGACCGCCTTCTGCGTATTCAGGCCCATCATGGAGACTACGTAGTTGAACTTCTTGCAATCCTCGAAGCCCCACCAGTTGGAGACCTCCCGCTCGAACGCCTTCCGGTTCGCCGCATAGTCCGGCCGTTGCTGGACCTTCTCCAACACGCCCATGCAATTTGTCAGGTTCTTCTGCACGCCCGGCTCCCAGACCTTCGCCGCCACGGCCTCGCGCATCAGCTTGGCGCGGCTGTTCGTCCACCCCCTGCCCTTGCCCTGGCGAAAGGCGACGAAGACGATCAGGGTGACGACAATGAGAGCGAAGATGAGGTAGCGAATGCGGTTGGAGGAAGCTTCGAGCGCGTGTACGTAGTGACCGAGCTCGAAGTCCTCCGTCATGCGGTTCCTACTGTCCATACTGCCTCCGGCTCCATGGAGCTCTTTGCATCCGTTCACATGGAAAAGTCATGCTCCACGCCCAGCCCAGGAAAAAACTTTATTTTAGCATGGGCCGGGCGCTCGGAAGCCGGAGCGACGGGAAAGGATCAGGTCAGGGGGAAAGCGTCCGTTCCAGGAACGCGGCCACGCGGCGGTAGGCGGTCACGCGGTTGGCCAGCTTGCGGAGGCCGTGGCCCTCGTCCGGGAAGCGGAGGTACTCCACGGTGCCGCCGTTCTGGCGGACCCCCTCCACGAAGGTGTCCGACTCGGTGACCGGGTCCCGCGGATCGTTCGCGCCGTGGATCACCATCACGGGCGACTTGACCCGCGACACGTTGGCGATCGGGCTGAGCTGCTGGAAGAACGCCCGGTCCTCAGGATTGTCGATGTCCCCGTACTCGATGCGGTCGCTCGCCTTGAGGCCGGGCGAGGCCCCCTGGAGCGCGGTGATCCAGTTCGAGACGCCGACGAAGGAGACCCCGGAGCGGAAGCGGTCCGGGTAGGTGGTCAGGGCCGCGAAGGTCATGTACCCGCCGTAGGAGCCCCCCATGACCGCGGAGCGCGAGGCGTCGACCCGGCCGTCCTTCGCCAGGAAGTCGAGGGCGTCGACCATGTCGCGGACCGCGTTCGGCCGCTGGCGCTGGTTGTCGAGACGAGCGAAGGTCTTGCCGTAGCCCGTGGAGCCGCGGAAGTTGAGGTCGAGCACGGCGATGCCCCGGGTGAGAAGGTACTGGAAGACCTCGTCGTACGTCGGCCGCGACTGGCCCGTCGGTCCCCCGTGGACTCCGAGCAGCACCGGCGGCCTGGCTCCCGCAGGCAGGTTCTTCGGGAGGTAGAGCAGCCCGTGGAGGGTCACGCCATCGCTGGCCTTGAAATCCAGGTGCTCGGGCACCACGAAGCTCGCGGGGTCCAGACCCGCGGTGGACGAGACCGTGGCCCGGCGGGCTTCACCCTGGCGCGCGTCCCACGTCCAGATGTCGCCCGGCACCTGTGGACCCTCTACCAGGATGGCGAAGACAGGGGCCCGCTCCGCTCCATACAGCCCGTAGACGCCCGGCGGAAGCTTCGGCACGCCGAGGGGTTTGTTTTGCGCCAGGTCCCGGGCGTGGAGCACGGTGTAACCGCCCTCATTGGTCGTCCAGGCCAGGTAACGATCCCCGCCGAGCGCCACCTGCTCGACGTCGTGGTCCGGCGTCTCGATCCACTTCAGCTCGCGCCGGCCCAGGTCGTACCAGGCGAGGCCGGCGAAGTCGCGGCCCTGGTCGGTGACGAGATAGAAGCCGCTGCCGTCCGGCTTCCAGACGAAGCTCGCGTGATTGGCGGCCTCCTCCGGCTTGAACAGTGTCTCGAGCCGGCCGCTCTCCAGGTCGAGCAGGTGGACGTCGACCGCATCCTCGCCGCGGGTTTCGACGAGGATCACGTGCGCGCCGCGGGGGCTCCAGGAGGCCACGTAGAGGCCGAGCCGCCCCTTCAGGACGAGCCGGTCCTTCCCGGTCTCCACGTCGAGCAGGTGGATGTCGTACGTGTCGCTCCCCTCGGGCGTAGCGGCGTAGGCGATCTGCGAGCCGTCGGGCGAGAAGCCGCCGAAGGTCCGGAAGAGGCCGGACGGAGGCAGCAGCTCCTTCTCCCGGGTGCCGTCCGGGTTGATCAGGTAGAAGCCCTCGCGCTCGTTGCCCCCGCGGTCGGTCGAGTAGAAGATCCAATCGCCCCGCGGCGACCACTCGTGGCCGGTGATCCCCTCGCTTCCGAACGTGAGCTGGCGCGGCCAGCCGCCGGCCGCGTCCACCACCCAGAGCTGGGGCTGGCCGGTGATCTCCGTCTCAAAGGCGAGCTGGCTGCCGTCCGGCGACAGCGACGGGTTGTCCGCGGTCCGGACGTACAGATAGCGCAGGACGTCCGGCCGGGGGTCGCCGGCCAGGCCGAGCGCGATCGGCTCGGGCTTCGGGATGTCCTCGGGCCGCGGGGTCTCCGCGGGCAGCGGCAAGGCGGCGAGCAGGGTGAGCAGGGCCAGGAGGGCGGTTGCGATTCGTCTCATGGCCGCGGATTTTACTCCGCGAAAGCTGATGGCCAGCTACGGAACCCGGCTCAATACCGACACCCCCTCCAGCTTCAGCCCCACGTTCACGGCTCCGCCCGTGGCCGTTGCGCCCAGCAGGGCGGCGTCGACCTTCCACTTCATCTGGCCCTGCGGAAGGGAGCCGTTGAGCGCCGCGGTGCTGCCGCCGAGCAGGAGCCAGCCCGGCCGGAAGGCGAGGTCGCCGGGGTTCAGCCGAGCCGCCGCGAAGGTCCCGCGCGACGAGTCGAAGGAGGCCGGCAGGTTGGCCGTCCGGCTGCACTGGGTGTCCACCAACTGGAGGTTGGCCGAGAAGACGCCGGTCTGGCGGACGGTCATGCGGTCCGCGAAGCAGCGGAGCTGCTCGTTCACCCGGCGGAGCAGGTCGTCGTAGGCCCGGTGCACGGCCGCGACCGCCACGATCTCCCGCTGCTTCGGCCACAGGCGCCAGGTGGCGATGCGGTTGCTCCAGACGTCCTTCTCCTTGGCGAAGGCGTTCGCGGGGAGCTGGCCGCCGCGGACGTCGAACCTGCGCTGCATCTGGATCGTCTCGCTCCGGGTGCCCGACTTCAGCCCGATCTTGACCTGAACGGTCAGGGTCTGGTTCTGGATCCTGTACGTCCCCTCGTGGCCGGCTGCCAGCGCGGGGGAAGCGGTGATCGCCAGGAGGGCCACACCTGCGAGCCCATTTCGGAAAGCGGTTCTCATCGGAATCGATCCTCCTCTAAATCTACCAGTGCTCCCGGGCCCTGCCCGCGAGACATCGGGTAAGCTCCGCCGGTGAAGATCGGCCCCATCCCCGAGAACCTGGCCGAGCGGCTCGCCCTCGCCCTGGGGCTGGCTCCCGTGCCCCTGGCGGAGACGCTCCCCACCCTGCTGCTCGCCCGGTCGCTCATGGCCTCGGCCCGCTTCGGACTGTTCCAGGCCATTGACGGCGGCCCTCTCACCGCCGAGGAGGCCGCCGTCCGCTGCGGCACCCATCCACGGGCGACCCGCGTCCTCCTCGATACCCTGGTCAGCCTGGGGTACGCCGGCTTCGCGGATGGCCGCTACGATCTCACCGCGAATGGCCGCAAGTGGCTCCTCCCGGACAGCCCCCAATCGGTCCACCAGAGCCTCCTCTACCGCTACCTGGAGTGGGACTGGATCGCCCGGCTGGACGACTTCGTGCGGACCGGCGAGGTCCTGGACATCCACGGCGAGATGACCTCCGACCAGTGGGCGCTCTACCAACGCGGCATGGCCGACGTCGCCCGCTTCGGAGCGCCCGAGATGGCGCAGCGCATCCCCGTTCCCGCCGGCGCCCGCGACCTGCTCGACATCGGCGGCTCCCACGGCCTGATCTCAGCGGCCCTCTGCCGCAAGCACCCCGGGTTGCGCGCCGTTGTCCTCGACCTCCCCTCGGCCGTGGCGCACGCCGCTGCCATTCTGGCGCGCGAGGGCATGGGCGACCGCGTCGTCCACCGTCCGGGCAACGCCCTCACCGACGACCTCGGGACCGGGACCTGGGACGTGGTCCTGCTCTCCAACCTCGCCCATCATTTCGATGACGCGGCCAACCGCGAGCTCGCCCGCCGGATCGCCCGCGCCCTCCGCCCCGGAGGGGTCTTCGCCATCGTGGAGATCTTCCGCCGCGGCTCGCCCAAGGAAGGCGGCCAGCTCGGCGCCCTCTTCGACCTCTACTTCGCGCTCACCAGCGAGTCGGGCACCTGGTCCTTCGCGGAGATGGCCTCCTGGCAGCGGGAAGCGGGCCTGCGGCCGCGCAAGCCGGTGCGGCTGCGGATTTCCCCCGGGTTCGGGCTGCAGGTGGCGGTGAAGTAGAACCTCACCTCTGGGTGTGAGGTGGCCCGCGATTTGCTTTCTCCTTCCAGGAGACATGATCGAGACCTCGAAGAGAGCGGAAGAGATCGCAGCCCTCGCACCCTGGTTTCACAACCTGCACCTACCGGACGGCACCCAGACCGCGCCGGACCACTTCCTCGGCGACTTCCCGACCTTCAAGTGGGAGCAGATCCGCGGCTGCCTGCCAGCCGACCTCCACGGCTGGACGGCGCTCGACATCGGCTGCAACGCCGGCTTCTACTCCTTCGAGCTCGCCCGCCGCGGCGCCCGGGTCACCGGCATCGACTACGACCCGCGCTACCTCGAGCAGGCGCGCTGGGCCGCCCGGCAGTTCGGCGTCGAAGACCGCGTCGAGCTCCGGCGCATGCAGGTCTACGACCTGGCCCGCGGCAGCGAGTCGTGGGACCTCGTCCTCTTCATGGGCGTCCTCTATCACCTGCGCTATCCCCTGCTCGGGCTCGACATCGTGGCCCGCCGGGTCCGTCGACTGATGGTCTTCCAGACCCTCACCATGCCCGGCGAGGAGGTCTACGACGCCCCGGCCGACCTCCCCATCGACCAGCGCGGCACCCTGCTCGACGAGGGCTGGCCCAAGATGGCCTTCCTGGAGCACCGCCTGGCCGCCGATCCCACGAACTGGTGGGCGCCTAATCACGCCGCGGTCGAGGCCATGCTCCGCTCCGCCGGCCTGCGGGTCGTGGGCCGCCCCGGCCACGAGATCTACCTCTGCGAGCCCGGCGAGCCCCGCGAAGAGCTCGGCTGGATCGAGGAAGAGATGCTCGCCGCCACCGGCGGCATGGATCTTGAAACTCAGCTCGGTTCCGGGACGGACCCGGAGCCGCAGCCCGGAAAGGAGGTGAGGCAAGCCTGAAGCTCTCGCAAGCGCAGCTCGAAAAAAGTTGCTGATCCATAGCGCCAACGAAGAGCCAAAACGCAGGATGAGGAGGGAAACATGAAGCTCGATTCACTGAAAGACCTTTATCTCGAGCAGCTCAAGGACCTTTACAGCGCGGAGACGCAGCTGCTCGATGCGCTTCCTAAAATGGCCGGCGCCGCGTCGGCCCCCGATCTCAAGAAGGCATTCTCGGAACACCTCCGGCAGACCCAGGAGCACGTTCGCCGCCTGGAGCGGATCTTCACCACCCTGGGGGAGAGCCCGAAAGGGCACACCTGCGAGGGGATGAAGGGGCTCGTCCGCGAGGGCGAGCAGATGCTGGCCATGGAAGGAGAGCCGGCCGTCCTCGACGCCGGGCTCATCGCCGCGGCCCAGCGGGTGGAGCACTACGAGATTGCCGGCTACGGCACCGTCCGCACCTACGCCGAGCTCCTCGGCCACGACGACCAGGTGGCGCTCCTCGAGCGGACTCTGGACGAGGAGGAGCAGACCGACGAGCTGCTGACCCGGCTCGCCGAAACCCACGTCAACGAAGAGGCGTTCTCCAGCTAGGGGGAGGGACACTCCCGGGAATTCTACGTATACAAGGAGAGAGGAAGCGATGCCGGATGACAACGAGAAAAAGGAGACGCTGCCACCCCAGAAGCAGGAGCAGCAGCCGGGCATCGAGGCCGAGATGACGCCGAAGCCGCGGGCGGAGGACCCCGGCTACCGCGGCAGCGGCAAGCTCGAAGGCAAGGTGGCGCTGATCACGGGCGGGGACAGCGGCATCGGCCGCGCGGCGGCGATCGCCTTCGCCACCGAGGGGGCCGACGTCTCCATCCTCTACCTCAACGAGCACGAGGACGCCGAGGAGACGAAGCGCAAGGTCGAGGAGAAGGGCCGGCGCTGCATGACGATCGCGGGGGACGTGGGCGACGAGGGCTTCTGCAAGGAGGCGGTCGAGCGGACCGTCCGGGAGCTCGGGAGGCTCGACGTGGTGGTCAACAACGCCGCCGAGCAGCACGAGCAGGACGACCTCGCCAAGATCACCGCCGAGCAGCTCGAGCGCACCTTCCGCACCAACATCTTTTCGTACTTTTTCATCGCCAAGGCGGCTCTCCCCCACCTCGAGGAGGGGAGCGCCATCATCAACACGACCTCGGTCACCGCCTACCGCGGAAGCTCGCACCTGATCGACTATGCCTCCACCAAGGGGGCGATCGTCGCTTTCACCCGGTCTCTGTCCACCAATCTGGCGGAACGGAAGATCCGGGTGAACGCCGTGGCGCCCGGTCCCATCTGGACGCCGCTCATCCCGGCCTCGTTCGACGAGGAAAAGGTCAAGACCTTCGGGGCCGACGTGCCCCTGGGCCGGCCGGGCCAGCCGGAAGAGGTGGCGCCCAGCTACGTCTTCCTGGCCTCGGACGACTCGTCGTACATGACTGGACAGGTGCTGCACCCCAACGGAGGAGAGGTGGTCAACGGCTGAGCAGTTTGCAGCAAGGAGATACATCGATGGCCGACAACAAGACGACGACCGATCACGACGAGATCCGTCGCTGGGTTGAAGAGAGAGGCGGCCGCCCCGCGCTCGACGCGGAGCAGGGCGACCAGCCTCTGGGGCTGCGCATTGAATTCCCCGAGGACCGGGATGAGAGTGGCCTGCTCCTGATCAGTTGGGACGAGTTCTTCGCGAAGTTCGACGAGGCCAACCTCGTCTTCCTCTATCGCGACGAGCCCTGGGTCTGCTGAACGGAGAGGGCGTGCAGGGGGTGGACCCCTCCGTTGTGCCAGGTCACGTCCGGCGACTGCAGGTCGCCGGGCGCGGCATGGCGGGAGATCCCCAGGCCGGCCAGGGCGGGCACGAGGAGTAACGCGCCCTCCCCCGCCAAGGCCGCCCCCTGGAGCTTCCCCCTCCAGGGGGACAGGATTTCGGGTAGACGGTCCAGGCCCGCCATGGGATGGACCCGCACGGTCCGCAGCCCCGGAGACGGCCGGAAGGTTGGATTGGGATCGACCAGCACCGTGCCGGAGAGGATCGGGAGACCGGTCCGCCTCAGGCCCCGCATCTCGGCTTCGAGCCTCGCCTGCTGCACGGCCGCCAGGGCAGCGGGGTCCGCCGGACCGGGAGGCCACCGCCGCGCCAGCTCCGCCAGCTCCTCCTCCAACCGGACAGCCAGCTCCTCCGCGTTCCCCGAGACATAGACCGCCGCGACCGACAGGCACCCCCGCTGGTCGAACAAAGCGATATCCCGGGCAAGGCCGGAAGCCGCGGACGGACAGGCACGGTCCGGCACGGACATCTCGGATTCCAGGAACCGTCCGTGTGAGCCCGTGTCCGTCCGTGGCCGTCCGTGTTCCCCCTCCGCAACCACTGCAAGGCTGGTCTTCGGGCCATACCCCACCACTTTGCCCGGAGCCCGGCGCTCCAGATCCGCAAGGGCGGGCTCGTCGCCGTAGGCGATCACCGTGGCGACCTGTTCGAGGATGGGAGCTTCGACCCGCTCATCCCCTCCGCGCCAGGTGGCCGCGGCCACGCCCTTTTCCAGGCGAGGCTCGCGGCGGGTCAGCGCGGCGAGGAAGGCAGGGACGAAGACCGGCTCGGCCGAGGGGGACTTGATGAGGATCGGCCGCCGCAGCGCCAGCGCGGGCCAGAGCGGCTGGACCGCCAGGGCCGGGAGGTTCGAGGCCAGCACCGCGAGCACCGGTCCTCCACCGGAAGGCATCCCTTCGGCCTCGGCGAGCAGGGCGGCGGCCGGACCGGTCCGAACGCCACCGAGCACGGCCTCCAGGGCGGCGGCGAGCCCCTCCGGCGACAGGCGGGAGGTGCGCGCCAGCTCGGGATCGAGCGCGCGCCGCTCCGGCGAGCCGGGATCGAGGAAGGCCTCGACCGTCTCCCCCCAGGCGGCCAGGAGGTCTGCGGAGGGGATCGCCCGGAGCGCCTCCTCGTCCATCATCATCGGCATCATGGGATGATCGTCTCATGAGGGCCACGGTCAGTCACTTCGAGATCCCCGCCCGGGACATGGAGCGCGCCGCCCGCTTCTACCGCGACGTCTTCGGCTGGGAGATCGAGCCCCTGCCCTGGGAAGGTCACCCTTATTACAAGGTCCGTGGAGTCGCCGGGGAAGCCTTGGGAGGCGGGATCGTCCCGGCCGGCGAGGGATACGAGCACCCGCTGCTGGTCATCCATGCCACCGGAGAGCTGGACGCCTGGATCGAAAGGATCGTGGACGAAGGAGGAACGGTCGAACAGCCGCCCGCTCCGGTCGGGGACTTCGGCTGGTTCGCGAGGTTCCGGGACACGGAGGGGAACGTCCTCGGATTGTGGGGACGCCCCGGGGCCGAAGCCCCGGGGCCATGATCTCAAGCGCTCAACACCACGAATGGCAAGGTGTGAACGGGCCGGCAAAGCACAGCGAGCTGCAGCACGGCGTGGACGCGTTGGAGCAGAGCTGAACGCCCTCCTGCCAGCAGGACGCGATGCCGATCTCGTAGGCGATCACCGTCTCCTGGTAGTAGCAATTGTCGCACGACGGGCAATTGGGGCAGACGTAGGTGCGCCGGATGCGGTCCCGCCGGTACTCCTCGACGTACCGCTGGTGCCAGGCCCCCGCAGGAGGCGTGACTGTGAAGCTCCGGTAGCAGGCAAATTGGTTGGCGTAGTAGGCGCCGAGGAAATACCACCCGGTCCAGTACTCCGATATCACCGACGAGCACGAGCACGTCGGGTTGTAGTCACAGATTCCGTACTCGCCGCACGTGACCGGCCCGCCCTTGCCCGGATCCCATCCGCACTCGGTTTCGCACGGCGTCGACGTCGTGCACTCCGAACAGCTCTCGAGGTAGGTAGAGGCGACCACGGACCGGATCTTCTCCTCGCCGCGATCCCCGGGGCCGCTCACCGTCGATAGGACGACCAGCGGCACCACCGGCCGTTCGCGGAGCTCGGCGGTACGCTTGATGAGCTCCACGAAGGAGAGGGACTCGAACAACCGCCCATCCTGGTGGAGCTCGATCCTGATGGGGGCCTTCTCCTTCCTGGCGAGCTGGTGGAGCTGGCGGACGAGATCGGGGCGCAGGGCCAGGAGCTCGATCCTCCGCTCCTCCGCGAGCAGGCTTTCGAGATCGAGCCCCGTCCCGGACTTCAGGAGCGACTTCGGGTTGCCAGGGTTGCTCTTCGGCAACTGAGCGTTGGCCAGGTCCACGACCTCGGTGAGATACGGCTTGTCCTTGACGAAGTACCGGACCTCCAGGGGAGATTCCAGCCCCAGGCCGGCGAGCCCGTAGAAGAGACGCTGCTCGGGCTTCAGGGGCTCGTACGCCAGTGTGCCCAGATCCTTGAACGACCCCATCGCCCTCGTGCCACAGGCTGGCACCGACTCGGATTGGGCCAACGCGGGCAGAGCCAAGAGAGCAAGGGTCAAGAGACACAAACCAATGCGACGCATTCTTCTCCTCCTTCTCCTGATGAACAGTAGGTTGTGATGGATAAGGCGCCCAAGTCGGGTCCCGATCTCCTCACCCTAGTTGAGCGGCTCTCGACGCATGGGAGAGTTATACGAATACGCGACTAGACTGTCAACGGTCTACTAACGTTCTGCAGAAAGACCTGGATCCGCCAATCCTGCGTGTAACGAGCCTGGCCCCGCCCGCGCCCATTAGAATGTGGTTGCGATGTCGGGAGAGATCACCCTCCTTCTCCGGGCTCACCGCGAAGGCGATCTCGCGGCGTTCGACCGGCTCGTCGGCATGCTCTACCAGGAGCTTCGGCGGCTGGCGAACGGCCGGATGCGCAGAGGCCAGCCGGTCACCCTCAGCCCTACCGTCCTGCTGCACGAAACGTATCTCAGGATGCGCGCGGAGCAGGCTCCGGACTGGCAGGACCGCAACCACTTCCTCGCCATCGCAGCCCGGGCCATGCGGCGGGTCCTCGTCGACTCTTCCCGCGCCTCCCTGGCGCAGAAACGCGGCCGGGAGCAGGTGCGCATCGACATCGAAATTGACAAGATCGGCGAGATCGCGACGGGGGGCAGCGAGACGTCCGCGGCCACCCTGCTCGACCTGGAACGGGGTCTGGAGACCCTCGCCGCGATCGATCCGCGCCTCTGCCAGGTCGCCGAATGCCGCCTCTTCGCGGGACTCAACCAGGCGGAGACAGCCTCCGTGCTCGGCGTGTCGCTGCGCACCGTGGAACGCGACTGGCAACGAGCGCGCGCCTGGCTGCGCAAGGAGATGTCCGGATGAGGCACGCGAAGCGCTCGAAGATCGACGGCGCGCTGGCCGCGGCGCTGGAGCTCGAAGGAGCGGCGCGGTCGGAATTCGTCGCCGCGCTCAAGCTCGAGGACCGGGAGCTCGGCGCGGCCGTCGAGGAGCTGCTGGCCTTCGCCACGGACGAGAAGACGGCGTTCGACCGCGGCCTCGAAGAGCTCGTGGGCGGCGGGATCCTGCGCTGGCGGGACAAGAGCCCGGAGGCCAGTCCCGCCGGGAGGCGGTTCGGCGCCTGGCGCGTTGCGCACGAGATCGGCCGCGGCGGCATGTCGGTCGTCCACCTGGCCGAACGCGCCGATGGCGCCTACGAGCAGCGCGCGGCGCTCAAACGGCTGTCCTGGGAGACCAGCGACGAAGCGGGGCGGCGGCGCTTCCATCGGGAGCGGCAGATCCTCGCCGGGCTCAACCATCCGGACATCGCCCGCTTGCTGGACGGCGGCGTGGACGAGGAGGACCGCCCTTTCCTGGTCATGGAGCTGGTGGAAGGCGAGCCCATCGATCGTTTCTGCGGCCGCCATGGAGTCTCCATCGACGAGCGGCTGCGCCTCTTCGTGCGCGTCGCCCGCGCCGTGGCCCACGCGCACCGCAACCTCGTGGTACACCGCGACATCAAGCCTTCGAACGTCCTGGTCGGGGAGGACGGCGCCGTCAAGCTGCTCGACTTCGGCATCGCCATGCCGGTCGACCCGGACGCCTCGGCCGCAGTGCCGACCCGGACCCTGGCGCGCTGGCTCACCCCGGACTACGCCAGCCCCGAGCAGGTGCGCAACCAGCCCGTCACCACGGCGTCCGACGTGTATCAGCTCGGCCTGCTGCTGTTCGAGCTGCTCGCCGGCCGCAGGGCGCACAGGCTCCAGGGTGCTTCGCCGTCCGAGATCGACCGAGCCGTGTGCGAGGAACCCGTCCCGGCGCCGAGCGCGGTCGTCGACGATCGGGCAGAGCGGCGGCGCCTGCGAGGCGATCTCGACACGATCGTCCTCGTCGCCTTGCGCAGGGAACCGGAGCGCCGCTATTGCTCGGCCGAAGCCATGGCGGACGACGTGGAGCGCCACCTGCTCGGTCTGCCGCTCGAAGCGCGCCGCGACTCCCTGCGCTACCGCGCCGGCAAATGGGTCTCGCGCTACCGCTGGCCGGTCGCCGCCGCCGGGATCGTGCTGGCGCTGCTGCTCGCCTATGCCGTCACGGTCACCGCGCAGGCGGCGCGGCTGCGCCGGCAGAACGAAAACACCGAGCGTCTCAGCAGCTTTCTCTCCAGCTTGCTGAGCGAGTCGAGCGCTTCAGGCAACTCGGCGGGCATCCGGCGCCTGCTGGACGACCGCGGGCAGGAACTGGTCGGCACGCTGGAAGGGGAGCCCGCCGTCCGCGCCGAGCTGCAGACCGTGCTCGGCAAGGTCTACAGCTCGATGGGCCTCTACCCCCAGAGCATCGCCCAGCTCGCCTCGGCGCTCGCCACGAGGCGCCGGATCTTCGGCAACGAGGACGCGCGCACCATGACGACGGCCTACTGGCTGGCACGCACGCATCATTACTCCGGTCACTATGCGGAAGCCGAGAGCCTCTACCAGGAGCTGCTGACCTGGCGGCGGTCACGCTTCGCACCCAACAGTTACGAGGTCACGCAGAGCGAGGACAACCTCGCCTGCCTCGTGCACAGCCGCGGCGACTGGGAGCGGGCCGAGGTGCTGCTCCGCGCCGTGCTCCGGAAACGGGAACAGCATCTCGACGATCCGGTGCCGGTCGCGATCACCCGCACGAACCTGGCGGACCTGCTGCTCGACCTCGGCCGAGCCGCCGAGGCCGAGACGGAATACCGCCGGGCTTTGGAAACCTTTCGGACCGAGCTCGGCACGAGCAACCCCGTCACCACCCTGGCGCAGGCGGGGCTGGGCCATGCCCTGGCTCTCCAGGGCCGGTTCGAGCCCGCAGAGGTCGAGATCCAGGAAGCCTTGGCCGTTCGCCGTCTGAGCTACGGCGACCGTCACCCGCTGATCGCCGAAAGCCTTCGCCAGTTGGGCCTCCTGCGCTCCGGTCAGGGAAGGCTGGCCGAAGCCGAGGACCTGCTGCGGCAAGCCTTTCAAATGCACGCCTCGTTCTACGACAGTTCCTTCGTGTCGCGCACCGAGGCGGAATGGGCGTCTGTCCTGCTCGATCTCGGAGAGGATCGGGCCGCGAGCGCTCACGCCGAAGCCGCTCTCCGGCGGCTCGAGCGCATCGGGCTCGCGGCCCATCCCTTCTCCAAGCTTGCCCGGGAGGTCAGCGCGCGCGCAAAGTCCAGGCTCGCAGGCGGCCCAGCCAGGTTCGGGAACGGGACAGCGGCTCGGCGGCCCGCAGGCAGGCGGCATTCACCGCCGCCCAATCCGGAGTCCCGCCCGCCGCCAGGGCCTTCTGCGTCAGGTTGAGAGTCTTGTCGCAGGAGGCAGTGTGTCGGATGCCGAATTCATAACCCGCCGAGAGGTTGCCGAGCGAGATGAAGGCGCCGGTTGAGGGATAGCTGTTCGCCACCTCGCGGTCGATCCGCACCTGCCGCGCTCGCAGCGCGCCGAGCTGCCCGATCACCAGGCCGGCGCGGCTCCGCGCGAGAGCCAGGGAGCGGTCGGCATCCTGCCGCCGGCCCGCGGCGAGCTGCTTGCGGGCGATCGCCGTCTGCGCCGGGATCGAAGCGGCCAGATCGGTGATCTGGACCAGCAAGGAGTCGCTTTCCGAGCTGTCCTGGCAGATGTCCAGCCAGGGAGTGACTACGCAGACATCGCCCAGAGTGAGGTCTTCGCAGAACTCCGGGATTTCGCAAGGATCGAAAACGGGCGTCTCGGGCGGCGGGGGCGGATCGGGAGTCGGGTTGCCGTTGAAATCGAGCCACTCGATGTCGTCCAGGTCAATCTGCACCACGAGCGAGATCGCACCCGCCGGCACCCACCCGTCGGGGGTCGCCGGGGTGACGGCGAGATAGTTCGCCTGAGGGCAACCCGTGAACGTGCCCGTCAGCGTGAGCGAGTTGGTGTCCAACCCGTTGTTCCACAGACCCTCCAAGGGCCCTTGTTCCGAAACCTCTCCCTCGGCCCAGTACCAGGCGTCCGGATTGACGAAGTGCGCACCGCAGGTCCCCGGCGGGGGCTCGCCGGCACCGTCGATGACGATCTGGCCGCCGAACGGGCCGTTGACGTACATGTGAACGTCCACGTAGGTGGCTGCGGCGGGAATGGCCAAGGCCAGGGCAGTGATGAAAGCGATGATGAATCTCATGAGCTGCTCCTCAAGTCCGAGTCCGGTCCATCATGGAGCCGGACAAGAGGACAGTCGAAATCCATGACCGCAGCCCGCCACGCAAGAGGTAAAACGATGGAATCTTGCGCCACTCCATGCCTTCCTCGTCTCCGCTGAGCTTCAGCTTCTACCGGGAAGGGCGGGGGACTCCCTCTCCTGCGAAGCAGGGGAGGGCCGGGAGGGGTCTTCCGTCTTCTGGTCTGCCGGGAGCATCCGGCCGAAGTGCGGTAGTTCCACCATAGAGATCTGGAATCTTGTGGATACCCCTTAAGCTGCCTATCCGACAATCCCTTGGCGCACAAGCAGCCTATTCTCTTTGGGATCCCGAGAGACATCTCTCGTTCCTGCAAAGAGATAGACTCATTCTCGGGCTCTTCGGGCTCTCACTTATCCGGCCGGATAAGCAACCTACTTATTCGACACTCCAGCCGATATTGACCCCGCCGGAGGTAGAGGGTACCATCGTCTAAAGTATAGAAATCAGGAGCTTATCGACAAGTTGCCATCAGACAGCAGGACCATCAAGATGTCGATAAGGCGGAAAGTCGTGGAATCCTGAGAAGAAGGTTGGCCTGACTCGTTCGCATGGGGGTATGGTGAGTCTGCAGGATATTCTGGCGAGGGGTTACTTCCCGAAGGAACTCCCAAACCCGTTCACGACGGATACGTTTGCGGCTGTCTGTACCGCCTCAGGTACTACTTTGCCCTCCGGATTCTGCCTGGACCCTCGGCAACGCGATGGAAGGCTGAAGATGACGAAACCGGCACGTTACTCTCTGGCCCGAAGAGGGCTGCTTCGCCGTGCCCTAGCTGTACCGAATCCAGTCAGCCAATACGCACTGGCAATGGAGATTGAGTCGAACTGGGCTGGCCTATTACCGGCCGTCGGAGGCACAACCATCTCGTCAACGAACCCAGTATTCGCCCCCAAAGGAAGGGCGATCCAGGCATCAAAGTCCCAGGGCCATCGTTCGGTCGACGCAGTCGAAACGCGTCGCAACAACAGATTCGTGCTCAAGACAGATATCAGCCGCTTCTATCATTCGATCTACACACATTCGCTGCCATGGGCACTGCACTCCAAGGCGGTTGCCAAGCAGATGCGTGACAATAGCCTCTTGGGCAACCGACTCGACCTACTCGTCCGATCGGCGCAAGACGGACAGACAGTCGGAATCCCAATCGGGCCTGACACGTCTCTTGTTCTTGCGGAGATACTGATGCAGGCCTGCGACAAGGCATTGCTGCAAGCCATTCCTGGGCTGCAAGGACATCGCTACATCGATGACTATGAGCTTGGCTTCAGGACTAGGACGGAAGCAGAGGAAGCATTTCATCGTCTGGGGAGCGTCCTTGCGGGGTTCGAGCTTGCCCTGAATCCGGCAAAGACGGAGGTTGTCGATCTGCCCGCTCCACTGGGTTCGACTTGGACGGCGCAGTTGAGCCGCCACCCGCTCGATTCAACGAAGGCGCGCGCTCAGCAAACCGAGCTGATCGACTACTTCACTCTGGCATTTGACCTAGCCGCGAAGCAAGTAGGTCCGTCGGTCCTGCAATACGCCGTTGCCCGTGTGAGAGGCATCGAGATTGATCCCAAGAACTGGGACCTCTTCTACACTCTCCTTCTCGACTGCGCTGTCCCCGAACCGGCCTGCCTTCCGTACATTCTTGAGATACTCATTCGCCGCGTGAACGATGGCGAGCCTTGCCCAAATGCATCTCTTGAGCAGGCGCTGAATGCGATCATCACGGAACACGCACGGCTTGATCACACCAGCGAGGTGGCTTGGTCGCTCTGGGCCTGCCTCGCCTTGGGGATCCAGATTGATTCCGCTTCGGCATCGGCGCTCGTTGAGTGCGACAACTCGTTTGTTGCGCTTCTCGCGCTGCACGCCAACGACATAGGCCTGATTCCCGGAGGCCTGGTTCCCGCCTTGTGGAGTAGCTACATGACGGCTGAGGCCCTGTACGATGAGAACTGGCTGCTTGCCTATGAAGCGAACGTCAAAGGGTGGCTTCCCTCGGTTCACCGCGGTGACCATGTGAGTCGAGATCCGCGGTTCGGCTTTCTCAAGAAGTCCGGTGTCACGTTCTATGATCTGGTAGAAGCAGCACCCCCGGCCGCTGCGCCCGTGCCGGAGCCAAAGGTCCCGTCCGTGACCCCGACTGGAGTCGTCGAGTACACAGACAAATAGCAGCAGTCCAACAATGAGATCGAGCAGGCTCGCTGCTCATCCCAAAGACGTTAGCCGCAACAAGGAAACGATAAGCAATGCCAATCTTGGAACCTCGCGAGCGACAACGGCGGATCGAGCTATCTGGCATAAGGAAATTCTTTACGCCTAGTAGTCCTGTTACCTCAGTAGACCTATTTGTCGGGCGAGAACGAGAGCTAAATCAGGCGCTAGATGCCCTCGGCACCCCCGGTGTGCATCCGGTAGTATACGGTGATCGAGGCATCGGGAAGAGTTCATTTGCCAATGTTGTCCGCGCTCTTCAACGGAGCGCAGGACCAGATGTTGCCATTGCACAGCGGCGGCGTGACAGTAGACTCGACGTCAGAGCGAAACGATGGCAAACCCTGATTCTCACGTAACGATCCACATGGCGGCGAGCCTCGACGGCTTCATCGCTCGAAAGGACGGACGCGTCGACTGGCTCGAGACCTCAGACGAATTCGTAGGCGGGGACACCATGGACCCAGGATTCGTCGAGGCCTTCCTTAAGACGATTGACTGCTACGTCATGGGGTCAAGAACCTATGAGACTGCGTTGAGTTTTGAAGCCAAAGGGTTCGGGTGGTCATACGGCGACAAACCCACCTTCGTCCTCACGAGTCGCGTGTTGCCGCGGACCCGGGATACCGTCGAGCTCTACTCAGGCGATCTCGCGCAGTTCGTGAATGAGCGCCTGCGGCCCACGTTCCGTACCATCTGGTTTGTTGGGGGCGGTATGGTTTCCGGCGAATGCCTTCGTCGCGGGTTAGCCGACGAAGTTTGCTATTCGATCCTGCCGATCTTGATCGGCGATGGGATCCCATTCTTCGAGAAGCTCGACAGAGACATCGCCCTTCATCTGGCGGAGGTCAAAGCCTACAAGAGCGGCATGGTGGAGCTTCGTTACGAGGTGCGAGGACGTCGCGACGAGTCACAGAACGCCACCTAACAGCATGCAGCGGACGGCGCTGCGCCGCCGCTGAAAGGCAGACATCGGTGATCCATCTCACTTGTCGAAAATAGAATCAGGAGAACAACGATGCGAAATGCGATTTTGACGATGATCCTGGCCTCGACTCTCGTGCCCGGAGAGCTCCAGGCAGAGAAACCCAAGACGACGCCACCGGCGGATATCGGACCGGGCCGCATCGCCTGGTTCGACATCACCACGACCAGCCTGGCGCAGTCCAAGGATTTCTACGGGAAGCTCTTTGATTGGCAATTTACCCCGGTCCAAGGCACTGATCTGGCGGCGGAGATCGTCGCGGGTGGAACGCCGATCGGGACACTGCGCGTTGCGGAAGGCAAAATCACCCCGTTCAACGGAGTGGTCTATGTCCAAGTGACCGACATCCAGGCCAGTTGCAAGAAAGCGAGTGAGCTGGGGGGAACAATTCCACCCGGGTTTCCCTTCAACCTGCCGGACGGCATCGGAGCCATCGCCGTGGTCGTCGATCCAGCCGGCCACCCGGTAGGCCTCTACTCGAGGACCCCGCTCCCGCCGGCGCCCTCCCCGGCCAAATGAGAGTCAGGGGGTGTGATGCGAGGAGACAGCGGATTCAGACTCGTAGCTTCAGCTCCTCCACCACCAGCGAGCACCCGCGCAGCTCCGCCCCCGCCGCCCTCCCGATCAGCCGGAAACCATCCCCCTGGGCGACTCCGAGATCCTCGGTCAGCACGTGCACGGCCGAGCCGAGGTTGGCGAGGTCGAAGACGGCGATGAGGCCGGGGGTACCGGCGGGCGCCTCTTCCAGGGTGGCGGGGTCGAGGATGCGCACCTTCACCCAGGGCGGAGACACGAAGAGGTCCGGGTCCTCTCCGAGCAGCGCGCGGGTGTAGCACTGGCTGGTCAGCTCGGTCATCCCATACTCGCGGACGATCCCGCCCGGCGGCACGCCGAGCCACTTCCCGAGGCGCTCCACCAGCTCTTCCCGGGTCAGCTCCCGGGTCCTCCCCTTGAAGCCGCCGGTCTCGAACACCGCGCTGCCCGCCGGGAGGCGGAAGTGGAGGTCCATCCTCTCCAGCGCCTCCAGCCATTGGGCCAGGGCGAAGGCCGTGGCCAGGACGAGCACCGGCCTGCCCTCGCGCTGCCGGCTTCCGGCCCAGGAGCGGGCCTTCGCCACCTCCACCCCCCGCGTTCCGAACGCGGTGAGGCTCTCGGGCGTTCCCCAGCGGGCGAGGACGTGGTCGATCATGAAGGAGAGGCTGGAGTCCGGGAGCTGCTCCCGTGTAGGGACCAGGGAGAGCATGGGCGTCTTGTTGCCATACGGGAGGCAGAAGCCGGGGAACGAGGCGTCGATGGTCAGCCGGTAGAGGTCGGGATACGGATGGTGATGGACGCTCTGGGCCTCTCCGGTCGTCCCGCTGCTCCGGAAGACCTCCCGGGCGGGTTCGGCGGCGAGCGTCAGGGTCTTGAAAGCCGCGGTGGGCACGGGCGGCACCCGCCGCCAGTCGGAGACGCTTCCCGGCACGGCGCCGCGCCCCTCGCACATCCGGCGGTAGGGCTCGATGCGCTCGAACTGGAACGCGAAGGCTTCCAGGGCCAGCTCTTCGAAGCTGGCGCTTCCCGGGTTGGAGATGAAGCGGGAGACGCGGTCGATGATGACGGGGAGAACCACGGCGCGAATTCTGCCATGCTCCGGAGTGTTCTGGTAAAGTAGCCGGACTTACGGAGACCACAATGCCCGATTTCCCATACCCGAAAAAGATCGAGATCGACAAGCCGCCCCGGCCCAAGCCGCCCAAGCAACTGGCCGTCATCGACCAGACCGGGTGCACGGGCTGCGAGGCCTGCATTTCGTTCTGCCCGGTGGACTGCATCGAGATCGTCCCCGGTCCCGAGTTCCGCGACTTCATGAAGCTCGTCGAGGTCGACCTGGAGCGCTGCATCGGCTGCCAGCTCTGCGCGCGCTACTGCCCGTGGGAGACGATCTTCATGTGGGGCTACGAGGAGGGAGTCGCCATCGCGCCGACCCATACGGTCCGCTCCCTGATCTACGACTACAACCCCGACGAGATGCACGAAGCGGCGGAGAGCCGCAATGCCTCCTGAGGGGGGTTTCGATCCCGAGCTGGACGCCGCCCTGAAGCTGGTGCTTCGGGTCATCTACAAGGACCACCCCCTCAAGGCCAATCAGATCCTGGTGCTCGCCGCCGAGCTGCAGAGGCTCGGAGTCCACCGCCTGGTGGAAGAGCACATCTCCAAGTTCCAGAGCCAGCTTGCCGGCGGCGGCACCATCGGCGGACGACCGCCGAGCTAGCCGCCCCGCAGGATTCCTCCCCTGGAGGTGTTTCATCCGGCGAGTGGGCACCGATTCCGCGACGGACCCGGGCTGGGAAGCCCTCGCGAGGGTAGCCGCGGGGGACGCGGGCGCCTTCACACCCCTGGTGGAGGACCACCAGGAGCGCCTGCTCCGCCTCTGCGAACGCATGCTCGGCGACGTCGAGGAGGCCCGCGACGCGGCCCAGGAGGTCTTCCTCAAGGCTTTCCGGAAGGCCGGGGAGGCACGGCCCATGGGCCAGGTGTACACCTGGCTCTACCGCATCGCGGTGAATCACTGCCTGAACAAGCTGCGGCGGCGCAAGCTGGTGCGCTTTCTCCGCTTCGAAGCCAATCCCGAAGAGCCGGATGCGCCGGCTTTCGATCCACCTGACGCCAGACCCGGCCCGGCCGCCGCCCTGGAGGCCCGGAGGCTCTGGCAGCTCACCCGGAAAGCGATCGCAAAGCTCCCGGACAACCAGCGGACGGTCCTGATCCTGGCCCGGTTCGAGGGTTTATCCTACCGGCAGATCGCCGAGGTCCTGGGCATCACCGAAGGGGCAGTGGAGAGCCGCCTGTTTCGGACGATGCGCAGGATCGAGGCAGTCCAGGCGCAGGAGGATGCGCAGGAAAAGGGCGCACCGCGGGTTCCAGGGACAGAGGGCAAGAGATGAACCGGAACGAGCTCGAGCTGATGCGTCTCCTTCACGGGGAGCTGCCGGAGGAGCAGGCCCGCGAGCTGAGGGCGCGGATGGAGCGCGATCCCGCGCTGGCCGGGGAGTACAGCCGGCTCCAGCGGAGCTGGGAGGGGCTCTCCCTGCCGCCGTCCGCGCCGGTGCCGCCCGGCTTCGCCCAGAGGGTCGCGGCCCGCGCCCGGGCGGCGTCAGCGGATACCACGGGGCTCTCCTGGAGCACGGCTCCGGTCTGGGTACGGGCCGCCGCGGCTGCCGCCCTGGTGCTCGGCACCGCCCTCGGAGCCGGGGTCGGGGGGAGCTGGCCCACTCAGGAGACCCCGGCTGAGGAGGTCCAGGCAACGGACGAGGAGCTGTCGGAAGTCGACGGCAGTCTGGCCGAGAGCTACTGGACAGCGATCGAGGACCTGGAGCCGTGAGGCGCTGGTGGGTGATCATCGCCCTCCTCCTCTCGGTGGGGGTAAACCTGGGGCTCGTCGTGGCCATGGCGTCGCGGAAGCTGGCGACCCGGGAAGCTCCTCGACCGGAGAATCGTCCTCTTCCCAGGCAAGGCGGTCAGGGGATGGACGGGGAGCCGCTTCCCCGGTTCACCCGCCTGGCCGACCGCCTGGACCTCGAAGGGGAGGCGCGGCGCCGCTTCCTGGAGATCCAGAGGCAATTCTTCGAGGAGACGCTCCGCATCCGGATGCGCCAGGCCGAGACGCAGCGCGAGGTTCGGCGGGAGCTGATCGCCTCCGAGCCCGACCGCGAGCGGATCGACGAGCTGCTCCGGCAGGCCGCCCGCGACTTCCTGGCTCTGGAGCAGGCACTGGCGAGGAACGTGGTCGCCACCCGGTCGATCCTGACCCCCGAACAGGAGGAGGAGTACCTCCGCATCGTCTCCCGCCTGCGCCCCCCGGGTCCGGCCGGCTTCGGACAGCAGGGACCGCGTCGGCGTCCTCCTCCCGGGAGGCGGTTCCGGGATCGGGGTGGGTTCCGCGAAGGTGCACCGCCTCCGGAGGAAGAGGGGCCACCGATCTTTTAGGCCCCGGTGGTCTCCGGCCCCCTCTCCCTCACGCAGGTGAGGGAGAGGGTTGGGGAGAGGGAGGATGGGATCAACTCCCAAAAAAAAGGCCCCGCTGGTTGGGCGGGGCTTCGGAGGAGGGAGGTTGGAGAGGAGATTGTCTTGGCTCGTCTCTGCCGTCTCCATCCATATATACGGAGCACCCTTTCAGAGTGTTTGGGGTCGCGGACAACTTTCTGTACGCTTCCCATCCATGCGCGTCGCCACCTGGAACGTGAACTCGATCCGCTCCCGGCTCGACCGGGTCCTCGACTGGACATCCCGCCTCCTGCCGGACGTGCTCTGCATGCAGGAGACGAAGACCACGGACGACCTCTTCCCGGTCTCCGCCTTCGAGGAGCTGGGCTATCACGTGGAGCTGTTCGGGCAGCGCACCTACAACGGAGTGGCGATCCTGTCGAAGAAGCCTCTGACGGACGTCGTCCGGGGGCTGCCCGACGACGAGCCCGATGCCCAGCGGCGGCTCATCGCGGGGACCGTCGGGGGCGTCCGGATCGTCAACGTCTACGTGCCCAACGGCCAGTCGCCCGAGAGCGAGAAGTTCATCTACAAGCTCAACTGGCTCGTGCGCCTGCGCCAGTTCCTCGAAGCCGCCGAATCCCCGAAGAAGCCGCTGCTCCTCCTGGGCGACTTCAACATCGCCCCGGACGAGCGGGACGTCCGCTACCCCGAGCTCTGGCAGGGGAAGATCCACTTCCACCCGCGGGAGCACGAGGCCCTGGCCTATCTCATGGAGTGGGCGCTGTTCGACCTCCTGCGCAAGCACCACGAGGAGGGGGGCCTGCTCACCTGGTGGGACTACCGGATGCTCGCGTTTCCGAAGAACAACGGCCTGCGGATCGATCTCATCCTGGGGACGAAGACGATGCTTCAGCGGTGTACCGGGGTGTCGCTCTACCGGGACGAGCGCAAGGGCGAGCACCCTTCCGACCACATCCCGGTGGTGGCGGAATTCAAGGCGGCGGCAGCTCGGAAAGCAGGCGCCGCGCCCCCTCGTCGCCGTCCGCCGCAAGCTTCTGGAAAAGCGAAATAGTCAGCTCCCGCACGTCGGGCGCCCAGATATCGTCGGTATCGGTCCTCAGGGCCTCTGCCAGACGCTCCCAGAGGACCGGGCTCCGGTTGTCCGGATCCGCCACGGCCGAGCCGTCCATTTTTACGGACGCTGTCCATCCGGGAATGTGGATTCTTGGACAGGTGGGCCAAAATGCCGGCAGACGGGCCGAAATTTTTTCCAGCGCGCTGAATTCCCTGTCAACCCTCCAACCGGAGTTCGAGCGCGTCAAAAGAAAATCCAGCGCGCCGAAAAAAAATCCGGCCCGTCTACCGGCATTTTGGCACGCTGAAAAAAAATCCGGCGCGCTGAATGGCATTTTGGCGCGGCAGATCCATTTTGGAACGCTCTGGAAAAAAATCCGGCGCGCCAAATTAAAATTCAGAGCGCCTACGGAAAATTTGGCGCGCCAAATTTTTTTCCAACGCGTCTGCCGGCATTTTGGCACGCTGAAAAAATTTTCAGCCGCTCGCCATCCAGCGCGCCGACTCCCAGCCGAGATGGCCGTGGGCGTTGAACAGGCGGACGACCGGGTGCTCTCCCCAGTCGAGGACAGTCACTGTCCCGGGATCGAGGAACAGGCGGCGGGCCGTGGCGAGAGGGACATCCAGGGCGGCGCAGAGGAGCGCCTTGATCGGTCCCACATGGGTGACCAGGGCGATCCACTCGCCGGAGTGCTCGCGGGCGAGGTCGTTCACGAGGCCGAGCGTCCGCTCCTGGACGGAGAGGAGCGATTCGCCGCCGGGCGGGGCGAGTCCCAGGTCCGCCTCCCAGCCGAGGAGCCGGTCGCGGTCGCGCTCCAGGACCTCGGCGCGGGTCAGCCCCTCCCACTCGCCGTAAGCCTGCTCGCGCAGGCGCGGCTCCAATCGTAGATCCACCTGCCGCGCCTCAGCGATGCGCCGCCCGGTATCCGCGGTCCGGCGCAGGGGGCTGGCGTAGACCGCCGCCAGGCGCAAAGGCGCCAGGGACGAAGCGAGCCGCTCGGCCTGCTCCACTCCGGTCGGGGACAGCGGCTGGTCCGCCGTGCCGAGATACCGCATCTCGCGGTTGCCGGAGGTCTCGCCGTGGCGGACCAGGAAGAGGCGCAGGCTCACGAGGCTGCGGCCACGTCGAAGGGCGCTTCCTCTTCTACCTCCAGAGGAGGCGGAGCCGACACCCCGTTCAGCTTGCCCTTGAGCTCCCTGTACTTGCCGTCCAGGGTCTCGAAGATGCTGCCGATCTGCTCCAGCCGCTGGTCGAGGTCGACCGTCCAGTGCTCGTTGCGGACCGGCTCCAGCTTGAGGCCGTTGAGGCGGTAGGAAAGGGCGTCGAAGCGCAGCAGCACGGGACCGACGTGGATCTTGGCCGAGAGGATCTCGGCCCCCTCCTCCAGGAAGCGGAAGAGGTCGTGGAGCACGGCGCCGGTGAGGGTGGCCTTGGCCTCCCGCGTGGCGAGGCGGACGCTCCCGGTCTCGGGCTCCACCATCACCTCGGGCTCTTCCAGCAGCACGCGGAGGAAGCGGCAGCCGAGCACCGACTGCCCCGGCTCCTTGGGGATGACGACGTCGCTCGACTCGTCGGCCTCGGGGGCCTCGTCGAGCCATGGAGCCTTGAAGTCGGCTTCGACGCCGGCCTGGCGCAGCAGGGTGAGGACCGTGCCCAGGTAGGTCTTGGCCGTGCTGGCCACGTAGAGGATGGAGCCGTCGATGCAGCACTCCAGGATCCTGGTGCGCGGCGCCTGGTGGAGGCAAAGCTCCGACTCGGCCAGCTCGCGCAGCTTCTTGCGGGTCTTGGAGCCGACGAACGGCGCGCCGGTCGTCTCCATCTCGGTCTTGATCAGCTCCCGGACCCGCTCCTTGACCGCGGTGGGGTCCGGCCGAATCTTGTCGATCCGCACGCGGAAGGCCCAGCGCCCCTGGCCGACCTCATAGGGCGCATCGATCTCGAAGGGGACGAACCCCATGCGCTCGCGCACCTCGGAGCCGGGCTCGATGGCCCAGAACCGGGCGCGCTCGAAGTCGGGGCCGTCCGGGGGGATTGAAACGTTGAAACGGGTGACGCTGACCGTGCCGCTGAGAAGACCCATCGATACCTCCTGTGCTGCTGGGCGGAGGTGGGATCTTAGCTCATCTCCGTGGCCTGCGGCCCCTCACCCCCGGCCCCTCTCCCGGCCGCACACCCGGAACCCCGGGAGAGGGGCCGGGGGTGAGGGCTGAGCTACCTCTTGACGGGCGGGCTCGCGCCCTTCTTCTTGCTCTTCGTGGGAGGAGCGGGCTCCTTCCTTTCCTTCTCGGTAACGGCGGTCTGGGGAACAGCCTTCTCGCCCTTCTTCTCCACCGCCTTCTCCTCCACCGCCAGGTCCTCGACCTCGATGTCCTCGAGAACCTCCGCCGCCGCCTCTCCCTCCGCCTGTTTCTCGACCTCTCCCTCGGCAGAAGCCTCCTCCTCGCCTTCGGCCTCGGTGTCCTCGGCGGTCTCCGCGTGCTCGGCCGCAACCTCCTCGGCCACGATCTCCCCGGGCTCCTCCTCCACGATCTCCACGATCTCCTCGACGACCTCAAGGCTGATGTCCGCGGTCTCCTCCATCTCCTCCTCGAAGAGGGCCTGTTCCTCCTCCACCAGGTCAAGCTCGACGGCTTCGTAGACCTGGACGCCCGGCTCGACGAGAGACTCGGCGAGCGGCTCGGCGAGGGACTCGGGGATCTCGGTAGACTCCTCGAAATGAGTGAGGGCCAGGGGCGCGGGCGCCGGGGAATCGTTCAAATCGTTCAGACCGTCCAGATTACCCAGATCGAGCAGGAAGACGTGGCCGATCTCCTCCTCGGTGTAGAGCTCCTCCACCGCCGTCGCCGCCTCCTGCCATTCGTCGCGGTCCTCGGGGGCCGCGTACTGGGTGTTGGCGGTCCACTCCCCCCGCTGGGCGTCGGCGATCATCAGGGCGTTGAGGTAGGCCTCCAGCGTGAGCTGGGCCGCGGCGATGCGCTCGGCCTCCGCGGCCATGCGCTGGAGCTCGGCGAGCAGGGCCGCGTCGCCCCGCTTCTGCGCGCGCTCCTGCAGCTCCTTCAACAGATCGGCGAAGCGCTGCTGCGCCTGCTGGATGCGGAGGAACCGCAGCCGCTCGTCCTCGGTGAGCCCGCGCCCCTTGCGGTGGCGGACCGCCTCGCGGCCGTAGCCGACCCGCAGGAGCTGGTAGGACTGGGAGAGGATGCGGACTCCCTCGGCAACGCCCGGGTCCGGCACGCCCATCCGCGCCCAGGCCACGCGCAGCTCGCCGAGGACGACGCTGCCGTTCTCCAGGGCCGGGAAGAAGGTCGTGTCGCGGGCCAGCATCCCGGCGCGGACGCGCTTGAGCGCGCCCTCCATCTTGTTGACCGACTGCCAGAACGGCCGCTGCTCGGGCCGGGAGCGGGCGACCCGCCCCTGGGAAGCCTGGGCTGCCTTGGAGATATCCGCGGCACCCGCCTCGGCGAGACGGAGGAGCTGGCGCGCGTCGGCCCTTCGCGACCCCGGAGATGCGGGGGCCGCGTGGGCAGCGCCTACGGTGAGGAACAGGGCGAGAGCGATCGGGAGCGGCTTCATACGGTCACCTTCACTGGACTGATCTGTATACGAAGCAGACTGTCACGGTGTCCAGGTTACTACGAGTGGGGGTGTTCAGGAAAAAGCGCGGGAGGGGTCAAAGAACCAGGAGAGGCGCCGGTGCGGGATCGCCAGCGCCTCTCCTAACCCCATTAAAGGAGAAAGACCATGCACGGCGAATGATACACATCCGACCTCTGAATGCAACCCCTACTCGGCGAACTCGAAGATCAGCTCGGTCCACATCCGGCCCGGGATGTCGTCCCGGGTGGCGGGATGGAACAGGGTCTTGCGCGCGGTCTCCAGGGCGACCTCGTTGAAGCCGGGCCCGGAGCCGCCCCCCTCGCGGACGACAGCCTCGATCACGTGGCCGTTCTCGTCCACCAGCACGCGGACCCGGACCATGACGGTCTTGCCGCTGCCCCGGGCGGCTTCCGGGTAGGAGTAGGCTGGGAACTCCCTGGCCTCGGGCTCCAGCACGTTGGGCATGCCTTTGCGGATGAGGTGCCCCCGCTCCATGGGCGGGTCGGCCTCGCCGGTCGTGACCGCATCCTCGGGCGCCACCTCGCGGCGTTTCGGAGGAACCGGGGTGGGCGTTGCCGGTATCGGGGACGGCTCCAGGACCGGCGTCTCCACGGCCTCAACGGGCAGGATCGGAGCGCTCTCCACAGGCAGGCTGGCGGGAACGGTGCCCGGAGCGGGGATCTGGATTGGATCGGAGGCTTCCAACGCGACCGGGGCGGGCTCCGTCTCCCAAGGGGCCAGCCACCAGAGCCCGGCGCCGCCGGCGAGCAGGACGGCCAATCCGGCGAAAATGGCCACCTTCTTCCAGCCCCCTCCTGAGACCGCCGCTGCCCGTCCCTCCGGGGCCGCCCCGCCGAGAGGCGATTCGAGAGGAATATCCGCCCGCTCGATCTTCGCCGGCCGCGGGACCGACAGCCAGGTGGCGTCGAGGAGGGACTCCTCCTTCTTCGCCCGGACCGAGGCCAGGGGCAGGGTGTCGTCCAGGTCGATCGTCGGGGAAGGAGAAGGCACGGACCTCCGGGTGCTGTCCACGAGATGGAGACGGGCGGGCGGCTCCGGCTCCGGCTGCGGCTCCGGGGCCGCGGTCATCAGGAACTCGCGGTCGAGCTTGTCCTGGGTCGAGCCCGGCAGAGGCAGGGGGATCGGCCGGGTCAGCGCCGGGAGTGAGGCCGCGAAGACCTCGTCCAGCTCCTGTCCGGTCAGGGGAAAGCGGTCCTGGATCAGGGTCAGGGCCCAGGTGAGGTCCTCGGCGGACTCGAAGCGCTCCTCCGGCTTCTTGGCGAGAGCGCGCATCACGATCGAGCGCAGCTCCTCGGGCACCCGCCCCCGCACGTCGCTCTCCTCAAACGGGAGCGGCGGCCGGAGCAGGTGGCCGGCCATGAAGGACGCGGGATCCTTGCCCGAGATCGGGCACTGCCCGGTCAGCAGCTCGTAGAGGACGATGCCGAACGAGTAGATGTCGCTGCGGGCGTCGAGCCCGATGGTTCCAAACTGTTCGGGCGAGGCGTAGCGCGGCTTGCCCAGGAAGATGCCGGTCGTGGTGAGCGCGCCCGCTCCCCCGCCGAAGGCCTTGGCGATGCCGAGGTCGATGAGCTTGACCTGCGGATGACCGTCGACGTCCCGGGTGAGCATGAGGTTGTCGGGCGAGACGTCGCGGTGGACGAGCTTCTGGCGGTGGAGATAGCCGAGGGATTTGAGCGACTGGCGGGCGATCTCCAGGGTGAGCGAGAGGGGCGGCGGGCCGTTCGTCTGGAGGATCTCCAGGAGGTTGAGCCCGTCGATGAACTCCATGACAATGAAGGCGTTGCCGTCCTCGGCGATGGCGAAGTCGTGGAGGGCGGCGATATTGGGGTGGCGCAGGCGGTTGGCGACGCGGGCCTCGCGCAGGAAGCGCTCCCCGGTCTCGCCCGTGGGCTCCATGTGGGAGCGGATGACCTTGACGACGCGCACCTCGTCCAGCAGGCGGTGGCGGACCTTGTAGATGGCCCCCATGCCCCCCTCCTTGAGCTTCGCGAGGATCTCGTACTTGCCTTCGATGTGCTCGTGGAGAAGGGCCAAGCTCTCACCGCCTCCCCGGAGTCGGGAGTTGTCGGACTTATTTGGGCGAACGAGGCTAGAAGAATATTACCGTCCGCGCTCCGACTCAAGGCCGGGCTCCTCGAACTGGATGATCAGCTCGGTCCAGGCCTTGCCGGGGATGTCCCAGCGGGTGGCCGGCTGGAACGGGGTGGCGAGGGCGGCGTTGACCGCGGCCTCGTTGAAGCCCAGCCCCGCGGTGTCCCCCTCGCGCACGACCGCCTCCAGCACCTTCCCTCTCTCGTCCACCAGGATGTCGAGGTGGACGTCCACCCTGAGTCCCCGGCCGCGGGCACCCGCGGGATAGCGCACGCTCGGGAAGTCCAGGGGGATCGGCATCTCGACTCCCGGACCGGACCGGAGGACGCCCGCCAGGCGGGAAGCGGGAGGCCCGGACGGGACCGCGCGCTTCGGCGCCGGGGTTTGGGAGGCCGCGGCGATCCGGCCCGGCTCGCTGGACCGGGGACGCTCCGGACGGCTGGCGCGCCGCGGCGAAGCGGGAGCGGGTGTGGGCTCGGGAAGGATCTCCTCGAGCTCTTCCGTCTCCGCGATCTGCACCGGCTCCATGGGCACAGGCGCCGGCTCGGCGACCTGCGGCTCCGGCATGAGCTCTGCCGGTATCTCTTCGATGATCTCGGGTTCCTGCGCCGGAGGAGCATCCGGCTCCTCCAGAGGATTCATGAGCTGGACGTCCGCGGAAGGCTCCTCCGACATGGGAGGGGCGAACGGCGGAGGGGTGGACGGCGAGGACGCGGAGGGCCGCTGATACCAGAGGAAAACGCCGAGTAGCGAGACGAGCAGCAGGGCCGCTGCCGCGAGCGATCCCCAGGAGCGGTCAGGCCGCTGGGCCGGGCCGAGCAGTTCCGGCTCGATGACCTCGACGTCCTCCTCTCCCTCGTCCCAGATCATCCGCCGGTCGTCACGTTGAGGCAGGGGGATGGAGTCGGACAGCGGCTCCGCAGCTTCCGCCGCCGTCGGCGCCGCGAACAGCGGCAGCGCCTCGAACGTCTCCCCCTCCGGCTCCGGCTGGCGCAGGGCGAGTGAGACCGAGGGCTCCTTCTCCACCTCTACAGGGGCGATGGCGATGGGAGCGTCGGCCGCGGCATCACCGAAGACGCCCTCCATCTCATCCCCCAGAAGGGGATAGCGGTCCTGGATGCGCCGCAGGGTCTCGGCCATCTCCTCGGCCGAGGAGGGGCGCTCGTCCGGCTTCTTGGAGAGCGTCCGGAGCACGAGCTCGCGCAGGTCATCCGGAATCCGCCCCTGGGGATCGCTCTCGTCGAACGACAGGGGGTTGCGGAAGAGGTGCCCCGCCATCCAGGACATCGGGTCGTGCCCTTCGACCGGGCACCAGCCGGTGAGCATCTCGTAGAGGACGACCCCGAGCGAGTAGAGATCGCTGCGGGCGTCCACGCCCTCGGACCCGAACTGCTCGGGCGAGGCATAGCGCAGCTTGCCGAGGAAGAGACCGCCGGTGGTGAGCCCGTCGCCGGTGCCTTCGAGCGCCTTGGCGAGGCCGAGATCGATGAGCTTGACCAGGGGCTTGCCGTCGAAATCGCGGGTGAGCATCAGGTTGCCGGGGGACACGTCGCGATGGATGATCCGCTCGCGATGAAGATACCCGAGGGCCTCGCAAGTCTGGCTGGCGATCTCCAAGGACAGGGGGAGGGGCGGCGGCCCATGGCGGCGGAGGGCTTCCCGGAGCGTGATGCCTTCGATCCACTCCAGCACGAGCCAGGCGTTGCCGTCGTCGGCGACCGCGTAGTCATGAAGGACGGCCAGGTTGGGATGTCGCAACCGGCTGGCGACGCGGGCTTCGAGCAGGAACCGCTCCCCCGCCTCGGCGCTCAGCTCGACCGGTGTGCGGATGACCTTGATGGCGCGCACCTGGTCGAGCAACCGGTGGCGAGCCTTGTAGACCGCTCCCATCCCTCCCTGCCCGATGCGCTCCAGGATCTCGTACTTCGCCTCGATGGACTCGCGCAACGTCGGCATGGCTACCCTCCGTCCCGCCCGGGGACTTTTCCAGTATACGAGCCCTGGGGCAAAGGTGTTAGGGATGGGGGCGACCTCTCCGCGAAGCGGGGAGGGATGGGGAGGGGTCTTCACTCTGTCTGTACCGTGAAATCAACCGTTGACGAGATGCGGCAGTTGCGTTGTGCATGATCTTCCCTCCTCGTAGACCGACCGGCTGGGATGCCGGTCTGGTCTGTTTACGAGGAGGGCTGAAGCGATGTCCAGCGGACAAAGCTCAGGGGCGGTGTTTCGAGTGGTGTATGATGCTGGTGCAGGCTTGAGGTGCTCCATGACTCGTATGACAGTCACCCTAGATCCCACACTGTTGGAGCAGGCCCAGGAAGCCCTGGGAGTGCCAACCAAAAGTGAAGCGATCCGCATCGCCTTGATCGAGGTCGTCCGCAAGAGACAACTGACGGAGGCTCTTAGCCACCGTGGCCAGATTGCGCTGGAGCTCGATCAAGAGACTCTCCAGAAGCTTCGGGCGGGTGGATGAGCTCGCTGATCCTCATAGACAGCTCAGCATTTATCGAATACTACCGTCCGTCCGGATCTCCGGCAGTGCAAGCCGCTGTCGCTGAGGCGATTGGTACAGAACGCGTCGCAGTCAACGGCATCATCCAGGTGGAAATCCTGGCCTTCGCACCGGATCAAGCGAACTACCGTAAGCTCCAGGCCGATTTCCAAGCGTTCCACTGGTTGAATCTTGGATCCGAGGAGTTCGCTCTCGCGACCGAACTGGGTTTCCAGCTCCGTCGGCAAGGCATTACCATCCCTCCAGCTGATCTCATCATCGCTGCCTCCGGGATCCAGGCTGGAGCGACCCTGTACCACGTGGACGGACACTACGACTCGATCGCTCAGTACTCCAACCTGGCCGTCCGCCACCTCTCCCCGAAAAACTCGAAGCAGTAGCGCCGCCCCTACACCCCGAAGTACTTCGCGTCCGAATGATGGAAGACCAGCGCCGAGACGCTGGCTTCGGGGTCCATCATGTCCCCCTCGGTGAGGTGCACCCCGATCTCCTCGGGGCGCAGGGCCTTGAAGAGCTCGCGCTGGAAGGCGAGGTCCGGACAGGCGGGGTAGCCGAAGCTGTAGCGCTTGCCCCGGTAGCGGGCGGCCAGCTTGTCCTCCAGCGCCAGCTCCGGCGGGTCGGGGAAGCCCCAGGCGCAGCGCAGCTTCGCGTGCAGCCGCTCGGCCGCGGCCTCGGCCGTCTCCAGGGCCAGGGCGGCGAAAGCATGGCTCTTGAGGTACTCGCCCTTTTTCTTCCACTCCTCCACCTGGTCGCGCACCCCGTCGCCGGCCGTGGTCACGAAGAGGGCGACGTGGTCTCCGGGCAGGACAAAGTCGGTCAGGCAGAGGCCGCCTTCGCGGTCCTGGCGCGGGAGGTCCCAGGAGGCTACAGGCTTTCCCGTCTCCGGACAGATCAGGGTCAGCCGGTTCCCCTCGGTCTCCGCCGGGAAGAAGCGCCAGACCCCCCTCGCGCTCATGCCTCCGCTCCGCGCCACATCCTTGAGATCCTCCACTACGGCCTCCAGCTTGGCGAGCTTGGGATCCCCCTCCTCCCGCAGCTTGCGCACCGAGCCCTTCAGGCCCAGGTGCTTGCCGTAGACCATCTGCGGGTTCAAGTAGGACCAGACCTCGTCGAGGTCCAGCTCCTCGATGTGACGCTCCACGTCGGGCGGCGGCGGCACGGGCACGTCCTTGCGGATGACGTGCACCGCCGGTGCGGCCGCGGACTGGCCGGTCTCGCCGGTTGGCGTCTCGACCGTGTCCGCCTCGATCAGGGAGGCAACCTCCTGCTCCAGCTCGGGCCGGGCCGCGCCGTCCATCAGGCGCTCGACCAGCTTGAGGCCGTGCATGGCGTCCTTGGCGTAGGTGCAGAGGCCGCTGTACGCCTGCGCGATCTTGCGGTGGGTGAAGCGCCGGGTGAGCGCCGCGCCGCCGACGAGCAGCGGCGTGTCGATGCCCACCGCCGCCAGGTCTCCCGCCGTGATCACCATCTGCTGCGCGCTCTTGACCAGCAGGCCGGAGAGGCCGATGACGTCCGGCTGGTGCTCGCGCACGGCCTGGATCAGCCGCTCGGAGGGCACCTTGATCCCCAGGTTCACCACCGTGAAACCGTTGTTGGAGAGCACGATGTCCACCAGGTTCTTGCCGATGTCGTGGACGTCACCCTTGACCGTGGCGAGCAGGATCTTGCCGCGGGTGGAGTCGACGCCGTCGACCTTCTCCATGTGCGGCTCCAGGTAGGAGACCGCGGCCTTCATGACCTCGGCGCTCTGCAGCACCTCGGCCACGATGAGCTGGTTGTCGTTGAAGAGGCGTCCCACCTCGCTCATGCCGGTCATGAGCGGGCCGTTGATGATGTCGAGCGGCGCGGGCCAGCGGGGGTCCGCGAGCGCCTGCTCGAGGTCGGGCTCCAGCCCCTCCTTGCTCCCCTCGACCACGGCGCGGGACAGGCGCTCGTCGAGGGGCAGCTCGGCGCGGGGCTTCGCGCCGGCCCCGGACGCCCGGCCGCGGAAGAAGGCGGTGAACTCTTCGACCGCCTTGTTGCCGGCCTCGATGTCGCCCACGGGCAGGAAGATCAGCGCCTCGGCCAGCTCGCGCTCTTCGGCCGGGATGTCGGCGTAGCGCGCCAGCTTCTCGGTGTTGACGATGGCCGCGTCGAGCCCCGCCCGGGTGCAGTGATAGAGGAAAACCGAGTTGAGCACCTCGCGGCCGGCGTTGGGCAGGCCGAAGCTGACGTTGGAGACGCCCAGGATCGTCTTGGTGTCCGGGAAGATCTCCTTGACCGCCTTCACCCCTTCGACGGTCTGCGCCGCCGAGCCGAGATAGGCCGAGTCACCCGTGCCGCAGGGGAAGACGAGGGCGTCCCACCAGATGTCCTCGGGCTGGACGCCCATCTCCTCCACCAGGATCTGGTAGCTGCGGCGGGCCACCTCCAGCTTGCGCTCGACGGTGACGGCCATCCCCTTCTCGTCGATCAGGCCGACGATCAGCGCGGCGCCGTAGCGCTTCGCCAGGGGCACGACCTTCTCGAAGCGGATGCGGCCGTCTTCCAGGTTGATGGAGTTGAGGACCGACTTGCCCTGGCAATATGTGAGCGCCCGCTCCATGACGGCCGCGTCCGTGGAGTCGATCATCAGCGGGGCCTTGACCATGCGCACGAGCCGGTCGAGGAAGGCCTCCACATCCGCAATCTCGTCGCGGTCGGGGTCCTGGAGGCAGATGTCGAGGATCTGGGCCTGGGCGCGCACCTGGGCGCGGCCCACCTCGGCCGCGGCTTCGTATTGCCCCTCCTGGATGAGCCGCTTGAACTTGCGGCTGCCCAGGACGTTGGTGCGCTCGCCCACGAGGAGGGGCCGGTTGTCGTCGGTCAGCTCCACAGCCTCCAGGCCGGAGACCAGGCAGCGCCGGTGGTGCGGGACCTTGCGCGGGGCGCGGCCCTGGACCAGCCCGGCGAGAGCCGCCACGTGGGCGCGGGTGGTGCCGCAGCAGCCGCCCACGAGGTTGAGCCAGCCGGCGTCGAGGAAGCGGGTGAAGGCGCGGACGAACACGTCCGGCCCCTCGGTATAGAGCCCGTCCTCGTCGGGCAGGCCGGCGTTGGGCACGCAGGCCACCCGGGTGCGGCAGAGCTCCGAGAGCGTCCGCACGTAGTCGGTCATCAGCTCCGGACCGGTGGCGCAGTTCAAGCCCACATAGAGGAGGTCGGCGTGGAGGAGCGAGGCCGCGAGGGCCTCGGCGTCCTGGCCGCCGAGCATGGTGCCGGTGGTCTCGATCGTGGCGGAGACCGCGACCGGAACCTTCCAGCCGGTCTGCGCGAAGGCCCTCTCGATGCCGATGAGGCCGGCCTTGATGTTGCGGGTGTCCTGGGCGGTCTCCAGGAGCAGGTAGTCCGCGCCGCCCGCCATGAGGCCGAGGGCCTGGACGCGGAAGTGCTCGATCAGCTCCTCGAAGGTGATGCCGCCGGTGACCGAGATGGCCTTGGTGGTCGGCCCCATGGAGCCGCAGACGAAATGCGTCCGGCCGACCGTGTCGTACCGAGCGCAGGCGGCCCGGGCGATGCTGGCGGAAGCAGCGTTCAGGTCGTACGCCTTGTGGGCGAGGCCGTACTCGGCGAGGACGAGCGGCGTGCCGCCGAAGGAGTTGGTCTCGACGATGTCGCAGCCGGCCGAGAGGTAGGCCTCGTGGACGCCGTCGACCACGTCGGGCCGGGTCTCGCAGAGGTTCTCGTTGCAGCCTTCGAGGTCGGGGCCGCCGAAGTCGTCGGCGGTCAGGGTGACGCCCTGGAGGGCGGTGCCGGTGGCGCCGTCGAGCACGAGGATGCGCTCGTCCAGAGCGGCGACCAAGGCGGCGGTGCGCGCCTCCAGGTCAGCCGGGCGCTGCGGAACGGGGACATCGAAGATCGGATCGGTCACAGTCATTCTCCTCAGGCTCCTCAAGGCCAATGCAAAAAGCCCGTCTCGGTGGCATCACGAGACGGGCTTCGCGTCGCGGACACTTGGTTGCCGCCGGGGCGGCCGCATCCTCGCTAAGCGAGAGGGCACCTTGGGTGTCCGTCCCAGGTTGCCGAGCCCGGCCGGTGGCCGGACCGCTCGTAATGCAGGGAGAAGAATAGCAAAGGACATAAAGGACAGCAAGGACGAGGAAAAATCACCTCGCGTCCTTCAGGTCCTTGCTGTCCTTTTGGTCCTTGTTCCCTAGAGGTTCAGCTTCGCCATCAGCTTCTTGATTGCCGCAGCGCTCTGCATGACGTAGAAGTGGAGGGAGGGGACGCCCTTGTTGAGGAGCTCCTCGCTCTGCTTGAAGGCCCACTCGACGCCGATGTCGACCACGTGCTCGGGCTTGGCGGACATGACCTCCTCGGCGAGCGCGTCGGGGATCTCCACGAAGAAGGTCTTGGGGATCGAGGAGAGCTGCTTCTGCGAGCTCAGGATCTTGAGCCCCGGGATGATCGGCACCGTGATCCCCTCCTCGCGGCAGACCTCGAGGAAGTGGAGGTAGTGGGCGTTGTTGTAGAACATCTGGCTCACGACATAGTGCGCGCCGGCCTCGACCTTCTCCTTGACCCGGCGGACGTCGAGCCGCAGGTTCGGCGCCTCGAAGTGCTTCTCAGGGTAGCCGCCCACGCCGATGCAGAAGTCGGAGGGCTCGGCATCCAGCAGGTCCTGCTCCAGGTACTTGCCGTGGTTCATCGACGCGATCTGCCGCACCAGGTCGCAGGCGTAGGCGTTGGCGCTCCGGCCGTGCTGGAGCGGCTTCTGGTAGCCGCTGTCGTCCCCCCGTACCGCCAGGACGTTGTCGATGCCCAGGAACTTGAGCTCGATCAGGAAGTCCTCGGTCTCCTCGCGGGTGAAGCCGCGGCAGAGGATGTGGGGGACGGCGTCGATGTGGTACTTGTTCTGGATCAGCGCGCAGACGCCCAGGGTGCCCGGCCGCTTGCGCTTGACCCGGCGCTGGATGCCCTGCGGCGTCTCCTCGTAGATGACCTCGGCCGCGTGGCTCGTGATGTCGATGAACGGCGGCCGGTATTTGACCAGGTCGTCGATCAGCGCGAGGAGGCCCTTGACGTCCCCCCCGCGCATGGGGGGGATGATCTCGAAGCTGATGAGGGGCCGGTCGGCCTTGGCGAAGTGCTCGGTGACTTTCATGGAATCGCAGCGCGCCTCCAGGGAGCTGAATGCGGTGCCGCAGATTATCACGCTGCTTCCGTCGATCGATCCCGTCCGGCCGCGGGTGCCCGGGGATGATGGCCGGTTTCGGATAAAGTCCGCGCCATGACTCCCTGGCGCGGCGAGCGGACCCCCATGCGGACGCTGCGCCTCCTGGGCGACGGGGCCGTGGCAATCCTCGCCTTTGCCGCCGCCTTCCTGGCGCGCATCTACCTGCCGATCCCCTTCACGCGGAGCCTGCTTCCCGAGGATCGCCTGCTCTTCCTGTTCGAAGAGTGGGGACCGGCGCTGGGGGTCCAGCTCGTCTCTCTCTACGTCCTCGGCTTCTATGACCCGCCACGGCCGCGCAGCCGCCCCGAGCTCGCCCGCCGTCTGCTCGCCGCGGTCGGCCTCCAGGCGCTGCTGCTGATGGGCTGGTACTTCCTCGCCAACCGGGTGTTCCCGCGCTCGGTGCTGCTGCTCTACCTGGTGATCGACTTCCTCCTGCTCCTCGGCTGGCGCCTGCTCCTCGACCGCACCGACCGCCACCTGGAGCGGCTCGTAGCCATCGTGGGCTGCGGCGAGAACGCGCGGGAGCTCGCCGAGGCGCTGCGCCTCCACCCCTGGCACGGGCTGCGCGTGGCCGGTTTCGTCCCCCGGCCGGGGGAGATGCCTCCACCCCCCCCGGAATCCGGCGCGGACGAGGTGCTCGGCCCCTGCCTGGGCACGGCCGACGACCTGCCCGCCCTCCTCGCCGAGGGCCGCGTCGAGGACGTCATCCTCGCCGGCAGCGACGACTCCTGGCAGAGCCGGCTGCTCGACCGGATGGCGGGCACCCGCCCCGCCCACACCAACGTGCTCCTCCTGCCGGGTCCGTTCGAGAGCCTGATCGGCCGGATGCGCTACCGCTGGGTCCACGACCTGCCGCTGGTGGAGGTGGTGCGCGAGACGGAGTGGCGGATCAACTGGCCGCTCAAGCGCGTGCTCGACCTGGCCGCGGGCTCGCTCCTGCTCCTCCTCTCGCTGCCGGTCCTCGCGGCCTGCGCCGCGGCCGTGCGCGCCACGTCCCCAGGCCCCATCCTCTACCGCCAGACCCGGGTCGGCCGCAGCCAGCGGCCGTTCACGCTGCTCAAGCTCCGCACCATGCGGGTGGACGCCGAGGCCGAATCCGGGGAGGTCCTGGCGCAGCCGGGTGATTCCCGCCTGACCCCGATCGGCGCCTTCCTGCGCCGCTTCCGCCTGGACGAGGTCCCGCAGCTCTGGAACGTGCTCCAGGGGAGCATGAGCCTCGTGGGACCGCGGCCGGAGCGCCCCGGCTTCGTCCAGCGCTACCTCCAGGAGATCCCCGGCTACGCCGAGCGCTTCTCCCTCGCCCCGGGCCTCACCGGCCTCGCCCAGGTCAACGGCGACTATCACTCCACGCCGCAGAACAAGCTGCGCTACGAGCTGGCCTACTTGGCCAACTGGTCGCTCTGGCTGGACCTCTCGATCCTTCTCCGGACTGTCAAGATCGTGCTCACCTCCCGCGGCGTGTGAGCAACCGGTGCGCACCCGGACTTGCAACTTTGACAAAGATTGGACTTATGGCTATCCTATAGAGGAATCCCGTAGTAACCCGTAGTGTGAGGTCGCGTATGAGCCCGTCTCGCCGTCCATCTGTCCGCCGTCCGATCCTTGGAACCGCTCTGCTCCTGGGAGGCGCCCTGCTGGCCATCCCCCGGCATCTGCCGGCAGGATCGAGCGGTGAAACGTCGCCGTACATGCCCCAGGGGAGCACAGCCGGCACACCCAACGGCGACTACATCTCCGACGCGGGCGGGTTGGACACCTTCTACCGGTATTTCATCGAGGTGCCTCCAGAGCAGACCCGGCTGGTGATCGAGCTCTTCGACGCCGATGTCGGCGACGGCGGGGCCACCGAGGACACGGACGGCCGCGACCGTACCCGCAACGTCAACTTCGAATCGGTTGCGACCTACAGCCTCGTGCACCCGACGGGAGCGGCCCGGACGACCCTCTTCACCACCGGCAACGCCGCGGGACCGGCCGGGGCCGACGACGACTGGCTGAGCCTGTTCGACTCCACCGCCGTCGACGACTACCGCGACAACTTCGGCGCCGCGGCCTACAACAACAGCAACGGGTCGCTTCCCTGGACCACGAGCTGGATCGAGACCAACGACAACAACAGCGCGGCCAACGGCCAGATGCAGATCACCGGAGGAGAGCTGCGGCTGGGGGACAACGGCGGCGCTCTCTCGACCATCGAGCGTCAGGTGGACCTCTCCGCGTTCGGCGGAGCGATCCTGACCTTCGACCGCCGCACCACGGGCGTCGACGCCGGGGACCAGTTCAGCGTCGAGGTCTCACCCACCGGCGGCGCCCCCTGGACCCTGCTGGAGACCTGGAACGGTGCTCTCGCGAACGCCGGCGAAAGTTATGACATCAGCGCCTTCCGCACCGCGAACACCCGCATCCGTTTCATCCACGTGACCGGCTACGGCAACAACGATTTCCTGTTCATCGACGACTTCCGCATCCGGGACACCCAGATCGCCGCCGGCCACTGGGAGCTGCGGGTGGACATGGCGGCCGGCGACGACATCAACGCGCTCGGCATCCGCGCCCACGACGGCAACTCCGGCGCGGGAGGCACCGAGCTCAACGTCTACTTCGACTCCTTCAACCAATTCGGGATCAATCCGACGAACGTGGGGGCAGGCACCCGCAGCTACGATGTGTTCCCCTACATCACCGCGGGCTGCTCCGCCGCCAAGAACGACTTCGACTTCGACAGCAACAACGGCACGGTCGGCGAGATGAGCTTCTCCAGCCGGACGGGGGCCTACTCCACGCAGGTTTTCAACACCGGCGTGGAGCTGTCCGGGAACGACGTGTGGCTGCGCGACACGTTCACCGGCTGGACCTCGGACGTGAACAGCACCGACTACGGCATCTGGTCCGGCGAGGTCTCGATTTCGACGTACAACAACCAGAACGGCCTGAACGGGAACTACACCACGTTCTACATGACCAACGACCTCGCGGCGGCCAACCCGCCGGCGGCGAACCCGACGCCGAACGCGTTCCGGGTCTACCTGCCGACCGACGCCGGCGCGGCGCCGCTCAAGCCGTACCTGGAGCAGCAGCTCCGGCACGATTCCGGGCCGAACCCGCCCGACGAGGACGTGCCGTCCGACTACACGGTCACGGTCCGGGTGGTCAATCCCACGAGCCGGGCGATCACGTTCTCGGGCGCGAACCTGGTGACGGCGAACGTCCCCAACAACGGCGCCACCGTCTACGCAGGGGCCGCGCAGATCAGCCAGGGAATGCTCGTCAGCCAGCCGGCCGTGGGCGCCACCGGCCCCATCACCTGGAACCCGCAAACCGTTGCGGCCGGGGCGACCGCTCTCCTCTCTTACGAGGTGAGGGTCACTCCGTCCTCCGGCGGACAGCGGGTCGCGGCCACGGGCACGCCGGCCTCGGGCGGCACGCAGGCCACGTACGTGGACGAGACCGGCAATACCGTCCAGGCCCGCGCCAGATTCACCTTCGGCCCGCTCTGCGAGCTGGCGGTGACCGAGGGGCTGCTGACGCACGCCGTGGTCTCCTCCTTCCGCACCTTCGCCGACGAGCGCGGCGGCGTGCGGGCCGAGTGGACGACCGCCTCGGAGACGGCCACGGCCGGGTTCCGCCTGCTGCGCTGGGACGGCCGCCGCTATGTGCCGGTTCACAAGGGTCTGCTCCCGGGCCTGGTCCACGCGGCGCAGGGGGGCACCTACCGCTTCCACGACGAGGGCGCCGCGCCCGGCCAGCCCCAGGCCTACCTGTTGGAAGAGGTCGAGGCCGACGGCAAGAGGAGGTCGCACGGCCCGTTCGCCGGGATGCCGGGCTGGGAGCGGCCGGAGGGTCCGGAGCGCCGCGCCGCCTACGAGCGCGAGGCCCATCCGACCCTGCGCAAGACGGTCTCGGCGGGGGCCGCCGCGGCAGACGGGAAAGCCCGTTCGGTGACCGCCTTCGCGGCGCAGGACACGGGCGTCCATCTCTCGATCCGGGAGACCGGCCTGTACTACGTCACGCGCGAGCAGGTCGCGGCCTGGCTCGGCATGACCGTGGACAAGGCCGAGAAGGCGATCGCCAAGGGGCAGATCTCCCTGACCCGCGGCGGCCAGCAGGTGGCCTTCTTCCCCGAACCGATCGAGGGCTCCCGCAGGGATTTGAAGGACACTCCCAAGATGCCCCGCGGCTTCTTCTTCTACGGCGAGGCCCAGCCGACGCTGTACAGCCTCGACACGGTCTACCGGCTGCAGGAAGGGGCCGGTCCGGTGATGCAGACCCGCAAGGTGCCCCGGGCCGCGGCGTCGTCCGGGACCTCCTTCCCTGATTCGAAGCCGTTCGAGTCGGACGTCATCCCGGCCACGGCCATCTCGCCCGATCCGGAGTCGGACTACTGGTTCTGGGACTTCGTGATCAGCGGCGATCCCGACCTCGGCAAGCGGACGTTCACGTTCGACGCCCCGGCCCTCGCACCTTCCGGCGACGCCACGGTCCTGGTGTCGCTCCACGGCGCCACGGACAATTCGACCCCAGGCGAGCACGTGGCGGTCGTGACCCTGAACGGCACTTTCCTGGGAGAGGCGCAGTGGCAGGGGATCACCCCCCACACGGCGGGCTTCGCTGTCCCGGCCAGCGTCCTCCAGGAGACGGGGAACCAGCTCGAGATCCTCGGTGCGGTCGGCAACGGCGCTCCCTTCAGCTTCTATTTCGTGGACGGCTTCGAGGTCGGCTACCCGCGGCGGTTCGAGGCCGCGGCCGATGCCCTGGCGTTCACCGGCGGCGGCAACTTCCAGGTCACGGTGACCGGGTTCTCGGATGCCACGGTCCGGCTGTTCGACGTATCGAACCCGCTGCACCCGAGGTGGGTCGCGGGCGCGGCCGTGGACGCCGATCCCTCCGGCGGCTTCCGGGCCAGCTTCGTCCCCTCCCCGCTCGCGCACTACCTCGCGGTCGGACCGGGCGCGCTCAAGACGCCGCTCGCCACGCGGGCCTGGAGCACGGACGAGTTGCTGGACGCCTCGAACCGCGCCGACGTCCTCATCGTCGTGCCGGCGGGGATGGAGAGCGCGGCCGAGCGCCTGGCGGACCATCGGCGCGGCCAGGGGCTGGAGGCGGCCGTCGCCAGCCTCGACGCAGTGGCCGACCTCTTCGGCCACGGCACGGCTACGCCGCATGCCGTGCGGAGCTTCCTCGCCCATGCGGCGACGGCCTGGACCGTTCGCCCCCGCTACGTGGTGCTGGTGGGAGAGGGGACCCTCGACTACCGCAACCTCCAGGGCTTCGGCGACTCGGTCATGCCTCCGCTCCTGATCCAGGCCGAAGGCGGCCTGTTCCCGTCCGACAACCGCCTGGGCGACGTGAACGGCGACGGCCGGCCCGACCTGGCTGTGGGCCGCATCCCGGTGCTAACGGCCGCGGAGCTGGACGCCTACATCGACAAGATCGTGGCCTACGAGAGCACGGGCGAGCCCGCCTGGGCGGCCAACGCCCTGATGCTCGCCGACAGCCCCGACGCCGGGGCGAGCTTCCCGGATGACAGCGACCGCATCGCGTCCCAGCTCCCCGCCGGGTACGCGGTGAACCGCATCTATCTCGGCTCCGAGACGCTGGCCCAGGCCCGGACGCGGCTGTTCCAGGGGATCGCCGACGGCGCCTCGCTGATCGACTTCGTCGGCCACGGCGGTCTCGACCGCCTCTCGGCCGACGGCCTGCTCACGAGCGACGACGTGCCGAGCCTGACCAACGGCGAGCGGCTGCCGGTGATCACGGCCATGACCTGCACGGTAAACCGTTTCGCGGTGCCCGGCGTACCTTCTCTGGGCGAGCTGCTGGTCAAGAGCCCGGCCGGGGGCGCCGCCGCGGTGTGGGGACCGTCGGGCCTCTCCTTCCACGGCGAGGCGCGGCAACTGGCCGGGACGTTCTACCGCCAGGTATCCGGCCCACAAGGCGTCCCCCAGGACGGGCGCCTCGGGGACTGGATCTTGCAATCGATGAATGACTTCCGGGCCCGCGGGGGCGACGGAGCGATGCTGGACATCTACAATCTCCTCGGAGACCCCTCTCTGGTCGTGCGGCGCGGACCGGCGCCGGCGCCAAGTGGTGGGAGCGGCAGCGAGTAAGGGAAAGGGTGGGAACGAATGGAGCCGAAACAGCCAGGGCGTGCGGGCGAGGGGGGTGCTTCCTCGCCCTCCGCCCTTTCCAGGCGCCGCTACGAGCCGCCGCGCATCCTGTACAGGGAACCGCTGGAGGCCATGGCCGCGGTGTGCGCCCCGCGTCCCCCGGCCAAGGGAAACGTCGTCGTCTGCTCGCAGGGACCGATCTCGTCCTGATTCAGGGCTCTTGATTCAGGGCAGGATCGGCAACAGGATCTTCTTCCTCTCCTCCCCGAACGCCTTCTCCGTCTCTTCCATCCGCAGCACCGCTTCCGGGTAGATTTCCAGGGGGTCGCCCGTCCGGGTGGCCGCCGAGCCCGGGCAGAAGTTGAGGAAGGAGCCGGACGGACCGTAGCCGTCCACGATCCGCTTGGCCCCGGCCGTGATCTCGCGCACCTCCCGCAGATCCGTCGAGCCTGTCCAGATCTCCCCGATGGACTGATGGTGCAGGTTGCCCACGGGCCGGCGCCACTGCACGCAGGGGTAGACGTTGCCGTAGGGGTCTACGGCGATTCCCGCGGAGCCGGCGCCGCAGTGCTTCTCGACGGGAGCGGGCAGGGTTCCATCGTCCGCCCCGTGAGCGATCAACAGGTTCGCGCCGGCCTCGACCGCCCGCCGGGCCTGCAAGGCGAAGAGCCGGTGCACTCCCTCGCGCGACGGGGCGACCGAGAGCGGCTCGCGGTCACCGTCGTCCCGCGGCGTGACCTCGGGGTCGATCTGGATCTGCAGCCCGAAGGAGTCGGCGAGGTCGAGCATGCCCTCGGCCTCGTCCTCGTTCCAGCACGTCAGCGTGCTGTTGATCTTGACCCTCATGCCCAGGTCCAGCACCTCGCGCAGGTTGGAGAGCAGGCGCTCGAAGCTGCCGGGCACCCGCGTCTGCCGGTCGTGGGTAGCGGCCGTGGAGCCATGGAGGCTGACCTCGATCAGGAAGGGATCGACCTCGTCGCGCAGCCGCCGGGCCATCTCGCCGCGCAGGGCGTGGCCGTTCGACTTGATGCGGACGACGAAGCCCAGCTCGCGCGCCCGGGCTCCCAGCTTCAGGAAGTCCGGGTGGGCCAGCGGCTCGCCGCCGGAGAGAGTCAGGTTCAGGACCTCCAGGTCGCGCAGCTCCTCGAAGAGCCGGAAGTACTCCTCCGTGCTCATCGGCTCGCCGCGCAGGGCGAGGTCGTTGTAGCAGAAGAAACAGTCCAGGTTGCAGCGGTAGGTCAGCTCGACCAGCACCGAGAACAGGAGATTGTCACGCCAGGTCTTGCGTAGGACCTCGGTGAAGCTCATCGATCCGCGACCTCCAGGATCCCCTGCTCGGCCAGCTCGGCCGCGAACTGGAGCACGTCGCGCTCCAGGGTCCCGCGGTCCACCTCGTACTCCTCCACCAGGACGTCCAGCCAGGCGTCGACCGGACGGACGCCGTCGGCCAGGGCGAGGAGGCGGGCGGCGACGTCGCTCATGACCAGCACTTCGGAGTCCCGCTGGCGCACAACGACCGCCTCGCGGTCCACGATGCGAAAGCGGACGTCGGAAGCGGGCTTGAGAACGCTGCGCCCATCGAGAGGAGTCATGCAGAAGGCATGATATTCCAGAACCGCCCCGATAGGGAAAAACGAAGCGCAAAAGCGGGCACCTCGCCCACCAGGGCGAGCACGTTGGCCAGCAGGGAAGCCCGGCGGTAGGGGTCGGCGTTGACGAAGGGAGCGCAGGCCAGCAGACAGGCCGCCGCTTCGGCCCGGCTCAGCGGGCGGAGCGAGTCCTCGGTGTCCTTCTCCAGCCGCAGCAGCGCCCGCAGCGGGTAGACCGCGCCGGCTCCCCCGCCGCTTTCCAGGTCGCCCGTGAAGGGGAGGCCGGCGAGCGCCACCCTCTTCCCGTTGGCCGGGAGCAGGGCGTTGAGGTCGTCGCTCAGCACGGTCCGGCCCTGCTCGAGGCCGAGGCGGCAGACCGTGGTCTTGCCCGCTCCCGAGCGCCCGGCGAAGAGGAGGGCCTCGCCGCCGTCCACCACGGCAGAGCCGTGGATCACCGCCCCGCCCATGTCGTGCAGGCGATAGGCGACCAGCACCCGGCAGAAGTTCTCGAAGATCCCGGCGAACCGGTCGGTCCCGGCGTCGGACGTCCAGAGCGCCCCGGCGAGCGCGGGCCGCCAGTCGAGCCGGCCGACGAGGTGGAGCCCCGCGATCCGGAGCGAGGACGGACCCGCGTCGAGGTCGAGGTCGTAGTTCCAGCCGCGCGTGTCGATCTCGCGGAAGTCGGACGGCGAGGCCCGGAACAGCTCCGTGTCGACAGCACTGGAAACCGGGTCGAGCCGGAGCTCGCCGAAGCGGCCGAGGGCTTCCCGCTCCTGCTCCGCCGAGAGGCCCGAGAAGCGGTAGGGGCCGCCCGGGAGATCGAGGATGAGCTTCCGGTCTCCCCAGGCCTCGCCGGACCGGCGCGCGGGAAAGAGATCCGGATTGTGGAGGAAGGTGTCGCCGAAGCTCATCGCAAGACCAGGCGCACGGCGGCGAGCACGGCCCGCAGGCGATCCGCGAGCCGCACCGGCTCCTCGATTCGGCCGAGGAGGTGGTCGAGGGGGACGGCGCCGTCGTGGCAGGGACAGTGATCGCCCTGGGTGACGAGGGCGATCCCGCGGCCCCAGGGGCGGTAGCCGAGCAGGCGGTGGAGCCGGAGCCGGCCGTCGCCGGCGCGGAAGGCCACCACGTCTCCCGGCCAGTAGACCCGGGCCGCGGCGATCCGCACCCGCTCGCCGTCCGCGATCCGCGGGGCCATGCAGCTTCCGCGTACGGTCACCTCCACCGGCCCTTCGCGGGCCAGATCGCGAAGGGTCTCAAAGAGGTTTGGGCGGAGGGGCTCGGGAGTCGAGTCCTGCATGCCAGGAGTATAGGCCCTCTCTCCCTGGGAGCGCCGGCATCCTTGCCGGCCTTTGGGAGGAAAAAGATGCCGGCGAGGACGCCGGCGCTCCCAGGGAAAAGCCGATCACGCGGCCCTGTTCCGCACCGCTTTCCCGGCCAGGTGGCGCACGACCTCGGGGTCCGCGTACATGGCTGCGTAGTCGTCGAGGTCGCTCCCGCGGAAAGGCCGCAGCCTTAGGCGTTCCGTCGTCAGGACCGGGATTGCGAGCGGTTCCATCCTCGGGCTCCTCTCTCCGCCATCGTCCATTCGCGCGAGCAAGGCTTGTCCTGAGAGGCCAGAGAGGCGGATGCTCCGGTCACGGGGACACCCTTTCACGGGCACTGGCGCTCGTGCGGTCACCTGTCCCTGAAGGGAGAAGTCATGCTTCGTCTCGTCCTGCTCCTGCTCTATCTCGCTGCGTCGTACTCCTTGGCCGATGCTGGCGGCGGCTGGGACCCCAACGGGCTGACCCAACCACCTCCGCCGTCTGGAGACATTGGCGGCGGTTGGGACCCCAACGGGTGACCCCCCACCCCGCGAGGGGCGTTCCCGCGCCCCTCGTATTTTCTCCCTGACGCGAACTGTACAGAGACCTATACTTCGTCGTAGTCTTAAGTACCCTCAAGCGGGGTCTATCTAAGGAGACTCTTGAATGTCCCACCTGGGGCAGGAAGCGTTGCGGCGGGTTCTGAATGGAGAGGCGGGACCCCAGGAGACCGAGGAGGCGGTGGAACATCTCGTTTCCTGCGCTCCGTGCCGGGCACTGGCCGGCACCCTGGTCGACGAGCTGCGAGCCCAGAATCCGGGATTCCGGGGAGAGGGTCCGGTTCAACTGGTGCTCGATCTTGTCGGCCGGGAACGCAAGTGGGGGGTGGAGTACCTGGCCGCCGTTGCGGAATGGTCCGAGCTGCGGCGCCTGCCGAGCCGCCGGAGCCAGAGGGATCGAGTGAGGATGTCGAAGGCATGCCACACGATCGCCGTCTTCAACCTCGCGCTCGGCGAGGTCAAGGAGAAGCCGGCCTGGGAGGAAGCCGAGTTCCTCGCCGGGCTCGCCCTCCTGTCCATCGAAGGCATGGAGCAGCGCCGACAGATCGCCCAGGCTGCCGGTCATGACCTGCAGGCGCAGGTCTGGTCCGCGATCGCGAACGCCCGGCGACGGGCGGCCGAGTGGAAGCGGGCGCATCAGGGGCTGGCGAACGCGGAGCGGCACCGCAAGGAGGGGACCGGAGACCTCCGCGTGGAAGCGGGGCTCTTGTCGATCACCGCGTCAACCCTGGCGGATGAGGGGCACGTGTCCAAGGCGCTGGATGCTCTGGAGAGATGCAGGACGATCTACGAGGGCCTCTCCGAAAGGGCTCTTCTTGCGCGCACGCTGGTCGAGATGGCCAACATCTTGGCCGGGATAGAGCCTGCCAAGGGCTTGGTGGCGCTCGATCAAGCCATCCCCCTGATCCCCGCCGGGGATTCCCATCTCGTGCTCTTCGCTGAGATGCTCCGCGTGGAGTGCCTCATTGAGGTACATAAACCGAATGAAGCCCTGCAAGCTTTTCGGCGTTCCTCACATCTGCTCGCCGTGAACCCCAAGATCCGTACGCGAATCCGCGGCAGGTTCACCGGTGCTCGACTGCTGGATGCCCTCGGATTCAAGCAGCAAGCCGAGCGGCTCTTGGATGAGGTGGTTGAGGCAGACATCGAGCACGAGCTCTACAAGGATGCCTTCCTGGACCTCCTCTACCTCTACGGGCACCACGTGAAGTCGGGAGACCTCGAAAAGGCTGAGCGCATCTGCCGGAGAGCCCTGACCGATGGGTCCCTCTCCGCGATCTCGCACGACCAGATGCGGACTCTCTGGGAGCAGCTTCTGGAGGCGACACGGCGCCAGGCGGTCAGCCAAGAGCTGCTGAGCCAGCTCCGGCAATACGTCAACGTCCACTGGAAGCACCCCGCGGCAACGCCCCCCGTTCTCCGCTGAAGGGAGGCCGAAGACAGGTCAAAACCGGAGGGGAATGGCCTAACCATATAGACTGTGCCTCCATCTATATGGGATGGGGGTCTACCCATATAGGATCGTGGTCAATCTATATAGATGATGGGGAAATCATATACGTGGACGCTCTGTGTATATAATCGGGAGGAAGTCTATATAGACAGACTGTCGGTCTATATAGATCTGCCTTCAAACAGGCGCCTGGGCAGCTCATCCATATAATTTCTCTCCCCGGATATATGGATAGAGCACCTCTTATATGAATAGGCGCGACATCTATATAGATACGCTCGCGCAGCGCCTCGCAGCGCCGGCCATCGCCGCGTAGCGCGAGCAAACTGCCGCTCCGCGCGGGAGATCGGCTTTCAGGCGCGCCAGACTCTGCTTCCCGTCTCCAGTATTGCGAGTAACGTTCTGAGTCGCCCGGTAGGCTTCAAGCTTGGCCGGCAGGGGCGCCGAGGGCCCGGCGGTGCGCCGGAGGCTCCCAGGTCAGGGCGACGCGGAGAGAGCGCAGCGCCTGCCCCCAGCGGTAGGTGGCATACGGGAGCCAGGGGGACGGCGGGGACTCCAGCGAGCCGCGGCGCAGGAAGCGGGTCACGAGCCGGCGGATCAGCAGCACGCGGGTCCGCGGCACCTCCAGCGCGTCCAGGACCCCGGCCGGGACCTCGCACCCGAGCGTCTCCATCGTGGCGTGGAGGGCGGCGTAGACGATCCGCTCGCAGCGGTCCTCCCGCGCCCGGCCCGCGAGCCGTCCCCAGTCCAGCTCGAGCCGGCGGACGCTCTCGGCCACGTCGAACAGGGACTTGAGCCGGAAGAACCGCTTGCGGCAGGAGTTGACGCAGAGGGAGATCAGCAGGTCCTCGGGCGCCATGACGAACGCCTCCTGCCCATGGAAGCCGATCTTCCGGGCTCCCTCCCAGATGCGGTCGAAGCGGACCGGCAGCGCGCCGTTCATGTCCACGTCGTGGTGGCGCGGGACGTCGCACTCGATGCCGCTGCGGTAGAGGGAGCGGCGCACGTCCCGCTCGTCCTCCGCGAGACGGCGGCCGGGCTCGGGCCGGAGCAGGAGGTCGGCGTCCTTCGAGACCACCACCCAGGGCTCGCGGTAGACCAGGAGGTCCAGCGCGACCCCTTTCAGGAGCATCACCTGGTAGCCGGCCTCCCGCAGGCGGCCGATCCCCTCGGCGAGGCGCTCCGCCTCCCGGGCCTTGATCAGCGCGTTCTCGAACAGGGCGCGCTCGAAGCGCCCGGCCACGGGCTCGCCCAAGCCGCAGCGCTTCAAATTGGCACCGGCGATGGGCGCGACGCCGTGGCGCTCGGCCGTGGCCGCGACCTCCTCCCACCGCATCGGCCCCCGGGCCAGGATGTCCACGGCCTCGCGGTGCTCGCCGAGGAAGTCCTGCCGGGTGACGGCGAAGAGGAGGCGGTCCTCGGGCCTCACGGCGCCCCCAGAAGACCATGCAGGAGCCGGACGGCCTCGTCGAGGTCGGACCCCGTCTCCATCCGGTAGCAGCGGCTCGCCCGCGCCAGCTCGGCCAGGGCGTCGAGATGGGCCTGCGAGGAGCCCGGCTCGGTGAGGAGGACGTTCGGCGCCAGCTCGAGCAGGGCCTCGCCGGAATCGATCGGCCGGACCTCGCTCCGGGACCGGCCCGAGACCCGCGGGAAGACCAGCACCGCGGGCGCGCTCTCCCAGACGACCGGCGCGCCGAAGGCCTGCTCGGCCCGGATCTGGCGCTTGCGCCAGCCGGGAGGCGATGGAGCGAGCCAGGGCTCAACCTCGGGGAAGAAGGAGACGGTCTCCTCCGTCAGATCGACCTCGTCGGGGTACGCGAGCACGCGCAGCCCTTCCGGCCTCCGTACCAGGAACAGCGTGTCATCGCCGAGGAAGCCGAAGCCGGCCCGCGCCAGGGCCAGGGAGAGCGTGGATTTGCCCGAGCCGCTGGTCCCGGCCAGGACGAGCGCCCGGTTGCCCAGGCTCGCGCCCGCGGCGTGGACCGCGAAGAGCCCCCGCCGCTTGAGGAGCTCCATCATCGGCACCGAGAGCAGGGGGTGGGAGAGGACCCAGAGGTCTTCCTCCTCCGGAGCCTGCTCCGGCGCCTGGATCGAGAACCGGACCCGACCGGCGGCGGGCTCGCAGAGCGCCCGCAGGCGGGGGCCGTGCTGGAGGTAGAGGAGATCGCAACCGTCGTCGTAGGACACCTCCCCGAGCGGCGGATCGTAGACCGGCCGGGCGCCCTCGGGCCGCTCGAACGGCTGGCCGGGCTCGACTTCGAAGAGGAGATCGGGACTGTCATACCCGCCAATACCGTCCGGCGGCAGCGAAGCGAGCCGGGCGTGGAAAGCGCGCAGGATGTCGTCCGGGGCGGAGACCCTCAGCCGAAGGCCGTGGAAGGTGTAGGAGCCGGATGCATTCATGCCGTCGTCGGCCGGGCCATGGCGGGCGCCTCCCCCCGGGGCGGCGTCAGACGGTAGGTCTCGGTGTAGATCCCCCGCGGCTCCCGCTTCTCGGCCAGGGCGCGGCCATCCATCTCGATCCAGCAGTGGCCGGTGAAGTCGGCCTCGCCTTCGGGGCGGCCCAGGCCGAAGCAGAGCGAGACGTCGAAGCCCGCCTCGCGCAGGAAGCGGTAGAGGGTGAGGCCGCGCACCAGGCAGCCGCGGCGCACGACCGGCCAGCCCAGCCGCAGCAGGCGGTCGACGCGCCAGACCAGATCCTCGGCGCTCCGCCGGCCCGGCCGCGGAATCCTCGCCGGGTTGGCCGGCTCCAGCCAGCGGCCGAGCCGCTCGAGGTCGACGAAGCGCAGCAGCAGGGGCGCCGCCGCCGCGAACAGCAGGATCCGGGTGGGGCTGAGCCGGCTCATGGAAAACCCTCCATCTCCAAAAAAGGCCGGCAGGCCCTTCGGGGAAACGGCCTGCCGGCGGAAATCTGTCCGGGTCGAGAGCCGCCCGGTCTCAGGGCTCGTGGATCACGAGCCTCTCCTCCGCCATCTCGCCGAGGAACGCGAGCACGTCCTCCTGGATGGCGTCGGCCGGGGCGTCGTACTCCTGGCTGAGGGTGTCGACCATGGCCGAGACACTGTGGCTTCCATCGCACAGGTCCCAGACCCGGCCGCTCACCTCGTCGAGGGCGTAGTACTGGCCGCTCTCGACGTTCAGCAGGATCCACTGGTCTTCCGCGCGCTGGACGAGCACGCGGTCCTTGCGGCGCGGACGGCTCTCCGGTCCGATCATCGCGACGCGCTCTCTCTCAGAAGCTGAAGCGGGTGACCTGCCGCAGCAGTCCAAGGCGCCGCAGAGCCGGCCTTCTATAGGCTTTCTTCATTGCTGGTCTCCTCTCGAAGCCGTGCCCGGTGTCCCAGGATCGGAACACCGGGGTAAATCTGCATGTTTCGTGCCGCCGTTACTCGCCGATTCCATCCCAGATCATCACGTTGGCGTAGGAGCCGGGCTTGCCCTTGACCTGGAAGTCGACCTGGTTGGCGTCGCCGTCGACCATGGCCGGCGCGATATCCACGGTGGTCTCCTCGCCGTCCTTGAGGCCGGCGACCTTGAAGGTCTTTCCGTTGACCACGATCTCGATCTTCTTCAGGCCCGGCGTGCCGTTGGTGATCGTCACGATGTGCTCGGCCCGCGGTACGTCGGACCCGGCGCTCAGGGTGGCCGACTCGCTCTTGTCGTTGACGAGCAGGAGCAGGATCGGATCGCAGAGCGCAACGTTGCCGGCCAGGTCGGTCACCCGGGCCTCGACGCGCGCGCGCTTGGTCTGGTCGATCTTGGTCGAGCTCAGCACGATCGGGTCGGTCGTGCCGACGGTGAACGGCGGCACCACGGTGTCGGCGTTCTCCGACCTGGTGACCAGGATCTCGGCAATGCCGGTGCCCGTGTCCCGGATCGTGACCTCGACCCGCGCCGGAGGACCCGGATCGTTGAGGGTGATCGGGCACGTCGGCTTGGCAGCGTCGAGCTGCCGCACGCGCAGGGCCGCCACCTGCCAGAGCAGGGAATCCGGGTTCTGGTTGTTCGGCTGCGAGAAGGCCTGCACCGTGGTCGTGCCGACGCCGGCCGGGATGTCGATGGTCAGCTTGTCAGTGTCCCACTGGGGGCCGTTCGAGCCGTCGAGGCCGTTGAATATCGTGGCGTTGTTGCTGATGGTCACGTGGTCGGGGCGGTCCGCCGTGCCGTCGCCCAGGGCCAGCCAGAGCTCGGCCGTGCGCGCGGTCAGGTTGATCCCGTGATTGAACGTGTACGGCGCCGTCACCCGGGTGTCGCCCGGAGTGGGATCGGGGCCGAAAGCCGAGTCGAGACCGTCGCCGACCAGCACCCGGTACCAGTTGTTGTCGCCCGGGGTGGTGAAGCCCACGATCAGGGTTGCGCCGTCCAGGCGCCAGAGGTTGCTCCCGGGGTTGCCGTCCCCGAATGCCAGGCTGTGGGTGCCGGCACCCTTGGCCGAAACGAGCGAGGTCACATCGGCAAAGTAGCCGATATTGAAGATCGGTCCACCCCCGGTCACCGGCTGGGTCTCGGTGCCGATGATGGTGCCGGTGATGGATGCGCCGTCGAAGAGGACCTCCTGGTCCTTGAACGGCTCGGCCACGCCCGAGCAGTCGCCGCTGCCAGCGGCGGGTGTCTCCACGCAGGGGCGCTCCCGCCCGGCCCAGTAGAGCAGAGCGAAGCGCACCGGGCCGCCGATGGTCACTGTAAGGTTCTTGGGTACCCCTCCCCACCCCACCAGGCCCGCGCCGTCGCCGGCCAGGGTCAGCCCTTTCTCCTGCAGGTCGATGAACGGGCTCAGGGGTGTCGCGCCCGCCACCGCGGCGAAGGCCATCACAGCCATCGTCAGCATCAGTCCCACCTTGGTCCTCATCCGCCGGAAGCTCATGTCAGTTCTCTCCTTTGGTCCAATTCCGACTGGTCCAACAAATTTCGAGACGGCCACAGTGACCGCCATCCAACGCGATGCGATATTGCAGACGGGAGCAGGCGAGTCCTGCGGAAGGAAACGTCTCTGCCCCCGGAAACCGGTGCTACCTAGGGAACTGCTCTCTTTTTCGGGGGCTTTTCGGCGGCCGGGCGATCTCTGGCGAGACCCCTTGGCTTTGCGGCCCCGCCTCGCGGCGGGTGTGCCCTGAATCCAAGCCGATGCAGGTCAGTGCAAGCGGCGGACCACGCTAACCTTCGATATAGACGGGATCCAGGCGCCCCTGGGGAAGGACGGGGGAAGCCTGGGCAGGCCTGGTAAGACCGCGATGCCTTTTTACAACAGCCGTGTGGATTTCAGCGCATGTCCGGCGGCACTTCGGATTCTAGCCGGGGGTCGAGCTGCAGGGCGAGCCGGAAGTTGCGGCGGGCCTCCTCCGTCTCTCCTGCCGTGGCCAGGGCCCGGCCGAGATTGAGGTAGATCTCCGGCCGGGGCTCCATCTTCAAGGCCTCGCGGTAGGCGCTCGCGGCCGAGGCCCCGTTGCCCAGGAGCAGGTACTGGGTGCCGCGGGCGACGGGGATCCCCACCTCGGCCGGGTCCAGGGCCGAAGCCCGGCGCAGCAGCTCCAGGTTGGCCGGGAACAGGCCGCGCGGCACCTGGCCGCGGGCCATGGCGGCCAGGCTGATCATCTCCACCTGGCGCAGCATCCGGCCCGCCGTCAGCCGGTCGCGCAGCCGGTCTGTCTGGGCCAGGAGGGCCAGGGCCAGGAGCGGCACCACGATCCAGACCAGGAGCGAGCTCTTCCGAGGCGGCGGAGGCGCCTCGCGCCGGGCAGTCTTGGGTTTCGGCGGTTTCGGCTTCATTCCGGTTGATCCCCCTGCGGCTCCGGCCGGAGCACCCACGCCAGGAACAGCAGCGCGGGGAAGGACACGAGCGCCACGTGGAAGGGGAAGTAGGCCAGGCTGAGGAGCGCCAGAGCGGTCAGCCCGGACCATGCCAGGGCGCGATTGCCTGGATCCCACTGCTTCCGCGCGGCGGTCCGGATCACCACCCACAGCCCCCAGGCCAGGGCCAGCAGGCCGGGGATCCCCCACTCGGCGCCGACCTGGAGGAGCTCGTTGTGCGCGTTGGAGAAGACCGGGTTCGTGTGGCCCGGCAGGAACTCCACGCCGCGGTCGAGGAGCTCCAGCTTGGCCGGTATGTACTCCGGCAGGTAGGCGCCGTGGCCGACGCCGGTGAGCGGCTGCTCGCGCAGCATCCAGAGCGCGGCGCGCCAGCCGTCCAAGCGGCCGGTGAGCACTTGATTGAGATCCCCGCCCGCGAGCTGGCCGACCTTGTTCAGGACCCGGACCCGCAGCGGCCCCACCGCCGCCACCAGGACCACGGCCGCCACCGCCGCCGCTCCCATCCCGATCAGCACCTTGCGGCGCGGCAGCCGGAGGAGGGCGAAGACGGCCGCCCCCGCGGCCACGGCAGCCAGGGAGGCCAGCGTCTGGGTGATCGCCAGGCCGTAGAGGCAGAGGGCGAGCGCGGCACCGGCCAGCCATCTCCAGGGTCCTGGCCGGAGCCCAGGGAAGGACCAGAGCGCGATCAGGCACGGGAGCACCAGGTACGAGCTCAGGTCCCCGGGGTTGCCGGCGAACGAGGTGACTCCGAGGCGGACGTCGTAGTCGATGCCGGTGAACCGGAGGGGCTCCCAGAGCCGATAGAACTGGAGGATGCCGACGAACGCGAGGCCGCCCGCCGGCCAGATCAGCCCGCGCAGCAGGCGCTCCTGCCGCTCGCGCTCCAGCCCCGCGCTCCACCCGATCAGGCAGGCGGCGCCGATCCAGAAGTCGAACAGCGATTCGCGGACGCGGAGGGGATGCGCCGTGGTCAGGATGCCGGCCGTGGCCACCAGCAGGGCCGGAAGCACGGCCCGCACGGCGGGGAGGCGCCAGACATCCCGCAGTCCCGCCCCCCCCGCCCCGGAATTCCGGAGGTTCCAGGCCAGGCAGAGGAGCGACGCCATGGCCAGCCACTCGGCGACCAGCAGCTTCGGAAGCCGGAACGACTCCTTGGCCGGCACGAAGAGGAACGGAGTAATGATCAGGATCGCCCAGACGAAGATCTCCGCGAGGGTCGAGGCGAGCGAGGAGGAGGAGGATCGGGGCGCCGTCTTCATGGGCGCCGAGGAGTATATGCCGGGGGTTTGGAGTCTCGTACTTTAGATACGTCTCCATCTTTGGCAAGGTAGAATGGAGGCACCTTGCCTTCCCGCTCCCCCGCCTTGAAGACCCTCCTGCGCGCCGCGCTCGCGCTCGCCGGCATCGGCCTCGCGGCGACCTCTGTTCTCCAGCTCCGTTCCTTCCGGACGGAACAGCGGCAGCTTGCGGAGCTGGTCCGGGAGACGGGCGCGCTCGCGCACGATCCCCGTCTCCTCGACGCGCTCTCCCGGGAGCCGGACCCCTGGCGGGCGCGCCTCCGCCTGGCGCGTACCCTCCTCGCCTCCGCCACCGACGGCTCCCAGGCTGATCCCGCCGTCACCCTCCGCCGCCTGGAGGTGGCCCGCGAGCTGTCGTCGGAGGCCGGCCTGGAGCGGCCCGCATCATGGGAGGCCGCCATGATCCAGGGGGCGGCCACCTACCTGGGCTGGTCCCTCCGGCGCGACCGCCAGCTCCTCAGCCATCCGGAGGAGTGGGAAGGCCCGCTCCTGCGCTCCCTGGAGCTAGCTCCCGGCCGGCCCGAGCCGGCCCGCTTCCTCGCCGCCGCCTACCTGGAGCTGTGGCCCGCGCTCTCCCGGGGGAAGAAGGAGTCCGCCCGCCGGCTCCTGGCCGGAGCCCTCGCCGACCGGCCCACCTTCGAGACCCTGATCGAGCCCTGGCTGCGGACCGCGGGCGGCTATCAGGAAGCCTTCGCCGCCATGCCCCCGGCTCCCTGGGCCTGGGAGCGGCTGCAGCAGATCGAGGCGCGCGACGCGGACTGGGAGGCTTACGGCGCGGCCCGGCGCCGCTGGTACGCGGCCCTGGAGACCCAGATGCGGCGCGACCTCGCCGAGGCCGAGGCCCGGCTCCGGGGAGGCGACGACGGCCGCGCCCGGCTCCTCTTCCTGGGCCTGCTCCAGTCGCCCCCCCGCCAGCGCTTTGTGCCCCTGGTCCAGGCATCCCTCGCACAGTGCCCGCCCGGGGCCGGGACGTCCAGCGTGGCTCCGGCGATCCGCTCCTGGCTCGACTGGTCCCTCGACCTCTGCCTCTGGCGGAGCTGTCCGCTGCCCGAGCCGATGCTGCGCCGGCTCGCGGTCCTGGGTCCGGAGCTCGACGCGCCGGCCGCGGCGCGCGCCGCCCTGGCCTCGGGCGACCTGGCGGCGGGCGAGGTCTACGAACGCCGGGCCGAGTCGACATGGACCGAGTCCTGGGGTGCCTATCTCGTGGCCCGCGCCGAGGCCCTCACGCGCCGCCGCGAGCTCGCCGATGCCGAGCACGCCCTGAACACCGTCCATCCCGCCTGGACGAGGAGCGCCCCCTATTGGCAGGCGCGCCTCGCCCTGGCTCGCTCCGCGAAGGACGGGAACCGGGAGGCCGAAGCCGTGCGGCGGCTGTCGGAGCTGCGGCGGAGCGAGTGGTCCTACCGGGACTGGAAACTGCGGGACCCGGCGCCGAGACTGGAGATCGTCCCGGAAGGCAGGGCGGCGGGGCTCACGATCGAGATCCTCGGCGCGCCCGACCTGGGGGCCGGCGTCGAGGTGCGCCTGGACGGCGAGGTCGTGGCAATCAGGGGAGCGGCGCGGGGGGACGTCCTCACCGTCGCCCACCCGTTGGACGCTGGCGCCCACCTCCTGGAGGTCGAAGCGGTTTCGGGGGGACGGCTGGTGCCGGGGACGGTTCGGCTGGTTGTTGATCCCACCCCCCCTCTCCCCGGCCCTCTCCCCCGCGCCGGGGGAGAGGGAGATCCTCCCGATCCTTCCTGAGCGCGCTCTCCTCCTCCGTGCCGCAAGCCATGGCGGCAGCGCCCGCCAGCGCGGCCAGGGTGAGGGCGCAGGCGGGCATGGTGAGGCCGAAGTCGATCGACTCGTGGATCGCGAGGGAGACCAGGGCGCCCAGGGCGGCGAGGATCGCGGCGCGGTCCTCGGAGCGGCGGTCGGCGGTCCACCCCCGGGCCAGCCGGACCACCAGCGGGACGAGCCCCAGGAGCAGAGCGGCGGCCCCGAGCAGCCCCACCGTGGCCAGCAGCTCCAACCAGTCGCTGTGCGCGTGCCACCACGTGCCCGGCAGCTCGGCCGGCTGGGTCAGGGCGAGGGAGTCGCGGAAGGCGCCGAGCCCGGTGCCGAGCCAGGGGAAGCCCAGCCAGAGGTCCCAGGTCGCGGCATAGACCGTGCGCCGCGCGTTCCAGGTCACCTCGTAGGCCGAGGTCGCGGCGAGCCTCCCCAGCCCCTCCTGCAGGCCGATCGACGCCACCACGCCGAGGCCGGCGAGGGCGGCCAGCACCCCGACCGGGGCCAGCCGGCGCCGGCGCGCCCCCTGGGCGAGCATCAGCCCCTGGGCCATCACCGCGAACACGGCGGCCGCCATCCCGCCCCGGGAGCCGGTGAAAGCGAGGCCCAGGAACAGGGTCAGCCAGACCAGGACCGGCGGCGCCACGAAGAGGAGACGGCGCTCCGCGGATATGTCGTCGCGCCGCGCCCGCCGCGCCCCCCACCATCCCCAGGCGAAGGCGATGGCCAGCGCCATCTCCAGGTAGAGCGCGAGGTGGTCCGGGTTGACGAACGTGCCCCGCAGCCGGCTCGGGTCCCCGGGCACGGCCACCCCCCAGATCTCCGTGGCCCGGGTGATCCAGCGCCCGGCGCCGTAGAGGATCTGGAACAGGGCCGCGGCCAGGATCGCCGCGCCGAGCCAGAGACGGCGGTTCCGGCGGCGGCTGGCCACGGCGGCGGCGACCAGCACGGCAGCGGCAGCGGCCCAGGTCAGGGCGGCGCGGCCGGAGGCATCCGGAGCCAGGGAGAGCGGAGCCGACTCCGCCTCCGGGGCCACGGCGGCGAGCAGGCCGGCGTGGCGCGGGGAGGCCGCGGCGGCGAGCGGTTGCGGCCAGGGGAGGGATTGGAGCACTCCGAGCAGCGCGATCGCGGCCACGGCAACGGCCGGCGCCGCCACGGCCCGCAGGTCGCGGGCCCGGGCCGTCAGGGCCGCGAGCGCCAGCACGCCGAACGCCACGGCCTGGACGACCGCCGACCCCCACCGCGTGACGCTCCCGAACGGCAGCGGCGCCCAGAGCAGCAGGGCGGCCAGGACAGCCGCAACCACCGTCCCGAAATGGCGTATGATCCCGCGGTCGTCCACCCGCCAATCTTAATCCCTGGAGGGGGAATGCGCTCCTCGACCCGATCGCTGACGAGATCGATCACGGCCCTGGCCCTGCTCGCCGCCGCCTCGACCGCTCCGGCGGCCGCCCAGTTCTCCCAGTACACGGCCCCCGGCAGCCTCCTGGAACGCGCCACGTCCAAGAAAGACCAGATGGACCAGGCGCTCGACAATGCCCGCTGGCGCCTGGGACCGTTGCGCCTGTCCCCGTGGCTCTCGATCCGGGACGCCGCTTACGTGAGCGACGCCTTCTCCGGCACCCGGGGAGGACCGGTGGAGGCGAGGGAGGAGGAGCCCGATTTCACGATTACGGTGGGGGCCGGCCTCCAGGGCTACATCCCCTTCGGGTCCAAGACCTTCTTCACCTTCGACGCCCTGCCGCAGTACGTCTGGTGGCAGGAGCTGGAGGACCGGCGGCGCCTGAACGGCTACTACGGCGCCGGACTGTTCGGCTTCTTCAACCGCCTGACCGCCCAGACCACCGTCCGCCGCGCCGAGGAGCAGGCGGCGGTCACCCCCGAGTTCGAGCAGCGCATCCACGCGCGCCAGGACTACGTCGACGGCCTGCTGGAGCTCGAGATCGCGCCCACCCTCTTCGTGTTCGCCTCGGCCTATGCCATGGACTTCCGGACGTTGACGGAAGACTTGGGGGACGATCCGCGGCTGCCCCCGTTCCAGCAGCTCGACCGGGAAGAGCGGGTGCTGCGCGGCGGGGTCGAGCTCCGCTACCGCGAGCGGCTGCGGGTGGCCGTGGGGGCGGAACGGTCCGAGGTCGATTTCTCCGGTTCCGAGCGCGACCGCTCCAACTCGGGAACGTCGCCGGTCGTCCAGTTCGGGTACGACAGCTCCCGCCTGCGGGTGGGGGGAGGGCTGGCCTTCCGCTCCCTGGAGCCGGCGCGGGGTTCGGAGTTCGTGCCGTTCGACGAGACCACGGGGCAGCTCCAGCTCACCTGGACTCCCCGCTGGCGGCTGAGCTACTCCGCGTACGGCACCCGCGACCTCACCTACTCCCTCGAGGAGGGCTACTCCCACTTCACGGCCGACCGGATCGGGCTCGCAATCAGCTCCCGGCTCGGGCGCGCCTCGACGGTGAACCTGTTCGGCGAGACCGGAGGGCACGACTACGTGCGGTCGGCTCCCGGCGTGCTCGCCCGCGAGGACGACTTCACGGGGTTCGGCACCTCGCTCCAGCTCCAGTTCCAGGAGAGGGTGCGGCTCAGCATGGGCGTGGTGCGGTCGGAGATCGACTCCCCCGTCCCCGGCTTCGACCGCTCGCTCACGATCTTCCAGACGAGCGTCGAGATCAGCGCCTTCGGCGGCGCGTTCACGATGCGGTAGGTTCGACCGCCTCGACCAGGGCCGCCAGCTTCTCCACCGTCGCCTCCTGGAAAAGGACGGCGAGGGGGAGGCGGCGGCCGAATTCCTTCTCGATCGCGGCGAGCAGGCGCAGCGCCAGCATCGAGTCTCCCCCCAGCGCGAACAGCTCGTCCCGGATGCCGATGGGCGAGGTGCCCAGGACCTCCTCCCACAGGCGGGCCATGCGCAGCTCGATCGGGGTGCGCGGCGCCACGAAGCCATCCTTCCGGGGTACCTCGGGAACCGGCAGTGCCTTGCGGTCGACCTTGCCGTTGGCCGTGAGCGGCAGCGCCTCCAGCGGCACGTACAGGTGCGGCACCATGTAGTCCGGCAGCCGCGCCTCCAGCCAGGCGCGCAGCTCCGGCGGCGCCACGCCCTGCCGCGGCACGAACCAGGCCACCAGCCGCTTGTGCCCGCGGGCTTCTCCGACCGCCGTGACCACCGCGTCGCGCACCGCCGGGTGCCGGGCGAGCGCCGCCTCGACCTCCCCCAGCTCCACCCGGTAGCCCTGGATCTTGACTTGGAGGTCCTCCCGGCCGAGGAGCTCGATGGAGCCGTCCGGCAGCCAGCGGCCGAGGTCGCCCGTGCGGTACAGGCGCTCGCCGGTGCGGGGATGATGGCGGGGATGATGGAAGAAGCTCGCCCGCGTCTTCTCCTCGTCCTTCCAATAGCCCTGCGCCAGGCCGATCCCTCCGATGTGGAGCTGCCCCGTCACCCAGTCCGGGCAGGGGTCCAGCCGCTCGTCCAGCACCTCGAAGGTCTGGTTCGCCATGGGCCGGCCGTACGGGATGCTCTTCCACGCCGGGTCCACCTCGCCGACCGGGAAGAGGATCGACCAGATGGACGCTTCGGTGGCGCCTCCCAGGGAGATCAGCTGCGCCCGCGAGCCGAGTGCCCGGAGGCGGCCGGGGAGACCCAGCGGGATCCAGTCGCCGCTCAGGAGGACCAGACGCAGGGATTCGGGCATCCGGTCCCCGCGGCTTTCCAGGTACTCGGCGTAAAGCTCCATCAGGGCCGGCACGGAGTTCCAGACGGTCACCCCCTCGCGCAGGATCAGCTCGTGCCAGTGGGCTGGATCGCGGCTCGCCTCGGGGTCCGGCATCACCACCCGGCCGCCGGCTCCGAGCAGTCCGAAGAGGTCCCAGACCGAGAGGTCGAAGCTCAGGGAGGAGAGCGCGAGCACCCGGTCTGTAGAGGAGATCCCGAAGCGGCGGTTGATGTCCGCCACCGTGTTGACGGCGGCGCGGTGGTCGATCATGACGCCCTTGGGGGTTCCGGTGGAGCCGGAGGTGAAGAGGACGTAGGCGAGATCGGAAGGAACCCCCTCCCCAGCCCTCCCCCGCTTCGCGGGAGAGGGGGTTCCCCCGCCCACCCACGACATTCTTCCTACCGAGGGAGGGAGGGAGGGCCCCCTCTCCCGCGAAGCGGGGGAGGGCTGGGGAGGGGGTTCTACAGTCAGCACTCTCACTCCCCGGGGCCATCCGAGGCTCTCGGCGAAACGTGGTTGAGTGAGGGCCACCTCGGCCTCACCATGCTCCAGGAGGTAACAGCGCCTCTCTTCGGGGAGCGCGGGATCGACCGGGAGGTAGGCGGCTCCGGCGCGGAGGATCGCCAGCACCGCCACGGCCTGCTCCCAGCCCTTCTCCATGACCACGGCCACGAGCCGCCCTGGGGACAGCTCCGGGACCAGGAGATCGGCCTCTCTCGACAGCTCGGCGTAGGTAAGCCTCCGGTCCGGAGCCACGACGGCGACCTCGTCCGACTCCGCGATCGGCTCATGGAGGAGCCAGCCGGGCTCGGGCGCGGCCGTGGCATTGACTTCCCTCCTGCGGGCGAGCTGCCCCGGCGGCACCGGAGCGTGCCCCTCCCGCCTCCAGGCCGACGGATCTCCTGCGAGATCCTCCAGCAGCCCGCGGTAGGCCTCGAACATTGCGGCCACGAAGCCAGAGGGGAACGCCTCCTCGACCGAGTTCCAGGTGTAGCGGATGGTCCCCGCCACCTCGGTCACCAGCACTTCCAGGGCGACCTGCGGGGTCTGGACGCTGCTGAAGACAAGCTCCGGCCCGCCCTCGGGAGGAGCATCCGAGTCCCTCACCAGGGGCAGCACGCTGGAGAAGACCACCGGCATCCCCGCCCGCGTGGAGCCGCCCTGCAATCGGCGCAGGATCTCGATCCCGCTCACCAGGCCGTGCCGGAGGTCCTCCCAGAGCCGCTCCTGGAGGCGCGCCGCCCGGCGCTCGAAGGTGGCCTCGCGGGCATCCACCTCCAGCAGCACGGTCGAGGCGAGGTTCCCCACCAGGCGGTCCACCTGGGGGTGGAGAGGGAGCCGGCGCGAGTAGAGGACGTTGATCGAGAACCGGTCACCGCGGCTCCAGGCCGCGAGCACCTCGGCGAAGACGGCGCAGAGGAGGACGGACGGCGTGATCCCCGCCCGGGCCGCCCGCTCCTCCAGCCTCGCCCGGACGTCCGGCCCGATCTCGCCGTGCCGCCGCACGAAGGTGGGGCGCCCCGGCTTCGGGGCCAGGGGCAGGTCCGGGGACAGGGGCAGCCCGGCCAGCCGCTCCCGCCAGTACTCCCAGGCCTGCCGGCCCGCCTCCTGGTCGCGGAGGGCGTCCACGGCCAGGGCATAATCGCGGACGGAGACCTCCAGCGGCGGCAGCGCGGTCTCGGGGGCGTGGGGATCGCGGTAGAGGAGCATCAGCTCCTGGAGGAGCACCTCGCTGCTCCGGGCGTCGCCGATCAGGAGGTCGCGGGCCACGTGGAGCCGGGCCCGGCCTCCCTCCATGCGGGTCACCCGCAGCTCGAACAGGGGCCAGCGATCGGGCTCGAACAGGCGGCTCGACATCTCCTCCCGCGCAGTCCCTGGGTCGTCCCAGGCGCTCAGCTCGTAGGGAGGCACCTCTGGGAGGACCTGCCAGCGCCCCTCCGGCAGGATGACGGCGCGCAGCATGGGGTGGCGCTCGACAAGCCGGTTCCAGGCGACTTCGAGGCGGGAAACTTCCAGCTCCGGCCAGTCGGCCTCCACGTAGCTCGTCGGACCGACGCCGCCCAGCTCGAACAACCCGGTCCGGCCCACCAGGTAGGCCTGCTGGATGTCGGAGAGCGGGAACGGCTCGTGGAGCCTGTCGGGATCGGGAACCAGAGCCGCCTCAGGCTCCTGCTCCTTCAGGTCCTCCGCGAGCGCGGCCAGGCCGGCGATCGTGGGATGGTGCAGCAGGTCGCGCGGGGTGATCGCGATCCCCGCCGCCGTGGCCCGGTGGCTGATCTGGATGCTCTGGATGGAGTGCCCGCCCAGCTCGAAGAAGTTGTCCTCGATGCCCACGCTCTCCCGCCCAAGCACGTCCGCCCAGATCTCGGCCAGCCGCCGCTCCACAGGGGTCCGCGGCGGCACGGCAGGGCGCTCGGCCAGCGTCTCAGTTACATCGGCTGGCAGCGCGGCGCGGTCCACCTTTCCGCTCGGCAGGCGTGGCAGGCGGTCCAGAAGGACGAACGCCGAGGGGACCATGTACTCCGGCAGGGCCTCGCGCAGGGCGGAGCGCAGCTCCGAAGCCCGGACCGCGCTCCGGTCGGGGACCACGAAGGCCACCAGGCGGTCCTCCCGGACGAGGACCGCGGCCTCCCGCACCTCGGGATGCAGCTCCAGCCGCGCCTCGACCTCTCCCAGTTCGATCCGGAAGCCACGGAGCTTGACCTGGTGGTCGATCCGCCCGAGGAACTCGATCCCCTCCTCCGTCAGCCGCCCGATGTCGCCGCTGCGGTAGAGCCGCGCCCCCTTCTGACCTGAGCACAGATCGGGGACGAACCGCTCCGCGGTCAGGGCCGGCCTCTCCAGGTAGCCGCGGGCGACCCCGGCGCCGCCGATGTGGATCTCGCCGACCGATCCCGGAGGGACCGGCTGCAGCCGGCGGTCGAGCAGGTAGATCCGGGCGCCTTCGATCGGATGGCCCAGGACCACGGGGCTGCCCGCAGCCAGGCGCCCCGCTGCGGCGTTGGCGGTGGCCTCGGTGGGGCCGTACAGGTTCCAAACCTCCGTACCAGGCATGGCCGCGGCAGTGCGCGCCAGGAGCTCCGGGGGCAGGCGCTCGCCGCCGAGGAAGACGCGGGCGACGCCCGGCAGCGGGGAGCCCGAGCGCTCGATTTCTTCCAGGATCGCCCGCCAGAGCGTCGGGGTGCAGTTGACGCCGATCCGGTCGCGGCGCGCCAGCTCGGCCAGCAGGGCGGGCAGATCGAGCGCCACGTCGCCCTCCAGGCCCCAGACCGCCTCGCCGCGCAGCAGCGGCGCGACCGCCTGCTTCAGGCAGGCGTCGAACGTCAGGGGGGTGAGGAAGGGGCAGCTCCGGACCCGGTCTCCGAAGAGCACGCGGTCGACCCAGGAGAGATATCCGGCGAGCTGGCGGTGCTCCACGCCAACCCCTTTCGGCACCCCGGTCGAGCCGGAGGTGTAGAGCACGTAGGCCAGGCTCTCCGGAAGCGCGCCGGAGTCGATCGACCCGGGATCGCTCGGCTCCTCGTCCAGGTCGACCAGGACCGTCTCCCCGTCAAAGGCAGGTCTCGCGGAGGGGCTGGCGACGAGCACCCGCGCGCCGGAGTCGTCGAGGAAGAAATCCCTCCGCTCGGCCGGGCCGTGCGGGTCCACCGGCACGTACGCGCCCCCGGCCATCCAGATGCCCAGGATACCCACGATCGCGGCGGGACCGGTGTCGGCACAGAGGCCGACGCGCACGTCGGGTCCGACGCCGAGGTCCCGGAGCCGGCGAGCCAGGCTCCGCGCCCGGAGCGCGAGCTCGGCATAGGAGAGGCTGCGGTTTCCGAACCGGAGGGCCTCGGTATCCGGCGTGAGCCGTGCCCGGGCTTCAAAGAGGTCGTGGACGAGGCCCGCCGGGGCCGGCGGGCTGGGGGCAGCGAAGAGCTGGCGGCGCTCCTCGCCGGTCAGGATCTCCAGGTCTCCCGCCGGCCGGTCGGGATGCAGGGCCGCGCTCTCGAGAAGGATCGCGAAGCGGTCGAGGAGGACCACCGCCTGGCCCAGGCGAGTGGCGTCCCATACCAGTTCCAAGGTGAGACGGCCGGGCGATTCCGTGCAGACCAGGGCCGCCTTGAAGAGATCTGGAGGAGCCGTCTCGCTGCGCACGGCCAGGGCGCAGCCGGCCACCGAGAGCATCGGAGGACAGCTGCGGTGCTCGAACAGGAACGGGAGAAAGGGTGGACGGCTGGCGTTCCGCAGGGCCGACCGGGACGGTTCCCAGGTGAAGAAGCGCTGGCGCTCGGCCATCTCGGCGAGGGCTCCGGCCGCATCCGCAAGGGCCTCGGAGAACGGCGCGTCCCCCCTGGAGCCGAGGCGGAGCGGGAGCGCCCTGGCGAAGGGACCGAGGGTCCCCGACAGCTCCTCGAACTCCCGGCCATCCAGGACCGTCGCAAGGGTGACCTCCTCCCCCACGTGCCGCTGGAGAAGGAGGTTCCAGGCTGTCAGGAGGAAGATTCCGACTGAAACGCCCCCCGCCTCGGCCGCCTGCCCGATGGCCGCCGCATCGATCTCGATGCTGCGCCGTTCGAGCCGCCACGGCCCTTCGAAGCTCCGCTCGCCAGGGAGGAGGGGGTCCGGACCCTCGGGAATCCTGCGCCGCCAGAAATCCTCGGATGAGCCCTCTTCCTCCAGGATGTCGTTCACCCACTCCGAGTACTGCCAGTACTGCATGGGTTCGATGGCGGGCTGGCCCGAGATCTCCGCCAGCAGGAGACGCAGCGTCTCCAGGTCTCCGCAGAGCGCGGGAAGGGTCAGGGTCAGGCCATGACGGTCCGGGCCGAGAGGCGTCACCGTTACCTTGAGGCGCCCCTCCTCTCCGACCACCTGCGCCGGCATCCTCATCCCCGGAACGGTCTCGAACGACGTCCGCAGGATGTCGTGCCGCGCCACCGCCTCCGCCACGGCAGCCAGGAGCGCCTCGCGGTCGAGCGGTCCGCTCAGCTCCGCTTCGAGCCGGGTCTCCAGCGGTCCATAGACCTCCTGGAGGAGCCAAAGGCGCCGCTGCTGCGGCGAGAGCCGGATCCCCGTCATCTCCTACAGACCGGCATCGGCCTGGCTTTCCGCCATCAGCACCACGATCCGCCGCGGCCCGGTGAAGGGCGACCGCCCGTGGGCCACCAGCATGTTGTCGGCCACCAGCATGTCCCCCTTCTGCCAGGGGAAGAGCACGCTCTCCTCCTCGTAGGCCCGGCGCACCTCGGCGATGTCCTCGTCCGGGATCGGAGAGCCGTCGCCGTAGCAAGCGTTCATGTCCATGGGGAATTCGCGGTCCGCGGCCACGGCGAGCAGCGAATCCCGCAGGGCCGGCGGCAGGCTGGAGGGGTGGTGGACGTTGGCCTGGTTGAACCAGACCGTCTCCCCCGTCTGCGGGTGGCGCGCGACCGCGGGCCGGAGGTGCCGGGTCCGCAGCCGGCCGCCGTCGCGCCACTCGAAGCCCATGCCGCGCTCCCGGCAGTAGGCCTCGACCTCTCCTCTCTCCGTCGTCCGGAAGACCTTCTGCCAGGGGAGGCCCACGCCGTCCCCGAAGCTCCGGACGTACTGCACCCCGCGCGCGACGAAGCGCTCGCGCACCGCGGGATCGATCCGCTCGTAGAGCCGCCGGCTGTCCGCGAGCGGGGTCTCGCCGCGGGCCGCGGGTGGCGTCACGCAGTAGAAGAAGATCCGCATCGGCCAGGACTGGTTGTAGGACAGCTCGTTGTGGTGCGGGATCTCCTGGTCCGGCGGGTACTCGGTCGAGGTGTAGACCTTCTCCCCCACCTCGGTGCGCGGCGTGGTGGGGTCCGCGTAGCTCAGCAGGTCCGGGGAGATGGCCAGGGCCACCTCGCGGAACTGCTCCAGGGTCTCCACGTCGAACCCGCGGAACAGGACCGCGCCATCCCGCCGCAGCCACTCGCCGACCTGCTCGCGGTGGGCGGCCGCCCACGAGGCCAGGTCCACGTCCCGGGACCCGGGCTCCACCATCAGGGGGAGGGTCCGCCCCGGGACCGGGTAGGAGGTCTTCACCAGTGGCATGTCGGCCACCGGCTTCGGTGCCTGGACGCGCAGCAGCCGCTCGCGCGCGTCCCCTGTCTTGTGCTGCATGGTTCGGTCTCCAGTCTCCAGCCTGTCGATCCGATCGTCCGGCCGCGCGCAGACGGCGCCGAGCAACGCCACCCAGCGCCGCAGCAGCCCGTCGGCCGTGGCCTCGTCGAACAGGCCGGCATCGTAGGTCAGATGAAAGTCCACCCCTCCATCATGATGGACGGCGGTCAGGTGCAGGTCGTACCGCGCCACCACCTTGGCCGGCGGCAGCAGCTCGGCCGAGACCCGCGGCAGGTCCAGGTCCCAGGCCGGGCTCTCCTGCTCCGCGAGCACCACCTGGAACAGCGGCGACCGCCCGGGGTCGCGCTCGGGCCGGAGGTCCCGCACCAGCTCGTCGAACGGCATCTCCTGGTGCGCCCAGGCAACGAGGGTCGTCTCGCGGACCCGCGCCAGCAGCCGCCGGAACGTGGGAAGGTCTCCCAGGCTCGCCCGCAGGGCCAGCATGTTGACGAAGAACCCGATCATCCCTTCGGTCTCGCCCCGGCTCCGTCCGGCGACCGGCGTGCCGACCAGGAAGTCGTCCTGGCGCGAGAGCGAGCGGATCAGGACCTCGAACGCGGCGAGCAGGGTCATGTAGAGGGTGCACCCCTCCGCCCGGCCCAGCTCCTCCAGGCCGCGCGTCAGCTCCCCGTCCGCCGAGACCGTCCGGACGGCTCCGCGATAGCCCTGGACCGGCGGCCGGGGACGGTCCGTGGGCAGCTCCAGCACGGTCGGAGCCCCCAGCAGGAGCCGGCGCCAGGCCGAGCGCAAGCCCTCCAGGGCCTCCCCCCGGAGCCACCGGCGCTGCCAGACCGCCCAGTCCGCGTACTGCAGGGGAAGGTCCGTCAGCGGCGAGGCCTCCCCCTGGGTGAAGGCACGGTAGAGCACCCCCAGCTCCCGCACCAGGACCTCCAGCGACCAGCCGTCGGCCGTGATGTGGTGGAGGGTGACGCGCAGCTCGTGCTCGTCCGCGCCGGTCCGGATCAGGAGCAGCCGCAGCGGCGGCTCCGCTTCCAGGTCGAAGGGGCGCCGAGCCTCCGCGGATGCCAGCCGGCACGCCTCGGCCCGGGCGCCGTGGCCCAGGCCGGCGAGGTCCACCACGGGCAGATCCGCCCAGAGGCCGGGTGCGATCCGCTGCTCCGGGTGGCCGTCCATCGCCGGGTAGGTGGTGCGCAGCACCTCGTGCCGGCGGACCGCCTCCTCCAGGCTGCTCGCCAGGGCCGGGACGTCCAGCGCGCCGCGGAAACGCACGCCGAGGGGCATGTTGAACACCGTGCTCCCCGGGCTCATCCGCTCGAAGAGCCAGAGCCGCTCCTGGGCGAAGGAGAGCGGGAGCGCCTCCTGCCGCTCTTCGGGGGAGAGAGGGACCACCGGCGGCGGCGGGCGCTCCTCCCCCCGCCGCAGATCCTTGATCCGCAACGCCAGGGACCTCACGGTCGGCGACTGGAACAGGTCGGCCAGCGGCAGCTCGACCTCGAAGACCTCGCGGATGCGGGAGACCAGCCGCGCGGCGAGCAGCGAGTGCCCGCCGAGGTCGAAAAACCTGTCCTCGGCGCTGATGCGCCCGCCGCCGAGCACCTCCTCCCAGAGGCGGGCGAGCAGCTCTTCCACCGGGCCGCGCGGTGCCGCCAGGCCCCCGGAGGCTTCGGCCCTGGGCGGAGGCAGCAGCGCGCGGTCCACCTTGCCGTTGGCGGTCAAAGGAAGCGCCGGGAGGACCACGAAGGCCGATGGGATCAGCGGCGCGGGCAGCGTCGGCTCCAGGAAGCTGCGGAGCTCGGCCGCGGATGGTCCGGGCTCCCCCGTCCGCGGCACCAGGTAGGCCACCAGCCGGCGGTCGCCAGGCCGCGCCTCCCAGGCCGCGACCACCACTCCGGACACCGCCGGGTGCCGGGCGAGCGCCGCCTCCACCTCCCCGGGCTCGATGCGGAACCCGCGAATCTTGACTTGACGGTCCATCCGGCCGAGGAACTCGATCCTGCCGTCGGCCAGGAGGCGCACGCGGTCGCCGGTGCGGTAGAGCCGGCTCCCGGATACCCTGGAGAACGGGTCGGGCACGAAGCGCTCCGCGGTCAGGTCCGGCCGCCCCAGATATCCCCGGGCCAGCCCGTCGCCCCCGGCCAGCAGCTCGCCAGGGACGCCGATCGGTGCGAGCTCCAAACCGTCGCCCAGGACGTACACCCGCGCGTTCGCGATGGGCCGGCCGATCGGGACCGTCTCCCCCACCTCCCCGGGCGAGCGCAGCGGATGGCAGCAGGTGAACGTCGTCCCCTCCGTCGGGCCGTAGCCGTTGACCAGGGCGATCCCCTCCTCCAGCGCCCGGCGGACGTGCGGTGGCGACAGGACGTCGCCGCCCGCGAGCAGCCGCCGCAGCGGGCGGAGCGCCGCGGGCCGGGCCTCGATCATCTGGTGGAAGAGGCCGGCCGTGAGCCAGAGTGACGTGACCCGCCGATCCTCCACCACCCGGGCCAGGTCCTCCAGCGAGGGGACCCGCGACGGGACCACCACCAGCCGGCCGCCGTTCAGGAGCGGCCCCCACAGCTCCAGGGTCGAGGCGTCGAACGCGAGCGGGGCCAGGAGGACCCAGGCGTCGTCCGGGCCGAGCTCCGCGAAGTCCGTGCCCTTGACGAGCCGCGCCACGTTGCGGTGGGTAACCGCCACCCCCTTGGGCCGGCCCGTCGATCCGGAGGTGTAGAGGACGTAGGCCAGACCCTCGGGGTCCGGCTCGTCCGGCAGGCGGTCGCAGCTCTGTCCTTCGATGGCCTCGGCATCCTTCACGAGATCCACGAGTTCCACGGTCATCGCGCCGGGAGGGGCGCCGGAGGGAATGGGCGGGACCGCGGTCCCCGGCGTGGTCACGAGCACCCGGGCGCCGGAGTCGGCCATGATCCAGGTGAGCCTCTCCGCGGGATATGAAGGGCTGAGCGGGACATACGCACCGCCGGCCTTGAGGATCGCGAGAATCGTCTCCACCGCCTCGATCGACCGCTCCAGGCAGAAGGCGACCGGCACCTCGGGCCCCACCCCCTGCGCCCGCAGGTGGCGGGCCAGCCGGCCGGCGCGGACGTCCAGCTCCGCGTAGGTCAGGCTCCGCCGCCCATCCTCCAGGGCCACGGCGCCCGGCCGGAGGTCGGCCTGCTCCTCGAACAGCCGGTGGATCGGGACCCGCGGCACGGCCGCGGCACGGTCGTTCCACTCGCGGACGAGCTGGTGGCGCTCCCCTTCCCCGAGCATCGGGAGGTCCGCCACCGCCGTGTCCGGATCCTCCACGGCGGCGGCAAGGAGGCTCCGGAGATGCGCGGCCAGCCGGGACATGGTCGCGGGGGCGAACACCTCGGTGGAAAACTCGATCCAGCCGCGGAGGCCGTCCGGACCTTCCTCCAGGTCCAGGGTCAGGTCGAACTTGGCCGTGCCGGAGTCCACCTCCCGCAGCTCCATCTCCAGGCCGGGGAGGTCGAGCGCCGGCAGGGAGACGTTCTGGAAGGCGAGCACCACCTGGAAGATCGGGTTGCGGCCGGAGGCCCGTTCGGGCCGGAGCTCCTCGACGATGCGCTCGAAGGGCAGCTCCTGGTGCGCGTGGGCCCCCACGGCCGCCTCCCGCGCCCGCCGCAGCAGCTCGCGAAAGGAGGGCCTTCCCGAGAAGCCGGTCCGGATCGGCAGGGTGTTCACGAAGAAGCCGATCAACCCCTGGACCTCGCTCCGCCGCCGGTTCGCGAACGGCGTCCCCACCACCACGTCCTCCTGTCCGGACCAGCGGTGGAGCAGCGCCTGGAACCCGGCGAGGAGCGCCACGAAGAGAGTCGCGCCCTCGGCCCTGGCAAGGGTATCCAGCCCGGCCGAAAGCTCCCGCGGCAGCGACAGCCCTAGCCGCGCACCGCGTGCCCGGGAGACGGCCGGGCGGGGGAAGTCCGTGGGCAGGTCCAGGGCCGGCGGCGCGTCCGCGAGCTGCCGCCGCCACCAGACAAGGGACCGGTCCAGCGCCTCTCCCTGCCCCCGCTGCCAGACGGCAAAGTCCGGGTACTGCACCGGCAACGCGGGCAGGGGCGCGCCCCGGTAGAAAGCCGAGACCTCGCGGATCAGCACGCCCAGGGACCAGGCGTCGCTCACCAGGTGGTGCTGGATAAGCAGGAGAAGATGCCGCTCCGGGCCAAGCCGGACCAGGACGGCGCGCAGCAGCGGACCATTCTGGAGGTCGAACGGGCGGGCGGCCTCGGCCCGGGCCAGCCGATCCCCTTCGGTTGCTCCGTCTGCGGCCTCTGGCACCTCCGAGAGGTCGACCAGGGTGAGCGTCCCCAGCGGCTCCGGGTGGATCACCTGGACCGCCTGCCCTTCAGCCACCATGAACGTGGTCCGCAGCGCCTCGTGCCGCTGCACCACCCGGTGGATGGCATCGGCAAAGGCTCCCGCGTGGAGCCTGCCGCGGACGTCCACCACCGCGGCCACATTGTAGGAGGGATCGTCCGGCCGGAGCTGGGCCAGGAACCAGAGGCGCTGCTGGGCGAACGACAGCGGCAAGCTCCTCAGGCCGTGAGCCCGGGGAAGGATCACGTCGGCGCGATCGGGGAGGACCTCCCGCCTCTTCTCGCGCAGCCGCTCGAGCACCGCGCCGAACGTCCGGCCGGAGGCCCTGCCCGCCGCTCCTGCGGGCTCATTCATGGCGGAGAGCGCGTTTCCCTTGCCGCGGCAACGAAGACTCCTCCAGCGTTGGACAGATCCAGGACGAAACTACCGCGATGTATCACCTGGAGGCGGCGACGTATCGCCCGATCGTCAAGGACGGTTATGATTCGGGGAAACTTTAACGAAGCGCTATGGAAGAGGCAAGGCTTTGCAGCCTGCCTCGATCCACAGCTTGGCATTTCTGCTCATGGAGTGGGCAGTCGCGAGGGAGAGGGTCTATCCAATGGGGAGAGTGGCTGGCGCCGGGCGCCGGAGCCACTTCTGGCGCAGGGTCATGGCGACGTCGCGGAACATCTGCTCCTGGGCGGCGTTGCGCTGGACCGCCTCCTGGAGGATCAGCCAGGAGCGCAGGATGTCCGCGTGGAGCTTCAGACGCTCCAGGAGAGGATAGAGGCCGCGCAGGATGCCGGCGGACTCCGCCAGCTTTCCACGCAGGCTCAGCACGTCCGCGAGCTCGACCGCGGCCAGGGCGAGGTCGAAGTCGAAGTCGTGCCGCTCGTAAAGCGCCACGAGCTCGCGGAAGCGGCCCTCCGACTCCTCCAGGCTGCCCTCGTTGCGGGCGAGGTGCCCTTCGAGCCGCAGCAGCCGCCCCTGGGTGACGGGATCGGAGTAGCGGGCATAGAGCGGACGGCAGGCCTCCATCAGCCCGCGCGCCTCCGCGGTCCGCCCCAGCTCGCCCAGACACGCCGCCTGCAGATGGCGGGCGCCGAGCTCCAGGTGGGGGTCCACTCCCCGCTCCAGCCTCGCCTCGCCGCGCTTCGCCAGCTCCAGCCCCTTCTCAGGATCGATCCACCCCGTGGCGGACGACCAGGCGATCAGGTAGGTGCCTTCCTGGTGCCGGTCCCCCATCTGGCGGGCGCAGGACACCGCCTGCCGGAACAGCGCGGAGGCATCGTCGAAGAATCCCAGGTCGGCCTTGAGCGTGGCGCGGGCGCCCAGCAGGTACGCCCTCTCCAGCAGGTCGCCCGTGCCCAGATCCAGCAGCTCCTCGGCCCGGGCGAAGTCCTCCTCGGCCCCCCGCAGGTCGCCGTACAGGCGCTTGGCGTTCCCAAGCTGGGCGGCCGCGTTGCCCTGGAAGTCGCGCACCCGGGTGTCGCCGTACGCCTCGGGGTCCAGCTTCTGGGCGATCATCCAGGCCAGGTGATAGAGGCCGACGGCCTCGCCCCGGTCCTGGCGGATGATCTTGCGCCCCTCGTTCAGCAGCAGGTTGTAGAGCCCCCACATGTAGAGCCGCGGGTCGTTCTTCACCCAGAGCAGCCGCTGCGTGGCGTCCAGGGGCTCCAGCAGATGCCACAGCTCCTCACCCCGGCGGCGCTCCGCCCGGATCGCGGACTCGGCATCCACGAAGGCGACCTCGAGGCGGTCGAACATCCGCGAGTAGTCGAGCGTCTGCGGGAAGAACACCTCCCGCGCGCTCGCGCGGCAGGGCTCACAGCCCGCCAGCAGATGCGCGAGCACTTTCCGCTTCTCCACCGGGCCGGAACGGTTGATCCGGAATCGCTCCAGCTCTTGGCGGGTCAAGTGAAAAGGTCCTCGCGGCATTGTCGCCTCCGTGCGTTGCCGCTAGTTTACAACGGAGGCGGCCGGATCTAACCAAATGGATCCCAGATCCCCTGGCCGCTGACCATCGGCTCGCCGTTCGGGTCCTCGGCGCCCTCGCTTGCCTCCCAGACCGAAGTGATGGGCGAGGTCAGCCGTTCCCAGAGGGCGTCCAGGAAGCCGGCGAACCGAGAGGCCGGTCCCCGCTCCGACTGGGCGGACAGCGGCAGGCCAAGGAAGACGAGGAGACAGACGATGGACAGGACGCGGCGGACCTTGAGCATGAACCTTCCCTCCGGATTTCGAGCGCCCCGGGCAGTGCCGGGGACGCCATGTTTGGTGTTCTAGGAGGGAAGTGGGGCGAGAAGCCGAATCCGGGACGCTGTTTGAAGATTTCGTGCCTGAAAATAAGAGATTAATGTATCGAAAACCGTCAATCTGTGGCGGTGGCGAGATTCATGACAGTGCCGCCATCGCTGCCAGCGCTCCAAAGTGGCCACACATCCCGTGGACTCCCCCGGACGGCGGCGTGCTCGCCGAGCAGAGGAAGACCCGCGGGTCAGGTGTGGCATAAGGGACGAGCCGGGCGACCGGCCGGGTGAAGAGCTGGGCGAGCAGGGCGGCGCCGCCGTTGATGTCGCCGCCCACCATGTTCGGGTTGTGCGCCTCCAGCCAGGCCGTGTTCATCGTGTGGCGGGCCAGCACGAGGTCGCGGAAGCCGGGCGCGAAGCGCTCCATCTGGCGCTCGATCGTCTCGGTCATATCCACGGTCGAGCCATTGGGCACATGGCAGTAGGCCCAGGCCGTGTGGGAGCCCGCCGGTGCCCGGGTGGGATCGAACCGGCTCGGCTGGCCCACGAGCACGAGGGGACGCTCCGACTCGCGGCCGTCCCAGGCCGACCGCTCCGAGGCCGCGATCTCCTCCAGCGTGGCGCCCAGGTGGATCGTCCCCGCCCTGTGGCACGCCTCGGCCCGCCAGGGGATCGGCTCCCGCAGCGCCCAGTCCACCTTGAAGATCCCGGGGCCGTAGCGGAAGCGGCCGAGCTGCCGGCGGTAGCGCTCCGGCCACTTCGTGCCGCCGAGGCGCAGGAGCTGGGCCGGGGTCAGGTCGAGCAGGACCACGCGCGAGCGGGGCAGCTCGTCCAGCGACTTCACCATCCAGCCGGTGACGATCTCGCCGCCCAGCTCGCGCAGCAGGCCGGCGAGGGCGTCGGGGACCCGCTGCGCGCCCCCGGCCGGCTGCGGCCAGCCCACGGAATGCCCGGTCGCACCGAGCACCATGCCGAACGCGGCCGTGGGAATCAGGTCGAGAGGCAGGAAGGAGTGTCCGGCGATGCCCGCGAAGAGCGCCCGGGCGCGCTCCCCCCGGAAACGCCCCCGTGCCAGCGCCTCCGCCGACCGCAGCCCCGTCAACCCGAAGCGGGCCATCAGGAAAGGGTTCTTGAACGGCCGGATGGGACCGAGGAAGGAGTCCGCGAGGCGCTCCCAGGCCGTGGCCAGGGGCAGGAACAGCTTCAGCCAGGCCTCGCCGTCCCGCTCACCCAGGCTCTCCACCGTGTCATCCGGCCGCTGCGACAGCACCGCCGCCGTCCCATCGTCGAGAGGATGGGCCAGCGCCAGCGGAGGCTGGACCCACCGCAGACCGTGCTTTTCCAGGGGAAGCTTCGAGAGGAAGGGGGAGCCGACCGTCAGCGGATAGATGGCCGAGCAGACATCGTGGTTGAACCCCGGCAGGGTCAGCTCCGCGGACCGGGCCGCGCCCCCCACCGTCTCCCCGCCCTCGATCAGCAGGACCGACTGGCCCGCCTGCGCCAGCGTGATCGCCGCGCTCAGCCCGTTCGGCCCGGCACCTACGACGACCGCGTCCAAATCCGCTCCCCGCTCATGCCCCCCCATTGTGCAACATCGGTTCCATCCGAGGAGAGGCTGAGGACCTCTCAGGGGCACTTATTGACGCAAGTGTTGTAGAGCGCTGTGCACGCTGCATGCTGCTGGCTGCTATCGGCATCCTGGTGACAGTCCTGCCTCTCCTTGTGGCAGAGGTCCTTGCAAACCGTGGAAGGTGAAGGAGGAGCAGGAGGCTTCGGAACGATCGTCGCGTACCACCCGAACTTCACGTTGCTGGAGTTGGCGAAGAGCCCTGCCATCTGCTGCGAGTTGCTTGCCGTGAACATCCAACCGTCATAGCTCTGGGTGTTCGGCGCCACACCTCTCGTAAACTGGATGTGGCGGCCCGTGCACGTGCCCTTGACCGGAGTCGGCGCCTCGTTGCCAAGCTTGACGGTAGTCTGGAAGCTCTGGTTGACGAGCGTGATCCCGGTCGGACCGAGCAATCCCGTGTGGCCGTTGAAGCTGACCTGCAGCGACTTGCCTGCCAGGCTCGAGCAGTCCACGGCCATGGCCTGGGTCGAGCAACAGAACAGCGCAACGAGGAAAACAAGCTTTCTCATGACTTCGCTCCCTTTTCGTTGTGCCGGACCTTGAGATCCAGCGGTTTCGATAGGAAGCTGTCGCCGACAGGTCCGCTATCTCACCCGGCGGGAGCGGAATCGAAAGATTTCTAAAATCAGGCGGACGGCAGGACGCGGAAGGTGAAGCGGCGGCCTTCGACCAGAAGGATGTAGTCGCCCGGGGCGAGCAGGGTGGTGGGGAGGCTCAGGCTCAGGGTCTCCATCTCGTTGAGCCGGAGGCCCTCGCCGCGCCAGAGCTCCTTTCCCTTCGCATCCTGCAGGACGGCGCGGTAGGACGGCTGGTGCGGCGGATCGATCTCCAGGGCGAGGACGACCCAGCCGGGAGCCCGGGGCAGGCGCAGGCGGTGGGTGGGCTCTCCGCCGCCGCGCTCCGGATTGAGGAAGAGAATGGGCACGTTGCCCTGGGGCCGGCGGGCGTCCGCGAGCTGTTCGGCGGCTTTCGTACGCGCCTCCTGCTCGCGGGCGAGATCGCGCCGGCTCGCTTCCAGTTCCTTCCGCAGCTTCTCGGCCTCGGAGCCGGCGGTCCGGGAGCCCTGGGCCGACCGCTCGCGCTCCTGTTCCAGAGCGGAACGAGTCTCCGCCAGCTCCCGCTCGCGCTCCCGGACCTCGCGCAGCCCGAGGAGCCCGGGCAGGACGGCGATCACGAGCACGGCCATGGCGAGGGCAGCCAACTGGCGCGAGCGGCCGAGCCGGGCGAGCCAGGCCACGAGGGCGAGCTGCCGGATGGAGGCAGCCCGCGCCGCGTCCTGGCCGGCCGCGCGCTTGAAGCCTCTCTCCATCGACTCCGCGACGTCGAGCCGGTCGAGGCACTCCTGGCAGTGGAGGTAGTGCTCCTCGAAGCGCGCCGCCTCCTCGGGAGGGAGCCTCCCCATCACGTAGCGCTCTACGACCTGCTGCTCTTCGATGTAGTCGTGGTTCATGGCGAAATCACCGCTTGCTGCGCGCCAGAATCTCCTTGAAGCGCTGCCGGGCTCGGAAGAGGACGCGGTTGAAGTGAAGGCTCTCGAGCCCCAGCTCGGCGCAGATGCTCTCCTTTTCCTCCTCGGCCACGTAGAAGCGCAGCAGGAGCTGCCGGTCGCGGTCCGTGGGGAGCTCGCCGATCAGTCTCCGCACGGTCTCGGACTCCTCGTCGAGCAGCACGGCTGAAAGCTGGCTCGGAGCGGGATGGGCGGCCTGCGCCAGCTCCTCGTCGTCCGCGTCAGTTCGCCGGCGGGCCGTCTTGCGCCGCTCGGCGATGACCAGGTTGCGTGCCGTGCCGCGGAGGAAGGCCGCGAGCCCGGCAGGATCCTCAAGCCCCCTCTTGCGCAGCCGCTCCAGCACGATGCGGAACGTCTCCTGGCGAAGGTCGTCGGCCAGCTCCGGAGCGAGGCGGCGCAGTAGGTAGAGAAGGCCCCGGCTGTAGCGCTCGGCGAGCTCCCCTTCGGCGGAGGCATTGCCCGCCGCAATCCGCCGGACGAGGTCGGTTGCGACCTCCGCCTCGTCCGGCGTGGGTGCCGCATCGGTGCTCATGGCGCTCTCCGCGCCTCGGACCGGGCGGCCGGATCAGGCCGGCCGCGCCGGAGATCTCCCGAGGATGAGCGCCATCATACCTCGCATCCCTCGGGAGCTCCGGAGCCGACATCGAGATCACCCCCTCCGGCCTCCCACCCTTCTCAAGACGGGCTCTTCTTCTTCAATGACCGGCGGCTCCCCGGGGAGTCTCAGAGGCGCACCGCCCTCCTCGGCCATCCAGGTGGAGTTCGACTGCGTCTTGATCAGGAGCTTCGCAGCCAGCGTGGAGCCGACGGCCGCACCGAAGGAGATCAGACCGGCGCTGAGGACACCGACACCGCAGATCAGGCCTACGATGAAACCGAGAACAAGACCGGCGCTCCCGATGGCCAACAGTTGCCATGGCTCCAGAGGGATGTAATAAGTATATTCGCAGCACAGTGTCGCCTTCGGGAGGCTATTCTCCCTCCAGATCTTGAAGTCTTGCCCGTTGTAATCTCCGTTGCCGGGCTGTCCGGGGGTGCACGTGGCCACCCAATCCGAGTCGCCGACCTTTTTGATCACCGTGGTCGGGCCATTCTCACTGACACTGACGTATAGAACGTTGTTCACCGCCAGGCCGGTGTTGGCATGTGGATCGACTTGCTTGACTGTCCAGAAACCGCACAGATTGTTGGACATGACGCCCTCCTTGTTTTTGCCGGGGTACCCCCGGGTCAATGTTGCCTCCATCCCTCTACTGTCGCGGGGATGCCGGCTATCTCACCCGCAATGCGCCGCAGGAGAGCTGAGGGAGGAAGGGCGCCTCAGCGCCAGTCGCCCTGGAGGACGAAGCCGGACCAGGAGTAGGGATCGCGGTAGCGTGACTCCTTGCGCAGGGACCGCTGCGCCTTCCGCAGGGCTGCGGCGGGGGGCAGGCCCTCAGTCCACATGGCCCGGTAGAAGCGGACCATCAGCTCCGCGGTGGTCCTGTCCTGGACCTGCCACAGGCTTGCCACCACCCGCGGCACGCCCGCGTGGAGGAACCCGCGGGTCAGCCCCATGAGCCCTTCGCCGCGGATCTCCCTGCCGAGCGCCGTCTGGCAGCCGGAGAGGACGACCAGGTCGGCGGCGAGATCGAGATCGTAGATATCGGACAGGCCGAGGAAGCCCTGCCGGGGCCGGCCATCCTTGTCGACAAGAGAGAGCACGAGGCCGGACAGCTCAGGCGTGCGGGCATCAGCCACCCCGTGAGTTGCAAAGTGGACTACGCGATAGGGACGGAGATCGCCGGAGAGCACCACGTCCCGGTTGGCCGCGAGACCGAGCCCGGTCCACACCTGGCCAGCCGGCGCCAGGCTCACGATCGCATCCGCCTCGCTCCGGGAAGAGGAAAGACGCGCGAAGGTGGGGAACAGGCCGTTGCCCCCACTCCGCGTGGTATCCGCCTTCGGAGCTCCCGCCTTGGCGGCAACGGATGGACCGGCCAGGCGAGGGTCGTCGGGAGAGAACACCGGGTCGGCGAGCACCGCTGCCCAATTGGAGGCCGGTGCCCGCCCGTTCAGGCGCTGGCGCTGCAGGGCCAGGGTCGTGGCCGACGGCAGGTAGACGACCTCGTGGCGCTCCAGCAGCGGGAGCCGGGTTCCCTGGGCGCTCCACGCCTGTCCTGGCTCGGGCACGGGAAGGGCGCTGAAGGGGAGGATGTGAAGGACCGAGTCGGGCACCACGGCCAGGCGCTGGAAGCGCGGCGTCTCGCTCCAGATGGGACCCAGCAGGATCCGGCTCAGCTTCTCCGCCACCTCCTGCTGGAGCCCGGCCTCGGAGCCCACCGTGCTCAGCTCTTCCTGGAGCTGCCGCGCCAGCGCCTCGATCTCTTTCCGAGGCGGGAGCTCGAAGCTGCGGATTCCTCCCGTTTCAACTGCCCAGAGGAAGCTCCGGTCTTCGCCCAGCGAATACTCCAGGAGGAGCGTGCCCGGGTCGAGCAGACCGGCGATCGCCTGCGCGTCCATCGGCCGGACGTCGCCCTGGGGATCGTTTCGGCGGATCTCCGTTTCCACGCTGCCGAGCTCGGCCAGGAGCTTCTCGATCTCCCGCCCCAGGGCCTCGACCCGCGCCTCGGCCTTGGCGTCGCGCGGCTTCTCCCGCTCTTTGAGGTGCTGCTCGGCCTTGGCGCTGAGGCGGCGGCGCAACGACTGCCGCTTCTCGATCAGCCCGGCGGGAACGGGGCTCCCGGAGCGGCCGGCGCTCCCGGAGCCCAGGGCGTCGATCAGGCTGCGCGCCCGCGCCCGCTCGCTGACCTCCAGGGCCGCCCGGTCATAGCCGCCAGCCTTGTCGGCAGCGTGGCGATCCATGTGCAGGTCGATCACGAGCGTGTAGGCCTGCCGCCGGGTAGCCAGAAAGGCGGCACGCAGGTTCGGGTTGACGAAGCCGGTGCGCAGCTCTTCCACGCGGGCCACGGCCTCCTCGGCGTGGCCGCGCGCCTCGGCGGAGAGGCCCAGGGACCGTTCCGCCGAAGCCAGTGCGTGGAGCGCCTGGGCCTCCCCGGCGCGGTCGCGCAAGGTCCGGCGCTGCTCCAGAACCTCCCGCAGAATGGACACTGCCTCCCGCGGCCGCCCCCCGAGGGTGAGCGCGCGTCCCCGCAGGTAGAGGGCCTGGAGCTCCCCGGAGCGGAGCCCCGCCTCCGCCAAATGGGCGACCGCCGGATCGAGCTCGCGCAGCGCGGCGGCGGGATCGCCCCGCTCGAGCCAGATTTCGGCGAGGCCCAGCCGGGCAACCGCCTCGTGCCGGGGATTGCGCAGGTCGGCGGCCAGCTTGAGCGCCTGCCGGTGATAGGCGAGCGCCTTCTCCAGGTCGCCAAGGTTGCGCCAGGTGTGCCCGAGGTTGTTCAGGCTGATCGTCTCTCCCCGGCGGTCGCCGATCTCCCGCCGGAGCACCAGGACATCTTCGAGAAAGGCCAGGGCGCGCTGCGGCTCCCCCAGGCTGTTGTAGGTGAAGCCGATGTTGTTGAGCAGCGTGGCGGTCTTCTGCGGGGGGTCGCCGAGGCCGGCAAGGACCTCCCGCGCCTGGCCGTAGATGCGCAGCGCCTCCTGCCAGTCGCCCACGGTGCGGTGAATGACGGCGATGTTGTTCAGCGTCTCAGCCTCGCCCAGGCGGTCTCCGGCCTCCCGGCGCAGGGCGAGGGACCGCTCGTACATCTCCAGGGCGGCGTCGGGCTCGCCCAGGAGGTCGTAGATGCCGCCGACGTTGTTGAGGATCCAGTACTCCTGGCTCTCGTCGCCGAGCTCGCGGAAGAGCGCGCGCGTCTCCTCGTAGCAGGTGAGCGCCGCGGGCAGGGACCCACCGCTCAGGTCGAGAAAGCAGAGATTGGCGCGGGTCGCGCCTTCTTCGAAGCGCTCTCCGAGCTTCTGCCAGAGAGAAAGGGAGCGCTGCAGGGCTTCGCGGGCCTTCCCGGAATCCCCCGCGCTCGTGGAGGCCACCCCGAGCTCGCTCCAGGCCGCGGCCTCCCGGCGAGGCTCGCCGAGCTCCTGCCAGAGCGCGAGCGCAGCCTGGTAGCTCTCGACCGCCGGCCTCAGCTCACCCACCTTGTGCTCCAGGGCGGCGAGGGCGGTCCGGACCTCGGCTTCCCTTCGGCGCTCCCCGAGCGAGCGCAACGGCGCCAGGACCTCGCGATAGGTGGCGACCGCCTGGCGCTGCGCGTCGGCCGTATCCTCGAAGGCCTGGCGCCCCGCGCGGCTCATCACTGCCAGGGCGCGGCGCGTCTCTTCCTCTCCAGGGGGCAGTTCCGAGACCTGAACCGTGTACTGGCCCGGCCAGATGGATCGCTCCCTGGGCCGAACCTCGATCCGGTGCATGCCCGTGCTCTCCAACAGCAGGGTCTCCGTCCCCCAGCGGTAGCTTCCAGCCTCGACCGTGAAAGGTCCTTCCGCCGGTCCCCGCACCTCCACCACGACATCCACGCTGCGCTGCTCGACCGTGATCAGGACGGGAGCCTCTCCCACCTCGACCCGGTAGACGTGCGCCTCCCCTGCCGCGATCGGGCGCTCGCGCGTCTGGCTGGGGAGCAGGGGCTCGCCCAGCTCCGGCTGGCCCGGGGTGGCGGGCGGCGACAGAATCCATCCGGCAAGGACGAGCAGAGCCAGGGAGAGACGCCTCAGGGCCTACCTCCTTTTCATGGCGGGGGCGTCTTTCACTATATACGCTTTCTTTCGCAGCAACACCGGGGAGGATTGCAGGGCTCCGTCTTGGTCTGGGAGGTGGAGGGCTTCGAGATCGGAGACTTTGAGCCCTGATATGAGCCTCCGGGGACCGGAAATGAGCGTCTCGCCCGCAGGGGACTTGCCTCTCGCCCTCGGGGACTTGAGGCTCGCCCTCGAGGATTTGCGACTCGCCCTCCGGGGATTGTGCCTCGCCCTCCGGGGCTTGGGGCTCGCCCTCGGGGGCGAGAGGCAAGCCCCCGAGGGCGATACACAAAACTTCGAGGGCGATATACAAGTCCTCGGGGGCGAGACGCTCGTTTCCGCGGGCGAGAGGCTCATCTTTGCGGGCGAGACGCGCCTATTCGCGGGCGCGTCCCCGAGCAAGGACGGCCCCGTCCTCCGGCGGCGTCGATCCTCCGGGAGAAAGGGACCCGGAAGGCAGGTTTGGCGTTTGCAAAGAGGGTTTTCCGATCCTCGAAAGGAGGCCTCGCGTGACCGCAGTCCGCATCAGGCTCCGATGGGCCGCAGCATTCGTGGCCGGGCTGGCAGTGCTGGCCGCGGGCATGGCCGGCGCCCAGACGCCTTCCGTGTCCTCCGACATCTCGGTGACCCTCGTCGAGATCCCGGTTGAGGTGACGAGGGGCGACGAACCGGTCCGCGGGCTTACGGCAGCCGACTTCGAGGTGCGGGAGGGCAAACGTGTCCTCCCCATTGTCAGCTTCGAGACCGTGGACCTGGAGGCGCCGCCGGAACCGGACGCGCCGCCTCCCCCTCCCGCGGCACGCCGTCACATCCTCTTCCTCCTCGACGTGGCCATGAGCGACCGCTCCCTGCTGCTGGGCGGCGTCTCCGCCGCCCGCCAGGTCCTGACCAGCGGCCTCGACCCTCGCGACATGGTGGGAGTGGCGCTCTATCTCCCCACCGGCGAGCTGCCCCTGCTGCTCAGCTTCACCACCGACCGCGCCGCCGCCGCCCGCACCCTGGACAGCCTGGAAGCAGTGCTGGAGGGAAAGATCCCGGAGACGCCGGAGGAGCTCGATCCTCTGCGGCTGACCGGCATGAACGCGCGCACGCTGCTCAACCGGATGTGGAAGCTCGAAGACCGCAACGTCGCGCTGGAGCTGCTCGGAGAGCTGGCCGGAGGGGACGGCCGCATGGGGGCCAGCCTGCAGAGCGAGATCCTCGCCGACTCGGCTGCCCAGCATGCCTTCAATCTCGAATCCCGGCAGCATGGCCACGTGATCACGATGGCCAGCGCCATAGAAAGCCTGGCCAAGGCCCTGCGGGCGGTCGAGGGGAGGAAGTACCTGGCCTTCTTCAGCCAGGGGTTCGACCCGCAGTTCATCAGCAAGCCTTCCCTGGGCGCGGCGACCCCGAGCATGGGCGGGAGCGACATCCTCAAGAAGCTCGCGGAGACGTTCGAGGAGCTGCGGCGCTCGGGCTGGGTCCTGCACGGCGTGGACATCGCGGGCAACAAGCGCGGCTCGCTCTCCGCCGACGCTCTCTTCTACATGGCCAACGAGACCGGCGGCAAGCTGGTGGAAGGGACCAACGACCTCGCCAAGGGGTTCGGCAGGGCCATGCGGCGCAGCGCCCACAGCTACCTGGTCAGCGTGCAGGTGGATGACGTCCCCTTCGACGGCTCCTACCACAAGCTGGAGGTGCGGCTCCGCAACGCTCCGCGCGGGGTGCGGGTCCACCACCGCGGCGGGTACTTCGCGCCCCTTCCCTTCCGGCGTCAGGACGACGTGCGGCGGCTCGCCGACGCGGCCCGGCTCGTGTCGGGAGACGAGGAGAGCGACGACCTCGGCGTCCAGGTCGTGGCGGTGCCGCTGCGGTCCGGCGGAGAGACCGTCCCGGTCGCAATCCTGCTGGAGGTGCCGGGGGACCGGATGCTCGCCTCCGGCGCCCCGCGGATCGGCATCGAGGTCTACGGCTACGCTCTGGATGAGGCCGGAAGCAGCCGCGACTTCTTCGCCCAGTCCGTGGACCTCGATCCGGCCAAGGTCGGCAGCCGCCTGGCCCAGGGCGGCGTGCGCATCCTGGGAAAGCTGGCGATCCCCCGGGGCGAGCACCGGCTGCGCGTCCTGGTCCGCGACCGGGCCGACGGCCGCACGTCCCTACTGACCGTGCCGTTGAGCCTTTCCGGGTCCGAGGGCCACATCGACGCCCTCTTCCTGCCGCTGGCCGGGGACCCATGGCTTCTGGTCCGCCCGCAAGAGGCCGATTTCAGTCTTCACGGCCGGTCCGTGCTGCCGGCGGCGCAGGCGATGCTGTCCGCCTCCGGCGAAGCGCAGCTCCTGGTCGTGGGCCACGGCCTGGCCGGGGAGCTGGCTGGGGAGAAAGTGCTCCACGGGCGCATCCTCGATGCCATGGGCAGGCCCGTGACAGGTGGCAAGGTGGAGCTTCTGGCCGTCACCCCTGGAGAGTCCGGAGAGCCCGACCTGGTCGTCGGCCGCCTGAGCGCGGGCTCGCTGCCGCCGGGCAGCTACCTGCTGGAGCTTCGCCTCGGAAACCAGCCCCGGGCCCGCGCCGTGACCGCGCGGCCGTTCCGGGTATCCTCTGCAATGTAGGTCTTCAGGATGAGATCCTCGAAAGGAGGCCTCGCGTGACCGCAACCCGTCTCAGGCTTCGCTGGCTTGCAGCCCTGGCCGTACTCGCGCTGGCAGCCGGCATGATCCACGCCCAGACGCCCACCGTCACCTCCGACATCTCCGTCACCCTGGTGGAGATCCCAGTGGAGGTGACGCAGGGCAACGAGCCGGTCCGCGGGCTGACCGCCGCCGACTTCGAGGTGAAGGAGGGCAATCGCACCCTGCCGATCGTCGCCTTCGAGGCGATCGACCTGGAGGCCCAGCAACAGCCGGACGCGCCGCCGCCGCCGCCCGCGGCGCGCCGCCACGTCCTCTTCCTCTTCGACTTCGCCATGAGCAAGCCCGAGAACCTCGAAGACGGCATCGCCGCCGCCCGCGAGCTCGTGGCCGGGGGCCTCGACCCGCGCGACATGGTGGCGGTGGGGATCTACGTCCCCACGGGTGAATTGCAGTTGCTCCTCAGCTTCACCACCGACCGCAATGCCGCGGCACGGACCCTCGGCGCCCTGGAAGGGGCTCTGACCGCCAAGATCCCGGAGAAGAGCCCGGCGGACGAGGTGGACCCCCTGCGCCTCACCGGTCTCACCGCCCGCTCCCTGCTCACCCATGTCTGGCATGTCGACGAGCGCAACTTCGCGAACGACATGCTCATGAGCCTGGGCTCGTCCGGCGGCAGGGTGGGCTCCCTCCGAGAGGGCTTCCTCCAGAAGAACGTCCTCTCCCACTCGTCCGTGCTCCACCAGCCCAACGTCGAAGCCCGCCAACGCGGCCATGTGATGGCCATGGCCGACGCGGTCGAGGGTTTGGCCCGGGTCCTGCGGCCGGTGCAGGGGAGGAAGTACCTGGCCTTCTTCAGCGAAGGCTTTGGCAGGGAGCTCATGTACAAGCCGTCCACCAACGTGGATACGCCGAATCCGGGCGGCAGCAACCTCCTCGTCAAGCTCAAGGGCGTGTTCGAGGAGATGCGGCGCTCGGGCTGGGTCCTGCACGCCGTGAACATCGCGGGCGCGAGGGGCGGCCTGTCGGCCGACGGCCTCTTCTACATGGCCAACGAGACGGGCGGCACGCTGGTGGAGGGGACGAACGATCTCTCCAAGGGGCTCGGCGGAGCCATGCGGCGCAGCGTCCACAGCTACCTGGTCAGCGTCCAGGTGGACGACGTGCCGTTCGACGGCTCCTATCATGAGCTGCAGGTGCGCCTCCGCAACACTCCGCGCAGTGTCCGCGGGGTGCGGGTCCACCACCGCGGCGGCTACTTCGCGCCCCTGCCCTTCCAGAAGCAGGACGACGTCCGGCGGCTCGCCGAGGCGGCGCGGCTCGTGTCGGGAGACGAGGAGAGCGACGACCTTGGCGTCGAGGTCGTGGCCGTGCCGCTGCGGTCCGGCGGGGAGGCCACCACGGTGGCGGTCCTCGTGGAAGTGCCGGGTGACAAGCTCCTCGCGGCCGGCGCACCGCGCCTGGGTGTCGAGGTCTACGGCTATGCCCTGGATGAGACCGGAAGCAGCCGCGACTTCTTCGCGCAGTCCGTGGACCTCGATCCGGCCAAGGTCCAGGGCCGCCTGGCCCAGGGCGGCGTGCGCGTCCTCGGCAAGCTCGAGCTCCCCCGGGGCGAGCATCGGTTGCGCGTCCTGGTCCGCGACCGGGCCGATGGACGCACGTCCCTGCTGACCGTGCCGTTGAGCCTCCGCTCGGCCGGGGGCGAGAACCACATCGACGCCCTCTTCCTGCCACCGGCCGGGGACCCATGGATCCTGGTCCTCCCGGCAGACCCGGCGAGCACCGCGTTCGATCTGCACGGCCGGTCGATCGTGCCGGCGGCCCAGGCGACGCTGCCCGCCTCCGGCGAGGTGCAGGTGCTGGTGGTGGGACACGGGCTGGCGGGAGACTCGGCGGTGCTCCGCGGGCGCATCCTCAACAACCAGGGCAAGCCCGCGGCGGGCGGCGAGTTGGAGCTGCTGGCCGTCACCCCGGGGGAGTCCGGCGAGCCGGACCTGGTGGTGGGGCGTCTGAGCGCGGGCTCGCTGCCGCCTGGCAGCTATCTCCTGGAGCTGCGCCTCGGCAGCCAGCGGATCCATGCGGTATCCGCGCGGCCGTTCCAGGTGTCCTCCGTCACGCCGCGCTAGTGCTTTGTCAGGGCTGGAAGGGTTGGCCGAACGTCCGCCATCTCCGGCGGGTCGCCGGCCAACTCTAGCCGGCCTTCTCCGCCCCCTCCTTCGCCACGGCCGCCAGTTCCTTGAGCTCGGGCGCATCCTCCCCCTTTTTCACCACGGGCCAGGCCACGCGGCGACGGGAAAGCGCCGCGTCCAGCCTCTCCCACAGGTCCCGGTGGAGCACCGGCTTGCCCTCCTGGGTCAGCCAGTTGCGCCGCTTCCACCCCGCCAGCCAGCCCGTGGCGCCGTTCCTCAGGTAGTCGGACAGGGTGTAGACCGCCACGGAGATGCCCGGCGGCAGGCGGTCCAGGGCCTCGGCCGCGGCGACCAGGTCGAGCTGGTTCGAGCTCATCCCCCGCCCTCCCCCAGAGATCACGGTCTCGCTCCCCTCGTGGCGGACCAGCGCCGCCCAGCCGCCCCGCTTCCCGGACCCCGACACCCGCAGGAAGACCTCGGCATCCGGCCGCTCCGCGGACGTCTTCGCGACCAAGCCGAGGGCGGCGCGCTGCTCCCGGATCGCCTCGGTGGCGAGCTGGTCGGCGCGCTCGTTCCACTTGTTGCCGGCGTGCCCCTTGATCCAGTCCCAGCGCACGTCGTGCTCCCGGATCAGCTCGGCCAGCCGGCGCCAGAGGTCTTCATTCTGGAGCTCGCCGTCCTTGCGCTTCCAGCCGCGGGCGACCCAGCCGGAGAGCCACTCGGTGATCCCCTTCCTCAGGTACTGCGAGTCGGTGAAGAGGTGGACCCGGCAGCGGCGGTGCAGCGCCTCCAGGGCGCGGATCGCCGCGGTCAGCTCCATGCGGTTGTTCGTGCTGAGAGGCTCGCCGCCCTTGAGCTCGCTCGCCTTGCCGCTCGCCTCGTGGATCAGGACCACGCCCCAGCCGCCCGGACCCGGGTTGGGGTCGGCGCCACCGTCCGTATAGACCGTAACCTCCGTCATGGGGGCCGCAATCTATCACCCTCCGTGGCACGCGCCTTGCGAAACAATCACGAGGCGTCATCGGTCTTTCCCTTCCTTCCGGAGGCCCCGACCACCCACATTCCTTTTCCAGACAGGAGGCACCCCACCGTGCGAGACACCCCCACGAGATCCACCCACAAGGGCACGGAACGCAGCGGAGGCGGCTTGGCCGCCCTCCTCGGCGGCGCGGCTCTGGCCGCCTTCGCGGTATACAAGGGCACGAGCCGCAACCGTGAAGCGAGCCCTGCCCCCCGCCACGAGCCCCTCCCCTCCCACATCGAGACGAGCGTCGACATCCTGCGCCCGAGCCAGGAGCTCTATTCCTTCTGGCGGAGCTTCGAGAACCTCCCCCGCTTCATGCGGCACCTGGAATCCGTCCGCGATCTCGGCAACGGCCGCTCCCATTGGATCGCCAAGACACCGGTCGGCTCCCGCGTCGAGTGGGACGCCGAGGTTGTCGAGGACCGTGACGGCCAGCTCATCTCCTGGCGCTCCGTAGCCGGCTCGCAGGTCCACCACGCCGGGTCGGTCCTGTTCGAGCCCGCGGCGGGCGACCGCGGCACGATCGTCCGGGTCAGCTTCGACCTGGTCCCGCCGGGCGGCGCCGCGGGGCGTCTCGCGGCGAAGGCCCTCGGGCCGATCACCAGGCAGCAGGTCCGGGAGGATCTCCGGCGCTTCAAGAACCTGATGGAAGCCGGCGAGATCCCCACCATCGACGGACAGCCCGAGGGCAAGCGCCCTCTCGTCAATCCCAGGAACCCGCTCTAGCGGAAGGAGGCACATCATGAAAGCGGTCTGCTGGAACGGAGCTGTCGACGTCAAGGTCGAGGAGGTCCCCGACCCGAAGATTCTCAACCCCCGGGACGCCGTGCTGCGCGTCACTTCCGCCGCGATCTGCGGCTCGGACCTGCATCTCTACGACGGCTACATCCCTACCATGAAGAAGGGGGACATCCTCGGCCACGAGTTCATGGGCGAGGTGATGGAGGTCGGACCGGGGGTGAAGAACCTCCAGGTCGGAGACCGGGTGGTGGTGCCCTTCAACATCGCGTGCGGCCGGTGCTGGTTCTGTGAGCACGAGCTGTTCTCCCTCTGCGACAACTCGAACCCCAACGCCTGGATCCCGGAGAAGGCCTACGGCTACTCGCCGTCCGGCCTGTTCGGCTACTCCCACATGATGGGCGGCTACGCGGGCGGCCAGGCCGAGTACGTGCGCGTCCCCTTCGCCGACGTGGGAGCGCTCAAGGTCCCCGACGGCCTTCCCGACGAGAAGGTGCTCTTCCTGGGGGACATCTTCCCCACCGGCTACATGGCGGCCGAGAACTGCCAGATCCAGCCGGGTGACACGGTTGCGGTCTGGGGCTGCGGCCCCGTGGGCCAGTTCGCCATCCAGAGCGCCTGGATGCTGGGAGCCGGCCGGGTCATCGCCATCGACCGTTTCCCCGAGCGGCTGCTCCTGGCGCAGAGCTGGGGCAAGGCCGAGATCATTGACTACGAGGAGGTGGACAGCGTGGTCGACACCCTGCGGGAGATGACCGGCGGCCGCGGTCCGGATGCCTGCATCGACGCCGTCGGCATGGAGGCCCACGGCGACACCCTGGGCGCCATGGTCGACAAGGCCAAGCAGGCGGTGCGCCTGGAATCCGACCGGCCGCACGTCCTGCGCGAGTGCCTGCTGGCCTGCCGCAAGGGCGGGACCGTGTCGATCCCGGGCGTCTACGGCGGCCTGATCGACAAGATCCCCATGGGCGCCTCGTTCAACAAGGGGCTGACGCTCAAGATGGGCCAGACCCACACCCATCGCTACATGCGTCCGCTGCTCGAGAGGATCGTCAACGGCGAGATCGACCCGTCCAAGGTCATCTCCCACCAGATGAGCCTGGACGAGGCGCCGGAAGGGTACGAGACCTTCAAGCACAAGCGGGACCATTGCATCAAGGTCGTGCTCAAGCCGGGGGGGAACGGTCACCACCACGGAGGGAACGGCCGGGAGCATCACGCATGAGCCCGGGCAGGATTCCGGCGGCCCTGCTGGCCCTGCTGGCCGGTACCGCCGGGGTCGGGTTGGTGGCGGCGGCGCGCGCGGTGCGCCGCCGTCCGCCCCTCGACTTCCAGAACCGCGTCGTCCTCATCACCGGCGGCTCGCGGGGTTTGGGCCTGCTCCTCGCCCGCGAGCTGGCCGGCCAGGGGGCGCGCCTGGCCATCGTGGCGCGCGATCCGGAGGAGCTGGACCTGGCGCGGCGGGAGCTGGCGGCGGTGGGCGGGATGCGGGTGCTGGCCCTGCCGTGCGACATCCGCGACCGGGAGGAGGCGGAGTGGGCCGTGGACGCCGCGATCGAGCGCTTCGGCCGGCTGGACGTGCTGATCAACAACGCCGGGGTCATCCAGGTCGGGCCGCTGGAGCACATGGGGCTGGAGGATTTCGAGGACGCGCTCCAGGTCCATTTCTGGGGGCCGCTCTACCTGATCCGGGCGGCCCTGCCGCACCTGAAGCGGGAGCGGGAAGGCCGGATCGTCAACATCTCTTCGATCGGCGGCAAGGTCGCAATCCCCCACCTGCTCCCCTACAGCGCCAGCAAGTTCGCGCTCACCGGGCTGTCCAACGGGTTGCGGGTAGAACTGGCGAAGGACGGGGTCTACGTGACCACGGTCTGCCCCGGCCTGATGCGGACCGGCTCACACGTCCACGCCCTGTTCAAGGGCAAGCGCCGGGAGGAGCTCGCCTGGTTCGCGTTAGGCGACTCGACGCCGCTGACCTCGATCAGCGGCCGCCGGGCCGCCAGGAGGATCGTGGAGGCCTGCCGGTACGGAGAACCGCACCTGATCATCACCCCGCAGGCCCGGCTCGCGGCAGCCGCGGCTACGCTTGCCCCGGGCCTGACCGCCCGCGCCCTGGAGCTGGTCAACCGCTTCCTCCCCGAGCCCTCGCCCCACGACGGCGACGAGGCGCGTCCCGGCTGGAAGTATTCTTCCTCCTGGGCACCCTCGGTCCTCACCCGCCTCTCGGATGAGGCTGCGGTGGAGAACAACGAGTTGCGGGGAGAGGCGGCGGTGGTATATGGAAATGGGAGGGAAGCCGCCGATTGAACAACGCCGAAATCGCACAGGTGCTCGAGGAGGTCGCGGACGTCCTCGAGATCCAGAACGAGAACACGTTCCGCGTCCGCGCCTACCGCAATGCCGCCCGGACCATCGAGGTCCAGACCGCTTCGCTGTCCCGGATGATTGAGGAGGGCAAGCCTCTCACCGATCTGCCCGGCATCGGCAAGGAGATGGCCAACCACATCAAGGAGATGGTCGAGACCGGCACCCTCGGCTTTCGCGATCGCCTGCTGTCGGAAGTCCCCCGCTCGCTGATCGACCTCATGCGCCTCCCGAGCGTCGGCCCCAAGAAGGCGAAGAAGCTCTGGGACGAGCTGAAAATCTGCTCTGTGGACGAGCTCGAGGAGGCCGCCAAGGCGGGGCGCATCGCTTCGGTCACGGGCTTCGGGGCCAAGACCCAGGAGAAGATCCTCGCCGGCATCCAGGAGCACCGCCAGCACACCAGCCGCATGCTGCTGATCGAAGCGGAGCGCTACGTCGAGCCGCTCGTCGGCTACCTGCGCGCCATCCCCGAGGTCGAGCGCCTGGAGGTCGCCGGCAGCTATCGGCGTCGGCGGGAGACGGTCGGGGACATCGACCTCCTTGCCATCGCCACCGTGCCCGGCCCGGTCATGGAGGGCTTCCTCCACTATCCCCAGATCGCCAAGGTCCTGGCGGCCGGCGACACCAAGTCCTCGGTCAACCTCGGCTCCGGCCTCCAGGTGGACCTCCGCGTCGTGCCGCCGGACTGCTACGGCGCCGCCCTGGTCTACTTCACCGGCTCCAAGGAGCACAACGTCAAGCTCCGCCGCCGGGCGGTCGAGCAGGGCCTGCGAATCTCCGAGTACGGGGTCTTCCGGGTTCATGAAGACGCCAGGGAAGAATTCGTAGCCGGACGAGAGGAGGCGGACGTCTACGCCTCCGTGGGCCTCCCCTGGATCCCGCCGGAGATGCGGGAGGACCGTGGGGAGATCGAGGCCGCGTCGAAAGGTGCCCTCCCCCACCTCGTGGAAACGGGAGACATGCGGGCCGACCTCCACATGCACTCCACCTGGTCGGACGGCCGCAACTCGATCGAGGAGATGGTGGAGGCCTGCGCGGCCCGCGGGTACGAGTACATGGTCATCTCGGACCATAGCAAGGCGCTCGCGATGACCAACGGCCTGGATGCCTACCGCCTGCGCGAGCAGTGGAAGGAGATCGACGCGGTCCGCGCCCGTCACCCGGAGATCCGCATCCTCAAGGCCATGGAGGTGGACATCCTGGCCGACGGCAGCCTGGACCTGGAGGACGAGATGCTGGCCGGGCTCGACCTGGTCTTGGTGTCGCTTCACTCCCGCTTCGATCTGCCCCCGGAGCAGCAGACCGACAGGGTCCTGCGCGCCCTGGAGCACCCGGAAGTCAACGTCTTCTGCCATCCCACGGCCCGCATCATCAACCGCCGCCGCGGGGCGGAAATGGACCTGGACGTAGTGCTCCGCCGCGCCGCGGAGCTGGGGGTGGCCCTAGAGCTGAACTCCAGCCCGAACCGCCTCGACCTCCGGGACGACCACCTGCGGCTCGCCCGCGACCTGGGCTGCCGCATCGTGATCAATACCGACTCCCACCGCACCACCGAGCTCGACCTGATGCGCTACGGCATCGACCAGGCCCGCCGCGCCGGCCTGGAGCCCCGCCACGTGCTCAATACCCTGCCTTATGAGGAGTTTCGGAAGGCGATCGCTCGCCTCCAAACACTGTCGGGCTGACTTTCGTACAAATGCAAAGAAACCGGCCCTCACCAGAGCGGCCATCGCGTAAAATTTCCCTCTGACCCCGAGCCGAGCTGGCCCGGAGCTTCTTCGCCGAGGAGCCTTATGAGCCGACACCCTGTCGCCCGAGCGGCCCTGGCGCTGCTCGTCCTGGCACTGATGACCCCGCTGGTCACCGCCCAGGACCTCAAGTCGTTCGAGGAGCGCACCACCGTCCACAAGCTCGCCAATGGATGGACCTTCATCCTCGTCGAGCGGCCGGCCGCGCCGGTCTTCGCCTTCTGCACCATCGCCGACGTGGGCTCGGCCCAGGAGGTGCCCGGCATCACCGGCCTGGCCCACATGTTCGAGCACATGGCCTTCAAGGGCGGTCCGAAGATCGGCAGCCGGGACTGGGCCGCCGAGAAGAAGGCTCTCGAAGCCGTGGAGAGCGCCTACCAGGCCCTGCAGACGGAGCGCCTCTCCCCCAGGCCCGACCCGCAGAAGGTCGAGAAGCTCCTCGCCGAGCTCCGCGCCCGGCAGCAGGAGGCTTCCCGCCACATCGACGAGAACGGGTTCGACGCCATCCTCTCCCGGGAGGGAGCCGACGGCCTCAACGCCACCACCGACGCCGACGCCACGCGCTACTTCTACGCCCTCCCCTCGAACAAGCTCGAGCTCTTCGCCTTCCTCGAGTCCGAGCGCTTCCTCCACCCCGTGTTTCGCGAGTTCTACCAGGAGCGCGACGTCGTCCAGGAAGAGCGCCGGATGAGCGAGACCAGCCCCATCGGGAAGCTGCTGGACGAGTTCCAGAGCGCGGCCTTCCAGGCCCACCCCTACAAACAGCCGATCGTCGGCTACATGAGCGACCTGCAGTCGTTCACCGCCACCGACGCCCAGAAGTTCTTCGACACCTACTATGCGCCCTCCAACCTGATCACGGTCCTCGTCGGCGACATCCGTCCCGCGACCGCCATCCCGGTGCTGGAGAAGTATTTCGGCCGCATCCCCGCCCGGCCCGGCCCGCCGCCGCTGCGCACTGTCGAGCCGCCGCAGGAGGCAGAGAAGATCGTTGTCATGGAGAACGACGCCCAGCCCATGTACCTGGAGGGTTACCACAAGCCGGCCAACAACCACCCCGACCAGGCGGTCTACGACGCGATCGACAGCATCGCCAGCCGCGGCCGCACCTCCCGCCTGTACCGCTCCCTGGTGCGCGACAAGAAGCTCGCCTTCCAGGTGGGCTCCTTCTCCGGCTTCCCCGGCGTCAAGTACCCGAACCTCTGGATCATCTTCGCCATGCCGGCCTACGGCGTCACCAACGAGCAGGTGCAGGAGGCCGCCCGCGCCGAGATCGAGCGCCTGAAGACCGAGGACGTCACCGACGAGGAGCTCGCGAGGTTCAAGACCCGGGCGAAGGCCGACCTCCTCCGAGCCATGCGCGACAACCTGACCCTCGCCGACCTGCTCGCCGATCACCACCGTCTCTACGGCGACTGGCGCGAGCTGTTCCGCTACATCGACCGCCTCGACAAGGTAACCAAGGCCGACATCCGCCGCGTGGCGAACGAGACCTTCCGGAAGGGCAACCGGACGGTGGCCATGAGCGTCACCCGGCCGGCTGCGACGGAGACGACGAAGGAGAAGACGCGATGACCCGTCTGATGACTCGCCTGATGAGACACGCCCTCCCGCTTCTCCTCACTATCCTGGCCCTGCCCGCGGCTGCCCAAGTGGACCGCGTCGACGACATCCGCTTCCCGCCGCTGGCTCGCTTCGACATCCCCCAGCCGCAGCGGATCGAGCTGGAGAACGGCATGGTCGTCCTCCTCCTGGAGGACCACGAGCTGCCGATGGTCGAGGCCACGGCCCTGGTCCGCGCCGGCTCCGGTTACGATCCGGCGGACAAGATCGGCCTCGCCGAGCTCGCGGGCCGGGTGCTCCGCTCGGGCGGCACCGAGAGGATGAACGGCGACCAGCTCGACGAGTGGCTGGAGAGCCGCGCCGCGGGCATTGAGGTCGCCGTCGCCGAGGACGCCGCGCGCGTCACCCTCAACTCGCTCAAGAAGGACTTCCCCGAGGCCCTGCGCATCTACGCCGACGTGCTGCGCCGCCCCGCCTTCGACGCGCAGAAGCTGGAGGTCGAGCGCAACCGGGCCATCGCCAACGTCTCGCGCCAGAACGACGACCTGTTCCCGATCCTGTTCCGCGAGTTCCAGGAGATCATCTACGGACCCGAGTCACCCTACGGCTGGACCGAGACGTACGCGACCCTCGGCGCCATCCGCCGCGAGGACGCGGTCGCCTGGCACCGCCAGATGTTCCACCCCGACCGCACCATCCTCGGCCTGGTGGGGGACTTCTCGTCCGAGGAGGCCGTGCGCTGGGTGCGCGAGGCGTTCGGCGACTGGCCGCGCGGAACCGGGACGAAAACCGCGGCACCCGCCTGGCGAGACCGGGTCACTCCGGGCATCTACTACGCCGAGAAGGGGGACATCCCGCAGTCGGGCATCATCATGGGGCACCTCGGCGTGCGCCGTGACCACCCCGACTACTACGCCCTGGAGGTCGTGAACCAGGTGCTCGGCAACAACTCCGTCTCCCGGCTGTTCTCCAACATCCGTACCAAGAAGGGGCTCGCCTACGCGGTGGCCGGCCAGGTCGGAACCGCCTGGGACCACCCCGGCATGGCCATGGTCTTCATGACCACCAAGGTCGAGACGACCGGCGCCGGGATCGAGGCCCTGCTGGAGGAGATCCGCAACCTGAAGGCCAGGCCTCCGTCCGAAGCGGAGGTGGAGGCGGCCAAGCGCGGGCTCCTCGACTCCTTCATCTTCCGCGTCGACGCCCCGCGCCGGGTGCTGGGCCAGCAGCTGGCCGCGGAGCTCCACGGCTATCCGCGGGACCTGCTCTCCCGCTACCGCGCCGGCATCGAGGCGGTCACGCCCGCCCAGGTGCGCGACGCCGCGGCCCGCCACCTGCGCCCCGAGGAGTTCGCCATCCTGGTGGTCGGCCCGAACCAGGGGCAGGACAAGCCGCTCACCACCTTTGGCAAGGTGACCCCGGTGGACATCACCCTGCCGCAGCCGCCCGAAAGGCTCCGCCCCAAGAGCGGACACTAGTTCCGAGTACCCCCTCCCCGCCGGGGAGGGGGTACTTCAGCATTTTCTACCGCCTTACTTCCTCGGGAATGGATAGACATATCGTTTTTCTTCGGGAACGAGACTTGCATCCCGGTTCAGACGAGAAATGGCGCTGGTGAGCTGGACCGGGCCTCGTCGGCCTGAGACCTGTAAATCCCTGCGCCATTAGGCGATCTACTCCACATTCCATGGGAGGGAAGGATGAGTGGGAGAGTCCTCATCACGGGAGGAGCTGGCTTCATCGGCTCACATCTGGCGGACGAGTTGCTTGAACATGGTTACAAGGTAAGAGCTCTGGACAGCCTGTCGGACCAGGTGCACGGACAGGACGCGGGGCGGCCCGGGTACCTCAACCCGGACGTGGAGCTGATCGAGGGCGACGTCCGCGATCCGCAGGCGGTGCGCAAGGCGCTGGACGGTATCGAAGCGGTCTACCACTACGCGGCCTGCGTCGGCGTCGGCCAGAGCATGTACGAGATCGAGAAGTACACCTCTGTCAACAATCTGGGGACGGCGGTGCTCCTGGAGGCGCTGGCCGAGCGGCCGGTCCGGCGCCTGGTCGTAGCCTCCAGCATGAGCATCTACGGCGAAGGGCTCTATACCGACGCCGAGGGGCGGCCGGTCATTGGACAGGAACGGGGGCTGGAGCGGCTCAAGACCCACGACTGGGAGGTGCGGGACGAGGAGGGCCGGCCACTGACGCCGGTGCCCACGCCCGAGTCGAAGACGCCCTGCCTCTCTTCCGTCTACGCGCTCTCCAAGTATGACCAGGAGCGGCTCTGCCTGGTGGTGGGCCGCGCCTACTCGATCCCCACCGTGGCGCTGCGCTTCTTCAACGTCTATGGCACGCGGCAGGCGCTGTCGAACCCCTACACCGGGGTGCTCGCCATCTTCGCGTCGCGGCTGCTCAACGGCAATCCGCCCCTCATCTTCGAGGACGGCTACCAGATGCGCGACTTCGTCCATGTCTCGGACGTGGCCCGCGCCAGCCGGCTGGCCCTGGAAGTCGACGCGGCGCGCGACCAGGTGTTCAACATCGGCAGCGGCCGGCAGTACACGGTGCGGGAGATCGCCCGCGCCATGTCCGAGGTCCTGGGCCACGAGGGGATCGAGCCCGAGATCACGGGCAAGTACCGCGTCGGCGACATCCGCCACTGCTTCGCGGACATCGCCCTGGCGCGCCGCGCCCTGGGCTACGAGCCCCAGATGCCGCTGGAACGGGGATTGATCGAGCTGTCGTCCTGGCTCGAGGGACAGGTGGCCTGCGACCGCGTGGCGGAAGCGCGCGAGGAGCTGGCCGCCCGGGGGTTGACGGTATGAGCAAGGCTGGCAAGAGGCTTTCCGAGATCGCGAAACCCGTGCTGATCACCGGCGGCGCCGGCTTCATCGGCACCAACCTGGCCCACGCGCTGGCCTCCTCCGGCCGTTTTGTGCGGGTGCTCGACAACCTTTCCCGTCCCGGAGTGGAGAGGAACCTCTCCTGGCTGAAGGAGACCCACGGCAACCGGATCCAGTTCGACAAGTCCGACGTGCGGGACCCGTTCGCCGTGCGCCGCGCCGTGGCCGGGGTCGAGGCAGTCTTCCACTTCGCCGCCCAGGTGGCGGTGACCACGAGCCTGGAAGACCCGATCCACGACTTCGACGTCAATGTCCGCGGCACCATCAACGTCCTGGAGGCCGCCCGCGCCGAGAAGAACCCTCCGGCGGTGATCTTCACTTCCACGAACAAGGTCTACGGCGGCATGGAGGACGTGGAGCTCCACCTCGACGGCCTGCGCTACGAGCCGAAGGACGCGGTCCTCCGCGTGCGCGGCTTCTCCGAGGAGCGGCGGCTCGACTTCCACAGCCCCTATGGCTGCTCCAAGGGGGCCGCCGACCAGTATGTCCTCGACTACGCCCGGAGCTACGGCTTGAGGACCGCCCTGTTCCGCATGAGCTGCATCTACGGGCCGCACCAGTTCGGCAACGAGGACCAGGGGTGGGTGGCCCACTTCGCCATTCGCGCCCTGGAAGGCAAGCCGATCACCCTCTACGGCGACGGCATGCAGGTGCGGGACATCCTCTACGTCGAGGACCTCGTCCGCGCCTTCCTGCTGGCCTCGGAGGATATTGACAAGGTCCGCGGCCAAGCGTTCAACATGGGCGGCGGCCCGGCCAACACCGTCTCGCTGCTGGAGCTGATCCACCTCATCGGTGCGCTGCACGGCGAACTGCCGAAGGTCTCGTTCGAGGACTGGCGCACGGGCGACCAGCGCTACTACGTGTCGGATACACGCAGGTTCGAAGCGGCCACGGGCTGGCGCCCCCGTGTAAACGTGCGGGAGGGCCTGGGCAACCTTTACAACTGGCTCGCCGAGTTTGGCGTCCCGTTTGAGCCGGCCGGCGCGCTCGTCACCGCGGGCCGAGGAGCATGAGCAGCTCGGCACGAATCTTGGATAGATGGCCCTCTACGGCAAATCTGTTTTCGGCGCCGGACGAGGTGACCGACATGAGCGACATGCATCCACTGCCGCGCAAGGTCCTGATGACCGCCGACACGGTCGGTGGCGTCTGGATCTACGCCCTCGAGCTGGCACGCGGATTGGTCGAGCAGGGCATCGAGGTGGCGCTCGCCACCCTGGGCGGTCCTCTCGATGAGCTGCAGCGCGAGATGGCCAGGCGCATCCCCCGGCTCAAGCTCTTCGAGAGCAACTTCAAGCTGGAATGGATGGAGGACCCCTGGCGCGACGTGGAGCGCGCCGGCGAATGGCTCCTCGGCCTGGAGGAACGCTTCGCCCCCGACCTGATCCACCTCAACGACTTCGCCCACGGCTCGCTCCCCTGGAGCGCGCCGAAGGTCGTCGTCGGCCACTCCTGCGTCCTCTCCTGGTGGGAGGCCGTCAAAAAGGAGCCCGCGCCGGAGACCTGGGACCGCTACCACAGGGAGGTCCGCGCCGGCCTGGCTGCCGCCGACCTCGTGGTCGCCCCTTCGGCGGCGATGATGGCGGCGCTCTGCCGCCACTACGGCCCCCTGCCCCGCACCCGGGTCGTGCACAACGGCCGCGACGTCCGCCAGTTCCGACCCACGGCCAAGGAGAAGATCCTCTTCTCCGCCGGCCGGCTTTGGGACGAGGCCAAGAACCTGGAGGCGCTGGAGAACGTGGCGCCGCGCCTCCCCTGGCCGGTGTTCGTGGCCGGCGAAAACCACCATCCGGACGGCGGCGAGGCGCGCCCGCACCACACGCGGCTCCTCGGCCGCCTGTCCCAGCGCGCCCTGGCTGCCTGGCTCGGCCGCGCCTCCATCTATGTCCTGCCCGCGCGCTACGAGCCCTTCGGCCTCTCCGTCCTGGAGGCCGCCCTGTCCGGTTGCGCCCTCGTCCTGGGGGACATCCCCAGCCTGCGCGAGCTCTGGCGCAACCGGGCGGTCTTCGTGCCGCCCGACGACCCCGAGGCTCTGGAAGACGCCCTCGTCCGGCTGATCGAGGACCCCGACCGCCGCAGCTCCCTGGCCGCCGGAGCCCGCACGCGGGCCATCGAGCGCACCTCGGAGCGCATGGTCGAGGGCTACCTCGCGGCTTACGGCGAGGTGCTGGCCGCTGCCGCCGTCGTCGCCGAAGACCAGGATCGCGACGAGCAGTACCCCACTCAGGTCGCCGTCTAGGTCCGCAATGCGGATCGCACTCTTCGTCCACTCGTTGCTGTCGGACTGGAACCACGGCAACGCGCACTTCCTCCGCGGCGTCGGGACCGAGCTCCAGGCGCGGGGGCACGAGGTCCTTTTCTACGAGCCTCGCGATGCGTGGAGCCTCCAAAACCTCCTCTCGGACCATGGCGAGAAGGCCCTGGCCGGCTTCCGCGACGCCTACCCGACGCTGACCTCGACGCGCTACGACCGGCTTGACCTGGATGAGGTGCTCGATGGTGTCGATCTGGTGCTCGTCCACGAGTGGAACGATCACGGCCTGGTCCGGCAAATCGGCGAGCACCGCCAGCGGAATGACTACCGTCTCCTCTTCCACGACACCCATCACCGCGCTGCGACCGCCCCGGAGCAGATGGCCGCCTACGACCTGTCGGGCTACGACGGCGTCCTGGCCTTCGGCAACGTGATCCGCGACCTCTACCTGGAGCGCGGCTGGGCCGGGCGCGCCTGGACCTGGCACGAGGCGGCCGACGCCCGAGTCTTCCGTCCTCTCGAAGGGGAGCCTCGCGTGGGGGACCTGATTTGGATCGGCAACTGGGGGGACGACGAGCGGACGGCCGAGCTCCACGAATTCCTGATCACTCCGGCCCGCGATCTGAGCCTGAGGACCCGGGTCCACGGCGTGCGCTATCCCGGGGAGGCCCAGGCCGCTCTCGCGGGCTCGGGGATCCAGTACGCGGGCTGGCTGCCCAACTACGAGGTCCCCCGCGCCTTCGCCCGCTTCCAGGCGACGGTCCACGTGCCGCGCCGGCCTTACGTGGAAGCCCTGCCGGGGATTCCCACGATCCGCCCCTTCGAAGCCCTGGCCTGCGGCATCCCGCTGGTCTCCGCCCCCTGGGACGATGCCGAGGGGCTGTTCACCCCCGGGGAGGACTTCCTGGTCGCGGCGAACGGCGAGGAGATGAAGCGCCGCCTCCGCGACGTGCTCCACGACCCGGACCTCGCCCGGCACCTGTCCGAGCACGGCCGCCGGACCATCCTCGAAAGACACACCTGCGCCCATCGCGTGGACGAGCTGCTGGCCATCGACGCCGCCCTCTCCGCTGTTCCCGTGAGTGCCGAGTTGGGAGCGAGATGAACATCGCCTTCTTCGGCTCCAGCCTCGTCTCCGCCTACTGGAACGGGGCGGCCACCTACTACCGCGGAGTCCTCCGCAACCTGGCCGAGCGCGGGCACCGGATCACCTTCTACGAGCCCGACGCCTTCGAGCGCCAGCAGCACCGGGACATCCCCGACCCCGAGTGGGCCCGCGTGGTCGTCTACCCCGCGACCGAGGAGGCGGCCCTGCGCTGCCTGGACGAGGCCCGCGGCTCGGATCTCGTGGTCAAGGCGAGCGGCGTGGGCGTCTTCGACGAGTTGCTGGAGCGGGCGGTGCTCGACATCCGGCGGCCGGACGGCCTGGCGGTCTTCTGGGACGTGGACGCCCCGGCCACCCTGGACCGCATGGAATCCGACCCGCGCGACCGCTTCCGGCCCCTGGTGCCGGAGTACGACCTGATCTTCACCTACGGCGGCGGCGATCCGGTGGTCCAGGCCTACCGGAGCTTCGGAGCCCGGGACTGCGTGCCTGTCTACAACGCCCTCGACCCCACGACCCACCACCCGGTGGAGTCCGGCCCGCGGTTCGAGGGCGACCTCGGCTTTCTCGGCAACCGGCTTCCCGACCGCGAGGCGCGGGTGGAGGAGTTCTTCCTCGACGCCGCGGCAAAGCTGCCGGAGAAAACCTTCCTGTTGGGCGGCAGCGGCTGGGGGGGCAAGCCCATGCCCGGCAACGTGCGCTATCTCGGCCACGTCTACACCCGGGACCACAACGCTTTCAATTGCACGCCGCTCGCGGTGCTCAACATCAGCCGCGAGAGCATGGCCCGCTACGGCTTCTCGCCCGCGACGCGGGTCTTCGAGGCGGCCGGAGCCGGGGCCTGCCTGATCACGGATGAATGGGTGGGGATCGAAATGTTTCTGGAGCCGGACCGGGAGGTGCTGGTGGCGCGCGACGGCGCGCAGGTCGCCGAGCGGCTTCGGGAGCTGACGCCCGAGCGGGCCCGCTGCATCGGCGAAGCGGCCCGGCGCAGGGTGCTCTCCGAGCACACCTACGCGCACCGGGCGGCGCAGATCGAGTCTGTCCTGGGTGGGGTGGAAACACCGATGCTGGAGGAAACACTGTGAGCCAGCCGTTGGACATCGTCATCCTGGGCCTCTCGATCACCTCCTCCTGGGGGAACGGCCACGCCACCACCTACCGCGGCCTGGTGCGGGAGCTGTCGAAGCGCGGCCACCGCATCCTGTTCCTGGAGCGGGACGCCTCCTGGTACGCCGACAACCGGGACCTGCCCGAGCCGCCCTGGGGCGAGACCGCGCTCTACTCCAGCCTGGAGGAGCTCAAGGATCGCTTTCAGTCCCGGGTCCGGTCGGCGGACCTCGTCATCGTCGGCTCCTATGTGCCCGAGGGCGTGGAGGTCGGCCGCTGGGTGACCCGCACCGCGGGCGGGACCACGGCCTTCTACGACATCGACACGCCGGTCACCCTGGCCAAGCTCGCCCGGCAGGACTACGAGTACCTGCACCCCGAGCTGATCCCGCTCTACGACGCCTACTTCTCCTTCACCGGCGGCCCGACGCTCAGGCGGCTGGAGCGCGTCTTCGGCTCGCCCATGGCGCGGCCCCTCTACTGCTCGTTCGACCCCGAGCTCTACTATCCCGAGGACGTCGAGCCGCGCTGGGACCTCGGCTATATGGGGACCTACAGCGACGACCGGCAGCCCACGGTGGAGCGGCTGCTCCTGGAGCCCTCCCGGCGCTGGCGCGACGGCCGCTTCGCGGTGGCGGGCCCCCAGTATCCGGAGGACCTCCGCTGGCCGCGCAACGTCAAGCGCTACCAGCACCTGGAGCCGAAGAAACACCGCCGGTTCTACAACCAGCAGCGCTTCACGCTGAACGTAACCCGGGCCGACATGATCGCCGCCGGCTGGTCGCCGAGTGTGCGCCTCTTCGAAGCCGCGGCCTGCGGCACGCCGATCGTCAGCGACTCCTGGCCAGGGCTGGAAGGCATCTTCAAGATCGGCGAAGAGATCCTGATCGCCCGCACCTCGACGGAGGTGCTGCAGTACCTCCGCGACGTGCCGGAGCGGGAGCGCCGCGCCCTCGGCGAGCGCGCCCGCGCCCGGGTCATGAGCCAGCACACCGCCGCCCATCGCGCCGAGGAGCTGGAGGGCTACGCCCTCTGCCTGCTCAGCCGCCGGGCGGCGTGAGCCGCTAGTGGAGCCGGGGGTACAAAGCTTTCTTCTCTACGCGGTACTTCGCCGCGGGCTTCTCCGCCTCCCGCGCCGCCAGCACTTGCGCGGCCAGCAGCACCGCCCAGATCCAGAGCAGGTCGGCCAGGAGCAGGTGGACGATCTGCATCCAGACTGGGGCCAGGAGGAGGACGTTCACCACCCCGGCCACGATCTGCGCCACGACCAGCCCCGCGGTCCAGCGCGCCGGCCGCGCCAGGACCGGGTCGGCCATGGCCCGCGCCGCCAGGAGCGCCACGAGGATGCCCGCGGTCGCTGAGAGGAACGGATGAAGGATCCTCAGGCGGATCAGCAGGTGCGCCGTGGAAGAGAGGTCCTGCCTCAGGGCCTCGGCGAGGGAGGTGGCCGGGAAGAGCGTGTCCCCGAGCGCCGCCACCGCGCCGCTCACTCCGGCGACGATCAGCGCCCCCATCCCCAAAGCCACAAGCCCGCTCCCCCGGCCGCGCCAGCGGAAGGGCGCGCCGCCTGACGCGAAGTGGGCCGTCAGGGTCAGGAAGGCGAGCAGAATGAACGTGTTGGCCAGGTGGGTCGCCATGAACAGCGCCCGGGCCATGGACTGGTTGTCCGCGACCAGCTCGAACAGCACCAGCCCGGCGCCGACCGCCCCCTCGGTGATCATGAAGATCAGGGAGAGCACCGCCGCCCGGCGCGCCGGATGGCCCTTCGGACGGCGGCGGTACGCCATCACCACCAGCCCGATCACCAGGAGACCCGCAATGCCGCTGGTAACGCGGTGCGTCAGCTCGATGATCGTCTCGATCCGGGGCTCCCGCGGCAGGATCTCCCCATTGCAGAGCGGCCAGTGGCTGCCGCACCCCGCCCCGGACCCGGTGGCGCGCACGGCGGCGCCCCAGAGGATCACGGCGATGTTGTAGGCGAGGGTGAACCAGCTATAGCGGGCGAGTCTGTCCATCGAGGGGATCATAACGCGTCGGGGGATACCCCCGGTCCCGTTTCAAGGCGTCCCCCTCCATGCAGGAATTTCGATAAAAATCCAGCACAGCACTTCGACCGCAAGGTCCGGGTAGTGAGAGGATCTCCATCGCGGTACCTTTGCGCCATGGAAAATGTCATGAAGAACCAGGACTTCGACACCACCACGGCCTGGGCCGCGGTCGAGACGCGGGACAGCCGGTTCGACGGCCGCTTCGTCTACGCGGTGGCTTCGACCGGGGTCTACTGCAGGCCGTCCTGCCCGTCTCGGCGGCCGAATCGCAAGAGTGTGTCCTTCTTCCCGGGTCCCGAGGACGCGGAGCGGGCGGGCTACCGCGCCTGCCGCCGCTGCCGTCCGCGCTCTGCCGGGCCTACCGATCCGGAGCGGTCCGTGGAGCGGGCCCGGGCATGGCTGGACGCGCATCCCGACGAACCCGTGACGCTGGCCGCGCTCGGCGAGGCCGTGGGGCTGAGTCCCTGGTACCTGCAACGGACCTTCAAGCGGCTGACCGGCCTGACTCCCAAGGAGTACGCCAGTGCTCGCCGGCTGGAGCGGCTGAAGACCCATCTCAGGAAAGGAGACGACGTGACCACGGCAACCTATGAAGCCGGCTACGGTTCCGGCAGCCGCGTGTACGAGCAGTCCGACGCCCGCCTGGGCATGACCCCCGCCACCTACCGCCGGGGCGGAGAGGGGACCACGATCCGCTACCGCATCGCCGACTCCCCCCTCGGGCGGATGCTCGTGGGCGCCACCGGCCGCGGCATCTGCGCCGTGACCTTCGGCGCCTCCGACGCGGAGTTGGAAGCGGGGCTGCGGCGGGAGTATCCGAACGCGGAGATCGAGCCGGGAGAGCCGCGGGAGCCAGGGGAGGATGACGCCCTCGAAGCCTGGACCTCCGCGATCGTCCACCACCTGGAGGGCGACGCTCCGAGGCTCACCCTGCCGCTGGACGTGAAGGCCACCGCCTTCCAGTGGCGGGTCTGGAAGGCGCTCCAGGAGATCCCCAGCGGCGAGACCCGCTCCTACGGCGAGATCGCAGCGTCGCTCGGACAGCCCCGCGCCGCCCGCGCCGTGGCACGCGCCTGCGCCAGCAACCGGGTGGCTCTCGCAGTCCCCTGCCACCGGGTGGTGCGCGGCGACGGCGACCCCGGCGGCTACCGCTGGGGCGAGGAGCGCAAGCGGCGGCTCCTGGACCTGGAGCAGCATCGCAGGTGAAGTTCCAAGCCCCGACGGACTTCGACTTCGTCTGGACTCTCGGGTTCCTGGCCGCCCGGGTCGTCCACTCTCTGGAAGGGATTGAGGATGGAGAGTACCGCCGGAGCCTGAGGGTGGACGGCCAGCCCGTGACGCTGGCCGTCCGCTTCCGGCCCGGGGAGCTGACGGTCCGCTCGTCCCCCGGGCTCGCGCCCGGAGCGCTGCGCCGGCTCGTCACGCGGATGTTCGACCTGGACGTAGACCTCGCCGCGTTCCACGCGCTGGCTTCCGGTGATCCCCTGCTGCGGGACCTGGTGGCAACGCGCCCCTGGATCCGCCTGCCCCAGTACCTCGATCCCTTCGAGGGCACGGTGCGGGCGATCCTGGGCCAGCAGGTGAGCCTGGCCGCGGCGAGCACCATGGTGGACCGTCTCGTCCGCAGGGTGGGAGACCCGGCCCCCGCTCCATTCCTGGCGTTCCCCCTGCCGGAGTCGGTGGCGGCGCTCGGCCCGCAGGGGCTCATCGAGTTGGGTTTGACGCGGGCCAAGGCGGCGTCGCTCCACGGCCTGGCCCTGGCCGCGATGGATGGAACCCTGGATTGGGACCGCCTGCGGACCGCGCCCGCCGAGCAAGCGGAGGCCGAGCTCGACGCCTTCCCCGGGATCGGACCCTGGACCGCCTCCTACGTCCGCATGCGCACCCTGGGGGACCGGGACGCCTTCCCGGCCGCCGACCTCGGTGTGATTAAGGCGCTCCGTGCCCTGCTCCCCGAGCCGCCGACCCCTGCCCGGATCGCCGCCCTGGCCGAGTCCTGGCGCCCCTGGAGGGCCTACGCGACCCTCCACCTCTGGCACTCACTCGGCTGAGCGGGGCTCCTCCGTGAGCAGCCGGGCGATCCAGCGGGTCTTCGGGAAATGGTCGGTCGCGATGACGATCCCGATCGTGATCGGCACCCCGAGCAGGGCGCCGGCGATGCCCCAGACCCAGCCCCAGAACACGATCGCGGCCAGCACGACCACGGGCGAGAGCGCCAGCAGCTTCCCCTGGATCAGGGGGTCGGCGTAGTTGCCGCACAGGAGCTGGAGCAGGGCCATCCCCAGGAGCACGGCCAGCGGGCGGCCAAGACCATCGAACTGGATCAGGGAGAACAGGACCGGCGGAACCACCGCCACCGCCGAGCCGATCGTGGGGATGTAGTTGAGGAGGAAGGCGAGCAGCCCCCAGACGAAGGCGAAGTCGAGGCCCATGGCCAGGGAGAAGAGCCAGACCGTCACCCCCTGGATCAGGGCCGCCACGGTGCGCGCCCACAGGTAGCGCTGGCATTTCGAGACGATCGTCTCCACCGTCTCGACCAGGTGCCGGCCATGGCCCTCGCCGAACGCCTCCAGCGCCTTGCGCCGGAACCGGTGGACCTCGTGCAGGCCGAGGATCGCCAGCGCCAGGATCAGGAGGATCAGGCTGACCGACGAGGCGACTGCCCCGGCCGCCGTCCGGGCGAGGTCCGAGCTGCCCGCCTGGAGCCCGGAGAGATCGAGCCCATGGCTTTGTGCCCAGGCCTGAGCCTGAGCGTAGATCGCCTGCAGCCGCGGCGCGTACTCCGAGGAGCGCTGGACCACCATCTCGCCGGTCCACCACAGGGCCGCGACGAACAGGCCGACGACCAGCAGCAGCACCAGCACGGCCAGGACGAAGCTGACCCCGCCAGGCAACCGCCGCTCAAGCTTCCGCTGGAGAGGCCAGACAAGGGCGATCAGGAACACCGCGAAGGCCACCGGCATGGTCGCCACCGCGCTCCACTTGAGGAACGCGATGACCAGGACGACCGCGACCACCGCCTGAAGCCGCGCCCGCACCCGTCCCTGAGCCGGCTCAGGAGGCAAGGCCTCCACCGGTTGCTGCTGCCGTCCACGCCAAGAAACGTCGCGTTCCATGCGCCTTCCTCCCGGCGGGGAGGTATGTGCAAGGTTCGTGCGTGGCGGTCTACTCCCGAGCCAGGACCTCCCCCCGCGCATTGATCAGGGCTCGCTTCGGCTTCTTTGGCAGGGCGATCTGGACGTCCACCGGCACGGTGGCCTCTCCGATGAACGGCAGCATGCCGACCCGGGCGCTTTCGGTCTTGCTGAACTCCACGTAGATGGGCACCACGGCGCGGAAGTCCTTTGAGACCTCCTCCTGCGTGATCGTGCCCCTGATGCGGTACTTGCCGCCCTCACCCGCCTCCACCTTGAGGTCGTGCTTGTAGCGCGGCACCTCGGTGCCACGGACCCACTGGTTGAAGAACCAGTCCATCTTGCCGTCCCCGGTGGCGTTCATGTTCGGGGTCATGTGCTTCTCCACCACCCGCTGGAACTCGGCGGTGGTGGCGAGCTTGCCGCCGTGGGTCTTCGTGAAGTCCTGCATCATCGCCATGAACCTGGCGTCGGGAGTCTGCGAGGACCCGTCCCACATCATCATGCGCAGCATGTGAATCACATAGCCGCCCTTGGAGTAGACGATGCCGTAGCCCGAGGGGCTCCGCTGCGTGTAGAGCCGCCAGCCCTGGACGATGGGTCCCGCGTCGTTGGGCGCAACGGCGTTCCCGGGGGTTTTTTCGAGGATGTCCTTGCGCCGCTCCCGCCAGAAGCGGTCGTACTCCGGCCAGCCCTTGGCGAGTTGCACCGCGAGCGCGGCGGAGAACTCCGAGAAGCCCTCCTCGATCCACTGGTCGCGGAAGGTGGCGGCGCCCACGAGATGGCCCCACCACTGGTGCGCGAACTCGTGGTAGCCCACCTGGTCCACGAAATCGGTGAGCCCCGGGCCCCGGATCCCCAGCACCTGCGAGCGCTGGGTGCCGGTGAGGAAGGACAGGTACGGCATGAAGATCAGCGACGGCCATGACTGCCCGAAAGCCCACTGCGACTGCTGCGTGATCGCCACGTGCCGCTGCGGCAGGGGACCGAAGTAGGTCGTGAAGATGCGGGCCGAGTTGATGCCGTCCACCAGCGCCGACTCGGCCAGGCGGGCCGTGTTCACCGTGCCCAGGGTCGGCCCCATCGAGATGCCGTCCTCGTCGAGCCCGCCGCCGGCCCCGAGGATGGAATTGATCTCCCGCACGATGTCCGGAGTGCCGGGGTTGGTGTAGACCTCCACCTGGATGCCGCTCGTCTCGTCCGTGCGCTCCAGCTTCTCGAACTTGCCGTAGTTGAAGCCGGCCACCTGCAACGGTATGTCGGACTTCCAGATCGACACGGCCTGCTTGCCCTCCGTCCGCGTTTCGACCTGGCGGCCGACCGAGATGATCTGGTTGCCCTCCGGGATGCGGTAGGTGAGCTCGAAGGTGGCGGGGTCGGAGAAGACGCCGAGGTTGGGATACCAGCTCTCCCGGGCACCCACGACGAAGTTCTTCTCGCCTGCGTCCTCCAGGACCTCGTCCCCCTTGTAGGTCAAGCGGAGCAGCACCGCCGCCCCCTTCGCCGGAGCCTCGGGGAAGACCACGGCCGCATCGCCGTCCTCCTCGTCGTCCTCCTGGATGAACGGCACCGGCTTCCAGGCCGGCTCCGCCGCGTCGCCGGGCGCGTACACGGCCTCGGCGAGCCGGAGCTTCGGCAGCAGGTGGATCGGAAGCACCCGCAGGCCGGCCACCAGGGGCTGGAAACGGATGGTGGTCGTGCCGTCGACATCCGCATCCTTGGCGACGCTCGTCTCCACCTTGTAGTCCAGGGCATCCGTCAGACGCTTCTCGGGGGTCGAGCGCTTCCGCTCAACCTCCCCCTTCTGGTCGCAGAGGTACCAGACCCCGCCCCGGTTCTGGTCGGCGACGAAGAAGACGGTGTCCTCTCCGCCGAGACGGATGGCCAGGCGCAGGGCCTCGGCGCCGTAGGGGTCCACCGCGGCGAGCGCGGGCGGGTGCTTCCTGCCGTCCATGGAAGCCATGAACACGCCGCTCATCAGGCCGGGCGTGTTGAGCAGGTCCTGCAGCACGCGGATGTGGAAGTTGGTCCTGAAGTCCTTCCGCTGCCGCTTGAGGTGGGCCTCGAAGGCCTGGACGGCCTTGGGGTCCGGCGCGCCGGTCTGCACCGGGGCGTGGAGCTGGATCTCCTCCGCGGTGTCGTCGGCAAACAGCAGGACCAGCTCGTCGAACTCCTCGGTCAGGCTCTCGAAGCTCCTGTCCCCTCCGGAGGCCAGCGCGAGCTGGCGCAGCTCGGCCGGCGTGGCCGGGGCCAGCTTCAGGCTCCCCTTTCCCACGAACACGGCGCCCACCGTCCGCCCCGCCACCGGCGCCAGGAAATGGATGGCCCCGGAGGCGAACTGGAAGCGGAAAACGTCGCGCTCCAGAGTCAGCCCCTGGACCGGGACCTTGCGGCCGTCCGGCCGCGCCTTCCGCAGCTCCGTGTACGTGGGATCGGGAGCAGGGGAGGCATGGATGGCCGCACCGGCGAGGGCCAGGGCGAGGACGAAGAGGGTACACGTACGCAGTTTCATGAAAGCTCCCCCTGGTACTCAGGAGATCCGCGCCTGGGCCGCCCCCTCCCTCACCACCAGGCAGGTGCTGGAGAAACGAGCGATCAGGCGACCGTTGACGTCCATGACCTCGGCCTCGGCGTGACCGGCATTCCGGCCTCTCTGGACGACACGGCCCGTGGCGACGAGCCTCCCTTCGCGGATCGAGCGGAGATAGCTCGCGGCAAGCTGCAGCGTCACGAAGCTCTCGCCATCGTCCATGGAGGCCGCGAAGGCCACTCCCATGGCCGCGTCGGCCAGGTCGCAGAGCACTCCGCCGTGGACGATCCCCATCGGGTTGTGGTGACGGTCGTCCGCATTCATCTCCATGCGGGCGATCCCGTCCTCGAACCCCGTGAGCTGAAATCCGGCCAGCTTCGCCACAGGCGCAGGGTTCCGGTCTTTCCTCAGCCACTCCTCGATCGCCGTCTGGTAGCGAGTCATGGAGGCACCTCCGCGCGAGTCCCTCTATTTTAACAGCAACGAAGGGACCGGCGGCAGTTCCTCGAACACCCATGACCAAAGAGTGAATCCAGGAGGGCGAGAGTTTCACCGGATCCTCCGGCAAGCCATCGAGCGCTCTCCGCTATCATGTCGAGCCCATGATCGTCCTCGTCTGGGAGTTCCGCGTGCAACCGGGCCGCGGGGCCGAGTTCGAGCGCGCCTACGGCCCCGAAGGGGACTGGGCTCGGCTCTTCCGGCGCAGCCCGGCTTACCGCGGTCGTGGGCAGGCTCATCGTGCCGTAACCTCTTCCCGGCTTTGCCGTAAAAGAGGCGGGAGGGACATCGATGAGACTCAGCACAGTCTTTCTTCTCGCAATCATATTTATAGGATGCGCTTCGACGAAAGCGCCTTCCAACTCCATCCAGAGGCTGGACGGCACGCGCATCGAGGCTGGCGAGCTGACGGCGCGGATCGAAGAGCTCATGGACAAGGCCAAGGTCCATGGCCTCGCGATCACCATCTTCAACGACCGCGAGATCGCCTACAGCCGGGCCTTCGGCGTCAAGAACATGGACACGAAGGAGCTGCTCCGGAACGATACGGTGTTCTATGGCGCGTCACTCAGCAAGGCCGTCTCCGCCGTGTTGTTCATGAAGCTCGTGGAGGAAGGGGTGCTCGACCTCGACGCTCCACTGGTGAGCTACCTGAAGGGCCCCATCTCCACGTATACGGCCAGCAGAGAGAAAGCCTGGCACGAAGACCTCACGGATTTGAAGGATGACCCCCTCCATCAAAAGATCACCGCGCGGATGAGCCTCAGCCACACCACGGGATTTCCCAACTGGCGCTGGGACGAGCCGGATCAGAAGCTGCGCGCCAGATTCGAGCCGGGGTCCCGGTACAGCTACTCGGGAGAAGGAATGACGTTCCTCCAGGTGATCCTCGAGAGGTACACGGGAAGGCCGCTCGAAGACTGGATGAAGGAAAAGATCTTCGAGCCCTACGGCATGGCCACGTCGAGCTACACGTGGCAGCCCCGGTTCGAGGCGAACTACTGCCACGGCCATGATGAAAAGGGCCAGGTCCTGGAGAAGGACAAGGACAACGCGGCCCGGGCTCCGAGCACGCTGGAGACCACGCCCGAGGATTATGCGCGCTTCCTCCACACCGTCCTGAACCGCAAGGGTCTGAAGGAGTCCTCCTGGAACGAGATGTTCTCGCCCCAGATCCGGATCCGCTCCAAGCGGCAGTTTCTCTCCCCGGAGCCCACGACCGACAACGACGACATCCAGCTCAGCTACGGCCTCGGCTGGGGCCTCCTCATGACTCCCCACGGGCGCGGCGCGTTCAAGGAGGGCCACGGCGATGGCTTCGAGCACTACTCGATCCTCTTCCCGGAGCGCGGCCTGGGAGTCGCAATCCTGACCAACAGCGCCAACGGAGAGAGCATCTTCAAGGAGTTGCTGGAGGTCTCAATCTCGGACGTCTACACGCCCTGGGAGTGGCAGGACTACATTCCCTATAATCGATAGAAAGAACACTTCAAGGTCTTCTTGACTTCCTGTCCGACCTCTCTATAGGCTCCCGCCCGTTTCCCCAAAGCTGTGGCTACTCGTCGGAGGCCGGCCATGGAGGCCGGCTTTTCCGTTGTAGGCAAGGAGTACTGGATGTTCAACAGGAAGTACTGGACCGCCGCCATCTGTATCGGCCTCATGGCTCTCGCGGGAGCGGACCGCCTCTGGGCGGCTGACCCGGCGAAGAAGCAAGCGGCCGATCTCAGGACGAAGATGGAGGCGGAGGGCTGGCAGCAGATCTCCGAAGCAGTGTTCGAACGCCAGTTGGGACCGGGCAAGGTCGAGCACCTGGGATATGGCCGGGAAGGTCTCGCCTGGACCATCAGCAAGCTCACCCGCCAGCTCGAGAGCCTGATGCAGGAACAGGAGAGCTACCCATCGGAGAAGCTCGCCAGGATCATCGACGAGTTGAGCGTGAAGATCTCCAGGGCCAAGCGGGAGCTCAGGAACATGCCGATGGGTCTGTCGAGCATGACCGCGGCACTTACGGGTCCCAGTTGCAGCAACATCTGCTACAGCGCGACGGCTGACGCCTTTCACCTCACCAACGTCCAAGGCGTGAAGGCGGTCGCCGAGGCCAAGTTCAACAGCACCTGCGGCTACTCCGGAGACACCTACGCCTATGCCTATGCCCGCGCGACCCTGAACGGAACGACGAACACCGTCACTCAATCGGATCCGGACTCCGGCACCAACATCATCAGCTCCGCTACGGCGACCGCGAACGGCGGGAGCATCTCGGGGATTCCGTGCCGCTCGGAGGCGAGCTCGTACGCGCAGAGCTCGGCTCTGGGCATCTCCTACTCGACGAGTGACCTCAACAGCGGCACCTGCCCACCGCCGCCAGTCAGCCTGAATGTCACGATCAACGGCAGCACCTACGAGTACTTCACCAACTTCGGCTGCAGGAACGTAACCTGGACTTCGACGGTCTCCAACGGTACAGCCCCGTACACCTACCAGTGGAAGATCGGCACCACGGTAGTAGGCACCGCCAGCTCGTACACCAAGTCGGTGTGCGGCAATCAACAGCCGGGATTCACGCTCACACTGAATGTCACCGACAACAACAGTGCAACCGGCTCTGATACTCACAACGTCCAGGTTTATCGGGATATTTGCGAGTGCGGCCCCTGCAACGGGCAGATCTGCCCCTGAGCTCTGAGTCGTAATCCGATGGGGGCCGCCTCCGCGGCCCCCCTTAGAGCCTCTAACAAAACCCGGCCCAACGGGCCGGCGGAGCGCAGCTACGGGGGTGAGCGGCCGTAGCTGTCGCGACTCCAGGTTTCGCCGCCCCGGCTACGGCGTGTCTGTCGCGACGAAAGACTTCTGCACCCTGCGCCGGACTCTCCCACAGCAGCCATCGACTTCGCTGTCGTGACTCCGACTTTCTTGACGCGACTCAACGTTTCTCTGTCGTGACGCAAGGCATAGTCACGTCAAAAAAAAGGATGCCTGTCGCGACACAAGTCATCGTTGACGCGACGCAAGGCTTTTTGACGCGACGAAAGGTTGTGGCGCGTCAGCCAACTCCTTACGTGTCGCGACCATAACCTTCCTGATGTGACCTGAGGATTTCCTGTCGCGACGCAAGACTTCTCTGACGCGAGGATAAGCTTCATCGCGTCAGAATTTCTTCTCACGTCGCGACTCAGAGTTTTTCTGTCGTGACGAAGACTTTCGTCGCATCACCGAAAGGCTTTGCTGTCGTGACTTGAACCTGGTCACGACGGCTTGAACCATTTTGACGCGACGAAGGCCGGAGTCGCGTCACGATGGGCTTTGCTGCCACGGCTATGCTCTGCGCCCTCGCGGCTCCAACCTCCGTCGCGACATCCGGCGGCTGCGGCTCGGGCCGAAATCTCGTGTCTGGAGCCCTTGTGATCTGGTCGCGACAGACAACTCCTGGCCGTCAAGCCTTGGAACAGGGATGACGCGAGTTGAGCGTCTTCCCGGATGGCTTGGTTCAGGCTGACGCGACGAAAGGGTGGACGATGGCAGGAAGCAACCGCCGCGTACCTCGGAAAAGGAGGGCGCTTCTCAAATGTAGGGGGGCACAAGGGATTGCGCAGGACGCCGGCGCCCAGCCGCTCGGCCAGGGCCACGCCATCATCCCCGACGCGACCGCCAGAACGCGGGCGCCCATCCGTTTGGCGAGTTGCACCGCCACGTGCCCGATGCCACCGTTGGCGCCGAAGGCATACCCCCCTTCGCGCTCGAAGGGGTCCCAGATCTATGGCGACGGCCCGCATTGTGCTCGGTATCATCTGCTTCTTAAACGCAAAAATTCACTCTGCAATAGTTAAAGGAACCACCCTGGGAACGACACAGGCAGTACATCAAGGGATCATTGCAGCCGCTTGGCGCAATGCTGCAAGGACAATCAACGATGTTCCCGTCGCACGAAACCTGGTACGAGAAGACCTGGCAATTGCTGTTGCCTGTACACATGATCGGCCCATCGAACGGAGACGGGCAAGTCTGCTGGGCTGAACACTCATTGCAAATCGGAGCCACTGGATCGGCACTCGGAAGCTCCATCTCTCCTGGTCCGACTGCCAGCAGGCTCAAGAGTGATTCACTGACCGGATCGGCGAACGCCGACGGACCTGATACGAGAAACAAGCAGACTGCGAGGACTAGGAAGGCGAACTTCTTGGACATATTCTTCTCCTATTCCGATCACCTGGGTTTCAGGCTCGGCCAACCTCCGTCTGACCTTATGCGTCTATCCTCTCACGTCCGTGCAACTGGGCGCGGTTCTCGGGGGGATGACCTAAGTCTCCGGAGATCTTTTGAGAAGATTAGGGAAGACAGGCGTCCTTGTCAACGCGCGCGTCCGTCCTTTGGGGCGGACCGTCCGCCTGCTCGGTTCCCCGGGCGGGTGCGGAGCGGCCCCGCCCTTCCCCCTGGCATACCCCGTGCTATCTTCCCCCTGGGCGGGGGAAAGATGCTGCGACGCATCCTCAACAGGAACCAGGACGAGCTGCTGGCGGAGAACCGCCGGCTCGTCGGTCAGCTCCAGACTGCGCTCGCCAGCTTCGACGCCTCCGACGAGGATCAGGCCACCCTCCAGAAGTCCGCCCGGCAGCTCGACGAGCTGTTCCTCCTGGTCGTCGCGGGCGAGTTCAATGCCGGCAAGAGCGCCTTCATCAATGCCCTCCTGGGTGACAAGGTCCTGGAAGAGGGGGTCACCCCCACCACCACCCGGGTCCACCTGATCCAGCATGGCCCCCAGGTAACCCGCGAAACCCTCGAGCCGGCGCTCGACCGCATCACCGCACCGGTCGAGCTGCTCCGGGACATCAACATCGTCGACACCCCGGGGACCAACGCCATCCACCGGGAGCACGAGGCGATCACGCGGGAGTTCCTGCCGCGGTCGGACATGGTGCTCTTCGTCACCTCCGCGGACCGGCCGTTCACCGAGAGCGAGCGCGCCTTCCTGCAGGGCATCCGCGAGTGGGGGAAGAAGGTCGTCGTCGTCCTCAACAAGATCGACATCCTGGACTCGCCCGAGGACGTGGAGCGGGTCCGCGCCTTCATCGCGGACAATGCCAAGTCGCTCCTCGGCTTCACCCCGGAGATCTTCCCGGTCGCGGCCAAGCCCGCCCTCCGCGCCAAGACGTCCGGCGACCGCGAGCTCCTCGCCCAAAGCCGGTTCGAGGCGCTGGAGAAGTACGTCGCGGACACGCTGGACGAGAAGGAGCGCATCCGGCTCAAGCTGATGAACCCGCTGGGCGTGGCTTCCCATCTAACGGACAAGTACCTCAAGGTGACCGACGCCCGGCTGGAGCTGCTCAAGGACGACTTCGCCACCATGGAGGACATCGAGCGCCAGATGGGCCTCTACAAGGAGGACATGCGGCGCGAGTTCCGCTTCCGGCTGGCGGACGTGGACAACATCCTCCACGAGTTCGAGAAGCGGGGGGTCGCCTTCTTCGACGACACCATGCGCCTGGCCCGCGTCATCGACCTGTTGAACAAGTCCAAGATGAAGGGCGACTTCGAGCGTCTGGTAGTGGCCGACGCGCCGCAGCTCATCGAGCGCAAGGTAAGCGAGGTCATCGACTGGCTGGTCTCCTCGGACCTCCGGCAGTGGCAGGCGATCATGGATCACATCTCGCGGCGCCGGCACGCGCACGCGGACCGCATCGTCGGCCGGGTCGGGGGCAGCTTCGACTTCGACCGCACGCGGCTGCTCGACAGCGTGGGACGGTCGGCGCAGCGCTCGATCCAGACGTACGACAAGGAGGCCGAGTCCACGCGGATGGCGGAGTCGGTGCAAGTGGCGGTGGCGGGCACGGCGCTGGTCGAGGTCGGGGCGCTCGGGCTCGGCGCGGTGCTGACCCACATCGCGGTGACCGCCGCCGCGGACTTCACCGGCATCATCGCCGCGGGCACGATCGCGGTCCTCGGGTTCTTCATCATCCCCAACCGGCGTCACGATGCGAAGAAGGAGTTGCGCAACCGGATCGCCGAGCTGCGCGAGCAGCTCATGAGCGGCCTGACCAGCCAGTTCGACAGCGAGATCGACGAGGGCGCGCGCCGCATCGACGAGGCGATCGGCCCGTACACCCGTTTCGTCCGCTCCGAGCGCGACAAGCTGACCGAGGTGCGGGGAGAGCTCGCCGGCGTCGACCAGGGCCTCGTCCGGCTGCGCGCCAGGGTCGAGGCGCTCTAGAATCCCGCAATGACCACACATCCCCCGAAGAAGCCCGGCACCTGGGTGAGCCTTCTGCGGGCGTTCACGTCCTGGCGCACGGCGTCGGTGACGCTGATGTCGTTCTCGTCCGGCATGCCGCTGGGGCTGGTCTGGATCGCCATTCCGGACTGGATGCGCGACATCGGGGTGGACATCCGGGTCGTGGGGCTCATCACCCTGGCGCAGGCGCCGTGGACGTTCAAGTTCCTCTGGGCACCGCTCATGGACCGCTTCGTCCCGCCGAAGCTCGGACGGCGGCGCGGCTGGGCGTTCATCACCCAGATCCTGCTCTTCGCCTTCACCCTGATGCTCGCGGGCGTCGGCGACCATCCGGACACCCCCTGGGTCGTGGCCGCCCTGGCCTTCGCCATCGCCTTTGCCGCGGCCAGCCAGGACATCGCCGTGGACGCCTACGCCGTGGACGTGCTGCGCCCCGAGGAGCAGGCGATCGCGGTGGGCGCGCGCAACTTCCTCTACCGCGTCGGCATGATCTGGGTTGCCGGCGGCACAGCCATCACCCTGGCCGGCAAGTGGGGCTGGTCCACGGTCAACATCGTCCTGGCCTGCCTCTACCTGCCCATGCTGCTGGTCACGTGGAAGGCCCCCGAGCCGCCGGGCACGGCCCTGGCGCCGAAGACTCTCACCGAGGCGGTCTGGCACCCTTTCCTGGGGTTCCTCGCCCGCCACCGCGCGCTGGAGATCCTGGCCTTCATCATCCTCTACAAGCTCGCGGACCAGCTCGCGCAGTCGCTCCAGCGCCCGTTCCTGATCGACATGGGCTACAACGAGGTGGACCGCGGCGTGGCCCTGTCCACGGTCGGCGTGGTCGGCAACGTCCTGGGCACGTTCATCGGCGGCCTGCTCACCGCGCCGCTCGGCCTCGGCCGCGCGCTCTGGGTCTTCGGCTTCTTCCAGATTTTCTCGAACGCCGGCTATGCCCTGATCGCCGCCGAGGGCGAGGTCAACCGGACGCTGATGCTCTCCGCCATCGGCTTCGAGACGCTGTCGAGCGGCCTCGGGAGCGGCGCCTTCTCGGTGCTGCTGCTGCGCATGACGCAGAAGCGCTTCTCGGCCACGCAGTACGCGCTCTTCTCCAGCCTGTTCGGACTGCCGCGCATCCTCGCCGGTCCGATCGCCGGCTTCTCCGCCTATTCGGTGGGCTGGGAGACCTTCTTCTGGGCCACGATGGCCGTGGGCATCCCGGGGATGGTGATGCTGTCGCGCTTCGTGCCCTGGAATGCCCGCGACGTCGAGTTCCGCATCGAGCCGCCGAGGATCCGCCGGCCGCTCACCGCGGGCGAGCTGACGGTCCGCGGCCTGGCCGGGGCGTTCGTGGGGTTCGCTTCCGGCGCGTTGCTCACGGCCTTTCTGTCCGCTCTCAAGGTGGTCAACGACGCGACCAAGGCGGGCACGGAGGCGGCCTTCGACATGATGACGCCGCTGATCAGCATCGCCCGGCCGGTGGACAACGCGGGATGGATGACCCTGATCGGCCTGCTCGTCTGGGGGCTCACCTGCGGCCTGTTCACCGCCGCGATCTCGGCGGCGCGCCACGGCGCGGGCCAGGACCTGGGGCTCGATCCCGGCAGTGAAACCTGAGCGGCCCCGGCACGTTGTAAAGGGTGGAAGGAAGAAGGAGGAAAGACCATGGGTCTCTACCGTTCCCGTGAAGACAAGGTCATCGCCGGCGTGTGCGGAGGCATCGCCGACTGGCTGGGCTGGAGCCCGAGCGCGGTGCGCATCGCCTACGTGATCATCTCGATCCTGTCCGTAGGATTCCCCGGCACGGTCGCATACGTCATCCTCTGGGTGGTGATGCCGAAGGAGCCGCTAGGGGTGTAGCATCGGGGAGATGAACCTCCCCCGGACCCTCGCGGTGGCGCGCGGCGACGAGCCGGCCGACCTGCTGCTGCGCAACGCCCGCCTGGTCAACGTCCTCTCGGGGGAGATCCACCCCGCGGACATCGCGGTCGCGGGACCGGCCATTGCCGGGGTCGGAGAGGGCTATCAGGCGGAGAGGGAGATCGATCTCGGCGGGCGCTACGTCTGCCCCGGCCTCCTCGACGCCCACGTCCACATCGAGAGCTCGATGGTGCCGCCCGCGGAGTTCGCGCGGGCCGTGGTGCCGCGGGGGGTCACGACCGTCATCACGGACCCGCACGAGATCGGCAACGTGCTCGGCCTCGAAGGCATCCGCTTCATGCTTGGGGATGCCGCGGGCTCCCCTCTCGACGTCTGGGTCAACGCCCCTTCCTGCGTGCCGGCCACGGAGCTCGAAACGTCGGGGGCGCGGCTGGGCGCGGCAGACCTTGCCGGGCTGCTGGCCGAGCCCAAGGTTCTCGGCCTCGCCGAGGTCATGAACTTCCCGGGCGTGGTGCAGGGGGACGCGGAGGTCCTCGCCAAGCTCCGCGTCTTCCGCGGCCGGATGGTCGACGGCCACTGCCCCGGCCTCTCCGGCCACCGGCTGTCGGCTTACGCGGCATCCGGCATCAGCTCGGACCATGAGTGCGTCACGGTCGAGGAGGCGCGGGAGAAGCTGCGGGTGGGGCTGACCATCTTCCTGCGCGAGGCGAGCAACGCCCGCAACCTGCGCGACCTGCTCCCGCTCGTCACTCCGGCCAACGAGCGGCGGCTCTGCCTGTGCACGGACGACCGCCATCCGATCGACCTGCTGGGAGAGGGGTCGATCGACCACCTCGTCCGCATCGCCATTGCAGACGGGATCGACCCGGTGACCGCGATCCGCATGGCGACCCTGAACACGGCCACGCACTACCGGATGGACGACCGCGGGGCCATCGCGCCCGGCCGCCGAGCAGACCTGGTGGTGTTCTCCGACCTCTCCGCGCCGCGGGCAGAGATGGTCTTCGTCTCGGGCGAGCTGCTGGCCCAGGAGGGCGCGATGGTCCATCCCCGGCGGCACCGCCGGTACGACCACATGCCGCGGACGGTCCGGCTCGATCCCGGACGGCTCGACTTCCGTATCCGAGCCGTCGGCAAACACGTGCGCGTGATCGGAGCCATCCCGGACCAGCTCATCACGCACCACCTGACGCGGGAGGTCCCCGTCCGCGATGGATGGGCGCTGGCGGATCCCCAGAACGACCTCCTGAAGATGGCTGTGATCGAGCGCCACCACGGCACGGGCAACATCGGGCTCGGGTTCGTCCAGGGGATCGGGCTGACGCGGGGGGCGATCGCGAGCACGGTGGCGCACGACCATCACAACCTGGTGGTGATCGGGGCGGACGACGTCTCCATGCGCACCGCGGCGCGGGCCGTGGCCGAGGCCGGCGGGGGCCTGGCCGTGGCCGAGGGCGAGCAGAGCCAGTCGGTGCTCCCGCTGCCCATCGCCGGGCTCATGTCCGACTGGGAGATCGAGCACGTGCGCGACAAGCTGCAGCGCCTCCTCGACCGCTCCCATCAACTGGGAGCCCGGCTGCGCGACCCGTTCATGGCCATGAGCTTCCTCGCCCTGGAGGTGATCCCCTCCCTGAAGCTCACGGACAAGGGGCTGGTGGACGTGGAACGTTTCGAGGTGGTATCGCTGTTCGTGTAGGCTGAGCCCCAGGAGGACCCGCCCCATGCCGCCGACCACCGTTGCCACCGCCTCTGCCCCCAATCTCTCCTCCACTTCGCGCGAAGCCATGGATGCCGCGGTCCGGGATCTCCAGGCCCACCGGCAGGCGTGGACGCTGGTGCCGGTGCGCGACCGGATCTCCCTGCTGGAGGAGCTGACCCGGAGCTTCCTCGGCGTTGCCGACCGCTGGGCCGAGGCGTGCGTCGAGGCCGAGGGGCTCGACCCGTCCCACCCCTCCTCCGGCGAGGAGGCGCTGGTCGGCCCCTACTTCGTCATCCGCAACCTGCGGCTGCTCAAGAAGGCGCTCTGGGACGTCGAGGTGCACGGCCGGCCGCGAATCCCGGGCTCGGTGCGCACGCGGCCGGACGGCCAAGTCACGGTCCGGGTCTTCCCCTACGACGTCTGGGACCAGATCTTCTACACCGGCGTCACCGCCGACGTCTGGATGGAGCCCGGTGTCACGGCCGAAAGCCTCCCCGAGACCATGGCCGTGGCCTATCACGCCCGCGAGCGCAACGGAGGGGTCGCCCTGGTGCTCGGCGGCGGCAACGTCTCCTCCATCGGCCCGATGGACGCGCTCTACAAACTGTTCGTGGAGGACCAGGTCGTCCTCTTCAAGACCCATCCGGCCAACGTCTACCTGGGGCTGCTCCTGGAGGAAGGCTTCAAGGCCCTGATCGACCGCGGGTTCCTGCGCGTGGTCTACGGCGGAGCCGAGGAGGGGGCCTACCTTGCCTCCCACCCGGGAGTGGACGAGCTCCACATCACCGGCTCGGACCGGACCTATGAAGCGATCGTGTTCGGTGGCGGAGAAGAGGGAGCGCGGCGCAAGGAGCGGGACGAGCCGCTCGTGGCCAAGCGCTTCACGGCCGAGCTCGGCAACCTCACCCCGGTGATCGTGGTGCCGGGACCAGAGGGCTCCTGGGGTGAGACCGACCTGGAGTACCACGCCACGAACCTGGCCACCATGCTGACGAACAACGCCGGCTTCAACTGCACCACGTCGCGCGTGATCATCCAGCACGGCTCGTCGCCGCAGCGGCAGCCGCTGATGAAGGCCCTGCGGGAGGCCCTGGGCAAGGTACCCACGCGCAAGGCCTGGTACCCCGGCGCCGCGGACCGCTTCGACACCTTCCTGAAAGCCCACCCGGAGGCCGAGCGCTTCGGCGAGCATGATGGTGAGAACATCGGGGAGCACCTCCCCTGGACCCTGATCCCTGGGGTGCCGCCGGAGAACCGGGACGACATCTGCTTCCGGAGCGAGGCGTTCTGCGGCATCTGCGCGGAGACGGTCATCCAGGCCGAGAGCGCGGCGGAGTTCATCGACCGCGCCGTGGCCTTCTGCAACGATACGCTCTGGGGGACGCTGAACGCGACGATCATCGTCCACCCCTCTTCCCTGAGGGATCCCGCGGTGAAGGACGCCGTGGACCGCGCCGTGGCCGATCTCCGTTACGGCACGGTGGGGATCAACCACTGGTCGGCGGCGGGCTACGGCATCGTGGTGACGCCCTGGGGTGCCTTCCCCGGCCACACCCGGCAGGACATCCAGTCCGGTGTCGGGATGGTGCACAACATCCTGATGTTCGACCGCCCGCAGAAGACGGTGCTTCACGCCCCGTTCCGGGTCTGGCCCAAGCCGATCTGGTTCGCGAGCCACCGCACGACCCACAGGATCACCCCGAAGCTGGTCCGCTTCGAGGCCGACCCGTCCTTCACAAAGCTGCCGGGGATTCTGGGGCTGGCGCTGAAGGGCTAGCGCGAACCGGCCGTGAGGCCCGCGCGGCGGAAGCCGGCGGCGTTGACCGACTGGAGGACCCAGCGCACCTGGGCGTAGCGGACGTGCCGGTCACCCTTCACGAGCACCGGCCGGTTGGGAGTGAGGGACCAGATCTCCCCCAGGGTCGTTTGCAGGTCGGTGTGGGAGACCGGCCGGCCATCCACGACCAGGCTGCCGTCGGCGAGGATCTCCACGGGGAGCTGCGGCTCGTCCAGGGCCAGCACCCCGGCCCCGGAGGATGGCGCGGGTCCCGCGGCTTTCCCGGCCGTCGCGGCCGTCGACGGCGGCGGCGCGCTGGCCCGGACCAGGGGGGCCACCACCATGAGAATGATCACCAGCACCAGGACGATGTCGATCAACGGCATCAGGTTGATCTCGGCCTGGATGAGGTCGTGCTTGTTGGGGGCTCGCATACCGACAATAGTTTAGAGCGAGCCGGCGCGTTTTGGTTCCCTATTTCGCGGCCAGCTCTTCCTTCTCTTCCTTGCAGCCGTATACCAGAACCGGCGTGCCCACCGGAATCATCCCGGGCAGGCGCTGGGAGGCGAACATGGGGATGCGGATGCAGCCGTGGCTCGCCGGATATGGAGGGACGTCCAGGCTGCCGTGGATCGCGATGCCCCCGACGATGTACATGGGATTGTGCATCTCCCCCAGCGGGCTCTTCTTCCAGCCGGATACCTTGGAGTACACCCCCAGGGGGCCGCAGGGAGTCACGGCATGGGTCTCGGGGTAGCCGTTCTCGTAGAAGCGCTTCCCGCTCCCGGAGGAGATCGGCAGGATGTTCCCGACCTTGCCCTCGGCGTCGACCAGGTAGAGGACCTGGCGGGCGAGGTCCACCTCGATATGGGTGTCTCCCGTCTGGCGGGGCCTGGGCACGCTCTGCGCCGAGTCGGTCAGGGCGTTGTACTCGGCCCGCGTGAGCGTACCGGTGGGGCGCGCCCCTTCGATCTTCTGGAAGGCGATCAGCGCGTGCCTCGACGCGGCGTCCCAGACGCCGTCGGCCGGACCGGCCCAGTAACCGAGCTCGGCGAGCCGCTTCTCCGCCTTCTTGATCTCTTCCTTGGTGAGTGAGTACTTCGACGTCCCGGCGAGGGCCTCTCCAGTATGTCCAATACCCCCAATACCCAATACCAGGAACAGCAACGACAGGACCGCCCTTCTCATTACGACGTCTCCTTCCGCCCCGGTCCCGGCATCCCCCCTGGGAGCCGGTACGGCAGACTTCTACTTCTACGCTACGGGCTCTAGCAACAATCCCGCCAGGAGCGCCGCCCTTTCGGGCATGCGGTCGATCACCACGTGCTCGTGGAGCGCGTGCGCGCCGTCGCCGACCGCGCCCAGGCCATCGAGCGTGGCCGCGTGCTGGCTGGTGAAGTTGCCGTCCGATCCCCCTCCCGCCGTGCCCTCTCCCAGCTCGATCCCGAGCCGGCGGGCGCAGCGCTCGGCCGCGTGCCAGAGCGCGCGGTTCCTGGGGTTCGGCTCCAGGGGGTAGCGGTTCATGCCTCCTTCGATCTCGAAGCTCGTGCCGGGCACGGCCGGCTCCATAGCCCTGAAAGCCCGTTCGAAAGCCTGGCCGTCCTCCGCGCGGAGCACGCGCACGTCCACCTCGGCCCAGGCCTCGGGCGCGACCACGTTGAAGGTCACTCCCCCGCCGATCACGCCGACGTTGACTGTAACGCCCCGGTCCGGATCGGCGAGCGCGTAGAGAGACTGGATGACTTGGGCGAGCGCCAGGATGGCGCTCGCCCCCTTCTCGGGGTCGAGGCCGGAGTGGGCGGCGCGGCCCCGCACCGTCACCCGGAAGCGCCAGATCCCCTTGCGGGCGGTCTTCAGCTTCCCCTCGGGACCCAGGGAGGGCTCCAGCACGAACACCCGCCGCACCCGGCGGGCCAGACGGCGGATGCGGTCCGCCGACTCCACGCTGCCAAGCTCCTCGTCCGAGTTGATGAAGAAGGACGGTGCCAGCGGCGGCTCCAGACCCAGATCCCGAAGGGCGCGCAGGGCGAAGATCCCCTGCACCAGCCCCGCCTTCATGTCATAGGTGCCGGGACCGTAAAGCCGGCCGTCGCGCAGCTCGACCGGCATGCGCTCGAGGGTGCCCATCGGCCAGACCGTGTCGCAATGGCCGACGAGGAGCTGGCCCGGCTTGCGCGGGTGCGGGGGCGCGGCGAAAATCTGCCCTCCGCTCGTCTTGCCTTGAAGGCGGCGGGGACGGAGGCCGACCTCTTCGAGTGCCGCGGCGAGCCGGACGAAGAGGGGCTCCTGCGCTTCCGGCACGCGGGACGGAGACTCCAGCAGGGCAAGCTCCCGCGCCAGGGCCAGCATCTCGTCGCGCCGGCCGCGCAGGTGGTCGAGGATGCGTTCCATCCTCTAATCGTACCGGATCGCCACAAGCGGATCGGTGCGGCTGGCGCGCTGGGCGGGGACCCAGCAGGCGAGGAGCGCCACGCCCGCGAGCAGCAGGCAGACCCCCACGAAGGTCGGGGGATCGTACGGCTGCACCCCGACCAGGATGCCGCCGAGCATCTTCCCCAGGAACCAGGCCGGGACGAGCCCCAGCCCGAGCCCGAGGAGGAGCTGCAGCATCCCCTGCCGCAGGATCAGGCCGAGCACGCTGCTCTGCCGCGCCCCGAGCGCCATGCGGATGCCGATCTCCTGCGTGCGCTGCTCGACCGAGAAGGCGATCACGCCGTAGATACCCACCGAGGCGAGCACCAGCGCGACCATGCCGAAGATCGCGAACAGCGTGGCGAACAGGTTCTGGAAGAATCCCGTCTGCGCCACCACCTCCTCCATCGAGCGGATGAAGTAGATGGGCAGGTCCTTGTCCAAGGCGGTCACGTGCGCCCGCACCTTTTCGGTGATCGCGAGCGGGTTTGCGTCGCGGGTGCGCACCACCAGGCTGACGAAGCCGGGGCAGTCCTGCGCCAGGGGGATGTAGAAGCCTTCCGGACCGAAGTCGTTGTCCTCGATCTCGGCCATGCCCAGGTCCGGGACCACGCCGATCACCGTGCGCCAGGGCTCGGCCGCGGGATCTTCGGCGTCGGTGAACCGGATGCGCCGGCCGATCGGGTCCTGCCCGGGCCAGAACTTCTCGACGAAGCTGCGGTTGACCAGCGCCACCGGCAGGCTGCTGGTGGTATCCCGCGAGTCGAAGTCGCGCCCCCGGAGGACCTCGGCGTTGAAGGTACGGACAAACCCGGAGGACACCCAGGCCATGTGCGCCCGCGGCTGGTCCTCCTCCTTGGGATAGGCGGCCCCTTCAATCGCGAAACGCGGCGCCCCGGTCCCCGCCGCGGGCAGGTAGGTGCTGGCCGCGGCCGAGACCACGGCGGGGTCCTCCCGCAGCCGGGTCAGCAGCGTGTCGAAGAAGCGCGCGCGCTGAGCCTCCTCCGGGTACGCCGACTCGAACAGGGCGATGCGGCTCGTGAACAGGTTCGCGGTGTCGATCTCGATCCGGTCATCCATCTTGAGCACGTTCTGGATCATCAGGCCGGCGCCGATCAGGATGACGCAGGAGAGGCCCACCTCCACGACCACCACCGAGCGGGTGAAGATACCCATGCGGAGGCTGGAGGAGCCCCGGCCCTCGTCCTTGAGCACCTCGTTGACGTCGGTCCGCGAAGCCTGGTATGCGGGCACCAGGCCGGAAACCACCCCGGCGACCAGAGTCGCCCCCAGGGCGAAGAGCAGGGCCGCCGGGTCGATGGCGATCTTGAGCCAGAACGGCGGTTGCGTGTCCGCGATGGCCGCGTTGAAGACCTTGATCCCCACGTAGGCGAGCAGCACGCCGAGGAGGGCTCCCACCAGGGAGAGCAGCACGCTCTCGGTCAGGAGCTGGCTGATCAGGCGCCGGCGGTCGGCCCCCAGGGAGGAGCGGATGGCGATCTCCCGGGTGCGTTTCGACGCGCGGGCCATGATCAGGCTGGCCACGTTGACGCAGGCGAGCAACAGGACGGCCAGGCAGATCGCCAGCATGATCACGATAAGGGCACGGGGCTCTTCGCCGATGTACTCGTCGGTGTAGGGCTTGATCACGACTCCGCGCCCTTCGTTGGTCTCGGGGAACTGCTTGGCCAGGGCCTGCGCGATCCCGCCCAGCTCGGCCCGCGCCTGCTCGATGGAGACCCCGTCCCGCAGCCGGCCGAAGACCTCCAGGGTCTCCCCCCGGCCGCGCGGCGTCTTCAGCGGGTCGAGGCGCATCGGCACCCAGACCTCCTGGGATACCGGGAAGGCGAAGCCCTGCGGCATGACGCCGACGATCGTCCCCGCCTGGCCGTTGACCCGGACCTTGCGGCCGATCACCTCCGGATCGCCGTTGTAGCGCTTCTGCCAGACCCCCCAGCCCAGGATCACGACCGGCTCGGCGCCCGGGGAGTCCTCGCCGGGCTGGATGCCCCGGCCGATCAGCGGCGTGGCGCGCAGCAGGCCGAAGCTATTGGCGGACATGAAGGCCCCTTCGTAGCGCTCCGGCTTCTCGTCACCGCTCAGGTTGACGGTGCCCATGTAGAAGCCGCCCAGGTCCTCGAACGACTTCTGCCGCTCGCGCAGCTCCACATAGTCCTGGAGGAAGACCTCCAGGCTGCGCTGGTCCTTGGACGGGTTGTTGTTCTCGATGTGCACCAACTGCTCGGGCTCCTCGAAGGGGAGCCCGCGAAAGATGACACCGTAGACGATGCTGAACATGGCCGTCGAAAGGCCGATGCCCAGAGCGAAAGCCAGCACCGCGGCCAGGCTGAGGCCGGGGTTCTTGGCCAGCATGCGGATGCCGTAACGAAGATCGCGCGCCAGTCCTGTCATGGAAGACCCTCCAGGGGGTCTTACGAGCCGGCGGCGAAAAATGTTACGACTCGGGGGCCGGGGCCTCTTCCTCCAGAGGCCGCCAGGTGCTCTCGCTGTCGTCGAAGGGCGGCAGGTTGGGCATGCGTCCGCGGGCGGCGTTGACGTGCCAGCCCCAGAGCAGCGACCACTTCAGGTAGGTGCCGTAGGACTGGAGCATGCAGAAGACCAGGCCGTGCATGCCGTCGAGGATGCCGAGCTGGAAGATGTAGGTGCGCAGGAAGCGCCAGATCGAGCGGCCGAAGACCTGCGTGAACCCGGCCTTGCGCCCCTCCCTCCAGTTCTGGGCCGCGCCCCAGAAGCTGTACTTCTCGATGCGGCGGGCGTACTCGTCGAACGAGTCCGTCATGTAGTGGAGCATGGAGTTGTGCAGCACGGGCGCGGGGCCGCGGGTGATCATGTCGGCGTGCACCCGGCGGTTGGGATAGCGGGCCGTGCCGCGCCGGACCAGGCGCACGACCCGGTCGTGCTGCCAGCCGGAGAAGCGGATGACCCGGTTCATGAAGTAGACGCGGCGCTTGATCGTATAGGCGTCGTGCTGCAGGTTCCGGGCGAGGAGCTCCTCGATCTCCTTCTGGAGCTCCGGGGTGCAGCGCTCGTCGGCGTCGAAGATCAGGATCCACTCGTTCTCGACCTGGTCCATGGCCCAGTTCTTCTGGGCGGCCGAGCCGTAGTAGGTGCGCTGGTAGAACCGGACCTTGTCGAACCGCTGCGCAATCTCCGGCGTGCGGTCGGTCGAGAAGGAGTCCACGACCAGGATCTCGTCGCACCAGAGGAGCGATTCGATGCACTCCGCGATGTGCTGTTCCTCGTTGAGCGTGGTGACGATGGCCGAGACCTTGGAGAGGCCGGCGGGGTTCTGGGGTGGCTCTGCCATTCGAGGTCTCCTCGGACGCGGTAGCGTATCACCGCTCTCCCATGGGGAGGTTCGGCATAGAATCTCCCCTCGTGCGCTCCTACCTGGTGTTCCTGATCCTGCTCGGGGTGAAGATCGCCGCCCGGATCTTCTACCGGATCGGCATGGAGTGGATCGGGAATCCGCCGCCCGACCGCTGGCGGCGCCACCGGATCGTCGCGTTCCTGAACCACACGAGCCTGTACGAGCCGCTGTTCGCCGGCGGCTGCCCCAACCTCTTCCTCTGGCGCCTGGCCCGCCACGGCGTCGTCCCGATCGCGTCGAAGACCGCCGACCGCGCCGTGGTCGGGAAGTTCTTCGGCCTGATCGCCCACAAAGTCATCTCCATCACCCGCGAGCGGGATGAGACCTGGAGCGAGGTGCTGCGGAAGATCGATCCGGACGCGATGGTGGTCATCCTCCCCGAGGGGCGGATGAAGCGGGCCAGCGGCCTGGATTCCGAGGGGAGGCCCATGACGGTGCGCGGCGGCATCGCGGACATCCTGGAGTCCATCGGCGAAGGCCGCATGCTGCTGGCCTACAGCGGCGGCCTCCACCACGTGCAGGTCCCGGGCGAGAAGAACCCGCGGGTGTTCCAGAAGATCCGCATGCGTCTGGAGCTGGTGGAAATCGGCGCGTACCGGGAGCAGATGATGGCCGTCTACGGCCCCAGGGGGTTCAAGAAGGCCGTGGTCGAGGACCTGGCGCGCCGACGGGATCTCTACAGCCCGGTCGAGCCGGACACGGACTCGCCGGAGGCCCTCACCCCCCGGCCCCCTCTCCCGGTCCACCCGAGCACACCCTCCCCGGGAGAGGGGGAGACTGACCGGCAAGCTTGAAGGGTGGGCGGTGGCGCCCCTCTCCCGGGGAGGGGGAGTGGGGAGGCGGGAGAGGGGACGGGGTGAGGGCCTCCGGCACCACGCGTGCATTAAACTCAACCCTGTGTTCGGGCGGGGAATCCATCTCTTCACACTCTTCGGCTTCGCGGTCCGGCTCGATCCGAGCTGGTTCATCATCGCCGTGCTGTCCACCTCGGACCTCGCCAGCCGGTTCTTTCCGGTCCAGCACCCGGGGCTCCCCCGGGGGGTTTACTGGTGGATGGGCGTGGCCGGTACCCTCGGGCTGTTCGCTTCGGTCGTGGTGCACGAGCTGGCCCACTCCCTGGTCGCCCGCCGCTACGGCATCCCCATGCGCGGGATCACCCTCTTCCTCTTCGGCGGTGTGGCCGAGATGTCGGCCGAGTCCCCCCACCCCAAGGCGGAGTTCTGGGTGGCCATCGCGGGCCCGGCCATGAGCCTGGCCATTGCTCTCGCGGGATGGGGATTGAGCGCGGCCGGCAGCGGGGCGGGCCTGCCCGTCCCCCTGTTGGGGGTCGTAGCCTACCTCGCCGCCATCAACGGCATGCTGGTCGCGTTCAACCTGATCCCCGCCTTCCCTCTCGACGGCGGCCGGGTCCTCCGCTCCCTCCTCTGGCACTGGAAAGGGAGCCTGCGCCAGGCCACCCGCGTCAGCTCCCGGATCGGGTCCGGATTCGGCCTGCTCCTCATCGCGGTGGGAATCCTCATGGTGATCCGGGGCAACTGGAGCGGCCTGTACCTGTTCCTGCTCGGCTTCTTCCTGCGCAACGCCGCGCAGATGTCCTACCAGCAGCTCCTCCTGCGCCGCGCCTTCGAGGGCGAGCCGGTCGCCCGCTTCATGCAGACCGATCCGGTCACGGTGCCGCGCCAGATCCCGGTCAGCGAGCTGGTCCAGGACTACGTCTACCGCCACCACTTCAAGCTCTACCCGGTGCTCGACGACTCCGGCCGGCTGATCGGGTGCGTGACCACCCGCCAGGTCAAGGAGCTGCCCCGCGACGAGTGGGAGACCACCACCGTGGGCGCCCTGGCGAAGCACTGCAGCCCCGAGAACACCGTGCGGCCCGAGACCGACGCCATGACGGCCCTCTCTGCCATGAGCCGCACCGGCATCTCCCGCCTGATGGTTGCCGAAGGGGACCGGCTCCTGGGCATCCTCACGCTCAAGGACCTGCTGCGGTTCTTCTCGCTCAAGATGGAGCTGGAGCAGACTCCCTAGCCGCGCAACCGGGGGACGGTGCGCAGCAGCCGGCGGCGCTTTCTCCGGCGCTCCTCCGGCGTCTCCTTCCCCTCCTCCAGCTCCTTGAGCCGCGAAAGCTCCTTGCCGATCTCCGAGTTGACCTCGCCCCCCATGAGGATGGCGAACCCGGTCAGGTAGAACCAGGTCAGGAGCACGATGATCGCCCCGACCGAGCCGTAGGCCGTGCTGTAGGCGTGGAAGTAGCCAAGGTAGGTGCGCAGGCCGAACGAGGCCAGCAGCCAGAGGGCCACGGCCGTGACCGCCCCCGGGGTCCCCCACTGGCGGCTCGGCCCCTCCCCCAGGTTGGGCGCGTAGTTGTAGAGCACCTCGAAGGAGAGCACCACGAAGACCAGCAGCAGCGGCCAGCGCAGCACGTGCCAGGCCACGGCCACGAATGGACCCAGGTACTCGGCCAGCAGACCGGCGATCGCCCCGCCGTAGAAGATGACGCCCAGGGCGCAGATGATCAGCGCCGCGAAGACGATGGTCAGGACGACGGAGATGATCCGCCGCTTCCACCACCGGCGGGTCTCCTTGAGGCCGCAGGCGATGTTGAGCGTCCGGCCCACGGCGATCATGCCGTTCGAGGCGATCCAGATGGCGGCGAACAGGCTCAGGTAGAGCTTCCACCCGCTGCGCGCCACCGTGATCTCGTTCAGCGTGTCGCTCAGGAGGGTCGTCACCTCCTGGCTCGGCGAGATCCGGGCGATGTACCAGAACAGGTTCCAGCGCAGGGCCGTGCTCGTCCCGACCAGGTAGCCGAGCAGGGTGGTGAGGAACAGGAGCAGCGGGAAGGCCGAGAAGAGGAAGAAGTAGGCCAGCTCGGCGCAGCGTCCCAGCAGCTCGTCCTCGAAGATCTGTCGCCAGAGCCGGACCCCCAGCTCTTTCCAGGTAAGGCCGCCGCGAGTCCAGAGAGAGGTCATGGCCACATCATGTCTCCGGAGAAACTCCAACGCCATCCCCGGTGCTAGCATCGGCGCTGCAAAAGACCCGCCCAATGATGGGAACAGGGGGGGACAGGGGGCACAAGGGGACGATGGACCAAGAGAAAGCCACGGCGCGGATCGCCCAGCTCCGGTCGGACATCCGCCACCACGACTACCTCTACTACGTGAAGGACGCTCCCGAAATTTCCGACGAGCTGTACGACAAGCTGTACCGGGAGCTCGTCTCGCTGGAGGAAAAGTACCCGGACCTCGTCACCGACGACTCGCCCACCCAGCGGGTCGCGGGCCAGCCGCTGACCAGCTTCGCCACGATCGAGCACGCCGCGCCCATGCTCTCCCTGGACTCGGACCAGTCCGAGGCCAGCCTGCGCCGCTTCGACGAGCGGGTGCGCAAGGGGCTCGGCTCCGACTTCCCCGTGGAGTACGCGCTGGAGCCCAAGCTGGACGGCGCCTCGGTCGAGCTGGTCTATCAGAACGGCACCCTGCTCCAGGCCTCCACCCGCGGCGACGGCCGCCGGGGCGAGGGGATCACGGCCAACGTCCGCACCATGCAGAGCGTCCCCCTCCGTCTGAGAGACAGCGAACGCCCGGTGCCCCCCTTCCTCTCCATCCGCGGCGAGGTCGTCATGCACGCGGACGCGTTCGACAAGCTGAACGAAAGGCTGATGGCCGAGGGCAAGGAGCCGTTCGCCAACCCGCGCAACGCCGCGGCCGGGGCCCTGCGCCAGCTCGATCCCCAGCTCACCGCCTCCCGCCCCCTGGAGCTCTACGCCTACGACATCCTGGCCTCCGAGGAGCTGGACCTCGAGACCCAGTGGGAGGTGCTGGAGGCGCTCCGAAACTGGGGGCTGCGCGTCAACGGCCTCATCCGCAAGGCGAAGGCCGTGGAGGAGATCCTCGAGTACCACAAGGGGCTGGAGGAGAAACGGGACGACCTGGGCTATGAGATCGACGGCATCGTCATCAAGCTGAACGACCTGGAGGCCCGGGACGTCCTGGGATGGACGACCCGCCATCCGCGCTGGGCCTTCGCCTTCAAGTTCCCGCCGCGCAAGGAGGTCACCCGCATCCTCTCCATCCTCCCCAGCGTCGGCCGCACCGGCGTGGTCACCCCGGTCGCGATCATGCTCCCCGTTGAAATCGGCGGCGTGACCGTCGCCCGGGCCACCCTCCACAACCGGGAAGAGGTGGCGAGGAAGGACGTCCGCGAGGGGGACCGGGTACGCGTGCAGCGGGCCGGCGACGTCATCCCCCAGGTCATCGAGCGCATCGAGGAGCCCGACCGCGAGCGGGCGCCTGAGTGGCGGATGCCGGACGTCTGCCCCTCCTGCGGCACTCCGCTCACGGAGCGCGGTCCGTTCACGGTCTGTCCCAACAGCTTCGAGTGCCCGGCCCAGCTCGCCGGCCGCATCGTCCACTTCGCCTCGCGCAACGCCCTCGACATCGAGGGGCTGGGCGACGAGACGGCCAAGCTCTTCGTGTCCGAGGGGCTGGTCAAGCAGCTCCCCGACCTCTTCGATCTCCAGGCGGACCAGCTCGTGAAGCTGGAGGGGTTCGCGGACAAGTCGGCGAACAACCTGGTGGAGGCCCTGCGCAAGGCTGCCTCGAAGGTGGAGCTATCCCGCTTCCTCTACGGCCTGGGCATCCCCGAGGTAGGCACGGCCGTGGCCCGCGACCTCGCGCGGCACTTCGGTTCGTTCGAGCGCGTGCGCTCGGCGGACGAGGCTGCTCTGCAAGAGGTCCAGGGGATCGGGCCGCGCATGACGGAGCAGATCACGGCCTTCTTCGCCCAGCCGGACAACGCCGAGGTGCTGGACGCGCTGGTGAAGAAGCTCGCGCTTCAGGAAGAAGAGTCCAAGCCGGCGGTCAGGTCCGTACAACCGTTTGCGGGGCTCAAGTTCGTCTTCACCGGCGGCCTGTCCCGCTTCTCCCGCAAGCAGGCCCAGGAGCTGATCGAGTCCCTGGGCGCCCGCGCCACCGGGTCGGTCAGCAAGTCCACCGACTACGTGGTCGTGGGCGAGGATGCCGGGTCGAAGGCCGACGACGCGCAGAAGCTCGGCGTCAAGACCCTGGATGAAAACGCCTTCGCGGAACTGTTACGGGAGAACGGAGTGAACCTGGACTGAAAAAGGGGACCCTGACGTGAAAACCAAAGCTCTGCTCACCCTGCTCCTGCTCGCCGGGAGCCTCGCCTGCGACTCGGCGGCCGCGGAGAAGAAAGGAAATACCGTGAACGTAGCCAACGGAATCGAGAAGGTGGTCAAGACCGACGAAGAGTGGAAGAAGGTCCTCACCCCGGAGCAGTACAACGTGCTCCGCAAGCAGGGGACCGAGCGCGCTTTCACCGGCGAGTACAACGACCACAAGGGCAAGGGCACCTACGTCTGCGCGGCCTGCGGCCTGCCGCTGTTCAGCTCGGACACGAAGTACGACTCGGGCACGGGCTGGCCGAGCTTCTGGCAGCCGATCGACCCGAAGAACGTCGGCACCGAGGAGGACCGCAGCTTCTTCTCGACCCGCACCGAGGTGCACTGCGCCCGCTGCGGCGGCCACCTGGGCCACGTCTTCACCGACGGCCCCCGCGACAAGACCGGCCTGCGCTACTGCATGAACTCGGTGTCGCTCAAGTTCGTGCCCGAGAAGTAAGCCTCCTCCTGGGGCGGGCCATCCCCGCCCCTGCAACCTTTCCCGCCCTCCCCCCGTATCTCCCCTTGACAATCTACAGGAGACCGCGCATCCTTCCTGTAGACAATCTAGGAGAGACGCCGGTCATGAACAAAGCCAAGTCCGACCTCCTGCAGGGCACGCTGGACATGCTAATCCTCAAGACACTCGCGCTGGAGGCCGCCCACGGGTGGGGGATCGCCCAGCGCATCCAGCAGGTCTCGCGGGACGTGCTCCAGGTCAACCAGGGCTCCCTCTACCCCGCCCTCTACCGCCTGGAGCACCAGGGGTGGATCGCCGCGGAATGGGGGACCTCCGAGAACAACCGCAAGGCCAAGTTCTACCGCCTGACCCAGGAGGGCCGGCGCCAGCTCGATGCCGAGACCGAGAACTGGGAGCGCGTGTCCGCCGCCATCGACCGCATCCTCAGGATCGCCGAAAAAACGGCCTAGGAGATCGCCATGCAAGGACTACGGATGACCCTGAGGTCTCTCCTGTCCAGGGACCGCGCGGAGACCGAGATGGACCAGGAGCTGCGCTTCCACATCGAGATGGAGACGGAGAAGAACGTCCGCCGGGGCATGACCCCGGAGCGGGCGCGCACCGAGGCCCTGCGCACCTTCGGCGGCGTAGAGAAGACCAAGGAGCAGTGCCGCGAGGAGCGTGGCGGCCGCTGGGTGGAGCAGCTCCTCCAGGACCTCCACTACGGCGCCCGCACCCTGCGCAAGCAACCCGGCTACGCGGCGGTCGTGGTCCTGATCCTGGCCCTCGGCATCGGCGCCAACACGGCCATCTTCAGCGCCGTCCATGGCATCCTCCTCCGCCCCCTGCCCTATCCGCAGGAGGATCGCCTCGTGATCCTGCGCCAGAGCGCCGCCCTGGCCGGGCAGGAGGACGTCCACGTCTCCCCCATGGAGATGGCCGACTACCGTGCCCGCAGCCGCGTCCTGGCCGACCTCGTGGAGCACCACACCATGGGGTTCACCCTGCTCGACCGGGGCGAGCCTCAAAGGGTGCAGACCGGCGTGGTGTCGTGGAGCTTCTTCGATGTGCTCGGAGTCAAGCCCATCCTCGGCCGCACCTTCCGGCCCGAGGACGAGAAGCCCGGCGCCGAGCCCGTCCTGGTCCTCAGCCACGAATACTGGCGGAGCCGGGGCTCCGATCCCAGGATCGTGGGCCGGGCCATGGAGATGAACGACAAGACCCACACCGTGGTCGGGGTCCTGCCGCCGGTCCCGCGCTACCCGGCCGAGGACGAGATCTACATGCCCACGACCGCTTGCCCATTCCGCGCCAGCGAGCACGCAGCTACAGATCGAGAGATGCGCATGCTCACCGCCTTCGGCCGGCTGCGCTCCGGCATCCCTCTGGCCCAGGCCCGCGCCGACCTCGCCGGGGTCTTCGGACAGCTCCGCGCCGAGTACCCCGAGGACTACCCGGCCGAACAGGGCTTCGACGCCGCGCTCCTCCCGCTGCGCGAGGAGCTGGTGCGCGAAGCCCGCCCCAAGCTGCTGATCCTCCTGGGCACGGTCGGCCTGGTGCTCCTGATCGTCTGCGCCAACGTGGCCAACCTCACCCTGTCGCGCCTCGTCCAGCGCCAGCGGGAGCTGGCCCTGCGCTCGGCCCTCGGCGCCGGCCGGGGACGGATCGCGCGCCAGCTCCTGACCGAGAGCGCCCTGCTGGCCCTGGCCGGCGGCGCGGCCGGGCTGCTCCTGGCCCTCCCCGCCCTGCGCCTCCTCACCACCTTTGCGGCACGCTTCACCCCGCGCGCCCACGAGATCGGCGTCGACGGCACGGTCCTCCTCTTCACCGTCGGGGCTTCGCTGCTCACGGGCCTCCTCGCCGGCGTGGCGCCCGCGTTCTCGCGCCACGACCCGACGGCCATGCTCAAGGAGGGAGGCGACCGGGGTACCGCAGGCGGAAAGAGCCTGCGGATGCGGAACGCCCTGATCGTGTTCCAGCTCGCGGCCTCTTTCATGCTCCTGATCGGCGCCGGGCTCACCCTGAGGAGCCTCTGGGAGCTGGAACAGGTCAACCCGGGCTTCCGGCCCGAGCGCGTGACGGCCGCGGGCGTGTTCCTCGACTGGAACAGGTATGACAGCGAGGAGCGGTCCTGGGGGGTCTTCAACGCCCTCCTGGAGCGGATCGGATCGCATCCCGGCGTCGCCTCCGTAGCGGTGGGCACGACCTACCCCCTCAACGACTCGGTGCCCTGGAACAACGCGCTGCTCATCGAGGGTCGCGCCCCGGTCCCGGGCGAGGCCGCGGCGCCGGTCGACCTCCGGCTCGCGAGCGCCGAGTACTTCAGCACCCTGGGTATCCCCGTCCTGAAGGGCCGGGCCTTCAACGAGGGCGACCACGCGGACGCTCCCCCTGTCGTGATCGTCAACCGGTCCCTGGTCCGCCGCTTCTGGGGGGACCGGGACCCGCTCGGCCAGAGGATCTCGCTCGACCAGGGCGAAAACTGGCGCACGGTCGTAGGCGTAGTGGGCGACGTCAAGCAGTACGGGCTCGACCAGGAGGTGGCCGACGAGATCTACCGGCCGTTCGCCCAGTACTCCTCCTACACTGGCAACGTGCTGGTCCGGTCCGACCTGCCGGCCGCCACGGTCGAGAAGCTGGTGCGGGATTCCCTGCGTGCGATCGATCCGCAGCAGGCGGTCCACGACGTCCGTACCCTGGAGGACGTCCGTGCCGAATCGCTCGCTCCGTCGCGCCTGACCACGACGCTGCTCGCCATCTTCGCCGTCCTCGCCCTGGTGATCACGGCGGCGGGCATCGCCGGCATCCTGGCCTTCTCGGTCAGCCAGCGGACGCATGAGATCGGCATCCGCATGGCTCTCGGAGCCGTGCCGGGCGACGTCCGCTTCATGATCCTGCGGCAGGCGGCGATGCTGGTGCTCCCCGGGCTGGCCCTCGGAATGGCCGGCGCCCTGGTGCTCACCCGCGTGCTCACGAGCCTGCTCTTCGGGGTCGAGCCCACGGACCCGGTCACGTTCGTGGCCGTCTCCCTGCTCCTCCTCGGCGTGGCCGCGGTGGCCTGCTTCGTCCCCGCGCGCCGAGCTACCGAGATCCACCCCATGGTGGCGCTGCGCAGCATGTAAGTCCAACAACCGTCCACTTCTTCAAAGGAGCGTCGTCATGAGGTCCATCATGAGATCCGCACGCTGGCTCTTCGTGTGTCTTCTTCTTGCCCTCGGTGCCTCGCTCGCTCTGGCCCTGTCAGAAGAGGCCTGGGTCTGCCCCATGGAGGAGCACGCCGACGAGGTCCATGACGCTGCGGGCACCTGCCCGAAGTGCGGCATGGACCTTATCTCCAAGGCCGAGTCCGACCGCCGCGCCGCCTCGCGCCGCGACGTGGCCATCCTCCTGTTCGAGGGGGTCCAGATCATCGACTACACCGGACCGTACGAGGTCTTCGGCCACGCCTGGACCTCTGATGGACCCGCCTTCCGCATGTACACCGTGGCCGAGAAGCCCGGGCCGATCACGACCAACATGGGGATGAGCGTGAACCCGCGCTACACCTTCGCGGATGCGCCGAAGCCGGACATCCTTATCCTTCCCGGCGGCGGCGTGCCGCCCCACCTGGAGAACCCTGCCGTGATGGCATGGGTCAAGGAGAGCGCGAAGGACGCCGAGGTGGTGCTCTCGGTCTGCAACGGCGCCTTCTTCCTGGCCAAGGCGGGGCTTCTCGACGGCCTGGAGGCCACCACCTTCGCCGGCCTGATCGACGAGCTGCGGACCGCCGCGCCCAAGGCCCGGATCGTGGAGGACCAACGCTGGGTGGACAACGGCAAGATCGTCACCACGGCCGGCCTCTCGTCCGGGATCGACGGCTCGCTGCACGTCATCGAGAAGCTGCTGGGCCGGGGGTACGCTCAGCGCGCCGCGCTGGGCATGGAGTACAACTGGCAGCCCGAGCTGAACTGGGCCCGCGCCGCCCTGCCCGACCGCATGGTGAGGGTCGACACGCCCCAGGACATGCCGGTCGAGCCGCTCCTCACCCAGGGGACCGCGGACCGCTGGGAGAAGCAGTGGTCCGTCGCCACGGACCAGTCCGCCAACGCCTTCCTCCAGCAGGTGAACCAGCTCCTGGAGAGCTCGAACAAGTGGACCCGCGAATCCACCGGCGCCTGGATGTTCAAGGACGATCAGGGCCGCGCGTGGAACGGCACCGCCGCCGTGGAGCCTCTCGCGCCCGGCAAGCTCAAGCTGACCCTGAAGATCGCCCGGCGCGCCTGACAAACTGCCTGTCCGGGAGCCGAAACTCGTTGGGGAACGGCTCCCCCATATAAACTTTTCCACCACTTATATGATGGCGAGAGAATCTATATAGACTTGCCGTCTATCCATATAAGCGGGAGAGAAGTTATATATCCAGGCTCTCTTGATATATGAATGGGAGAGAACCTATATAGACAGCCTCCCTGTCTATATAGATCCGGCTTCCAAGCGGCTGGCGAGAGGATCTTCTATATAATTTCAAGATCATACTATATGAATAGAGCTCTCTCCATATAGATAGGCCTGCCGATTATATGAATCTGGCTCAGCAGCGCCTCGCAAGCCTGACAATCGCCGGGTAGCGTTCGCTGGCTGCCGCTCCGCGCGGCAGATCGGCCTCCAGGCGCACGAACAGGGGATAAGGATCAGGGCTGCGGCTCGTCGGATCGCTGCGGCTCTGTTTCGGACGGCTGGGTGCTCCCATCCGGGAAGAGAGCGACCACACGCCCATTCCGCCACACGTGGACGGGCCGGCCGGCGCGCCAGTGCTCGGCGATAGCTTCGGCCACTGCCTCCTTCAGAGCGCGAAACGCCTTATCGAACAAGGGAGGCAAATCTATTTGCTCGTCCTGGCTCACTTCACCTCCTCCGCCTCAACCTACCATTGGGTGAGGGCGGCTCAGTCATTCCGTCCCTCCATGCTATCGTTCCGCCGCTGTCAGGACCACCAGGAGGGAAACCGATGAGCCGCCGCCGCTCCTTCGCGACCACCGCCATCCTGCTGAGCCTTCTCGCCTGCGGCGCCGCCAGCGCGCAGGACGAGCTCTTCCCGGAGATCGAGCCCTACGACTCCGGCTACCTCAAGGTCAGCGACGTCCACGAGATCTACTACGAGCAGTCGGGCAACCCGCAGGGCAAGCCGGTCTTCTTCCTCCACGGCGGACCCGGCGGCGGCACTTCGCCGGGCCAGCGCCGCTACTACGACCCGAAGAAGTTCCGCATCGTGCTCCACGACCAGCGGGGCGCGGGGAAGAGCCGCCCCTTCGCGGACATTCGGCAGAACACCACCTGGGATCTGGTCGAAGACATCGAGAGGCTCCGCAAGCACGTCGGGGTCGACAGGATGATCCTCCTCGGCGGCTCCTGGGGCTCCACGCTCGCCCTGGCCTATGCCGAGAAGTATCCAGAGCGCGTCTCCGGCCTGATCCTCCGCGGGGTCTACCTGGGCACGAAGGACGAGATGGAGCGCTTCTACACCCACGGCGTCGCCGAGTACTTTCCGGAGGTCTCCGAGCGCCTCTGGTCACAGGTTCCGGAGATACCTGGAAAAACCCCGCCGCAGCGAATCCTGGCCATGCTCAACGGGCCGGACGAGGCGGCGCGCAAGCGGGTCGCCAAGGCCTGGGCCGCCTACGAGACCAAGGTCGCATTCCTCCAGCGCTCTGACGAGGAGGTCGAGAAAGGTTTCACGGACGGCTGGGATCCTCTCGCCTTCTCCCGCATCGAGAACCACTACATGGCGAACGACTGCTTCCTGGAGGAGGGACAGCTCCTGCGGGACGCCGGCAAGCTCAAGGACATCCCCGCCGTGCTCGTGAACGGCCGCTACGACGTCATCGCTCCTCCCATCACCGCCTGGAAGCTCCACAAGGCTCTCCCGAAGTCCCAGATCTGGATCGTGGAGTCCGCCGGCCACGCCGGGAGCGAGCCCGGAATCGCGGCGGCGCTCGTGAGAGCGGTCCGGACGTTCGAGTAACGGCTCTCCCTCTTCGCCACCCGGATCGGAGCGTCTCCCGAAGGGAGGGCAGCGATCGCCCCCGCGGGGGCAGTCATCGCCCTCGCGAGGGACAGCGCTGCCCCGGCGGGGGCAGCCGTTGCCCTCATGAGGGGAACCGTTGCCCCCATGAGGGCAGCCATTCCCCCCAGGAGGGCAGCCGTCGCCCTCGCGAGGGCAGTGATTGCCCTCATGAGGGGTAGTGGGGTTTTAGTGTGTTGCCCGCCTGAATACCGCCTAAGCCGTTGATTCTCCTGTAGCTTATCGGTGTAGGGGAGAGATTGTCTTTCCCTATTTCACTGAGAGACGGTCCCGGACGCAGTGCGACCTACGCCCGAGACCTAAGCCAAGCACAGGAGCTGGTCCTATGCCCGACCTAACCCCGCAGTCTATCCCCGCAGCTACCCCACGAGAAGCCGAAGCACAACGCATCTTGAAACGTGTCCTGGAGCTGGTAGGACTGCTCCGCTGGTTCCTGGAAGAGATCCACTTCCGGCTCCCAGACCCTCCCCAGGCCGAAGCGATGGGAACCGGGGCGATCCCCGAGTCCCTCACGTTCTCTCTGCGCGGCTCTCTGGAGTGCGGTTTGACAGACTACGTCAAGCCGTTGCAGAAGCTCATCCAGGAGGCGATCACGGAGAGCCCCGGAAGCCTGTTCTATGACTGGCAACAGCGCCAGCGCGAGAGGGGAGAGGGTTGATGGGGCAGGAAAAGAGCCGCCGTATCTGGCCGATCGATGCAGACCGCACCGTTATCGTCCACGCCACCCACGAGCAATGGGTGCGCTGGCATGAAGCCGCCAGCAACGGGTCGATGAAGCCCCATCTTGGTACCTACCTCGCCCGTGCTGCCGACTTCTACGCCGCTCGGTTGAAGGCTCGGGGAGAGATGGCCCGACGCCTGGAGAAGGATGGCAAGCTGTGAAGGTCGCATCCTTCACGGTACGGGCCACCATGGGGCAGTCGATCCGCTGGAAGCAGGCAGCGGAGGGGGAGGGCTTCGCCTCCGTTGGATCGTGGGCAGGCCACGCTCTGGACGCCTACCTGCAAGCCCGTACACGAGCGGGTAGGCCGATCCCCCTCTCGTGGCATAAGGGAGCCGTCCGTGTCCTCTTGGACGGTCACGAGGTCACAGTGCGCGGCATGGTGTCTCCACCCTTTGCCTACTACCGGGGAAACAGTAGCGGACCGGACAGGAAGAAGCCCCGCACGCTGGTCAACCTTCGAACCGGCCAGATCATCGCCACCCTGAGGACCGCCCGGCAATGCCAAGCCTTAGCTTCAGAGCTGGCGCCTGTCTACGCCCGGGGAGAGACCGGAACCGCTACCGTAGAACGCCACGTCTCAGAGCAAGCCTAGGCTTCAAAGGGCGGTGCCTGTCCGGGCCGCCCTTTGAATTTTTGTCGCTTTTCTGCCTAACTACGCCTAAAATTCCCCGATAGTTCTCTGCGCCCCTTCAGGAGGATTCTTTGGCGAAGCGTGGTCGGCCTAAAGGCTCGGGCAATCCAGAAGACGAGCCGCTTATTCGAGAAGCGTTCCGAGCAGTGCGCAATCGATCTCTCTCTAAGCGGGCCGCTGCTACAGAGTGCGGCAAGCGTCTTCCCGGCGACCCCGACGTAAACCGCGACAGGCTATACCGGAAACTGAGAGAGCGCTGGGAGGAACTGGAAGCCGAGCTAAATCTAGAAGAAGGAAGAATCACCACCATGGAAGGAGCAAGCCGAGCTGCTAGCCTCTGAACTCGCTGGAGTGAACCCGGCAATCAAGAGAGACATCCTATTCCGACGCCTCCAAATAATTATAGAGAACTCTGAAATTGCCCGAGAGGTTGCGGATGATCTACGCGAGCAAGGACTCGATTTGTCAGACGAATTTCTGACACACATTGACAATATTACCGTCAAAATTACCGAGAAAGAGCTTGCGGCTCTTGAGGCTAGTCCTGTAGGGCGCTACCTGAGAAGAGCTGTTCAGAAATCCGCTAAATCCTGACAAGAACGCGCCAGAAACTAAGGCATTCCAGGGCCTAGTTTTCGATAAATCTGTGCCCATAAAATAGTGAAGCCGGTGGTTGGACACCGGCTTCAGTCAACCAGGCGCGGACCGCCGGGCGACTTGCACCCCGAAGTATAACCCCGCAACGGTCCGCGCCGCAACCCTGAAAGGGGTATGCCGTGCGACAGCTCTACCTCCGTCCGCCGTATCCGCTCTTCCGTTGGCAACGCGGTCTCTTGCTCGTGAACCTTCCGCGACGCCTCTTATAAGCCCGCCAGGGCGAGCGGGGGAGGTTCTCTATCCCTCCCCTTCCTCTCTCTTCAACTCCCGGCGCGCTGCGGCTACTAAGGTCTCTCGGAGCCAATCGGACAGGTCTCCCGATCCCTTGCGCCGCAGCGCGTGGTCTGCCGCCTCCCGGATCAAAGCATCGTGCTCAGGCAGGAGACGGACCCGCATGGACGCGGAGTGCTTGCGAGATTCCTCTATCTTGGGTCTGGCCATGTTCGGCAGCTTACACCCAATGGGACTACAAATCAAGGGGAAAGAATCCCACAAAAACTTCGGCAAAGCGCTTGACTTAGGTTCCCAATGGGACTACATTAACAGACATGGAAACCGACGGCGCGACGGTCCCCACCATGGAATGCACCCCCTGCCAAGCACCCGCCAAGAAATTTGGGAAGGACCGGAAGGGAAACCAGCGGTATCGGTGCCTGACGTGCCGGAAGACGTTCTCCACCCGTCCGGAACGGCCTCTAGGGGACATGCGCTTGCCAGTAGACAAGGCGCTCCTCTGCCTCCACCTGCTTTGCGAGGGGTCAAGTGTACGGGCGGTCGAGCGCATCACGGGCGTAGAGAAGACGACCATCCTAAAGCTCCTGGTCCAGGTCGGACAGGGATGCGAGCGCATGCTGGCAGAAAAGATCCAGGGCGTGCCGGTCAAGGACGTACAGGCGGACGAGCTGTGGACGTTCATCCGCTGCAAGCAGGGGACCCGGGAGCGGCGGAAGATCACGGACGTGGACGCTGGCGATGCCTACTGCTACATCGGTATCGAGCGGCATTCAAAGCTGGTCCTTGCGTGGCACCTCGGACGGCGCAACACCTGGGATGCCCATGACTTCATAGTGAAGCTCGGCAAAGCTACTGCGGGTGACTTTCAGCTTTCAACTGATGGCTTCAATGGATATCCGAACGCGGTAGAGTTCGCTTTGGGTGCTCGGGTTGACTATGCACAGGTCGTCAAAGACTTCGGGAACGTAGGCGGGGAGGAAGGCAGACGGTACGCTCCTCCCCGCCTGTTAGGACAGGAAAAGGTCATGGTCTCAGGCACCCCGGATGAGGACCGTATTTGCACCTCGCACGTAGAGCGCGGCAACTGGACCTTGCGGGGACACCTTCGCCGGTTCACCCGCCTGTCCAACGGCTTCAGCCGAAAGAAGGAAAACCTTCGCGCCGCGCTGGCCCTGTACTTCGCCTACTACAACTTCGTGAGGATGCACAAGACGATCCGCATGACTCCCGCGATGCATGCCGGAATCACTCTCAAGCCCTGGTCCATGTCGGATCTACTAGTCCAACAGACGACTTAGGTTCTAGATGAAATCCTATTTTCCACGGCTAAAAGAAGCTTATGTATCCTATTGGCGAGAGCAGTAGGATCGTACCCGCGAGGCGGTTCTGGAATTTCTGGTAGAAGCTTTGCAATAATCCTGATGTCTGTCGCGTGCCGAAAGTCTTCCGAGTCTACTTCCTTCTCAAATATAGAGACCAGTTCTTCTGCCCGTTTGATTTTCTCGTGGGCCATACGTCTTGCCGTTGACCCGATTTCCATTCTTAGCCTGTCCTCTATAATTGCCGGAAGGTCAGTCGCTTCTAGACGCTGAAGCTGTCTCTCCAAACTCTCTATTGTTCCCCGGTTCTCTGTCCAGATCTTCGCTGGGGCTCTGAACCGAAACCACAAGATATATAAAATTGCTGCTATTGCTATCCCAAAAGATGCACCGATTTCTTCCGGACCGGGCATTACCCACACTCCGGCAATGGCGGCAATGATCGAGATGACAATAGCCGTAACGACAGTCCAGACGAGACGGGCTTGTACTGCGGCCTTCCAGTCGGTATAGGCTCGTCTCCAGACCATTCGGCAGTATGTGAGCTTTGGTTCGGCCTTGTCTGGCATTTCAGGAAGCTTACCAGCACTAGACGAGAGGCACTCCTCCCGCCGGGTGAACCATTGCAAGTAACAGCTAAATTGTCTAGCAACACACAATCACCCCACTACCTCATGAGGGGAGTCATTGCCCCGATGAGGGCAGCGGTCGCCCTGATGGGGGCAGCGGTTGCCCTCGCGAGGGGAGCGCCTGCCCCCGTGAGGGCAACGGTTCCCCCGGCGAGGGCGACGGCTGCCCTCCTGGGGGCGATCGCTGCCCTCGCGGGGGCGGTCGTCGCCCTCCGAGTGGGTCACCTCATGGACTTCCCCATCCCTGTCCGTCTCCACCCGTGAGGGGATGAGGATCTCTCCGTCGTCTTTAGAAACGGATCAACTCCAGCAGGGGAGGAGGAAGCCATGGCCCAGTTCGACATCGTCTTTGAAGGTGGAGGGGCGAAGGGTTCCGCTTTCGTGGGAGCGCTCGAGGCCCTCCACGAGAACGGGCATTCGCACCGAAGGCTCATCGGCACGTCTGCCGGGGCGATCACGGCGACGCTCATCGCCGCCGGCTACACACCGCGCGAGCTGCTCGCGGCCGCCACGGAAAAGCTTCCCAATGGCAAACCGCGGTTCTCTTCGTTCATGGATTCCCCTGTGGAGGAAGATTTCACACCGGCGCAGAGGGAGCAGAGCGTCACGATGGAGACTCTGAAGCAAGTGCGCCTGCCCTTCCTCCCCAATATCCCCGGGCTCGACCGGAAGCTGCTGGATGGCCTCCTCAAGATCCCCCAGTACCGCCAGCTCTTCTCGCTCGTCGAGTGCGGCGGGTTTTTCTCGGGCAACAAGTTCCTGGAATGGATCCGGGAGAAGCTGGCGGCCAAAGGCATCCAGCCAGGCACCAGGTTCAAGGATTTCGCGAGCAAGACCCGGCAAGACCTTTCTCTCGTCGCCTCCGACACCAGCGGTGTGGAGATGCTCATCCTGAACCATCGCACGGCTCCCGACTGCCCTGTCGAATGGGCCGTCCGCATGTCCATGAGCATCCCCTTCGTCTGGCGGGAGGTTGTCTGGAAGCAGGAATGGGGGAACTACCTCGGCAGGGCCAAGACCGGGAACATCATCGTCGACGGAGGAGTGCTCTCGAACTTTCCCATCCGGCTGATCGCCACGATGGACGATCACGTCCGGGAGGTCATGGGCAACACCGACCCTCAGGCAGCCGGCAATCTGGGGCTCCTCATCGACGAGAAGCTGCCCGTGCCTGATGCCGCGAGGCAGAATCCGCCGATGCCGAAGAACCAGATCCGGACGGTCCAGCGCATCTCCCGCCTGGTCGACACCATGACCCAGGCCCAGGACAACTCCCAGATCCGGCAACGCGAGAAGGAGATCTGCCGCGTCCCCGCACTGGGCTACGGCACGACCGAGTTCGACATGGACGAGCCGAGGCTGAAAGCGCTCATCGACGGCGGGCGCCAAGCCATGGTCCAGCACCTCGCGCAGAGGGTTTGAGAACGCCCGGCGTTTCCACCGGGCGTCCTTGAACCTCAAGGGGGCTGGAGCCCTACTCGAAGTACCCCATGACGTCCAGCAGGAGGTCGACCGTGCCGTTGCCGGACACCACGGGCTGAATCGTCACTTCACCCTCGGCGTCGTTCGACAGCGAGACGATCGCGAACAGCGTCCGGTTGAGGCCGGCGGGGAACGGCAGCATCGAGAACGCGGGAGGAGTGGCATCGCTGGCGTAGATCGTCAGGTCGCCGGAACCGGTGGGATCCAACGCCGTGATGTTGACTGCGACGCTCGTCGCGGTCGCCGGGATGCCGCACACACCCTTCAGATCGAACGTCGCCGGCGTTCCGTTCTGGAGCGGACTGCCCGGACGCGTGTCCACGACCCGGCACGCAGCGACGGTGAAGTAGTCGTCTCCGGCCGTGAATTCGGGCACCGCGAAGAACCCGACGACCGGGTCGTGATCCGACAGGTGCCGGGGAGTGTTCGGGTCGTTGCGGTCCACGGCCGGGAAATCGGCGTTGATCCGCGGGTGCTCGATCCGCCGCGCGGTGGTGGCCGTGGTCAGCGCCCCGTTCACCACCACGTGGTCGATGTTCTGGGCCTGGCCGTCGAAGATGTACGAGTAGCGCTCGGGAGCCGGCGGAGTGTCGACAAGGTTGTCGAGGTCCGGGGTGACGAGGTCGACTCCGTCGCCCGGAATGGCCGTCTCGTTGTCGGGCGGCGGAGTGCCGGTGATGGTGTTCATGGAATCGCCCAGGCCATCGTTAAAGTCGTAGGCGTTGAAATCGCCGACCAGGATGATCCGCTCGTTGGGATCGGCAGTCTGCCGCGCCTGCACCAGGTTGGCCAGGGATTCGGCCTGCTCCTGGCGCTTGGCCCGGACGCGGTCGCCGTCCGTGGCCCAGCCGTTCGAGCCGGGCGCGATGCTGTTGACGTCGTTCAGCGAGCGCAGGTGGTTCACGATCACGGTCACCGGGAAGCTGGCGCCGTTGGCGTGGTTGACGACCGCGTCGAGACGCAGGGACGGACGGTCGTTGAGCAAGCTGGTCGAGCTGTCAGGGTTGACGAACAGCTCTCCGGCGTTCTCCTGGACCACCGCGTTGACGGTGACCCGGGGAGTGGCGCCGGTCACCACGGCCGTCTTCACCAGGAAGCCGACGTCGATGCCGCCGACGTCGTTGCCCTCGACGAGGAAGGCGTCGTATTCGGGGTCGGGTTGGGAGGCGGCGATCGCGTCGGCGCTGATGCGGGCCGCGAGGGCCTGCAGGGCGTTGAGGTTCTCGACCTCGACGACGCCGAGGATGTCCGGCGTCTGCAGGTGGTTGCGGATGCCGAGCGAAGCCTTGTTCAGCCGGTTGTCGAACGCCGTCGCGGTGAGCACCGGCTCGCCGACGCCCGGATCGTTCACAGTGTCGAAGAAGCGCTCCAGGTTGTAGGAGGCGACGGTGAACTCCCCGTCCGCCGGCACCGAAGCCGACGTGGCCGTCGGACCGCCCGCGGCGACCGGAGGCGCGGCCGGAGGCGGATCCGGCAGAATCGTGTACCGCCGGAAGGTGTAATCGAGCGGACCGGTGATGCCGGTCACCACGGCGCTGGTGCCGACGTCGAGGATCGGAGCGCCGGTGAGGCCGTCGCTGTCCACGCGCAGCAGCTCGGGGTTCGAGTCGAAGCGCGGGATCGGCGGAATGGAGCCCGAGGGAGCCGGGTCCGGAGCCTGGATGCCCGGCTCGCGGAACGGCCGGGGAACGCCGGTGACCACGCCGAAGAACACTCCGCTCGAAGTCGAGGTGGCGTTCGCCTCGTTCGTGTTGCCCAGCGTCGGACCGCTCACGGTGAGCGATGCGACTGTGGCCCGCATCCCCTCCAGCCGCTCGAGCTGGTCGAAGGGGCCGGCCGGGTCGGGGAAGGTGGCGGTCAGCGGGATGGCCGCCGGCAGCGGATTCCCCGTCGAGAGCTCGAGGGTCGTGGGCGAGGTGAGCTCGGTCAGCGGCGGCTGGAGCAGGTCCGCGGCCGGCACAAACTCCGCGACCGTGCCGGTGACCTGCACCAGGTTGCCCAGAGCGGCCGACGCAGGCGGCGCGCTCGACGTGAACACGAAGATGCCTTCCGACGTGAGCGGGTCCGCGTCCACCGAGGCGTCCGGCTCCTGGATGAAGTAGCCGTTGTTCTTGCGGCCGGTCACGATGCCGCTCGTGGTCACCACCGCGCCGACGATCGGGGAGCTGCCGCCGGGACCCTGGATGTCGTGGATCGGCGTGAGCGTGACGTCGTCGTTGTTGATCGTGCCCAGGCCCTGGGTATCGCCTGAGTTGGCACCGGTGATGTTGGTGACGTTGACGAAGAAGGTCTCGTTGGGCTCGACATCGGCGTCGCGGTTGACCGTGACGCTGAAGTTGTACGGTCCGGTCGAGCCCATCGGGATCGACTGGCCGGTGAGGCTCTGGGCGACATAGTCCTCGTCCTCGGTGCCAGGGTTGTCGTCCTCGGCGGTGCCGTCGGCGGTGGCGATGTCGAAGGTAACTCCGCCGGCGCCCGCCGGGGCGGTGAGGGTGACGGCGAAGGTGAACGTGGTCGTGCCCGGGGGGTTTCCCTCCGCCAGGGTCACGTCGCTGATCGAGAGGGCGAGCCCGCCGCCGCAGGTGCCCGTGATAGAAATATCGTCGACTCCTACCCACTCGTCGTTCCCGCCAGCATTGGCGGTCATCACACGAACCTGCACCTCTGCCTGGTTGTCGGCGCCGGCGGGCAGGGTCGCGCTCACCGGGGTCACCAGCGTGGCGAGGCTCGGCCCGGTGGTGGCATCGGCCACGAAGCCCGCGGCGACGTTGGTGAAATTGCCGCTGTTGCCGACCCGGAAATGGAGCGCCACCTGCTGCACAGCATTGTCGATGGAACCATCAAGATCGCGGAGGTTGTACGCGACGTTGATTCCGGTACAGCCGGTCGTGTTGAGGTAGAACTTGATGTAGGGCGCGTCCGCTGTCCCGCTGCCATTCAGGGCGACGACCGGGTTTGCGATATGAAACTCGGCCACGCCGCCGGTATTGAACGTGTCGGGGTTGGTCTCGTTTGCTTCGACGTTGATCACGCCTGGGGTGTCCGAGGCCAAGAGTGTCTGCGGATCGGTACCGGTGCCACCGGTAAGTGCGTCGCCGCGGAAGCCCTCAATGCCAGGGACCGCCGCCCAGTTGTTGTCGGTCGTGATCAGCCCGATGTTGGTCCAGTCCTGCGAGAAAGGCAGGCCCTGGGCAGTGTTGTTGGCCGAGGCGGGAAGACAAAGCGCGAGCGCGGTCAGAACGACGAGCGAGAGTCGCGAGGCGAAACGCATGGGATGGATCCCTCCGAAGTCGAGGCTCCAGCCGGCGCCGCGGCGGGCCGGCGGGGTGGTCACTGGCACGAGACGGGAAGAGTCTAACCGAACTTTGCCCGGAAGGGGTGACCGGCGTGTAACGGTCTGCCGGCTCGGCGTCCCCGGCATTTCGCAGGGCTCTGCGGCCCGCGGCGTGCCCGTTCCGCCGACAGGCATCTTGACGCGACCGAGGCCTCCGCTGTCGCGACGATAGATTCTCCTGTCGCGACCCAACCTATAGTCGCGTCACCGATAGACTTGGCTGACGCGACTATAGGACCTTCCTATCGCGACGATAGATTTTGCTGACGCGACCATAGCTTACGGCGATGCGACGATAGGCCCGGCTGACGCGCCGCTACGCTCCGGTGACGCGACCCAACGCCAAGTCGCGTCACCGATCTCTATAGTCGCATCACCAAGCTCTATCCCTGTCGCGACTATGGATTTCTCTGACGCGACGATAGGCCATTCCGCGACACCGATAGATCAAGCTGACGCCGCTTGAGCTCAAGTCGCGTCAGCGATAGGTTCCGTTGATGTGGCTTGAGCCTGAGTCGCGACAGGGAAGAAGAATCTCCTCGCGCGCCGGTCCTTGTCGCGACACCGAAACAGTCCGCTTCCCGCCGGAAGGTCTGGCGCCAGACCCGTGTGGTAGCGTTGCGACGTACAACCCACGGTCGTGGAGCCTTGAGAGAAGGATGACGCGACTTGCGGCTATCTCCGACGGGCTGCGTCCCGGCTGTCGCGACAAAGAGGCCGAAGAGCGTGGTTCAGGAGGTCAACCGGCGCTTCCGGGCCGCGCTGCGCAAGCCGGTGGCCCCCCCTGCCGTCTCGGTGGTCCTCCGCTGCCTGAGCGCCGCCCGGCGCATCCATCAGGTCCGGGCGGGTAAGGCCAACCACGAGGCCCTCTACGTCAAGGCGCCCGCTACCGTAGGCGTTGAGGGTGTATACTTAGGTGTATGGCCCGCATGCAAGTCTACCTCCCCGACGACCTGTACAAACTGGTGAAGGCCCGCGGCCTTCCGGCCTCGGAGCTGCTTCAGAAGGCTGTGCGGACGGAGCTGCGGCGGCTGGAATTGCTCGCCGAAACCGACCGCTACGTTGCAGACCTGGTCGACGAAGTGGGGCCACCCACGACGGATCAGCGCACGCACGCCGCCGATGTCGCGCGGCGCCTTGCGCGACAAACCACACGCCGGGCAGGCTGACCTTCGTGCTGGTCCTCGATTCGGGCGGAGTCAGCCGCTTGGCCGAGCGGTCTCGGCAGGTGGCGGCGCTGATCTTGGCGCTTCGCGAAGAGGGTCTGTGGCCGCCGCTAGTTCCCTCCATCGTGCTCGTGGAGTGTTCGCACGGGCATCCGGGCCGCGACGCTCTCCCGAACAGCTTTCTCAAGACGTGCGATGTCATCGAAGAGATCGGCGAGCCGCTGGCACGGCGAGCTGCGCTGTTGCGGAGGCTGGCACGGCGGGGCTCCGCAGTCGATGCGCTGGTAGTCGCCTTGGCCGAGCCGGGTGGAACGGTGCTCACCTCGGACCTTGGCGATCTCAGCGCTCTCGCTCAATACGCACACCACGTCACCGTAGAGAAGGTCTGATGACGTTCTGGTTCGGCCGGGAAAGGCGACCCGCGTGTGAGACCCTGGCTCAACGCCCCCGAATCAGGAAGAGCTTCGGGAGGGATGGACGAGGGGGTATGTTAGTGTCCTTGGACGGTATGGACCTGCACCGGCTCGCGGAGGAGAGGAGCGTCGCGTATCACCGGGTGATCGCGGAGCGCCTGCTGAACCAGCCGGAGGTTCTGGAGATGGCGCGTGAACGTGTCCGGACCTGGCTGGCCTCCGGCGCTCCCCCCTACGCAAGGAAGTGGGCCGAGATTCTCGCAGGCGATCCTCTTTCGATCGCAGCCTTCCTGGTCGAACGCAGCGAGCGAGCGGATGAGCTCCGCCAGTCCACGCCATTCGCCGGAGCTTTGAAACCGCGGGAGCGCTGGAAGATCTGGCGCGAGACCCGGGACCGATTTATCCCACGGCCGTGACCCGGGAGCAGCTCGAGCACCTCATCCGCGCCGCCGCGGTCATCGTCGATGACCCCGAGATCGTCGTGATCGGCAGTCAGGCGATCCTGGGGCAATTCCCCGAGGCCCCTGCGTCCATGCTCATCTCCGCCGAGGCGGACCTCTTTCCCCGCAACCACCCCGAGCGCGCCGACGTCATCGAAGGCAGCATCGGCGAGCTGTCCCCTTTCCACGAGACCTTCGGTTACTACGCCCAGGGAGTCGGCGAAGAGACCGCCCGTCTGCCGGAAGGCTGGAAGGAGCGGCTGGTCGTCATTCAGAACGAAAACACCCGGGGAGCGAAGGGGCTCTGCCTGGAGGTCCACGACCTCCTCGTTTCCAAAATCATCGCCGGGCGTGAGAAGGACCTCACCTTTCTACGTGACGCCGCGGAGCACGGCCTGGCCGATTCCGAGATCCTTCTCAGCCGGCTGGCCACCGTGGAGGTGGAGCCTCAGGTGCGGGAGAAAGCCAGAGCCGCGATCGAGAGGGCTTTCCGCGATCTCGCGACCTGAATCCAAGCTCATGCTCGCCTTACGAGCCTAAACAAGTCCTCCGGAAACGTGTCTCCTCCGATGAAACAGCATCTGAGAGGCGCGTGCTGGTGCATTTCGAGGACTTCCATATACAGCTCGGGATCGACAGAGATCGATACAGCGCGAAGGTAGCGAAATCACCCGCAGGGGAGGGGACGAGTTGGTTCGAGGCGCCGTTCCGGATCGGAGAGATCCAGCCCCTTCTCGACGACCTGCAGCGCTGTTCCTGGCATGCCCGGCTGCAAGGCTCCCCAGCCGCCGTTGCCTCACCGGACAAGAACCAGGCCCGCCTGATCGCTCAACGCCTGGGTGGCGAGCTGTTCGAAGCTCTCTTCCAGGGCGAGGTGCGGAGCCTCTTCGACGCCAGCCTCGACAAGGTCAGGGCGAGCGGTCGGGGCCTGCGCCTTCGGCTGCAGCTCGACGTGCGCCGCGGTGAGCTCGCCCGCCTGCAGGAGCTGCCCTGGGAGCTCCTCTACCTGCCGGACCGATCCGAATTCATCGGTCTTTCCCTCCAGGTGTCCATCGTCCGGCACCTGGAAGTCCCTCGCGGCGTGGAGACGCTGCCATTGCCTTCCCCGCTTCGCATCCTGGCCGTGGCCGCGAACCCATCCGCTCTGCCGCAGCTCGATCTCACACGGGAGATCGAGCACCTGCAGGGAGCCTGGAGAAGCCATACGGAGGTCGAGGTCGTGCTGCTGGAGGCGGCCCGGCTGGAAGCGCTTCATGACGCCCTCGCCTCCGGCCCTTTCCACGTGCTGCACTTCATGGGACATGGGACGCTCGACGAGCGCACCCAGGAGGGCGCACTGATCTTCGAACGATCCGGAGGGGAGCCACAGCCGGTCGGCGGGCGGGATCTCAGCCATCTGCTCCAGGGTTTCCGGGGCCTCCGGCTCGCGGTGCTCAACGCCTGCGTCACCGCACGGGCGCCCTCCGGCAGCGAACTCGATCCGTTCGCGGGAGTGGCGACCGCCCTGGTGCAGGGCGGGCTTCCCGCGGTGATCGCGATGCAGCTCCCTCTCTCGGACGATGCCGCGGTCGCCTTCAGCCGCTCCCTCTATCAGCGGCTCGCCGCCGGCGATCCGATCGAGACTGCGCTCGCGCACGGACGCAAGGCCATCCACGCTTCAGACCCCCGTTCCATGGAATGGGGGACGCCAGTCCTCTTCCTGCGCTCGGCTGGAGACCGCCTCTTCGAGCCCCGTCCCAGAGCCCGGACCGGCTCGGTGGAAACGGGCGTGCGCACGACCCTCCTCGAGCGTATCGAGAGCTACTGGATCGAAGGGGTCCTGGAAAAATCCCTCCACGGTCAGGCCATGCTCGAGCTGGGCCTGCAGACCGAGCCGCACGACGTTGCGCACCCGTGGGAGATGGTCCTGGAGATCCGCGAGCGCGAGGGCTGCCGGCTACCCCAGGGCACCCGCATTTCCCAGGTCTTCGAGAAAGCGGGACGGTCTCTCCTGATCCTGGGAGATCCCGGATCGGGAAAGACCACGATCCTCCTCGACCTGGCGCGGGTGGCGAGCGGGAGAGCGCGAAAAGACGCGGGGCAGCCGCTGCCGATCGTCTTCAATCTTTCAACCTGGTCCGACTCCAGGCCCCCGCTGCGCGACTGGCTGGTCGGGGAGCTGCTCTCGAAGTATCAGATCCCGAAAAAGATGGGCAGGGATCTCGTTGACAGGAATGCGCTTCTCGTCCTGCTCGACGGACTGGACGAGGTCCGCTCGGAACACCGCCTCGCATGCGTCGAGGCCGTCCATGATTTTTTGAAGGAGCACTTGGTGCCGGTCGCCGTCTGCTGCAGGACACCCGACTACCGCGCCATCTCCCGCCGTCTCGAACTGCAGGCTGCGGTGGTCCTGCAACCGCTGACCGCCGGGCAGATCGAGGAGTACCTGGAACACGCCGGACCACGGCTTGCCGCTTTGCGGGAGGAGATCCACCGCGACGAGGAGCTGCGCAAGATGGCGCACAGCCCTCTCCTGCTCAACATTCTCACCCTGGCCTACCAGGATGTCGCAGCGGAGGGATTCGCCGCCGCGAGGGGTGATGAGCATCAGCGCCGGCACCATCTCTTCGAGACCTACATCCAGAGAATGCTGGAGCGACGCAACCGTTCGGGCCGTTATCAGCCGGAACACCTCAGAAAATGGTTGCAGTGGCTGGCGGAGCGGATGGTCGAAAGCAATCAGACCATCTTCCTGGTCGAAGAGATGCAGCCGGCATGGCTAAAGAGCGGGCGCTGGCTCTACTCGCTGCTGGTTAGTGTCGCGACACTGCCATTACTCATCTGGTGGTTACCGGCGGTGCCTGATGATGTCTGGGATTCCACCGCGAAATGCTATGTCCTGTTTCTGACAGGCATCGTTCCGATTAGCCGTGCCGGGGCTCGGATCAGAATGCGCCTCAGCTTCAATTGGTCGCCGCACAGAGGCATGCGATTCCTTCTGGTTGGTGTGTTCGCTATTGTTACGATGGCCTTGTCTTACGCGGTTTCGGAGGACTTAGTAGCAACTACCCTAATCGTGAGCACCGGTTGGGGAATGCTCGGCTCGATCATAGGATCCGTGGCCGAGAGTAAGTTTGGCCTCCCAGAAAGCTTAAAGCGTTTCACTGTATACGGCTTTCTCTATGGTCTAAGTCTAAGCCTCTGCATAGCTCTTATAGCCGTTGTAGTACACCTGATCTACCTGCCAGAATGTCATGCGCAGCTAATCTCGCGCATTGGAAGCTCATCATTGAAGGCGATCTGCGCGGCTGGACCTCTCTTCTTTATGTTCGGGATCAGCGGTATCTCCACCGGCCCACGTAAGACAAACTTGAAGGCCTCGAAAACGGCGTGCGATACATTGCTCTTGGGTGTCCTTGTGGTGCTGGCATCCATCTACCTCTTTTGGATCTCCGGCCCCATTTGGTCCGATGCGCGTAATCCGACTAGGTCGGAGGGGTTGGCTCAGTTGGGTCTGTTCACGTTCTTCGCGACCTGCGCCGCCCTGCCGCACGCCTATCCCTGTATCCAGCATTATTGCCTGCGCTTCATGCTAGCGCTGCAACGCAGATTTCCGTGGAGGATCGACCGCTTTCTCGAAGCAGCCGTCGACTGTGCGCTGCTCCAGCGCGTCGGCGGCGGGCACATCTTCATGCATCGCCTTCTGCTCGAGCACCTGGCAGGGCCGGGGGGTGGAGAGAGCATCGAGTCGCAGGGTGAGTCGCGTGCGCCGAGGCCCTTCGCATGGTTGGCTACCTGGAAGACCGCTCCGGGCGGCCGAATCTTTCCAATCCGAGAATGCGGAATCGTAACAAACATCTGTGCCGGCATCGCTCTGCTTGCAGGAGCGTTCCTCTTTCTGAGGTGGTTGGCTGGCCTTCTGCCCATGAGCGATGATGCGTTCGCTCTGACCTCATGCTTCGCTTTTGCGCTGTCCGCGTGGCTCCTCGGGAGAGGGTGGAGGTTCGGAGTCTTGGGCTTCGTTGGTGGCGCCATGTTAGGCGGGTGGGCTGTCGATCCAAACAATTTACCCTCCAGCCTACTGAAAGTTCTTATCGGAACTCCCATTTTCCTGGCGCTCACCTTCCTCGTGCTGGAGCCTCGAATTGCCAAGAAGAACTTCTTGGAGTACAAGAGGTTCTTCCTGGGCAACGACCCTTGGAAGTAGCTCCGTGCCGACGCTAAACATTCAATCACCAGAGGGGTCTACGTCCATTGAACCAACGGATTTGGCCCGAGGGCACAGAGCGGAAGGAGGCACCATGAAGCGCAACGTCATCCTCTCACTGACCCTCTCCACCGCGATCGTCGCCGCACCGCACGCGGCCATGGCCGGGAATCCGGACCGTGACTACGTGGATCTGCAACTGGGCATGGCCACACTGATCGTGTTCACGGCTGGCGCCGTTCCCGTGGACGACGGCTACGACCGCTTAGACGCAGGCTACTACCACACCTGGACCTTGACCCTGAACAGAGGGGTGTCCTACGGCGTGCTCGCGGCCTGCGACGCGTCCTGCCGGGATCTCGACATGGCGCTCTATGACGAATATGGCAACCTCATCTCGTCGGACCTGACGTCCGACGACTATCCCACGGTCAGCGTGACTCCCCGGTGGACCGGCAAGTACACCCTCAAGGTTTCCATGGTGACCTGCCACGATGAGCCCTGCCTGTATGGTTTCGGACTGTTCAGGCGTTGACTTGAGAACCGTCAAAACCGACAGGAGGCGATTGAGATGAAGAAGCTGCTGCTGCCCTTGATCGGGGGAAGCCTGGCCCTGATGGCGTGCAACACCGAACAGATACAGGAGGTCGGAGAGAAGATAGAGAGGCTCTCTCATGAGAGCTGCGTCAACACGGCCATGGCAGAGTACGAGGCAATCGATGCGGCCATCGACTTCGACAACGAGTCATCGTTCGAGGAAGTTCGATCCTCCATGCTGCAGGCCGAAGAGCTGATGAACATGATCGACGTGTCCGACTGCCCGGCAGACTTCAAGGTATCGTTCATAGCCCTCAAGGCCGACATCAAGGAGGTCAGGGCCTTGATTGACGAACTCGAGCAAGCGATTCAATCGCAGTCGCTCCGTCCGGAAGTTGCAGAGCGTCTGCAGAGAATCGCAGACCGCGGCAGCCGTCACGAGAAAAGGCTGGAGGAAGTCGCCGCTAGCTTCGGATGGCAGGCTCCCGCGGAGGAAGAGAGCGCTTTCCCGGCAGCCCAGGTAGAACAAGAGTCTGATGCCGTGGCAGCGCAGTAGCTCCGCCAGAATTCCTGACCGGCGGAAGCCCTTCTACGTCTCCAGCGGCACCTTCATCACGCCCTTGGACCTGGCCTTCAGATAGTCCTTGTTCATGCTGGCGATGAAGTCGATGGAGATCTCCTTGGGACAGACGGCTTCGCACTCGGCGAAGTTGGAGCAGTAGCCGAAGCCTTCCTGCTCCATGGCCTCCACCATGGCGAGGGCGCGGTCGTACTTCTCCGGCTGCCCCTGCGGCAGCAGGTTCAGGTGCGAGACCTTGGCCGAGGTGAAGAGCTGCGCGGCGCCGTTCGGACACTGGGCCACGCAGGCGCCGCAGGCGATGCACTGCGCGGCGTCGAAGGAACGGTCCGCGATCGGCTTCGGCACGGGAGTCAGGTTCGCCTCCGGCGCGCTGCCCGTCGAAACCGAGATGAAGCCTCCGGCCTGGACGATGCGGTCGAAGGCGCTGCGGTTCACCATCAGATCCTTCACCACCGGGAAGGCCTTGGCGCGCCAGGGCTCCAGGTAGAGCTCGTCGCCGGTCTTGAAGTGGCGCATGTGGAGCTGGCAGACCGTGGTCGCCGGCATCGGACCGTGCGCCTCGCCATTGATCATGAAGCCGCAGGAGCCGCAGATGCCTTCGCGGCAGTCGTGGTCGAACGCCACCGGCTCTTCCCCTCTCGACACGAGCTGCTCGTTGAGGACATCCAGCATCTCCAGAAAAGAGCTGTGCTCGTTGACGTCCTTGACCTCGTACTTGACCATCTTGCCCGCGGCCGCGGGGCCGGGCTGACGCCAGATGTAGAGCGTGAGATCCATTACTTGTAGCTCCTCTGAGTCGGCTTCACGTACTCGAACGTCAGCGGCTCCTTGTGCAGCGTCGCGCCCGATTTTCTGGAAACATCGGGACCGTTCCACTCCCACGCCGCCACGTACATGAATTTCTCGTCGTTGCGCAGGGCCTCGCCGTCCGGCGTCTGGTACTCCTCGCGCAGGTGGCCGCCGCAGGACTCCTCGCGGTTGAGCGCGTCCAGGCACATGAGCTCGGCCAGCTCGAAGTAGTCCGAGACCCGCCCGGCCTTCTCCAGCTCCTGGTTCACCTCGTTCGGCGTGCCCGTGACCTTGAGGTTGCTCCAGAACTCCTGCCGCAGCTCGGGGATGAGCTGGAGCGCCTTGGTCAAGCCCTGGGCATTGCGCGCGATGCCGCAGTAATCCCACATGATCCGGCCGAGCTGGCGGTGGAAGCTGTCCGCGGTCCGCTCTCCCTTGATGGCCAGCATCTTCTCGATGCGGTCCCGGACCTCGGCCTCGGCGGCGTTGAAGGCGTCCGTCTCCGTGGTCACGGATTTGCCCAGGAAGTCGGCCAGGTAGTCGCCGATCGTGTAGGGGATGACGAAGTAGCCGTCCGCCAGACCCTGCATCAGCGCGCTTGCGCCGAGCCGGTTGGCCCCGTGGTCGGAGAAGTTGGCCTCCCCGGTCACGAACAGGCCCGGGACGTTGCTCATGAGGTTGTAGTCGACCCAGAGCCCGCCCATGGTGTAGTGAGGCGCGGGATAGATCCGCATCGGGACTTTGTAAGGGTCCTCGCCGGTGATCTTCTCGTACATCTCGAACAGGTTGCCGTAGCGCTCCTCGATGGTCCTGCGGCCGAGGCGCTGGATCGCGGCGGAAAAATCGAGGTAGACGCCGTTCTTCTGCGGACCCACGCCGCGTCCCTCATCCACCACGGTCTTGATGTTGCGGGCGGCCACGTCGCGGGGCACCAGGTTGCCGAAGGACGGGTACTTGCGCTCGAGGAAGTAGTCGCGCTCCCCCTCTGGGATCTGGTCCGGCGAGCGGTTGTCGTCCACCTTCGCGGGCACCCAGACGCGGCCGTCATTGCGCAGGGACTCGCTCATCAGGGTGAGCTTGGACTGGTAGTCGCCCGAGGCCGGGATGCAGGTCGGATGGATCTGCGTGAAGCAGGGGTTCGCGAAGAGCGCGCCGCGCCGGTGCGCCCGCCAGTCCGCGGTCACGTTGGAGCCCTTGGCGTTGGTCGAGAGGTAGTAGACGTTGCTGTATCCGCCGGTCGCGAGGACCACGGCGTGACCGGCATGGCGGTCGATCTTCCCCGTGACCAGGTCGCGGGTGATGATGCCGACGGCGCGGCCATTCTCCACCACGAGGTCGAGCATCTCGGTGCGCGGGTACATCTGGACCATGCCGGCGCCGATCTGGCGGCTGAGGGCCTGGTAGGCGCCGAGGAGGAGCTGCTGACCGGTCTGGCCGCGGGCGTAGAACGTGCGGGCCACCTGGGCGCCGCCGAACGAGCGGTTGTCCAGCAGGCCGCCGTACTCCCGGGCGAAGGGCACGCCCTGGGCCACGCACTGATCGATGATGTTCAGCGACAGCTCGGCGAGACGGTGAACATTGCCTTCACGGGCGCGGAAGTCGCCGCCCTTGACCGTGTCGTAGAACAGCCGGAACACGCTGTCGCCGTCGTTGTGGTAGTTCTTAGCGGCGTTGATGCCGCCCTGGGCCGCGATGGAGTGGGCGCGGCGCGGCGAGTCCTGGAAGCAGAAGCACTTCACGTTGTAGCCGAGCTCGCCGAAGCTTGCCGCGGCCGCGCCGCCGGCCAGGCCCGAGCCCACCACCAGGATGGTGAACTTCCGCTTGTTGTTCGGGTTCACCAGCTTCAGATGGTTGCGGTGCTCCTGCCACTTGGTCTCCAGGGAACCGGAGGGGATTTTCGCATCCAGCAGCGCATCCAGCTTCATGGCGGGAGTCTCCTAGCGCACCAGGCCGGTCATGACGGCCAGGGGGAACGAGATGTTGCCGAGGGTGATCAGCCAGGCGAACCCGTGGGCGAACCAGCTCCTCCAGTGGTTGAACCGCGGGTGGTACCAGCCCAGCGACTGGAAGAGGCTCCAGACGCCGTGGTACAGGTGCATCCCCAGGGCGACCTGGGCCACGATGTAGAACAGCGACACCCACCAGATGCTGAAGCTGGCCACCATGTTCTCGTAGGGCCGCCCCTCGACGAAGTCGGGGTGGACCGTGCCCGTGGTGAAGTCGAGGAGGTGGTAGATGATGAAGAGAAGGACGATCACCCCGCCCCAGCGCATGGTCCGCGAGGCATAGGTGGTGTGGTTCTTCTCCTTGTGCTCGTAGCGCGAGGGGCGGGCGGCCTTGGCCATCTGCGTGAGCGACCAGGCGGCCCAGATGTGGAGCCCCACGCTGGCGAGCAGCACGAGCCGCGCGACCCAGAGTAGGAAGTAGGGCGGAACGGCCGGACCGCCGACGTGCCGGAGGAACTCTCCGTACTCCGCCATGTGGTCCGCGCCGGTGTAGATCTTCAGGTTGCCCACCATGTGCACGAAGACGAAGCCGAAGAGGATGATGCCGGTGACGGCCATCACCACCTTCTTGCCGACTGCCGATCGAGTGAGATCCGAGAACCAGGACATGCTTTCCCCTCTTGGATGCCGCATCGCGACGCGGGCCTATCCTATGCCAACCGGAGACCCTTTGTGAAATCCGTCACAAGTGGAATCAGGCGGGCGCGCGACGACGACGGCGGCGACGCGGACGAGGCCGGGCCTCTCCCTCGGCGGCGGTCTTGAGAGGCGGACGTCGGCGGGCCGCGGCGTCCCACTCGGCCAGCGCCTCCCCGCCCTCCTCTGTCGCCTCCACCAGGATCTCGAAAAGCAGGCGGGCGTCGTCGAAGTAGGGCTTGCGGGTGAACCGCACCCGCTCGGGAAGGCTCCACCTCGGCTCGCAGAGGCGCTGGAACCCGACGAGAGCCTGGACGATCTGCTGCGATTTGAGGTTTGAGACGGTGAAGCGGGAGAGGAAGGGCGTGACCTCCTCCTGGATCATTGTCTCGATCGCGGAGCGGCTCATCGGCCTCTGGTCCAGAGCCTCGATGTCGTAGCGCCGCAGGATCACCTTGGGCAGGAGGAGGGCCGCGAGGAGGCCGATGTCCGAGAGCTGGCGTCCGCTGCGGACCATGCGGTCCACGACCGGCAGGATCTGGCCGAAGTTGCCGAGCCCGCGCTCCCCCGCTGCCACCATGGCATAGGCCTCGGGCAGCAGGACCTCCAGGAGGCCGAGGTCGAGCATCCACTGCATGGCGGCACCGGCGTGGCCGCAGCGCAGGAGCTGGGCGATCTCTTCGGTGACGCGGGCCGGCGAAGCCTTGTCCAGCTCCTTGCGGTGGCGGTGGATGGCCTCCTGGGTCTGCGCCTCGATCCCGAAGCCCAGGCGGCCGGCGAACTCGCAGGCGCGGAGCATGCGCACCGGGTCCTCGCGGAACCGCTTGTCCGGGTCGCCGATCACCCGGACCAGCTTGCGGTCGAGGTCGTCGATGCCGCCGACGTAGTCGATGACCGAGAAGTCGGCGATGCTGTAGAACAGGGCGTTGATCGTGAAGTCGCGGCGGAAGGCGTCCTGCTCCGGGGTGCCGTAGGCGTTGTCGCTGGTGATCAGGAGCTCGCCGGGCTCGCCGCGCTGCTCGTCCGGGTCCGGATCGCGCCGGAAGGTGGAGACCTCGACGATCTCGCCGTCGTGGAAGTACACGTGGACCAGACGGAAGCGCCGCCCGATGATCCGCGAGTTGCTGAACAACCGGCGAATCTCGTTCGGCTTGGCGTCCGTGCCGACGTCGTAGTCCTTGGGCCGGCGTCCGAGCATCAGGTCCCTGACGCTCCCCCCGACGAGGCTTGCCTTGTATCCGGCATTGTGGAGCCGGTAGAGGACCTTGACGGCGTTGGCGGATATGTCTCTTCGGGAGATCGGATGCTCGGACCGGGGGACGATCCGAGGTTCCACCCCGGTATCTACTCTCACGGTTTTGATTATAGTGCGGACGGCGCTCCCCCTTTCACCTTGGCTGCCGGTGGAGAGTGGGAGAGGGTTCAAGCCGGGAAAAAAAGAGGGGCCGAGGCGGGCGGAGGGCTGGGAAACCCGCCCCGGCACCGGAGGGAGAGGAGTTCGGTTCGTTCGTCTGTCAATCGGGGGCCGCTCGCTGTCCTGCTCTGTCCGACCTTTCACGCGACCCTCGCTTTTCTCCTGATTCCACGAAGCGTGCCAGCTCTTCTCCCAGAGGAGAGATCGTTGATTTCATTGGGCTTAGGGGAGAAAGCCGGACGGGAGGCAACCCTGAGGCACCGGGGCTCGTCTCCCGGCGAGGACGAGGGTGTGACCTGGAGAGGGCGCCGGTCTGGAATGCCGCTTGCTTGGGTTCTTCAGCATGAGAAAGCACCAACTCCTTCTCTTCGCCGCGGTCTCCATTCTCGCCCTTCCCTCCGTACTGGCCGCCCAGCCGCGCGGATCGCTGCGGTGCGAGGGAGGCTCCGCAGGTCCCTATCCCTGCCGGGCGGTCGATCAGGCGAGCTTCGTGCCCTTGAACGACCTCTCGGGCAGTCCGCTCGAAAGGGGGGCGAGAGCAGTCCTGGGCTGGCACCATGAGGCGAGTGGCCGGGAGTTCGCTCTGGTCTCCCTGAGCACCAGGACCGTCATCGTCGAGGTGACGGATCCCGAGAGCCCCCGACAGATCGGCGACTACGGCAGCGAGGAAGGGGGGCTGGGTGCGATGGCGACCTTCGGGGACCATCTGTACGCCGTCGTGAACCGGGATGGCCCGAAGCTCGATGTCTTCGATCTGACCCGCCTGCTCGGCGCCGGCCCGCCCGCTCACTTCCCGGCGGATGCCTCTGTCGATCTTCCCTTTCCCGGTGGCCTCTCCATCAACCCGGAGACCGGGTATGCCTACGTGTTCTCGAACAGTGTCGTCGCGCTCGACCTGAACCCCGACCCCGAGGATCCCGAGCAGGTCTTCGTCTGGGATCCGGGGCCGGCGCAGCCGCACAACCTGGAGTGCGTCCTCTACCACGGGTCGGACAGCCGCTTCCTGGGACACGAGATCTGCTTCGGCGCGGCTTCCCGCCGTTCGCTGGTGATCTACGACGTGACCGACAAGGCGAACCCGGTTGCGCTCTCGCGCACCTTCTACAGGCCCTTCAACGTTCCCTGGGATACCGCGCTCACCGCGGACCACCGATTTCTCCTGCTCGCCGACGCCTTCGACGAGCACAGCCCCGGCTACAACACCCGGACGTTCCTCTGGAACCTCTCCAGCCTGACCGCGCCCGTGAACTTCACGCGCTACGACGGTCCCACGAGGGCCCGCGACCTGGACCTGGAAGTGCGCGGACGCTATGCCTACCTCGCCAACGCCACGGCAGGCTTGCGCATCCTGGACCTGCGCCAGATCGCCAGGGGCCGGGTGCGGGAGGTCGGCTCGTTCGACGTGGAGCCCACGCTCAACAACGCGAACTGGTTCGGGGCGCACAGCCTCGACGTCCTGCCGAGCGGAATCGTGATCGTGGCGAGCCTCCGCCAGGGGCTCTTCATGCTCCGGCCGCGGCTGTAGGGGAGGCACGGCGTCCTCCTTCCGCACTAGACTACTCCGGTGTCCGCCCTGGAAGCCGAAGGCGTCGTCAAGACGTACCCTGATGGTACGGCCGCGCTCGCCGGGGTGAGCCTGTCCGTGCCGCAGGGGGAGACGCTCGCCCTGGTCGGGGAGAGCGGCAGCGGCAAGACCACTCTACTCCGCCTGTTCAACCGGATGGTCGAGCCCTCGGAGGGCGAGGTGAGGGTGGAGGGCCGGCCCGTGTCCGAGCTCGATCCCATCGCCCTGCGGAGGAGGATCGGCTACGTCCCCCAGGACGGCGGGCTCATCCCTCATTGGAGAGTGGAGCGCAACGTCGATCTCGTCCCCCGTCTCCTGGACTGGGACGCGGAGCGCCGCAAGGTGCGTGTCCGGGAGATGCTGGAGTTGGTGGGGCTCTCGCCGGACGTCCATGCCCCCCGCTACCCTGCCGAGCTATCCGGAGGACAACGCCAGCGGGTCGCCCTCGCCCGGGCGCTCGCCGCGGACCCGCCCGTCGTCCTCCTGGACGAGCCCTTCGGAGCCCTCGACGCCCTCACCCGCCTGGAGCTTCACCGGCAATTCGTCGAGTTGAAGAAGACGCTCGGGAAGACGCTGGTCCTGGTGACCCATGATCTTGCCGAGGCTTACCGGCTGGCGGATCGGATCGCGGTGATGCGGGGAGGGAAGATCCTTCAGATCGGGAGACCGGAGGAGCTCAAGGAGGCTCCGGCGGACCCTTATGTGAGGGCCTTGCTGGATGCGTAGATTCCTGCTGCTGGCTCTCCTGTTTGCCCTCCTGGGGGCCAGCCCCGCCCTCGCCGCCGATCGCATCGTGGTCGGCTCCAAGAACTTCGAGGAGAGCCGTCTCCTCGGCGAGGTCTTCGCCCAGCTCCTGGAGAGCCGGACGGGCCTCGAAGTGGAGCGCCGGCTCGGCCTCGCCGGGACCCAGGTCTGCTTCGAGGCCCTGAAGACCGGGGCGATCGACGTCTACCCCGAGTACACCGGCACGGGGCTGGTCTCGATCCTGGGTGAAGAGGCGGAGGGTGGGCCGGCGCAGACCCTGAACCGGGTGCGCTCCGAGTTCCTCTCCCGTTGGGACCTCTGGTGGGTCGCCCCTCTCGGATTCGAGAACTCCTTCGAGGTCGCGGTCCCGAAGGAGCTGGCCGAGCGCGAGCGGCTGAAGACGATCTCCGACCTCGCCCGCATCTCGAAGCGTCTCCGTGGCGGCTTCGGCCACGAGTTCGTGGGGCGCGAAGACGGCCTCCTCGGTCTGCAGCGGGTCTACGGATTGGATTTCGCCTCGGTCCAGCCCTTCCAGCATGCCCTCAAGTACCAGGCAGCCAAAGCCCGGGAGGTGGACGCCGTCGATGTCTACACGACCGACGCCCGCCTGATCACCCACAACCTGGTGGTGCTGGAGGACGACCGCGGCTTCTTTCCGCCCTATGAGGCTGCCGCGCTGGTCTCAGGGGAGACGCTCCGGAAGCATCCCGAGGTTGGGTCTATCCTGGGTCTTCTGGCCGGTGCCCTGGATGAGGAGACGATGCGCGCCTTCAACCTCCGTCTCCAGGAGGGGAAGGAAGACGAAGCGGTGGTGGCGAGGGACGCCCTCCGCTCGCTTGGCCTGGTCAAGGGAGGGGAGAGGGCGGAGCGGGAGACTTCCTCATCCCCAACCCTCACCCACTATCTCTGGGACGAGCGGAGCGCCCTGATGCGGAGGACCCTGGAGCACCTCGGTATCTCGGCGCTGGCCCTGCTGGCCGGGATCGTCGTGGCCGTCCCTCTGGGGCTCTGGCTGGAGCGCCACCGGGGAGGAGCGGAGGCGACCATCCGCCTCCTCGGCATGACCCAGACCATCCCCTCCCTCGCCCTCCTGGCCTTCTTCATCCCGTTCCTCGGAGTGGGGACCGTCCCGGCCGTGGTGGCGCTCTGGATCTACTCCCTCTTCCCTATCGTCCGGAACACCTACTCGGGGGTACGAGACGCCGACCCACGAGCCGTCGAGGCCGCCACGGCCCTGGGCATGACGCCCGGTCAAGTCCTCCGGGAGGTCCGTCTGCCCCTCGCCGCCCCGGTCCTGATGGCGGGCATCCGGACGGCTGCCGTCCTCACCGTAGGCACCGCCACCCTCGCCGCTTTCATCGGAGCCGGAGGACTGGGCGAGCCCATCGTCACCGGCCTGCAGCTCGCCAATTCCGCGATGATCCTCTCCGGGGCGATCCCCGCCGCGCTCCTGGCGCTGCTGGTGGATGGACTGCTGGGATGGGTGGAGCGGGCGCTCCAGCCGGCGGGGCTGACCTCCTCCCGCTAGCGCCCGTTCGGAACCGCCTTCACCTGCTCCGCCCCGGCCTCGGTCAGGAAGTACCAAGTCCCGGCGGCGTTCGGCTTGAGCCAGCCCTTCTCGACCATGCCCTGGAGAGCCCGATCGATTTCGGCCTCTGGCGCGAGGTATCGGATTGCCTTGGCTCGCATCCCGTACCCGGTCTGGATGGCTCCGGCGCGGTGGCATCTCTCCTTGTAGCGGGCGAGGACGACCTGCTCGGCGTTCTCATTGGACGCGTTCATGGCCCTATCTTACCCTCCGATTACCCTCCGAACGTCTCCCTCCACCCCCGGGACTTCGACAGCAGCTCCAGTGCCCGGTCGAGCCGGGCCTGGTTTTCCGGCCGGACCAGCCATGTGCTCCGGCCGGACGGGTGCGGCAGCGGGACCACCTCGAACTCAACGTCCCCTCTGGAGCCCGGGAAGACCTGCCCCACTCGGTCCGAGAGCGGCCCCGGCTGTGGAATGAACTTCGTGATGGCGTGCTGGCCCACGGCGATGATCGTGAGCGGACGGAGCAGCCGGATCTCTTCCTCCAGCCAGGGGGTGCAGTTCGCGATCTCGTCGGGAGCCGGGGGACGGTCTCCCCCCTGGGGGGCGCGGCCCGGGAAGCAGCGGATCACCGCGGCCATGAGGACCCGGCGGCGGAACTCCTCTTCCGGGGCTCCCAGCGCGGCGAACCAGGCGAAGAGACGGGTGCCGGCCGTGAAGGCGAAGGGCTTGCCGATGTCGCGCTCCCGCGGGCCGGGAGCCTGGCCGACCAGCATCATCCGCGGCCAGACCTCCGGACGGGCGATGACCGGCGGCGGCTCCACCCGGGGACAGATGCGGCAGCCGCGGACCTGGTGGATGTGGGAGTCGAGCTCGTCCCAGCGGGGGCCGCTCAATGCCAGGATTCTTCTCGTACCCAGGGGCGCTCGGCCAGCTCCGCGAGGAAGGCGTCCACAACCTCGGGATCGAACTGCCGCCCCCTCTCCTTGCGCAGCTCGTCGACGGCGCTCTCCATCGGCAGGGCCGACCGGTAGGGACGGGTCGTGGTCATGGCGTCGAAGGCGTCCACCACGGCGATGATGCGGGCGCCCAGAGGGATCGCGTCTCCCCGGAGCCCGAGGGGATAACCCGGGTGGCGGGTCATGTCCATCGCGCCGTCGTAGCGCTCCTGGTGGGAGCGGACGATCGGCGCGGCGTCCCGCAGCAGGTCGAGCTTCTCCAGCACGCGAGCGCCGATGTCGGGGTGACGGCGCATGATCTCGGCTTCCTCTTCGTTGAGAGGGCCGCGCTTGCGCAGGATCTCCTCCGGGATGCCGATCTTGCCGAGGTCGTGAAGCATGCTGGCGTAGTGGATCATCTCCAGGTCGCGCCCGCGCAGCCCCATCCGGCTCCCCACGGCCACCGCGTACTCGCTCACCCGCCGGAGGTGCCCCTCGGTGTAGGAATCCTTGGCCTCCACGGCCTGGGTCAGCGCCTGGGCCACCCGCAGCAGGTCGCGGCGGAGCAGCCGGTTCGAGTCAGTCAGCTCGTCGCGCATCCGCACCTCGTGCTCCCGGGAGCGTCCGACGAACGCGCCGACCAGCGACAGGATCAGGAGGTCCGGGCAGCGGGCCCAGACGTCCACGCCATCCCCGAAGCCGGCGGCCGCGATCCAGGACGCTCCGACGAGATAGAGGAGGCCGCTGCCGGAGGCGGCCAGGATGCCGCCCCGCAAGCCGTACTCCAGGGCCGACCAGAGGATCGGGACGACGTAGAGGAGGACGGCCCAGCTCCCGCCCCGGGGCAGCAGGACCGAGAGCGGGACGGCCAGGAGGGTCAGGCCGAGCACCATGCCGCCACCCAGGATGAGGACCCGGCGGCCCTCGGGCTCCGAGCGAGTCGAGAGCACCACGGTCTCCTGCCCCGGGGTCTCCAGGGCCGGCAGGACCTGCGAGGCGACCAGGCGGCGGTGACGCCGGGCCGGCTTCTCCCCCGGGATCGGCTCCATCCAGCGGCGCAGGTAGCGGTCCGCCATCAGGAGCAGCGGCGGGCCGAGCAGCAGGGCGGCGAACAGTCCCTCGGCCGCGCCGGTCCAGAAACGGGGTCCGGGGAAGCCTCCGAGGACGACCGAGCTGCCGAAGGCGCTCAGCAGCCCGCCGAGCATCGCGCTGAGCAGGAGCCAGAGATAGGAGCGCAGGGTGGGGATGCCGCGGCCGATCCCGGGCACGTGGCTGAAGACGAGGAAGGCGACGGTCCCGGAAAGGGCCACCGAGACGGCGAGGCCGAGACCCTCCAGGAAGCTGCCCTGGACGGCCCAGGCCCCGAAGAGCTGCCCCATCGACGCGCCCAGCACGCCCTGCCAGCCGAAGAGCAGCCCCGCCGCCCAGGCGGCGAACGGGTTTCCGGCCCGCACCAGCCCCGCCACCGTCCCGGCGGCGAGCGCCACCAGGAAGACGTTGCCGCGCATGCGCGCGTACCACGCGCCCAGCGAACGGTAGAGGACGGCCGCACCGGAAGGAACCGACGCGGCACGGGGCTCGAAAAGAACGCTCATGGTCCGCCCTCCAGAACTAGCTCAGCTCGACGTCAGGGCGCGGTCCCCTTGGCTGGCGAGCCGACCACTCTCTCCGCCCCTTCGGCCGCGTTCTCGGCGGCGCGGGGCATGACTTCGACCGCCGGCTCCCACCAGGGCTCCGTCGGGTCGAAGACCTCCCCCTCGTGAGCGCAGGTGGAGGAGATGTGGTCCTTGCCGTACATCGCCTTCCCGCTGTGGGAAGTCCGGTGCAAGGGGTAGATGCTGCCGCAAGTATGACAGAAACGACCGACCATGCGTCCTCGCCGCTCTTCAGTGATCTGACTCCGGGGAGCCGCGTCGGGAATCCGGTAGACCATGGCTTCTCCTACTGGGCGGCCAGCAGCTCGGCGCGTGAGAAGAAGAAGGAGAGCTCGATGGCGGCGTTCTCCGGGGAGTCGCTGCCATGGATGGCGTTGCGCTCGATCGACGTGCCGAACAGAGCCCGGATCGTCCCCGGCGCCGCCTTGGCCACGTCCGTCGCTCCCATCACCTCCCGCAGATGAGCCACCGCGTTGTCCCCTTCCAGCGCCACCGGCATCACCGGTCCGCTCGTCATGAACTCCACCAGGCTGCCGTAGAACGGACGCTCCTTGTGGACTTCGTAGAACGCCTTGGCCTGCGTCTCTGTCAGACGCAACATCTTGGTACCGCGTATCGTGAAACCGACTTCCTGCAATTTTGCAAGAATCCTGCCCGCGCTGCCAGCCTCCACGGCGTCGGGTTTGATGATAGCAAGAGTCATAGGCATACCGTGCTTCTCCATGAAAAAGTTACAGCTAAGGGTTACGGGGAAGTGTCAAAGCTCGCCGGGCGGGGGTCCTTCCAGAACCTCCATCTCCCCGTTCGAGCCTTCGAGGTAGAAGGCGTTCCCCACGACCTCCACGGCCCCGCCGGGCCCGAGCAGCACCGCGGATTCGGCCGGGATGCCCAGGCCCCAGCGGACTCCGGGGAGGTCCAGGAGCTTGCGCAGGCGCCGGTCGTGTCCGGGATCGAAGTTCGGCTCGATCACGCCCTCCGGGAGCCAGCCGAGGCCGGGGATCGTCTGGCCCGGAGCGATGCTGCGGGCAAGACATCCGGCGGCCTGGGCAGCAGCGGCGATCGCCACCACCATGCCGCCGGTCTGGATCTTCCGGGTGAGCGACTCGGCGGCAGGCGAGCCGGCGAGAGCGTCGAGGAGATGATCCGCGACGCCGCCCCCGAGGTAGACCGCCGGGACCGCCGCGATCCGCTCCGAGTTGCGGCCGCGCCGGGCATCCCGGCTGCGGTAGATCGGGATGACCTCCAGCTCGCGCTCCAGCTCTTCGGAGAGGTACTCACTGAAGTGCTGGGCATAGTCGTTCGATCCGCTGGCGGCCGGGATGAAGCCGATCGGACCGGGCAGGGTCTTCGCAACCCAGACCTCGTCCACGTCGAACGTCTCCCCGTAGCTGAACTCGCCGCCCCCGAGGAGCGCGAGCCAGCCCTCTCCGGGGATCCTCTCGATCCCGGCAGCCGTCGCGGCCATCGGTCCCTACCTCCCCAGGGCCTGCGCCAGGGTCTCGCCCAGCTTGGCAGGCGACTCGACCACGTGGATGCCGGCGGCCTTCATGGCCTCCATCTTCTCCTCCGCGGTCCCCTTGCCCCCGGCCACGATGGCGCCGGCGTGCCCCATTCGCCGTCCGGGCGGGGCGGTGCGGCCCGCGATGAACCCGACCACCGGCTTCTTCATGTTGGCCTTCACCCACTCGGCAGCTTCCTCTTCGGCGCTGCCGCCGATCTCGCCGATCATGATGACCCCTTCGGTTTCGGGATCGGCCGCGAACTGCTCCAGCACGTCGATGAAGTTCGTGCCGTTGACCGGATCGCCGCCGATGCCCACGCAGGTGGACTGGCCGAGGCCCAGGTTCGTGAGCTGCCAGACGGCCTCGTACGTCAGGGTTCCCGAGCGGCTGACCACGCCGATCGCGCCCTGCTTGTGGATGTGGCCCGGCATGATGCCGATCTTCGCCATGCCCGGCGAGATGACACCCGGGCAGTTCGGACCGACCAGGCGGATCGGCCCATGAGGCCCATGAGGAAGACTGCGCAGGAAGGCTTTGGCCTTGAGCATGTCCGCCACCGGGATGCCCTCGGTGATGCAGACCACCAGCTCGATCTCGGCCGCGGCGGCCTCCATGACCGCGTCGGCGGCGAACGGCGGCGGCACGAAGATCATGGACGCGTTGGCGCCCGTGGCCTCGCGGGCCTCCTCGACCGAATCGAACACCGGGATGCCCTCGACCGTCTCCCCGCCCTTGCCGGGAGTGACGCCCGCGACGACCTGGGTGCCGTACTCGCGGCAGGCGAGGGCGTGGAACATGCCCTCCTTGCCGGTGATGCCCTGCACGAGCAGGCGCGTGTCGTTGTCGACCCAGATGGCCATCAGGCACCTCCCTTCGCCGCTGTTTTCGCAGCACTCACAACCTTCTCGGCGGCGGCGGCCATGTCCTCGGCCACGATGAACTGGAACGGAGCCTCGCGCAGGATGCGCCGCCCCTCCTCGACGTTGGTCCCCTCCAGGCGGACGATCACGGGCATCTTGACGTCGCCCAGCTCCTCGATGGCGCCGACCACGCCGCGGGCGATGCGGTCCGTACGGGCGATGCCGCCGAAGATGTTGATCAGCACGGCGCGGACGTTGGGGTCCGAGACCAGGATGCGGAAGGCGTTCTTGACCGCCTCCTGGCTGGCGCCGCCGCCGACGTCGAGGAAGTTGGCGGGATCGCCGCCGTAGAGCTTGATGATGTCCATGGTGGCCATGGCGAGGCCGGCGCCGTTGACCATGCAGGCGATGTTGCCATCGAGCTTGATGTAGTTCAGGTTGAACTTGGAGGCCTCGACCTCCATGGGGTTCTCCTCGGCGAGGTCGCGCATCTCCACGACGTCCTTGTGGCGGAAGAGCGCGTTGTCGTCGAAGTTGATCTTGGCGTCGAGCGCCATCACGTCCCCGCCGCCGGTGATCATGAGGGGATTGATCTCGGCGAGGGAGGCGTCGGTGTCCAGGTAGGCACGGACGAGGGCGGCCACCAGCTTCGCGGCCTTGTTCGCCGTGTCCCCCTTCAGGCCCAGGTGCCGGGCCACGGAGCGGGCCTGGAACGGCAGGATGCCGAGATTGTGATCGACCCAGGCGCGGTAGATGGCCTTGGGATCCCTGGCCGCGACCTCCTCGATGTCCATACCGCCGGCCGTTGAAGCCATGACCGCGTGCTTGCCCTTGGCGCGGTCCAGGGTGATGGACAAGTAGAGCTCCTGGGCGATGTCCGCGGTCTCTTCGATGAGGATCTTGCGGACGAGCTGCCCTTCGGGTCCGGTCTGGTGCGTGACGAGCTGCATGCCGAGGATCTTCGAAGCATGCTCGCGGGCCTCCTCGGGAGACTTGGCGAGCTTGACCCCGCCGCCCTTGCCGCGTCCGCCGGCGTGGATCTGGGCCTTGACGACGCAGCGTCCGCCCAGCTCTTCGCAGATGCGCGCGGCCTCCTCCGGGTCCTCGGTCACCTTGCCGCGGGGGGTGGCGACCCCGTAGCGGCGCAGGATCTCCTTGGCCTGATACTCATGGATCTTCAAGACGATCTCCTCCGGAAAAAGTTCCTGGGGAAACGGATTCGAAACGGAGCCCGGGACGGCCCGAGCCGCGGAAGCATATCAGAGGGGGACGGAGGCTGGATTCCTTTCCGGGCGAGCACGGCTTTCGAAAACTCCTTTCTCCTGCCGGACATTGATAGCATTCCGTCCGATGATGGCCATCGCCCCATTCGTCGCCTGGTCCGTGCCGTCCCAGGTCCGAAAGCGGGGGTTCGACTACTTCCGGCGCAAGTCGGTGACGGTCCTCTCCTCCGGCCCCGACGAGGCTGAGGCGACCGTCTCCGGCTCCGAGCCCTACCATGTCCGTCTGGTCCGCGAGGCGAAGAAGCTCCGGGGCTCCTGCTCGTGCCCCTACTTCGCCGACCGCAGGGAGATCTGCAAGCACGTGTGGGCGACGCTCCTCGCGGTCGATGAGCTCGGTGCCTTCGCAGGAGCCAGGGGCGGCGTGCCGCTCCGGCTCGTCGCCGAGGGAGCCATGGCGAAAAGCGCGGCTGCCGCCCCCACCCCCCGAATCCCGACCTGGCGCGACATCCTGAGCCGTCTGCCTCCTCCGGAAGCGGCCCCCGCTTCGGACCTCGCCGACGAGATCCTGTATGTGATCGACGCTCAGGCCTCGTGGGCGAACCAGCGGCTCGTCCTGGACATCATGACCGCACGGAGACAGCCCGACGGCAACCTGGGAGCGCTCCATTTCCTGCGGCTGCAAAAGACGGAGATCTCCAACCTGGCGGAGCCTGCGGACCGGGAGATCCTCGCCCTTGTCGCGGGGCCCGTCCCGGCCGGAGGATGGGGGGCCTACTCCTACCGGGGAGCGGAGGTCCCCAGCCACATCGAGCTTGCCGGGCCGGCGGCGTCCTTGCTCCTCCCTTCCCTCTGCCGGACGGGGCGCTTCCGGTTGCGGCGGAACCGCAGCACCGAGAGCTCCGAGCTCCTGACCTGGGACGACGGTCCTGCCTGGGAGATCTGGCTCGACGTCCGGGAGGAGGAGGATGGGAGCTGCTCCCTGACCGGGTCGTTGCGCCGCGGCGATGAGCGCCTGGCCTTCTCCGAGCCGTCTCTCCTGCTCTGCTCCGGCCACCTCTTCCAGATCGGCCAGGTCTCGCGTCTCGACCTTGCGGGCTTCGCCTGGATCCCTCTGCTGTCCCGCGCCGGCTGGAGCCTGCGGGTGCCGGCCGGGGAGAAGGAAGACCTGCTCGAGAGGCTCCTCTCCGCCCCCGCTCTCCCCCGGCTCGACCTGCCCGAGTCGCTGCGTTTCGAGGTCGTGCGCGTGGCCCCCAGGCCACGCCTCCGCCTGAGGTCACCCCACCGGGGCTCTTCCAGGGAGTGGCTCTCCGCGAATCTGTCCTTTCAATACGGCGACCTTGAGGTGGCAGCCCTCGCCGGCGATCCCGGCGTCTATCAACGAGGGGAGCGGCGCTTCCTGCTCCGCGATCCGGAAACCGAACGGGAATCCATCGACCGCTTGCGGCACCTGGGATTCCGTCTCTCCGGGGACCTTTCGCTGAGCGTCCCTCCCGCCCGGGTTCCGCCGGCCGTCCGCGCGCTCCTGGCCGAGGGCTGGACGATCGACGCCGAGGGGAAGCTCTACCGTTCCCCTGGCGCCTTCCAGGTCTCGGTCGCCTCCGGCATCGACTGGTTCGAGATGCATGGGCAGGCGGAGTTCGAGGGCAAAAGCGTCGGGCTGCCGGAGCTGCTCGCCGCCCTCCGCAAGGGCGAGGCGTTCGTGACCCTCGGCGACGGCAGCATCGGGCTGATCCCCGAAGAGTGGCTGAAGAGGCTCGGCCCGGTCGCCGCGCTGGGTCAGGTGGAAGGCGACCATCTCAAGTTCAAGGCTACGCAGGTGGGCCTTTTGGACGCGTGGCTCGAGAGCGAGCCCGCTGCCACCTGCGACGAAGCCTTCGACCGCGCCCGGCAACGCCTGCGCAGCTTCGAGGGCATCGGCCCGGCCGAGGCGCCGCGGAGCTTCCGAGGAGAGCTCCGCGGTTATCAACGAGCCGGCCTGGGATGGCTCCACTTCCTGCGCGACTTCGGCTTCGGCGGCTGCCTGGCCGACGATATGGGCCTGGGCAAGACCATCCAGGTGCTCGCTCTGCTGGAATCGAGGCGCGGGGGCGAGCGTCCGTCTTTGGTCGTCGTGCCGAAGTCGCTGATCTTCAACTGGCTGGCCGAGGCGGAGCGCTTCACGCCGAAGCTGCGCGTGCTCGACCATACCGGCACGGGCCGCACCCGGGAGGGAGATCCGTTCGCCGGGTGGGACGTGGTGCTCACGACCTACGGCACTCTTCGCAAGGACATCGCGACGCTGCGCCAGGCCGAATTCGAGTACGTGATCCTGGACGAAGCGCAGGCGATCAAGAATGCAGACAGCCAGACCGCCAAGGCCGCCCGGCTGCTGCGTGGCCGTCATCGTCTGGCTCTGACCGGGACGCCGGTCGAGAACCACCTGGGCGAGCTTTGGAGCCTGCTCGAGTTCCTGAATCCCGGCTTCCTGGGAGCATCCCCTCTCCTGCGCGCCCGCTCCGAGGAGCTGCGGAATCCCGGCCTCGAAACACGGAGCCTGCTCGCCCGAGCCTTGCGCCCCTTCATCCTGCGGCGCACGAAGGAGCAGGTCGCTCCGGAGCTGCCTGCCCGCCTGGAGCAGACCCTGGTCTGCGAGCTGCCGCCGGGCCAGCGCCGCCTTTACAACGAGCTGAGGGACCACTACCGGAGCGCGCTCGGAGGCAAGATCGGCGAGCAGGGCCTGGGGCGCTCCAAGATCCTGGTTCTGGAAGCCCTGCTCCGACTCCGGCAGGCAGCCTGCCATCCCGGCCTGCTCGATCCCAAGCGGGCAGACGAGCCCAGCGCCAAGCTCGACCTCCTCCTGCCGCAGCTCCAGGAGATCCTCGCCGAGGGTCACAAGGCGCTGGTGTTCTCCCAGTTCACCACCTTCCTCGGTCTCCTCCGCCGGCAGCTTGACCGCGAGGGGATCCCCTACCTCTATCTGGATGGCCGGACCCGCGACCGGCAGGAGAAGGTGGAGCGATTCCAGTCCGACCCGGCCTTCCCTCTCTTCCTGATCAGCCTCAAGGCCGGAGGGCTGGGGCTCAACCTGACCGCCGCCGACTACGTCTACCTGCTCGATCCGTGGTGGAACCCGGCCGTCGAAGCCCAGGCCATCGACCGCGCCCATCGCATCGGCCAGACCCGGCCCGTCTTCGCCAGCCGCATCGTGGCCCGGGACACGGTCGAGGAGAAGATCCTGGAGCTTCAGAAGAGCAAGCGCGACCTCGCCGACGCCATCATCCAGGCCGACAAGAGCCTGCTCGCCGCCCTGAGCCGGGAGGACCTGGAGCTGCTGCTGTCGTGAGGGCTACCGCTGGAGGTCCGCGCGGAGCCGGCGTACCTCTTCTTCGAGGGCGTGCACCCGCTCCTCCAGTGCCTGGCGTCCCGCCGCCTCTGCGGCCGCTCGGGCCTCCGCCCGATCGCGGGCCGCTTGGAGCTCGTCCGTCCAGAGGAGCACCTCGCCTGTCTTGAAGTCGACCAGCCGCACGCGCCCTGCTTCCGGGTGGAGCCTCAGACCTGTGGTCCGGCTTTCGAGCGAGCCGCCAGCAACGGGGATCGGCTGATAGCGGCCTTCTTCGCTGAGCCGGAAACCCTGCAACTGCGGTCTCAGCCATTCCCCATACGGATCGAAGAGCACATACTCCTCCACCCCGATCCGCTCGTACAGATCCTTCTTCTTGCCGCTGTCCTCCCTGCGGGTCTTGCGCGAGGTGACCTCCACGATCAGGCTGGGCGGGGTCTCCTCCCAGAGCAGGTAGTTGCGGCGGTCCAACTTCGCCACGCCCTTGGCCAGCAGCACGTCCGGAGCGATTGCGGCGGCGGGATCGCCCTTCTGGTAGCAGAGGAAGAGGTTGCCTCCCACCCAGACGTCCGGCGTGCCGTCATAGCGGCGCTCCAACGCCTCGATGAGGTCGGCCATCACCTTGCGGTGGAGAGTGGTCTCGGCCATGGGCTGGCCGTCGGAGGTCGGATACTCGATCTCCTGCTTGAGCAGAATGGCGCTCATGCGTGTCCTCCTCCCAACGGGTTCCGGGATCAGAGCACGAACACCCGCCGGGACGCAACCTCTCGGCTCATGGTAGCACGCCCCTCACTTCGGCCGGACCGTCTGCCCCCGCGTCGGCTCGCCGCGCGCGACCTCCTTGCCGTCGGCCAGGTAATTCAGGAACTGGGCGGGGAGGCCCTCGCCGTCTCCGAAGCGGGCGGTGGTCTGGAGGTGGTAGTGCAGGTGCGGCTCGCTCGTGTTGCCGCTGTTGCCGCAGAGGCCGATCCGGTCACCCGGCTTGACCGCGTCCCCCTTCTTGATCGGGACGCTGCCCTTCTTCAGGTGGGCCAGGAAGGAGAACTCGCCGTTGCCGTGGTCGATCACCACATGGTTGCCTGGAGGATTGGCCGTATCCGTCTGGCCGATCTTCTGGTCGGCGTGGCCGTCGACCGCGACCGCCACCGTGCCCGCGCCGGGCGCGAGGATGGGCTGCCCGAAGCAGTGGTACTGCTCGAGGGCGGTGCCGTCGCCGGTATGGCTCTTGCCGTCCTTCAGGATGAGGAGATCGTAGGCGAAGCGCTGTTCTCGGGAGACGACATGATAGTTCTCGGCCTCCGTGCGACCGCCCCAGAAGACGTGCCACTCGCCCTGGAACGGCAGGCGCAACGGCGTCTTCGTCTGATAGTCGAGATGCTTGCTGGGCGCCGGCTCCTGCTCAGGGCCGACGTGGAAGCCAGCTATGTTGCCCGAGGCATCGAGCGCAATCTGCACGACGACGGGCTTGGGCGCCTTGGCCATCTTCACCCTGCGGGTGTAGACCTGGAGGGGCGTTTGCGCCACCACCTCCTCGGAGAGGATCTCCACCTCGTTGCCGTGGTCAGCATTTATTTGTTCGCGGGCAGCCTTGATTCCCTCGGCCGTTCCCACGAGCTGCTTCATCTCCGGGGTGAATTTCTCCCAGAGCTTCGCGGCCTCTCCGGCGTAGAACCAGCCGGTGTACTGGCGTCCGGTCTCCAAAGGATCGGCAGGAGGAGCGGTACCTATCATCGCAGCCATCAGGAACGTCATGAGTCGCATGGACCCATTCTACCGAGTGGCGGGCCTCTCTCGCCTTCCGCGTATCTCCCATTAACGGCGACGAGAGCCGCACCCCAGACTCGTGGACTGCAACCCGGGCCCACGTTCCAGATAAGCGACCAAAGGCCTGCCGGATCTCCGGCGGGCCTTTTGCATTAGATTCCTCTGCTAGACTCACCCGGCTCGAGACAACGATGAGGGTAGGACGAAGGCATAGGAGGAAATGTGGAGGCCAGACTCAAGTTTCAACGTGCGCGTGACTTTCAGCAGGAACTTCAGACCCGGGTGGAGGAACGCCTTGCCGCGCTCGGCCGGTCCCGTTACGGCTCGCTGCGCTTATATCTCAAGACGGCCGTGCTGATCCTTTGGGGCGTCGGCTCCTTCACAGGCCTGCTCTTCTCGGAATATTGGTGGCAGGCCGTGCCCCTGGCCATCTCGCTGGGCCTGGCGATCGCGGCCCTCGGCTTCAACGTGGGCCATGACGGCAACCACGGCGCGAGCTCGCGCTCGAAAGGGGTGAACCGCGCCATGGGGGCAATGTTCGACCTCCTCGGCGGCAGCTCCTACGTCTGGCGCTTCAAGCACAACGTCCTCCATCACAGCTACCCGAACGTCGAGGGCCTGGACGACGACATCGACCTCGGAGCGCTCTGCCGCCTGTCGCCCCACCAGCCCCACCGTCCCTTCCACCGGCTGCAGCATCTCTACATGTGGCCGCTCTACAGCCTGGTGGGCCCCAAGTGGCAGCTCTGGGACGACTTCGTGGCCGTGGCCCGGGGCCGTGTCGGGGAGAGCTCGTTCGACCGTCCCAAGGGAATCGACCTCGCCGTCTTCGTGGGCGGCAAGATCGCCTTCTTCTCCTGGGCGCTCGTCCTCCCCGCGCTCCTTCATCCTCTCTGGCAGGTGCTGCTCTTCTACGCGATCGTCTCCGCGGTCGAGGGGCTCGCTCTGAGCGTGGTCTTCCAGCTCGCGCACACCACCGACGAGACGGAGTCCTACTCCCAGGAAGAGACAGGGGCCGCAGTGGGCAAGGAGTGGGCGGTGCACCAGGTGGAGACCACGGCGAACTTCGCCCGGCACAACCGCCTGCTGACCTGGTACGTCGGGGGGCTCAACCACCAGATCGAGCACCACCTGTTCCCGCGAATCAGCCACATCCACCTGCCGGCAATCGCCGACATCGTCGAGCAGGTCTGCCGGGAGCACGGTATCCGCTACCGCGTCTATCCCACGATGACCAAGGCCATCGCCTCGCACTACCGCTGGTTGCGCGACCTGGGCAAGCCGCCGGAGGGAGCCGCGGCCTAGTCCTCTGTCAGGCTGAAAAGATGGGTTAACCCTCTGTGTAGGGGCACCCCTTGTGGGTGCCCTGGGGGAGGGCACCCACAAGGGGTGCCCCTACAACACACCAATTCTAGATTGACATGCCACTAGCCGCCAGCGCCGACAGCTCACTGCATGCCGTTGTTATGCGCCGCTCTCGGTACTGCTGCTAGAGCGAATTAGCGCATACCCGACAAGACCGATCCATACGAATACGCAAGCAAACCCGAGACGCTGTCCTAAGCCGGGCGCTCCGCCGGACCGCAAGAACCCGGTCACAATTGATGCGACCACAAGAGCTAAAGAGGGCACAGCCACCCAACGCCAACTTTCGCGCGACCAGAAGACTTTAGGCAGCCAAAAACCGGCAACCAGAAATGCGGCAAACGAGCCTAAGCTGCCAACTGTATGAAGAATCATTGTGGTTGAAGTTCGATTTTCGAAGTCGCCAGGAAATACACCCGACATCATCATGAAGAGGCCGGATGCGACGAGCGCATAAGACGGTATCGAAGCGCGCCGCCCAGCCAGCGCGAAATCTCGCTTGAGTCCACCCCCCAACAGAGCAATGGCCAGCCCCGGAAGGATGTAGCCCAGTATGTTCCAGAACCAGCGATTTGGTGCATCCAAGGAACCCAACTCACTAATCGCTTTTGTCAGGTGGCTGTATTCAGGACGCCGACCAGACATAATCAGATAGACAGTAAGAAACCAAAAAGGTGTGACCAACGCAATAAGTCCGATGTTCTTACGAGAAATCATCAAGGCTCCTGTGACGCATAACGGCTCGGAAGCTCACCCGCGGATGGGCGCGAGCCCAGCCGCCGGGTGCAGCGTCTGTTGGCGGAACACAAGGTTCATACTCGCGCATATGGCTATGGCTCCACTGCGCTGCCTTTCTTTATTGTACAGCGATCTGCCGGTCGGCGAAGGGAGAACCTCCGAGGCCACGGTCGCCTTCTCTAGCCACCATGGCCCCGTTTGGCTCCACGAGGTTCCCGACCACTTGGCCGGGTCCGCAGACCGAGCAGGTTGGCCGCAGCGAAGCGGAGGCCAAGCTGCATGTTTTGGGATTGGGTCGAAGGCCCGAAACGCTACTAACTCAAGACGTGAACGGCCCAACCTCGGCACGAGTTGCTGGAAGAGCGCCGGAACGCCAAAACCACGGGAAAAACGGCTCAGGCTCAAGCCCAGCAGTTCGGAGGCCGCTTTGGCGGCTCAGGCTTTAGAAAAACGCCAGAACCAGCGGAAAAACGGCTCGACCACAGCTTGAAACGACTCAGGCTGCGGAAAATCCAAAAAGCTGAAGGCTGAACAGTGAGCGGCGGGAAAAAACCAGAATTCCGGAGATATAGCGATTCGGGAGGCAGAAAAGCCGGACGAACGCGAGAAAGACGGCAGGACTCAGAGGAGAAGAACTCGCGCCGCAGCAAAAGCCGGTTCTCTGCTAAAAGTCCCTGCGCCGAGTTAGAAACCAAGCAGAGGAGAGCATCTCCATCCGACTCGCGATCCTTTATCGAGCTGGAGCCCCGCCCAGCGACTACGGAACGTCTGTGCCTTGACCAACGGGGGCCTCATAGATGTTAGGCGGCAGATTACGAGCCAGGGTGCCGCCTGGCTGCGTGTAGACGGACCTCTGTCTCATGCCGACCTATACCGTGCGAAGCCGTAGTACTTTGGCCGGTCGTCGAGCCGCACATGCAGCCAAGAGACGCCAGCGCCAGCGGTGCTGAGCCATACCGGCTTGGCGCTCATCCGCCGAACCATTGCGTCTCCGACAGCTTGCCACAAGGCATCCTGTTGTCGCTCTGGCGCCTCGCGCACGAAGGCAGCGAGATGCCCGTAGGCGGAGGCCGGAGCCACTGCGCGCGGGACCACCATGATCGCGTCTCCGCCAAGGTTGGGGAACACAAGAACTTCCGAGTGCGGCTGGCTCTGGAAGTACTCGACGAACGCGTCGGGGTCAGGTCGGCGCGCCAAGCCTGGACTATCGAGCACCACGAACTCGAACGGCCGGCTCGCGGTCGGCGCGGATACCGGCGGTGTCTCCCAACGGAAGGCCGTGAACGACATACCGGCGAGCAACGCATTGAACCAGGAGCGGAACTCTGCGTCGGTCTGCCAGGCTTCTACGACCTCTGAATATGAGGCCGCGTCCGAGCCTCGCCTCAGCACGAACCGCAGTGTTCCAGACCGCCCCACGTCGCTGATCTGCGTCGTCCACATTGTCTGCTCTGCCGCCTAACGCTGTGGCGGCTCAGCGTGCAGACGGCGAAGCCGGCTGTCCGCTGGAAGCGTGGGTTGTACGCCACATCAGCTAGGCTCTCGTTCTTCTCCTTCTGGAATTCTATCGCCCATCGAAGGAAGTGGGCAATCGCCCCAAGGTCCCTTCCGCCCAACTGAAGGCACGCCTTGGGGCAGCTCTATAAGAGCTACAGGCATCTGCCTCCTGAGCAACCGCCATCGAAGCAATAGTAGGTGGTGGAATTGACCGTCTTGTTTATCGTGCACCAGTACTCGACCATTGTAGTGCTGCTCGAGCAGTAGTCTGTGTAGACGGTAAGCATATCGTAATACCAGAAACTGACGGTTCCCGTCTCCCAAGTTCTTTGAGCGTCCGAGTCGTAACACTTGTATGGGCTTGGGCCCGGGTCGCATCCTTCCGGATCGGGGCACGATTGAGCTCTTGACTGGGCGCCATCGACCGGGTTCTGGAACTCGGCGGCCTTGACCTCGATCGGTTTAGGTGACTCGCAGAGTCCTCTTTCTGCAATCAACAGTAAGAACGCAACGGTCAAAAGGGTGGTGAGAGCAGTTCTCATGACGGTTCTCCTTCAGCATCTGTTCGTTCGTACAACGCTGTGGCGGCTCAGCGCGCGGCGTCAGCCGTCGTGCGCCCGGCATGGGCGCAGAACAGGAGGTGTAAATCCTCTGGGGACCCTGGCGAAGGGAACCCCACACCGAGGGGACAAGGGCTGCCCCGTGAGGGGGGTCTGGTGGAAGTCCTAGGTG
>DATMER010000117.1:0-67799 GCA_035556715.1 Thermoanaerobaculia bacterium
CTCCACCTGCGCCTCAAGGTGCAGCGCTTCCAGCTCGCCGGCTACGAGCTCAAGCTCGTGGACAAGCTCTTCCTCGATGCGGACGAGACCGATACGAAGAAGGTCCGGCAACACTACAAGAGCACTGGCTTCGATCCCTCCAAGGTCATCGCCGACAGCCTGGAATCGCGGCTCGGGCAGCGTCTCGGTGCCGTACCTCCGCCTAGCCGGCGCCGGACGCTGACCCTCTGCCTGGCCGCCGTGGCGTTCTTCGTCCTGGAAGCGGTTTGGCGTCCCGTCTCGACGTTCGTCCTGTTCGCGATCCTTGCGTTCGGGCTGATCTGGCTCTGGTTGTCCGCCGGTCTCGCGGCGGTCGCCTGGCGCAAGCGCACGGAGCGGCTCGACCTGGGCTCGCTCTGGTTCCTGGTGCCGGGTCTCCTGATCGGCCTCTGGTGCGCGTTCTTCGCGTTCAACCGCGAATGGCTCGGCTGGAACACCGCCCTCATTCCGGGTCTGCCCGGGGTGCTCGCCCTGGCCCTGGTGCCTCTCATGATCTGGAGCAGCCTGCTCAACAACGCGCGCTCGCGGGAGAGCGACGAGGCCATCCGCAAGCGCCGGCTCCTGGGAGCGGGCCGCCGTCTCCTGCGCCGCGAGCTGAAGAGCGCGCACCCTCGCCTGCAGGACGAGTGGCTGCCCTACCTCCTCGCCTTCGGCCTCGGCAGCGAGATGGACCGCTGGTTTCGAGCCTTTGGAGGAGCCTCTGGAGGCGGCTCGACCTTCACAAGCACCTCGGCAGGCGGCGGCAGCTTCGGATCGAGCGGAAGCTCCGGCTGGTCAGGAGGCGGAGGTCAGTTCGGAGGCGCGGGAGCCATGGCCTCCTGGGGCGTGGCCGCCGCGGGACTGGCCTCGGGCGTCTCGGCACCCAGCTCGAGCAGCTCGGGAGGGGGAGGGGGCGGTGGAAGCTCGGGCGGAGGCGGCGGGGGAGGCTGGTAGCGGGCCTGACGAGCCTGAGAACGCGCTCGACATCGCCTCGAGCGCTTAAAATTGGAATTCAGAGCGCCGGGGATGAGATCGATCTCTTCAGATTGGAATCTGAGGCGTTCGAAGACAGATCGAGCGCTTAGGATTCCAATCTGAAGGGCTCGAAGACAGATCGAGCGGGCTGGATTTGAATTCGAGCGCCTCAAACTGGAATTCGAAGGGCCGGAAATCAAATCGAGCGCGTTGGATTCCAATCTGAAGCCCACGAAGTCTCCCCGGGTGCCTCAAACTCCAATCTGAAGCGCTTGAGGTCTCTTCGGACCCGTAGAATTCCAATCTTAGGCACCGCAGGTGATTTCCGGCCCGCCCGAGGCGATTTTGAGCCGCCGCAAGTCCGTTCGGACGGGATAGGAGTGTCGTCGAGCGCGCTCGCGGCGATCTTCAGCGGGCGCGAAGGCGTCTCGACTGCGTGCGATTCGATTCGGAAGCGCCCACAACCCTACCCAGCGCATGGCAACGGTTCAGGGCTGGCGCCCCTCCCGCCCCTCCAGTACCGCGGGCAGCAGGTGCTCGGTGAGCAGGCGCTGGGTGAGGCGCGGTGCATTGGGCACGTTGAAATTCGTGGTGGTGATCACAACCACCAGCCCGAGCTCGGGGAAGACCTGCACCGTGTTGCCGCCGGTGCCGTTCATGGCGAAAGAGTGGACTTTCAGACCGTTCGCTGTGAATTCGTGCAGCCACCAGAGATATCCATAGCGGGTCGTCTCGTCGATCTGGGCGTGCGGCTCGGTCGAGGCTTTGACCCACTTTTCGGCCACGATCCGGCGTCCCTCCAGGACACCGCCGTCCGCGTACAACTGGCCCAGCCGCAGGAGGTCGCGGCTGCGCAGTCCCAGCCCGCCGCCGGCTTGCGCGAGCCCGAGCGGCGAGAACTGCCATTCCGCGCGCTCAATTCCGAGCGGCTGGAAGAGCGAGTCTTTCACGAAGTCCTGGAGCGGCCGGCCGACCGCCTTCTGGAGCACAGCGCCGAGCGTGGTGACGCCGGCGGTGCAATAACTGAAGCTGCGTCCATAGGGAGAGTCCTCTGGCTTCGGCGCCCAGGCGGGGAAGCCCCGCACCGGCAGATCGAGGTAGAACTTCACCCAATCCTCGATGAGGTACATCCGCTCTTCGTTGCCGCGTGAGAACGAATTCCAGTCGTCGCACTCCGCGAGCGAGCTCATGGTGAGCAGGTCCTCGACCGAGGTCTGCTCCTTGCGCGGATCGGGGTTCTCCCAGGGCTTCTTGTCCACGAGAAAGGGCGCGATCGGAGCGTTCACGCCCGCGAGCTTGCCCTGATCGATGGCGATGCCTGTGAGGATGCTGGCGACCGTCTTCGTCGCCGAACGGGTGTTGCGCAGGGCGTCCGCGCCGGAGTCATCGAAATAGACCTCGTAGGCGAGACGTCCGTTGCGCGCGATGAGGATGCTGGTGATGTTCTGGAATTCTCCAGCACGGACAGCCTTCTCCGCCGCCTCGAGCCGGGCCGCGGAGATGCCTGCGTCAGTGGCGGAAAGCAGAGAGAGTGCGAGGAGGATGAAAGGGCTCATGGCCGGCAGAGTACAGCCCGGCCGGACCGCCCGTCTTGTACGGAACAAACACGGCGCTCAGTGAAGACGGCGGCGATACTCGGACGGAGTGACGCGGTAGGCCCGCTTGAACGCCTTCGCGAGATGGCTCTGATCCGCGAATCCGCTCGCCAGGGCGACCTCGGACAGCGGCATCTTGCCCTCGGCGAGGAGCGCGGCAGCCTTCTCCAGCCGGCGCTCGCGCAGGTACTCGCCCGGAGTGCAGCCGAAGAAGCGGCGGAACGTCCTCGTGAGGTGCACCGGGTGCACGCCCACGCTCTCGGAAATGCCGGAGATGGACATCTCTTCGTCGCAAGCGTCGTGGAGGAGCTCGCGGGCACACCGGAGCCATCCCGGAGCCGGCGGCTGCTCGCGGTCGAAGGACTGGCTCGTCCGCGCCAGCAGCTCGAGGCAAAGAGCCTCGGCGATAAGCGGCGAGGTCCCGTCGGGGGACAGGCACTCGCGCGCCACGCGGCGACCCAGGGCGAGCAGGTGCCGCGGGAGGACGCCCGCCGCATCCGGCAGCGGAGCGCAGCTCGCGGCGTGGTCCAGGGCCGGCGCCGACACGGAGATGGTGAAGAACCTGCCGCTCTGCGACCGGAAGCAGTCGCGGTGGGTGGTGCCCGGCGGGTTGTAGATGAGGGTCGGCGCAGTGCACAGGTCGGGCGCATCGCGGGCCGACGTGACGTAGACACCCGAGGTCACGAGCACGAAGTGGGCCTCTTCATGCGTGTGGCGCACCACCTCGCGCTCGGGCACGGTGGGGGAGAGGTGGGCGAGCGCGAAGCCGCGGACATCGAGGGAGCTCTGCTCCCGGCCGAAGAACTGGCCGAAGGGCAGCCGCGGATCGCTCGCAACCTGGGAGGACATGGTGCGTAGTGTAAAAGGCAAGCGGCTCCTCCGACAGGGTGGGACAAAACGCCCGGCCTGCGACAATTCGTCTCAACTACCTCTGTAAGCGCGGCAATGTGGGGGTTTGCGGCCCTGGGACGCGGTGTGGACGCCACATCGCGGGGCAAATTGTCGCGGGGCTCGGTGGGGCAGTGTGGTACTCTCCTCCCGGTCATGTTTACAACGTACGGGAAATCAAAGAGTTACAGGCGGAGGAATCTTGACGGGCAGGGTTGGCAACCCCCTTGCGATATAGGGCTGGCGACTGAGGAGGAATGACATGCTAGACTCCGTCCGCAAGCAGGTCGCCGTTCCCTATGTGCCGGGAAAGGTTTTGCTGTCGGTCGCCACCGTCGGTAGCTTCGGGTGGCTTTTGGCCCACGACCTCGTGCATCCGGTCGTGATCTACGCCCTACAGCTCTTCCTCTCTTTTTGAGTGTTGGATCGACTCGCCGCGCGGCCTTAAGAGGACCATGGCTGGTGATGCCATCATGAGAGAGGTCACCTTGGCACTGCCGATGGTGCCCGACATGGAGATCGAGGCGAGCAGGACTGCGACTGCCATCGCCGAATCCATGAGGATGAGTCCGGATAGAATCGACGAGGTCCGGATGGCGGTGGTCGAGGCCTGCATCAACGCTCTCGAGCACAGCCGGGCGGCTGACCGCGAGATCTTCGTCACCTTCGAGGTGATCGGCGACAAGGACCCGGAGAAGCTCCGGATCACCGTCCGGGACAGCGGAGTCGGCTTCTCGCCCGACGAGGTCGAAGAGCCCGTCATCGAGAAGAAGATCAAGAATCATCGTAAGCGGGGCTGGGGGCTCAAGATCATTCACGGCCTCATGGACGAGGTCGAGATCCACTCCGGTGCCGAAGGGACGACGGTCGTGATGAGCAAGTTGCGAGGGACGGTGTGATGACCGAAAGCCTGAACGTATCCGTGGACCGCCGCGACGGGCTCGCGGTCATCTACACGGAGGGGTATATCAACAACCAGGGCGGCGAGGAGATCGCCCGCGTCGCCTACAAGCTCCTCGACGACGGCGTCAAGGTGCTCCTGCTCAACCTCGGCGGCACCAAGATCGTCAACTCGATCGGCATCTCCATCCTGATCGAGATCATCGAGAAGATGATCGAGATCGAGGGCAAGCTCGGGTTCTGCTGCCTCACTCCGACCATCGAGAAGACCTTCCAGATCATGGGCCTCGCGCAGTATGCGCCCATCTTCCCCAACGAAGAGACCGCCGTCGCCCAGCTCCGCGCCTGAGATGACCGGGACGGGCGGTCCGGCCTCTCAGGACTGGACCGAGCTTCTCGGCCTCTACCGCGACGAAGCCGGCGAGGTCACACTGCCCGACCGGCTCCTCGGTCTCTGGGCCCGCGAGCACGGCGCCGCCGCCGCCGGCCTCTATCTCCTCAAGGACGGCTTCCTCCAGCAGGAGGCCGCCACCGGACCCGGGCTCCCGGAGTCGATCGACGAAACCACCTTCGACTCCGAGCACGGCCCGTTCCGCAGCCTCCGCTTCCCCGACGGCCGGTTGGTCTATGCGCCCCGCGATGGGGCTGAGGATTACGCAGGCGCTGCCGCGGATCCGCTCACCGTCCTGCTCGCGTCCCTGATTCGTTCCTGCCGCTTGAAGCGGGACCTCAAGGACCAGCAGTTCCAGATCAACTTCCGGGTCGTGGAGCTTGAAAACCTCTACGACGTCGGGCTCGCCATCGCCGCCACCCTGGACCTGGACCGCCTTTCCGAGGAGATCCTCCTGCGCGCCGTCTCCCTCCTCGACGCGCGCCGCGGCGCTCTCTACATCCTGGGCGAGGGCGACAGCCGCGAGTACCGGCTCACCCGCACGTTCGGCGGCGAGGCCGCGCGCTCGGTCGACGCCGACGATCCAGACCTCTTCTCGTTTCTTGCCGGCTCCGCCGCATCCCCCGGGCTCCTCCCGGGCGCGACGTATCTCCTCGGCCTGCCCATCGCCGTCGAGAACGAGCCCAAGGGCCTCCTCGTCGTGGGCGACAAGGAGAGCCGCCGCGGTGTCGGGCCTTTCCTGCCGTCCGACCGGCGCACGCTCGCCCTGTTCGCCAACCAGGCCGCCATTGCGCTCGAGAACGCCCGCCTGCACCGCGAGGCCCTGGAGCGCGAGCGCCTGGAGCGCGAGATGCACCTGGCGGCCGAAATCCAGCGCACGATCCTCCCCAAGGGCGCGCCCGCCGTGCCCGGCTACGAGGTCGTCGGCTGGAACCGTCCCGCCCGGCAGGTCGGCGGCGATTACTACGATCTCCTCGCGCTGCCCGACGGCCGGGTGGAGCTGGTCGTCGGCGACGTTTCGGGCAAGGGCATCCCGGCCGCCCTCATGGTGTCGACCCTGCACTCGGCCCTGCGCCTGCTCCTGGACCAGGCCGGCTTCGGACCCTCGCTCCTGGAGCGCATGAACCGGCACATCCTGGAGTCGAGCGCGGCCAACAAGTTCATCACGATGCTCATGGCGGAGCTGGATCCCGGGACCGGGCTGCTGCGCTACCTGAACGCGGGCCACAACCCCGGGTTCCTGGTCCGAGCCGGAAACGACCGGGTGGAGGAGCTGTCATCGAGCGGCGTCCCCCTGGGCCTGCTGCCGAACAGCCGCTACCAGCCCCGGGAGCTCGTGGTCGAGCCCGGGGACATCCTCTGCCTCTACAGCGACGGCATCACCGAGGCCGAGTCGGCCGACGACGAGGAGTTCGGCAACGAGCGGCTGATCAAGCTCCTCCGCAAGCACCGGGGTTTCACGCTGCAGGAGGTTCTGGAGACGATCCAGGGGGCGGTGACCCGGTTTGCGGTGGGCAGGCCTCAGTATGACGACCAGACGGTGGTTTTGCTGCGGCGGGAGTGCCTCACCCCCTGTCCCCCTCTCCCGTCTCCCAGGCCCCCCATCCCCGGGAGAGGGGGAACGTGACTGAGACAGTCTTGCCTCGCGTTGGGCACGGCGGCCCCGGATACGTCCCCCCTCTCCCGGCGGGGTGTGGGTGGGAGACGGGAGAGGGGGACAGGGGGTGAGGTCCTTTCGACTACAATCCCCCCTCATGAAGACCGCCAAGCTCCTCTGGCTCCTTCTCCTTGTCCCCATCTTCGCCGCGCTCATGGCTGCCCAGCCCCCGGAGGACGAGGGGACGGGATCAACCAAGCCCGCGTGGGCGCTCGCCATCCATGGCGGGGCGGGCACGATCCCCAAGAACATCCCGGAGAGCGAGCGGGACGAGTACCTGAAGTCTCTGCGCGCGGCCCTGGAGGTCGGGCGGAAGGTCCTGGCGGGCGGCGGCACCAGTCTGGACGCGGTCGAGCAGGTGGTCCGCTTCCTGGAGGACGACCCCCGGTTCAACGCGGGCAGGGGCGCGGTCTTCACGAACGAGGGCACCCATGAGCTGGATGCCGCGATCATGGACGGCCGCGATCTTTCGTGCGGCTCGGTGGCCTCTTTGAAGACGATCAAGAACCCGATCTCCCTGGCCCGGATGGTGATGGAGAAGTCCCCCCATGTGTTCATGGTGGGGCAGGGGGCCGAGAAGTTCGCGGACGAGATGAAGGTTGCGCGGGTGGATCAGAAGTACTTCTTCACCCAGAAGCGCTATGACGACTGGCAGAAGAAGCTGCGCGAGGAGAAGGAGAAGCAGGAGAAGGACAAGGACACGGTCGGGGCCGTGGCCCTGGACGTCCACGGCAACCTGGCCGCGGCCACGTCGACCGGGGGGATGACGAACAAGCGGTTCGGACGGCTGGGGGACGTGCCGGTGATCGGCGCGGGCACCTACGCGAACAACAGGACCGCCGCCATCTCGGCCACGGGCTGGGGCGAGCAGTTCATCAAGCACACCGTGGCGCACGATATTTCAGCCTTGATGGAGTACAAGGGGCTCACCCTGCAGCAGGCCGCGGACGAGGTCATCCACCGCAAGCTCCAGAAGGACGACGGCGGGGTGATCGGCGTGGCGCGGGACGGGTCGATCGCGCTGGTGTTCAACTCGGAGGGGATGTACCGGGGAGCGGCGGACTCGAACGGGAGGTTCGAGGTCGCTATCTGGTAGGGGGAGAGGGAGTTAAACTGCCGGCGCCTTGAGGCCTGTGACCCGCTCCAGGAACAGGATCGGCGACGTGATCCCTCCGAAGAGTCCGTCTCCCAGGGGGACGGTCACCGGCTCGGTACCGGCCGCGGCTTCTCCTGCGAGTCCCGCGAGGAGGGTTTGAAGATTGTCCTCCCAGAGCAGGTCGGGGAGGGGAGCCCCGAGATTTCCTCCTTCGATCCGGCGGACGCCTCGCGCCATGGCACGGAAGCGGAGGCTTCCCGGGTCGAAGCCCTGGACCGCGTCGAGCGCTCCGATCCAGAGGCCGCCTTCCGCTCCTCGCAGCAGGTCGGCGTCCGGACGCTCTCCGGGCAGCAGGAAGAGGTGGCTGGGCGCGGCTTCGTCGGGGGCGACCAGGTGCGGGGTCGGCCGGCGCTCCAGCTCCCGCGCCAGGCGCTCGTCTCTCGCCGGGGTGAGGAACACCCCGCGGTCGATCAGGTCGAGCGGGCGCTTGGCCGAGCCCAGGAGGTCGAACGGGAAGGGGAGCCCGCGCGGATCGGTTGCATCGTCGCGAAGGCTGATCGCACCATGAAAGACCGGCATGCCGAGGGATTCGCGGAGGAACGGGGGACCGTGATGGAACGCGGCGGAGGTCAGGGCGCGGAGGTTGAGCATCTCCAGGAGCGCGGCGGCTGCCTCCTGGGAGAGCACCACGGGTGTCGGGGGGAGGGGACCGTCCGGCAGGTCCAGCAGACCAGCCTGGGGTGCCATCCGCTCTCGCGCCCGGGCCAGGAGCGTGGCGGGGCCGAGCCCGGCCAGCGAGCGGGACGCGGTCGTGGCCATGCCCGCTCCCCCTCCGGCAGACCCCTGGCCGGCGGTCACCGAAGCCCACGCCGAGGTCGCCTCGGCCGCGCGCCGGAGCCCGCGGCTGTTCGCCACGACCATCCGCCCCTCGGCCCAGCCGAGGCGCACGGTCTGCCCCCCCTCCGGCAGGCCCCCGTCCGGCAGCCGCTGCACCAGCTCCCGGGCCCGGCCCGGCGTCATCCTCGCCAGCTCCGGATCGTAGAGCTCCGGGGGGGCAGCGGCCGGTCCGTCGTGCCCCTCGGGGAGGAGCGGCTGGGGCGAGGGCTGGGAGAGCCGGGCCTGGGCCAGGGCCTCGCGCACCGCGCTCTCCAGGTCGGAGATCTCTGCGCCCGAGGTGCGGTGGGTCCCGTATCTCCCGGATTGACGCACGCGGACGAGCACGGTCCGCTCCTGCTGTTCGTACGAGTCGCGCCGGCGTTTGCCGTTGCTCTCCTGCCCCCGCCGGGCTTCCACCCAGATCAGCTCCGTCGAGTCGGCGGGAGAGGTGGCCAGCGCCCGCTCCAGACGCGAAAGCATCTCGCTCAGGGCGATCAGGGGGGCTTGCGGGGGCATGGACGGCATCGCGCCGGAGCATACCAGGGAGACGCAGTTCTTTTCCGTGGCGTGGCCTTTGCACTTCGTGCTACGAGGCCATGCGACCGGAGACAGGGAAAACATTGATGATTCGAGGGCTTGTACCGCTTCTCGTGCTCGGTTTGGCGATTCTCGCCACCGCGCGACCCTCCTATGCAGAGGACAGTGCCGACCTCATCCTGCAACACGGGGTCTTCTACCCGGTCCAGCCCCCGGCGCGCGTCGAGGGGAGCCTCGCGGTCCGCGGCGGCCGCATCGTCTACCTCGGACCCGACGCCGGGGCCGAGCGCTTCCGTGGGCCGAAGACCCGGGTCATCGACCTGGCCGGCCGCACCGTCACCCCCGGCCTGATCGATGCCCACTCGCACCTGGCCGGGCTCGGACAGGCGCTCTCGCTGGTTGACCTGACCGCCGCCCCCACCTATGACGAGGTGATCCGCCGGGTGCGGGAGGCCGCGGCAAAGGTGCCGAAGGGCACCTGGGTCGGCGGCCGGGGCTGGGACCAGAACCTCTGGCCCGAAAAGGACTTCCCGACTCACGACGCGCTCTCCGCGGCGGTGCCGGACCACCCCGTCTGGCTCACCCGCGTCGACGGCCATGCCGCCCTGGTCAATGCCAAGGCCATGGAGATCCTGGGAATCGGACGCGAGGTCCAGGACCCGCCGGGCGGCCGCTTCCTCCGCAGTACTGGCGATGGTGAGGGCGCACCCACGGGCGTGATGATCGACAATGCCATGGATACGGTGGCCGGACGTCTGCCTGCCGGCACGGCCCAGGACCGGGAGCGCGAGCTCCTGGCCGCCGCGAAGCACTGCCTTGCTCTGGGTCTGACCACGGTCACGGACATGGGGGTCGGAGCGGTGGACGTGGCAGCCTACACGAACCTGCTCCACGCCCGGGAGCTGCCGATCCGCTCGGCCCTGTTCCTGGGGGACGACGAGCAGTGGCTCTCCACCTGGTTCCAGCGCGGGCCGCAGGTCGATCCCGAGTCCCGGCTGCTGATCCGCGGCGTCAAGCTCTACGCGGACGGCGCCCTGGGGAGCCGGGGGGCCGCGCTGCTGGAGCCGTACAGCGACGACGCGAACAACCTGGGCCTGCTCACCGCCACCGGCGCCCACCTGGAGGACGTCTCCCGGCGCGCAGCCCAGGCCGGTTTCCAGGTGGGGATCCACGCGATCGGCGACCGGGGCAGCCTGGTGGCGATCGACGCCATGGAGAAGGCGCTCGGAGGCAAGCAGGATGGCCGCTTCCGCCTGGAGCACACCCAGATAACGAGGGTGCAGGACCTCCAGCGCATGGCGAAGCTCGGAATCATCGCGTCCATGCAGCCGACCCACGCCACCTCGGACATGCCCTGGGCGGACGAGCGCGTGGGCGAGGGCCGGCTGGAGCGCGCCTACGCCTGGCGCAAGGTGCTGGATGCCGGCGGCCGGCTGGCCCTCGGGAGTGACTTCCCGGTGGAGTCGGCGGACCCGCGGCTCGGCCTCTATGCCGCGGTCACGCGCCAGGACCTCAAGGGTCAGCCCGCGGGCGGCTGGCTGCCGGGCGAGCGGCTCACCCGGGAGGAGGCCCTGCGCGGCTTCACCCTCGATGCCGCCTGGTCGCTCTTCCTGGACAAGGAGGTCGGCTCCCTGGAGGTCGGCAAGCGCGCCGACGTGGTGGTCTTCGCCCGCGACATCATGACGGTGCCCGAGGCGGAGATCCCGAAGGTGGAAGTGGACTACACGCTGGTGGACGGCAAGATCGAGTATCAGCGGGAGGGAGCGCGGCGGTGAAACGTCTCGTTCGCGTCCTGCTGATCGTTCTGCTGGCCCTGGCTGTGCCTGCCGTAGCCCAGGACTATGGGCTGCAGCGCCGCGCCATGGTCGACGAGCAGATCCGCCAGCGGGGCATCCGCGAGCGCACCGTGCTGCAGGCGATGGAGCAGGTGCCCCGGCACCTCTTCGTACCCGAGTCGGTCCGGCCCAAGGCCTACGAGGACGCGCCCCTTTCGATCGGTCCGGGCCGCAACATCTATCAGCCGTACGTGGTGGCGCTGATGACGTCTCTGCTCGAGCTCGACCGCGGCGACCGCGTGCTCGAGGTGGGCACCGGCTCGGGCTACCACGCGGCCATCCTGTCGCGCATCGCCCGGGAGGTCTACTCGGTCGAGATCGATTCGACCCAGGCCTCCCAGGCGAGCAAGCGGCTGTCGGGGCTCGGCTACGTCAACGTGTCGGTGCGCCACGGCGACGGCTACCAGGGGTGGCCGGACAAGGCCCCGTTCGACGCCATCCTCCTCTCGGTGGCGCCGCCGAAGGTGCCCAAGCCGCTGATCGACCAGCTCCGCGTCGGCGGCAAGATGGTGGTGCCGGTGGGCGGGTTCTTCCAGGACCTGCTCGTGATCACCAAGACCGCGGACGGCGTGGAGAAGCGGCGGGTCATCCCGGTCCGGCTGGCGCCCATGGCAGGGAAGGTGCGCGATGGCGAGTAGGCTCCGCCTGACGGTCGGGATGATCCTGCTCGCGGCTTGCACGGCAGGGGCAGCGGATGAGCTCGCGCAGGCCCGCCGCCGCATGGTGGACGAGCAGGTGCGCGCCCGGGGGGTGGAAGACCGCCGCGTGCTCAACGCCATGGCGCAGGTGCCGCGGCACATGTTCGTGCCCAAGGACATCCGCGGCCTGGCCTACGACGACCGTCCGCTGCCGATCGGCTGGAACCAGACCATCTCGCAGCCGTATGTCGTGGGCCTGATGACCGATCTCCTGGACCTGAAGCCGAAAGACAAGGTCCTGGAGATCGGCACCGGCTCCGGCTACCAGGCGGCGGTGCTGTCGCGCCTGGTCTCCGACGTCTACACCATCGAGATCGTGCGTCCCCTGGGCGAGCAGGCGCGCCTCACCCTCCGGAGCCTGGGCTACAGCAACGTGCACGCCCGCATCGGCGACGGCTACAAGGGCTGGCCCGAAGCCGCGCCGTTCGACGCGATCGTGGTCACCGCGGCCCCGCCGCAGGTCCCGAAGCCCCTCCTCGACCAGCTCGCCATTGGCGGCAACCTGGTCGTGCCCGAGGGGGACTCCTGGCAGGACCTCACCGTCTACACCAAGCAGCGGGACGGCAGCTTCCGGAAGAAGAACGTCCTCCCGGTGCGCTTCGTGCCCATGACGGGCGAGGCGCAGAAGAACGGCAAGAAGCGGTAAGAAGCCTTTCCCCGTAACTTTTCTGCCCTTTCCCCCGCCTGTTCAGATGGCTCCAGGCGCGTTGTGTGCATGAAATTGACGCGTCTCGATGTAGCGATTAGTCCCTGATCCAACCTAGGAGGAGGTTCGAGCATGAGCAGGATGTTCGCTGAGCGAAGCCGTTGGTTCTCGCCGCTTCTGGTCCTGATAACGGTCCTGGCGCTGGTTGGCCTGGCTGCTCCCGCGCAGGCGCAGCCCTTCGGGGCGTGGCTGACCCTGACCGGACAACCGACTCACGGCTATGTCCGTGTCCCCCATGCCGCGGCGCTGAATCCGGCGGGCGCCTTCACGTTCGAGGCCTGGGTTTCCATCACCAACTCCGCCGCCAGCGAGGACTGCCGCACCATCGCCGGCAAGAACTACCTCCAGGCCTGGTGGATCGGCCTCTGCACGGTGGGCGGCAGACCGACGCTGCGGTCCTACCTCAAGGGGGGCTCCTCGGCCAGGAACGGCGGCGAGATCGAGCCCGGCCGCTGGACGCACATCGCGGTCGTCTCCAACGGCACCCAACGCGCCCACTACATCAACGGCGAGCTCGCGGCCGTCTTCGCCGAGCCCGCCGGACCTCTGGGGTCCAGCGCCAGCGAGCTGCGGATCGGCAGCGACGTGAGCTGGCAGTTCACGCCCTCCGGCTCCATCGACGAGGTGCGCCTCTGGAACGTGGCCCGCACGGTGGGGGAGATCCGGGCCAACATGCAAGACCCGATCACCGCTCCGCAAGGCGGCCTGATCGCCGTCTGGGGCTTCGACGGCAACGCTCAGGACGTGGTGGGGTCGCACGACGGCTCGACCCAGGGCGCCGGCGTCGGCTTCCTGACCTTCCCCGTGGCCCTGAGCTGCGGCGCGACCACCGCCACCCACCACTGCCTGCTTGACCGCTTCTCGGTCAGCGCCCGCTGGCGGACCAACCCCCTGCCCGGCACGCTCACCGACGGCCAGGCCCAGGTGGCCGGCTGCGCCAACGCCGGCTCCGGCCTGTTCCAGTTCTTCAGCCCGAACAACTGGGAGATCATGGTCAAGGCGCTCGACGGCTGCGGGCTCAACGACCGCTTCTGGATCTTCTCGGCGGCGACCACCAACGTGTTCTACCGCATGGAGGTCTTCGACGTGCGGGCGGGTGTGCAGAAGATCTACTTCAACTACCCGGGACCGCCGGCGCCGGCCGTGACCGACGTCAACGCGTTCGCGACCTGCCCGTAAGGGTTTGATCCCGACTCCCCTCTCCCCGACCCTCTCCCCCGTACCGGGGGAGAGGGGGTCCTTCTATACTCTCTCCCGCATGCCCGAGCCTTTCGAGGACCGCCTGACGTCCCCGCGCTGGTGGCCGTTCTGGATCGCCTTTGCCGCGGCCCTGGCCCTGCGCCTGCTCTGGCTGGACGTCCGGCCCCTCCATCACGACGAGGGGGTGAACGGCTGGTTTCTCTACCGGCTGCTGGACGGCTACCGCTGGGAGTATGACCCCGAGAAGTTCCACGGTCCCTTCCTCTACTTCTTCGGCGCGCCGTTCGCGCTGCTGCTCGGGATGACCGAGATCGCCCTTCGCCTGCCCGTGGCGCTCGCCTCGTCCGCGATGGTCCCGCTGCTCCTCCCGCTGCGCCGCCGGCTCGGAAGGACCGGTGTGACCGCGGCGGCCTGGGTGCTGGCGGTCTCGCCCTCGCTGGTCTCCTACGGCCGCGACCTGATCCACGAGACCTACCTGGTCGCGCTCACCCTGGCCCTGATCGCCGCGGCCGTCCGCTGGCTGGAGGAGGGGAGTCGCAGGGACCTGATCCTCGCCGCGCTCGCCCTAAGCCTCCTCTTCACGGTGAAGGAGACGGCTGCCCTGACAATCGTCTCTCTCCTCCTGGGAGCCCTGGCAGTCTGGCTCGCCGCCGGCCGTCCCCCTCTCCCGCGAGCGGGAGAGGGCAGGGGAGAGGGCTCTTCGCGGACCTGGGGCCTCCTGGCCCTCACCCTGATCCTGCCCTACGTCCTCCTCTACACCTCCTTCTTCACGAACCCCCCCGGACTCGTGGACTCCTTCCGCGCCTATCTGCCCTGGGCGGAAAAGGGTTTCGAGGGCACGGGTCACGAGAAGCCGTGGCCCTACTTCTTCCGCCTACTCGGACAGTTCGAGCCGCTGGCCCTGGCGGGAGGCGTGCTCGGGAGCGCCGTGGCCTTCTGGCGCCGGGATCTCTTCGGCGTCTTCGTCTCCGTGGCCTGGATGGCGCAGCTCGCCGCCTACTCCGCGATCCCCTACAAGACGCCCTGGCTGGGGATGAACATGGTCCTGCTGCTGGCGCTCTCGACGGGGGTGCTCTTCGGAGAGATCGGGAGGCGCCGGTTTCCCGGAGCGTTCCGCGCCGCCGTGACCGTGGCCGGTCTCCTGGCGGTGACCTGGAGCGCGTCGAGGGCGGTGGAGGTCTCCTTCCTGCGCTACGACGACGAGAGCCTGGGCCTCGTCTACGTCCAGACTCACCGCGACCTGCGCGGCCTGATGACCCTGATCGACGAAGCCGCCGTCCGCTCGCCGCAGGGCAAGGGGCTCGCCATCCGCTTCTATACGGGCAACCGCTGGCCCCTCCCCTGGTACCTCCGGGACTACACCGGCGTCCTCTACACCAGGGAAGTCCCCATGGACCCCGCGGGCGACGTGCTGATCTGCGACTCCGGGCAGGAGCAGACCCTCCGGCAGCGCCTGAAGGGGAAGTACGTTCGCCGGAAGTACACCCTGCGGCACAAGGTGGAGCTGGTGGTGTATGTCAGGCCCTCCCTCCTGCCCCCGGAATCCTCTGTGAGATAATCACTCCAGCGATTGGCGAAATAGGAGAGGGTCTATGTCAGGACGGCGATCCAGGTCGTGCCTCCGGTTCTGCGTCTCCGCGGTTTCCGCAGTCTCTGCGGTACTGCTGGCCGCTTCCGTGCAGGCCGACGTCGTCCGTCCTCTTCCCTATGACCTGATCTACGTCCGCGCTCCGTACTTCGGTGCGGCGGCTGCGAACAGCGCCTGGCCCGACACGGTCCGGCCGCTGACTCCGGACCCGGGCGCGCAGCTCGTCCTCTTCAAGAAGGACGGCAGCCGCGAGGTGCTCTTCCCGCTGGACAGGTACCGCGGCCAGATCGATACCCCCGCGGGCAAGCCGCTGGCGTCGGGATCGGTTTCGGACCCCAACGTCTCCTTCGACGGCCGGTGGGTGCTCTTCACCTGGTACCACGACCTCACGAACGTCAACCCGCAGCGCGGCGACTGGCCCGGCCCGTACCTCTCGCGCGCGGGCTCCGACCTCTACAAGCTCGATCTTCAGACCCGCGGGCTGGTCCGCCTGACCACCCAGGAGCTGACCCCCAACACCGGCAACGGCGCGCGGTTCGCGCCCAACGACGCGAACGGCAACCATCCCCGGATCGGCGTGTTCAACACCGGCGGCACCTGGGCTCCGGACGGGCGCATCGTCTTCACCTCGAACCGCAACAACTTCCTGCCCCCGAAGGCGATGAACAGCGGCCAGCGGGTGCTCCAGCTCTTCGCCATGCGCGATATGCGCGACGGTGGCCGCGACCCGGAGCTGATCGGCCACCTGAACCTCGCCATGGCGCTCCACCCCCAGGTGCTGCTCGACGGCCGCGTCGCCTTTTCGAGCTGGGAGGAGCACGGCGTCCGCGACAGCCGCCAGTTCCCCCTCTGGGTCATCGGCCCGGACGGCCGCGGGTGGATGGGCCTCTCCGGCTTCTCCGAGCCCGCGCTCGTCCACCACTTCATGACCCAGATGCCGGGGGGCGACATCGTGGTCACCCGCTACTACAACCTGAACAACAACGGCTTCGGCGACCTGGTCCGCTACCCGCTCGATCCGGCGGGACCCGACTTCGGCAGCTCGGACCCCGATCCCGATGACCTCGACGCTGCCATCCCTTTCCAGCGCGCCGGCCAGGTCCGCCTCACCCCGTTCACGACCCCCGACGACTTCCCGGCCCCCTGCCCGGGGTGGGAGTCCAACCCCTACTCGTCGTCAGGCAGCGAGGGGCCGGCTCCCTGCGCGGGAGAACAGCGCCGCGGCAAGCTCACCCATCCCGCGGCCGCGCCCAGCGCGGTGGGCGATCCGGGGAAGGCCGACCTGCTCGCGGTCTACGCCCCGGGACCGGCCAACCACAACGGGATCTACGTGGGGTTGGGCACGGCCCTGCCCTGGTACCACGGCGAGATCGTCCTGCTCCCGGACGCCGAGCCGGTGCCGGTGCCGCCCGCGGGCCAGCCCGGCCGGCCGCCGCAGCTCGTCACGGTGCTCGCCGAGGACGGCTACAACCTCCAGTGGCCGCGGCCGGTGGTCTCGTGGAAACAGCTCTACGGCGTGGACGGTCCCGCCTCCTGGCCCGATCTCACCGACGCGCAGGTCCGGGAGGAGCGGCTCACCCCGGGCGAGCCGTTCGGCCTGATCGGCAGCTCGTCGCTCCTCTGGCGCGACACGGAGCCCGCGCTTGGCAGGTTCTGGGAGGACCGCGACCCCTTCAACACCGGCGACGAGGCTCCCAACCGCTGGATCCGCCAGGGAGGGGACGCGGGGATCTACGGCGACGACGAGGTCTGGGCCGTGCGCGTCCTGCTGCAGGTGCCGGCCACCGATCGGAGCTATCCGGACAACGGCCGCAAGTTCGCGGTGGTCGGCGGAGAGCGGATGCGGATCCTTGGCGAGGTCCCGGTGCGCAAGCCGGGCGCGCCGCGCCTGCTCCGGCCCGACGGCAGCCAGGAGGACGACACCAGCTTCCTCGTCCGCGTTCCGGCCGACGTCTCGGTCACCTTCCAGACGCTCGACCGCCGGGGCATGGTGCTGAACATGGCCCAGACCTGGCACCAGCTCCGGCCGGGAGAGGCGCGCTACGATTGCGGCGGCTGCCACGCCCACAGCAAGGAGCCGCTCGACTTCGAGCGTTCTGCCGCAGCTCGGCCCGAGTACGCCATCCCCGACCTCGCCCGCTCCACGCCGCTCCTGACCTACGACTCGGGCCAGCCCGGGGTGCGGACGGTCGCCTCCCACGCCGTGGCGGTCGAGTGGTTCCGCGACGTCGAGCCCATCCTGGAGTCCCGCTGCGCCTCCTGCCATGCCGGCAATGGCGGCGCGAGCCCGGCCGGCGGCCTGCCGCTCGCCCGCTCGGCGCCCAGGGTGACCCGCGACGGAGTGAGCTGGCCCGGCGCCTACTTCCGCCTGGCGCTCGACGCCGGGGCCGAGCTGTCGCCCGCGCCGCCGAACGGGGAGGCCCGCTGGTACCTGCCGCAGCTCACCCGCTGGATGCGCGCCTTCCAGTCGCGCCAGAGCCTGCTGATGTGGAAGGTCTGGGGTGAGCGCCTCGACGGCCGAGCCAACGGCGACCGGACGGACGATCTCGACTTCGTCCCCTCGTCCGCTCACCCCGTCCCCGCCATGACCGCGGAGGAGAAGCTGACCCTGGCGCGCTGGATCGACCTCGGCGCGCCCATCGACCTCGGCGCCCTCGGTGGGCCCTGGGGTTTCCTGGAGGACGACGTGAGACCGACACTGGTGGTCCGCCCGTCGGCGGAGCAGGCGCGGGCGGCGGGCGGGATCGACGCCCTGGAGCTCTCGGCCTTCGACGTGGAGAGCGGCGTGGTCCCAGGGAGCCTCACCGTCACGAGCAACCGCGCGCTGGGGTCCTTCGCCCCGGGAGCGAACCTCGCGGCCGGACGGCCGATCGACCCGAAGGGCTCCATCCTCCGCCTGCTCCTGCCGCGGCGGGTGAGCCTGACGGAAGGCGCGGTGCTCACGGTGACCGTGCGCGATGCCGCCGGTCACACCACCCGGGTGGTCCGGACCTATGGCGGCGGGACCGGAGGGGCGCCCGGAGTAGCGCTTTTCGACGCGGCAGGCTCCACATTTTCGGTCAAGGCCGGTCTGACAGCCGCCGCGCCCGAGAGCTCCTTTGCCTTCGGAAGACCCGGAGCCCGTCCAATCGCGGGGGACTGGGATGGAAACGGCCGGTGGGGGATCGGCCTCTACAACCCTGTGACGGGTGTGTTCGAGCTGAAGAACGGGCTTGGGGGCGGTACCCCTGACCTCTCCTTCCGCTTCGGCCCGATCGGCAAGAGGCTCCCCCTGGCCGGGGACTGGAACGGCGACGGCCGGACCGGGATCGGGCTCTACAACCCGGCGAACCGGGGCTTCCAGCTCCGCAACGACCTGAACCGGGGACCGGCCGATCAAGCCTTTACGCTTGCCTGGGCGAAATCGGCTTGGCTGCCGGTCGCGGGCGACTGGGACGGCGACGGCCGGGACGGCGTCGGCTTCTACGACCCCTCGACCTCGACCTTCTATCTCAAGAACGTCCCGTCGGGCGGCAACCCCGATCTCACCTTCCGCTTCGGAACGGCCAAGGCTGGCTGGCTGCCGGTGGTGGGGGACTGGGACGGCGACGGCCGGGACGGTGTCGGCCTCTACGACCGGACGGCCGGGACGTTCCGCCTCCGCAACACCCTGGGGCAGGGTCCGGCCGAGGTGACCCTGCGCTTCGGGCCGCTGGGCGCGGTTCGGCTGCCGCTGGCGGGAAGCTGGTAGCCTGTAGGAGGGAGGCTCCGTGATCAATAAACAGAATCCGGTCGGGGAGGAGAGCGCGAAGGATTTCTCGGAATCCTACGTCCCGTTCGAGGAGTTCGAGGAAGCCCCGGCGAACCAGATCGTTCAGCCGGATGCGATCATCGAGGAGGCGGTGGGAGCTTCGCCGGGAATCGTGTTTTCACCGTTCCGGCAGTTTCTGGCCCGGATCGGCGGAGCATCGGTGTACGTCTCGACGGGCGATGGCCGGCCTCTGGACCTCCCGTTCGACGCCCTGGTGATCCCCGCCGACGCCCAGGCGGCGCTCACCGGCAGCTTTGCGCTCCATGCCGAGGAGGTTCTTGCCGACGACTGGACCTTTTTCAAGGTGGGCGTTCATTCCTCGCTCTCCTCGCTCGGTGGCTCCCTGAAGCCGGACCACCCGGTCTTCGTTCCGATCCTGAGCCGTCCGTTCACGCTGATCGCCGCTACCGGCTGGGTGAAGGCCTCCGAGCGCGCCACGCTGGACGGGGCCGCGCAGGCGGTCCGGGCGGTGATCGCGGGCTGCCGGGTCCGCCGGCTGAGCCGCGTTGCGATTCCGCTGCTCGGGGCGCGGGGAGGAGGGCTCCCGCCGGTCCAGGTGGTGAGGGCCATGCTCGCCGAGGCCCGGAGCGCCCTTCCGGCCGCATCCGGAATCCGGGAGCTCACCATCATCGCCCAGGAAGAGGAGGCTTACGAGAAGGCCATCTCCCTCTTCACCCGCATCCCGCAGCGCTTCGCCAACGATCTGCCCGGAGGCGAGGACCTGCTGGACGTCGCCGGCGAGGTCCAGGCCCTGACCGACATCCTGCTCCTGCGCGACCTGCAGCCGCCGCTGGCGGTCGGCATCCTGGGCGGCTGGGGGACGGGCAAGTCGTTCGTCATGGACCTGATGCGCCGGCACATCCAGCACGTGCGGGGCCTGCCTCCCGGCGGGTGGGAGGCCAAGGGCGCGGGGCTCTACGTGGGCCACGTCTATCCGGTCACCTTCGACGCCTGGACCTACGCCAAGTCGAACCTGTGGGCCAGCCTGATGCAGACCATCTTCTTCGAGCTGAGCCGGCAGGTCCACCTGGAGCAGCGGATCCGCGACCGCTTCCAACCCGATCCGGATCTCGAAGGGCGGCTGTGGCGGCTCCTCCACGCCGCGAGCGACCGGGACCGCGAGGCTCTCCTCGACCTGGAAGGGCTGGAGGGATACCTGGAAGAGCTCTCCTCGCCGGAGGCGCAGCTCGACGCCGAGGGTGGCAGGGTCCTGTGGGAGGTGGTGGCCAAGCTGAAAGTGGGACAGCAGAGCGTCCTCGCGCAGAAGCAGGAGGAGCTGGCGAGCATCACGGCCAGCATCGAGGAGCAGAAGGCCAGCCTGGAGGAGGAAGTCGACAAGGCGCTCCGGGACAAGACCTACGAGCTGGCCTGGAGCAACGTGTCGGCGGGCCTCAAACGGATCGTGACCGAGGCGCTCTCGGCGACGCAGGGCGGGGAGGCGGTCGCCCGCGACGGCAGGGCAGCGCGGGACTTCCTGAGCCAGGTCGGCAGCGACGCGGCGGCCGTGCCGATGAGCCTCAAGGCCTTCTGGATACGGGTAAAGGCCAACCCCGTGGTCTCGGCGTCGACCGTGCTCGTCTTCCTGGTGCTGCTCGGGGCCGGCCTCCTGCTCGACGAGCAGCTCCCCAGGGCCGTGGCCTTCCTGGGCTCCGTCCTGACCCCGCTGGCCGCGGCCGTGCAGACGGCGAAGTCCTGGAGGGCGCAGGTGGCAGCCGCCTGGAGCGGGCTGGAAAGAGAGGTGCGGGCCGCGGAGTCCAGTGTCGAGAACGAGCGCGCGGCGATCCTCCAGAGGAAGCTCGAGGAATCGCCGGCCGCCGGGCAGCTCCGGGAGCTGGAGGAGGGCCGCCGCCGGCTCGAATCGGAGATCGGGCGGCTGCGCCAGCAGATCGGCTTCACTGCCGACTACGTTTCGGTCGCGGACCTGGTTCAGGCCCGGCTCGGCAAGGCCGAGTACGAGGGCGAGCTCGGCCTGCTCCACCGCGTGCAGCGCGACCTCGACGAGCTGAGCCAGGCCCTCTGCCTGCCGCCCGAGCACCCTCTCCACAGCCGTCTGCCGGAGCAGTTCCCGCGCGGCCCGGCGCGCATCGTCCTCTTCGTCGACGACCTGGACCGCTGCCCGCCGGAGCGGGTCGTCGAAGTCCTGGAGGCAGTGCAGCTCCTGGTCAAGACGCCTCTCTTCGTGGTCGTGCTGGCCATGGACGTCCGCTACGTCACGCGCGCCCTCGAAAAGGTTTACAAGGACATCCTGCTGCGGCACGGCAATCCCTGCGGGCTCGACTACATCGAGAAGATCGTGCAGATCCCCTACTCGGTCCGGCCGATCGACTCCTCTTCGGTGGAGCGCTTCCTGCGTGGCCAGATGGAGGTCCAGGCCGCGCAGGAGGCGGCCCCGGAGCCCCCGGCGTCCGGGTCTTCGGACTCCCAGGCCGGGCCGTCGTCAGCCTCCGGCAGGGTGGAGGAGCCGGCGCCGATCACGCCCGAGGTGGTCGCCTTCACCGTGGACGAGCTGGAGTGGGTCAAGCGCTGCTGCCAGAGGCTTCCCCTGTCGCCGCGCGCGGTCAAGAGGGTGGTCAACGCCCTGAAGCTGCTCAAGATCGTCTGGTTCCGGCCGAACCGGCACCAGCAGCCGGAGCCCGGGGTCCAGGAGGCCTTTGTCGTGCTTCTGGCGCTCTCGGCCGCCTACCCGAACGGGATGCGGAGCCTGTTCGAGGAGCTGTCCCGGCGTGCCAAGGAGGAATGGGGGGTGGGGATCGCGGCCACGCTCGGACAGCTCGCGCCCCGGCTCGGGGACCTGTGCTCCGCCGAGGAAGCCGCCGGCCTCGAGAAGAACCTGGAATTGATCCCCGCCGCGGCCACGGTCGACCCCGACCTGTGGGCGACGCTGGAGCTGGTGCGCTCGCTCAGCTTCGTGGCCGAGATCGGGTACGACCCGGCCGACGAGCGGGCATGGGCGGCGGACCCCAATCGGGGGTGATCCGCAGGTGATCCCCTGACCAGCGGGCCGGGGTGCTAGAATCCGCGCCCCGGCCCATGGAACAGCCTTCCGATCCCCTCACCGCCCCCTCCGAGCCGCGGCCGGAACGGCTCTGGAACCGCAACTTCCTTCTGCTCTGGCAGGGGCAGACGATCAGCCAGCTCGGCAACCAGGCGTTCTCCATAGCCATGATGCTCTGGCTGAAGCAGGCCACCGGCTCGGCCAGCCTCATGGGCCTGCTCATGTTCACCTCGATGATCCCGGGCGTGCTGCTCGGCCCGATCGGCGGCACCTTCGCGGACCGCCACTCGCGCATCCGCATCGCCCTGATCTGCGACATCCTGAGCGCGCTCGCCGTGCTCTCCCTGGCCTTCGCGATGTTCGACCATCGGGTGGTGGACAGGATCGATCCCGGGGCGGTGCGCTTCGTGATCGGGCTGATGTTCGTGGTCGCGACCCTGCTCGGCATCCTGCGGGCCTTCTTCACGCCCGCTTTCAACGCGGTCATCCCGGACTTGGTGCCCCGCGAGAAGATCCCGGCCGCCAACTCGATGAGCCAGATCTCGATCCAGGGCTCGAGCCTGCTCGGCCTGAGCATCGGAGGCGTGCTCTTCGAGGTCCTCGGAGCCAGCGTCCTCTACCTGGTCGACGGCGTGAGCTTCCTCCTCGCCGGACTCTGCGCGTTCCTGATCCGGATGCCCGCGCGCCAGACTCCGCGCAAGCCGGCCACGGACCACCCCTTCCGCGAGTTCCTCCGGGAGACCTCCGAGGGCTTCCATTTCATCTGGCAGCGGCCCGGCCTGCGCGACCTCATCGTCGTGGCGTCGGTGAACAACTTCCTGAGCATGCCCGTGGTGGTGCTCGCCCCGTTCTACGTGGAGCTCTACCTGAAGTCCGAGCCCCGGTGGTACGGCTTCCTGATGGCGTCGATCATCGCCGGCTCGATCACCGGCTACGTGCTCGCCGGCGTCCTGCGCCTGAGCGGCGCGGCGCGGCGGTTCTGGATGCTCACGAGCCTGCTCCTGGCGCCCGCCTTCTTCGGCGCGCTCGGGCTCGTGCGCTCCCCCTTCGTCGCCCTGGGAGGGACCTTCCTGATCGGCCTGGCCTTGGGCATCATCAACGTCTACTTCATGAGCATGCTCCAGATGGCCGCGCCCACCGAGCTGCGCGGACGGGTGCTGAGCGTGGTCTTCACCCTGAGCGGCGCCCTGATGCCGGTCGGCATGCTCCTCGGCGGCGTCCTGGGGGACCTGACGGGCAAGAACGTCCCCCTGGTCTACGGAGTGTGCAGCATCTGCGGCGTGCTCGTCGTGCTCGTCGGAATGGTGCGGCGGGAGCTGCGGGAGTTCCTGGCCAGCGGCTGAGTCGTTTTTCTCCTGGTTTTTCTCCTAAAATGGGAGTTTCGGAGGAAAACCACCTGCGCAGCACCGTTGGAGCTTCACCGAGCATGCAAGGTTCCTGGGAGCCCGATTTCTTCGTAGCCGATTGGCGGGTGCGCCCCGCCCTCGGACAGTTGGAGCGGGGGGACGCCTCCGTCTCCATCGAGCCGCGCACGATGCAGGTGCTCGCCTGCCTGGCCCGGCACGCGCCCAACGTGGTGTCCAAGCAGCGCCTGATCCGCGAGGTCTGGGGGGAGGCGTTCGTCACCGACGAGGTGCTGAGCCACGCGGTCTGGGAGCTGCGCAAGGCCTTCGGTGACGAGGCAAGGAACTCGCGCTACATCCAGACGATCGCCAGGAAGGGCTACCGGTTGGTGGCGGAGGTCTCCTTCGGCGCCGCGCCGGAGCCGCTCGCCGCCGGCAGCCGGATCGGCCAGTACGAGATCCTGGAGGCGCTGGGCGGAGGAGCGATGGGGGAGGTCTACAAGGCCAGGGACCTGCGCCTCAACCGCGTCGTGGCGCTCAAGTTCCTGCCCGCGGACCTCTGCCGCGACCCGAGTTCCCGCCGCCGCTTCCTGCGCGAGGCCCAAGCCGTGGCCGCGCTCGATCATCCCAACGTGGCGACGATCTACGAAACCGGAGAGACTGAGGGCGGGCGGGTGTTCCTCGCGCTGGCGTTCTACGAGGGCGAGACCCTCCAGCAGAAGCTCGAGCGCGGACCGTTGCCGCTTCCCGAAGCCGTGGGAATCGCGCGCCAGATCGCCAAGGGTCTGGCCGCGGCGCACAGCCGGCAGATCGTCCATCGCGACGTCAAGCCGGCGAATGTCGTGGTCTGCCCCGATGGCACGGTCAAGCTGCTCGACTTCGGGCTCGCCAAGATGACCGGGGCCACCACGCTGACCCGGCTCGGCTCCTCACCCGGCACTCCCGCCTACAAATCGCCTGAGCAGTCGAGGGGCGAGAAGGTCGATCCCCGTAGCGACCTGTGGGCGCTCGGTGTAGTGCTCTACGAGATGTTGACCGGCCGCGTCCCATTCGGAGGCGAGTACGAGCAGGCGGTGATCTACGCCATCCTGAACCAGGAGCCGCGGCCTCTGGAGGGGCCGTTTCCTCCTGAGGTGGCGGCGGTCATCGACCGGGCGCTGGCGAAGGATGCGGCTGGGCGGTATCAGACGGCGGAGGAGATGGAGGAGGCGCTGGCGGGCATTCCGCTGGAAGGGAGTGGCGAGGTTGCGCAGCGACCGCCAGTGTCAAAAAGTGGCCAGTTGCCCCAGAAAAAGCAAGGACGATTGTCCTTCCTGATTGTACTGTCTTCCTTGGTGGTGCTCGCCGTCGTCGCTGGACTCTGGTATTTGTATTTGAGGGAGCATCGGTGGGATTTCGCGCCCGAGGTGAAGCGGCTGGTAGACCAGGGGGAGGTGTTGGAGTGGCGGGGCGATACCAAGCGGGATTTCACGAACGCCGAAAAAGCCTACCGCAGCGCCTTGGCGCTGGATCCGGACAACCCACTGATCAAGGCACAGCTCGCGGCGCTGCTGAGCAGGTACGAAGCCAATTTTCCCGAGCCGAACCGGCGAGAGGAGCTTCGCCGGCTGATCGAGGAGACGGTGGAGCGCACACCCGGCGATCCAAGGCCATGGGTGGCGAAGGCCAAGCTGCTGCTGCTGGAGGGCAAGCCCAAGGAAGCCGAGCAAGCGGCGATCAGGGCGACCGAGGAAGGACCGGACTCCGATCGCGGCTACACGGTGCTAGGCGAGGCGCTGATCGCCCAAGGTCGACAGGATGAGGGTCTCAAGAAGCTGGACCAGGCTGTCGATGTTGGTCAAGGTCACATACGCGCGGGCCTGGTTCTCGCCTTCCACCTCAAGAACTTCGGCAGGAAGGACGAGGCGGCCGCCGAGCTGCGCAAGGTACTTGACTACGACCCCGAGCACCCGACCGCCCTACTGACCCTGGGTTCGGTTTATCTGGAAAGCGGGCGCTACCGGGAGGCGATCCCCTTGTTCAGAAAGGTTTTTGAAACAACCCGTGACCACCGGGCAGCGAACAATCTGGGTCTCGCCTACCTCAATCTGAACGAGGCCCCCGAAGCGATCGAGGCATTCACCCTGGCGAATGAGCTGGACCCCAATCCTTTTACGGCGCGCAACCTGGCCGAGCTCCACGAGAAGATCGGCCGGAAGGATGAGGCCCACCGCTGGTACGAGACTGCCCTAGCAGGCTTTGATGACTGGCCTGCCCAGGGCGCTTGGCGTGCGGACCTTCTGTACAGCCGGTCTTTCTGCGCCGCCAAGCTGGGCCGACACGGCGAGGCTCTTCGCAATATTGAGGAGGCGATGGCGCTCAGACCGAACGAGAACGCCTTCGCCTTCCGTGCCGCTCAGGTCCATGCCATGGCTGGGCGGCGGACGGAGGCCCTTGTCCAGGTCGGGCGGGCCATTCAGTTGGGCTTCCCGCGCGATGACCTGAGCAATGACCTCGTTCTTCAAGTCTTCCGGGAAGATCCGGAGTTCCGGGCGATCCTGGAGTCTGTGCCCTGAGACGCCTGCGTGCCTCTAGGACGTACCTCACGGTCGCACGGGGATCTGGTCTCCTTGTGTCTCGGGCCCAGAACGCGTAAACCTATCAGGCGAGCCGTCTCGCCGCCTTCCAGTTCCAGGCCCAAATCTTGGGGCAGGCTCAAGCAAGACTACGTCATCATCCCGAATCTCCAGGAAAACCGGGCGAAATGAGAACTTCAAGCGGTCCATTACAATGGTCATCGGGTTGGCGAGCGCGTACTCGCCGAATGCCGAGTGCGGCAGGTCGCCCGCGAAGTGGAGTCCCACAGCCCGTCCATCGGCGTCCGATACCCAGACCGCTCCCGAGTCGCCAGACTCGCTGATGCGCTGGTCAGGATCCACCGGTGCGATGTGAATCTGGTCCTCGAAGACCTGTACGGCTCCGCTACCGTACTCGATCGTCGAAGAGAAGTAGAGGCCGTCTACGAATCCAGGTGTCGTTTCGGTAGAGCGTCCTGACTTGCGTACCCTCATCCCGAGGTGAGGACTGACCACGTCGGAGATGGGCTGGGTCAATCCCAGGATCTCCCCGGCACAGTAATGACGGTTGCCGGTCAGCTCGGCGAGAGCCGCATCGGTCTGAGAGTCGAAGCTCCAGCGCTTCAGACGGGCGACGACATCGGCCTCCTCCCTCCCCCGGTCGAACGGAGCGGGCTGGAGACAGGGGTTCCCGATCTCTGCGTTCAGGTTCCCAGCGAGTACGTGCCAGTTGCTCAGGATGCAGACGCTGCCGTCAGTTTTATCCCATACCAAGGCACCCAAAGTTCCGACCGGCGCCTGCGGGCTGCCGATGCTGATCCCGCCGACCAAGGGATCGATCCGCAGCCGGCGGTTGATCCTGGTGCGATTGAGCGGCCTTTCAAGGACCGCGCTTCGCCGAGAGTTCGAGGTAAGGTGGTACTCGGCCTCGATGACATCGCGAGCGACAGTGACGGGTTTGCCGTTCGCATCAAGGCAGTCTTGCACGGGTTCCTTGCCCTTGTAGTCCTTGCTCTTGGACACGAGCTCACGCGGGTGATCTTTGAAATACCTGTCAGGCAGCTTGCGCTCGACATGGATACGAAGAGCCGGAGTGTCGGAAAAAATGCCATTTTTGATCTTGTAGCCGATATCCACGGCAAGGACTCCAGGGAGGCGCAGCAGCCGGCGGCGGTTCAGATGGAGCACTTCGACGAGATTTTCCCATTCCGGATCACTGCTCTCGTCCTTGCGTCGGCGGCCCTCAGCCGGAGCAACGGAGTTCGTCCGATTGAGCCGCCTCGGCTGAAACGTCGCTGTCGGGCGCTCAGCGGGAAGCTTCCAGGGTTCGTATCCATTAGCCATGAAATCCCCTCCAAGGGTGGTTGACAGCTCAGCAGTCTCGCGTTCTATAGACGGCCCTGACACGCAAGTTCCGGAAGAAGACTTAAAGATACACGAAAGGCGGGAGGGACGGGCCCCCGGCACGGGCCCGTCCCCGATGTTTGGAAGAAATCCATCAATTGTCAAAGAACGCGAGGAGGCGCGGCTCGTAGCCGTCCTCCTCGAATGTCTGCACCTTCCTACGAACGCGGATTCACCTCCGTCTAGACGCTCCGGCTTGGAACTTCGTATGCCTGTATCGAAGGTCACAAGGAGGTGTGAAATGGCGATCCTGTTTCTCTCGATGAGCTTTCCCACGCTGCAGATGCCGAGCAGCCAGGTGCCCGGTTTCCACGAGCAGCACACCCTCCTCGGGATCGACCCGGCCGGGTCTCGCCCGGCAGATCCAGCCGCTGTTCCGGCAGGGCGGGATGCAGCCGTTCCGCGACCGCCCGCGCAAGACAGCGCCGGAGCCGCCTCCGGTTCTCCGAAGGGTCGCCTTCTCCGCTTCCGCTCCTGACCCGCGAACCAGTCTCTCCTCCCGTGCCGCCGGCACGTCCCCGCTTCTCAGCTCCCTCTGCAAGCCGTCCTGGCCCGTCCCGAGCACCGTTGACCCGTCAAAAGTTCGGTTGAGCCGTCGAAAGTTCTACTGAGCGGTCCAGAGCAACTCTGGACGGCTAAATCCTCGGTTGAGCGGTCCAAAATTTCATTGACGCGTCCGGTGAAACTTTTACGCGTCGCGAGAAACTCTGACGCGTTAAAAATTTGGCTGAGCCGTCGATTCCTCCGTTTAGCCGTCGAAAATTCCGCTGAGCGGTCCAGCGGAATTTTTAGCGATCGAGAGTAGCTCTGGACGCCTAAAAATTCCGTTTACGCGTCGAGCGAACCCAGCGAGCGCTCCGCGAGCTGCTTTCCGGCTCTTCCGCGACGCTCCGGGGCCGGGGAAACGTATGAACGTCTGATGCCGCGGGTGCCGGACCGGGCCCGGCCTCTCTATACCGGCCCGTTCCTCCCGCCTTTTCATGAGCCGGGAAAAACGGCGGCCGGTCCGTCGAGATCCAGCGAGAGGAGAGCTCGAATGCCAACTTCACGCCTGGGGATCGCAGGTCTCGTCGTGCTGGCCCTGGCCATTCCAGCCGCGGGCCTGGTGCCGCTGCCCATCACGGCGCGGTGGTATCTCACCATCGCCCTCATCGTCGCTTTCCTGATGCTCATCGGCAAGCTGCGCAACGACCGCCTCGGCGGCTTCCTGATCGACAACCGCAAGAAGGTCAGCCTCTCGCGGCTGCAGCTCGTGGGATGGACGGTGCTGATCCTCTCCGCGTTCAGCACGGCGGCGTTCTGGAACATCCTGCACGGTGTGAAGGACCCGCTGAGCATCGTCGTCCCCGAGCACGTCTGGGCGCTGATGGGCATCAGCGTGACCTCCTTCGTGGGCTCCCGCGTGGTGAAGAGCTCCAAGCGGGCGACGGGCCATCTTGCGGAGAACGTGACCCCGATGGCGGCGCGGACCACGGACATCTTCAAGGAGGAGGACGAAGGAACTGAGGAGACGGTCGATCTCGGCAAGGTCCAGATGTTTCTGTTCACGCTGATCGTCTTCGCGGCCTACGCCGTCGCGCTGGGCACGCTGCTCCTCGATCACGAGAGCAAGCGCTCCGTGATCCAGGCGTTTCCCGAGCTGAGCGAGGGGATGCTGGCTCTGCTCGGCTTGAGCCATACCGGCTACCTCGCCAACAAGGCCGTCCCAGCGAGGACCGACGAGCGCCTGGCCGGCAGCAGGGGAGTGAACACCAATGTTGGCCAGTGAGAGGCAGACGGCCGCGCCGCCCGAACCTCGCCGGACGAGCTCCGCCGCGGGATGGGTGGCGGCGCTGCCGCTGGCCATCGGTCTGGTCGCGGCCGGGGTGGAGCCCGGGACCCGGGTTCCGCAGGCCGCTGCGCCGGTTGCCGCGGTCCGGACGGCCGCGGCGCCCGCGGCTCAACCGCTCGTCCCTTTCGACGTCTCGGAAAACACGATGGTGGCCCACTTCATCGACGTGGGCCAGGCCAATGCCACCCTGCTGGAGTTCGCCTGCGGGGCGGTGCTCATCGATGCCGGAGCCCAGGATCAGGCGCAGGTGACCGCCCTGTTGAGCTATCTCAATGGTTTCTTCACCCGGCGGCCGGACCTGCAGCGGACACTGAATTCCATCGTCGTCACCCACAATCACGTCGACCACACCCGCGCCCTCCGCGAAGTCGTGGAGCGCTTCAAGGTGGAGCGGTTCCTGGAGAACGGCCAGCGCGGCGGCCTTGCGGAAGGAGACAAGGACGTCGACTGGGTGCTGGCGAACCGCTCGACCGGCGGGCGCGCCATCACGGTGACGGATGTCAATGACGGGTTGATCACCGGCACGGATGGATTCACCGACGGAGAGATCGATCCGGTGGCATGCCCGGGAGTTGATCCCGAGATCCGGCTGCTCTAGGCGGATCTCGATGAAGATCCGGGCTGGGGGGAAGACGAGTTCGGCAACAAGAACAATCACAGCATCGTGGTGCGGGTCGACTTCGGGGAGAGCTCGTTCCTCTTCACCGGCGACATGGAGGAGCCGGCGATCGAATCGATGGTCGCCTTCTACGATCCGAGCGAGACGCTCGACGCCGACGTCTACCATGTGGGTCACCACGGTTCATACAACGGCACCACGGAAGGGCTCATGCACGCGGTCACGCCGGACATCGCGGTGATCTCGATGGGCCGCTGGGACGACGAGAAGCCATGGACGGCCTGGGCCTACGGTCATCCGCGGGAGCACGCGGTCGAGCTGCTCGAAAGCGAGATCACGAATCGGCGGTCGCCGCGCCCGGTCCACGTCGCATCCGCGGTGAAGCAGTTCTACTCCACGACCATGCGAGACGCCATCTACGGCACCGGCTGGGATGGCAACATCCAGATCCGGGCCACGGCGGACGGCAAGCAGGAGGTCCGCACGGAGTAAGGGGTGTAGCCTTGGCACGGGATGCGGAAGCTCCTGGAGACCAAGAGGAGATACCTGCCATGCTCCGAGACGCTGTCCGTCTTGCAGGGTTGTTGTTGCTGACCCCCGCCTCCGGGCTCGCGGCCCCGCTCGCCCCGTGTCCTGCGGGAGCGTGGCCGGAGGGAGCGGAATGCCGGCATGTGCGGGTGCCCGAGGACCGGACCATTCAGGGTGGCCGCATGCTGGATCTTTTTCTCGTCCGGCTACGGAGCACCGGACCGGAGTCGGCACAGGGAGCCGTGTTCTTCCTGGCTGGTGGACCCGGAGAGGCGGCGAGCGAGAGCGCGGCGGACCTTCCCGGCGCCCTTGCCGTCTTGCGATCTCGCCGTGACCTCGTCTTCGTCGATCAGAGAGGCACCGGCCGGAGCCATGCGCTGACCTGCCCCGGTCCGTTCCGGTCCAGGGTCGAATTCGGCGAGCTGTCCGCGGACGATGTCCGGGCGTGCCGGGAGGTGCTGGAGCGCCGGGCCGATCTGCGCCGCTATACCACCTGGGATGCGGTGGCGGATCTCGAGACGGTTCGCCAGGCGCTCGGCTACGAGAAGATCGACCTCTTTGCCGCCTCCTACGGAACGCAGGTCGCCCAGGCCTACCTCCGCCGGCACGAGGAGCGAGTGCGGACGGCCGTTTTCGTCGGCGCTCTGCCGCTGGCCCCGGAGCTCGTGCTTTTCGATTCCCGGGATGCCGAGAGGGCGCTCCGGCTTCTGTTGCAGGATTGCGCTGCCGAGCCGGCCTGCGCGGCGGCCTTCCCGCGGCTCTCCGAAGAGACGGCCGAGGTGCTGAAGAGGCTCGAGCAGAGCCCCGTCCGGGTGAAGGTGGCCGATCCCGCGGGCGGTGATCCGCGCGAAATCCTGCTCGATCGCCAGACCTTCGCCCGGGTTCTGCGCACGCGCCTGTACAGCGCCGGGGCGGCGGCGCGGGTGCCGCTGTCGCTCCATCGGGCGTTCACAGGCGACTATGCTTCCATGGGCCGCGCGGCGGTGGCGATCGCTCACGCGCAGAAGCGGCACGAAAGCCTTGGCATGTTCCTCACGGTGATCTGCTCGGAGCTGATGGGCTTCGTCGGCGAAGCGTCCATCCGGCGCATGGCCGAGGGGACTCTTTTCGGCCCCGAGACAACTCTCGGATGGTTGCAGAACTGCAGGGAATGGCCTCGCGCAGACCCCCCGCCGGACTTCGCGGCTCCGGTGCGGAGTGACGTTCCGGTCCTGCTTCTGTCGGGCCGGCTCGACCCTGTCACACCTCCGCACTGGGGAGAGCAGGTCGCCGTGTTCCTGCCCCGCGCGCGGCAGATCGTCTTCGCCGCTTCCTCTCACTTCCCCGAGGGGGATTGCGCGAGCGGCCTGGTGGCGCAGTTCGTGGAACAGGCCAGCACCGCTAGACTCAATGCCCGCTGCGCGGAGTCGGAGGTCCGGCCTCCGTTCTTGCTGCCGGAGGGGTGAGATGGTCAGAGAAGCCTTCACAAACCGCCAGAACAACAGATCCCGGCTGCCCTGGCGCGCGGTGCTCGGCGGGCTCGTCCTCGGCGGGCTCGTCTTCGTCGGGACTGGCTGCGCCTCGCCGCCTCCGGGCAGGATCGAGCGCGTCGCTGCCGACATGATCTCCTTCCCGGCCGTGGTGACCGCGGACCGCTTCGAGCGGCGTCTCCTCGGCATGCCCGGTTATCACTACATCGTCTGGAGCGACGGCGGGGCTGCGCCGGCCGCGCTGTTCCAGGCCGCGGTGAGCGACGTCCAGGTGCTCGAGGCCCTGCAGGCCCTGGGCGCGAGACCGGGAAATGCCCTGGGGATGGAGACCTGGGAGCGGCGCGAGGACCCGGACGCCAAGGCGCCGGAGGAGATCATCCAGGGGCCGGTGGTCGAAGTGCTGGTGCGGGTCCCCGGGCGCCGGGAGCCTCTCACCATGGATCAGATCCTCCTCGATCCGGGAGGCCGCGGCTTCGAGATGCGCTTCGGCGGCCACCGGGCCAACATCCACCATTGGCACTCGGGATGTGTCGTCTGCCTCTACTCCTGCCCGGGGAGCAAGGTCGGCAATGCCCGCTACACGGTCCGGGATTATGTGAAGGACCCGGCCCGCTTCCGGGTCCGCCCCGGCGTGCTGCCCCGGGACGGCACCGAGGTGAGCATCCTCCTCCGCCTCGTGAAACCCGGCGGAAGCTGAGTTGTCCTTGAAGGACAGCCGGGTGCGCCTGCTGCTGGTCGGTGCCGGTCACGCCCATCTGGAAGTCCTGCGCTGCCAGGCGCTTCATCCTCATCCGAAGATCGACCTGACACTCGTCTCGCTGGCGGAACGCCACCACTATTCGGGCATGGTCCCGGGCTACCTGCAGGGACAGTACGAAGAGCGGGAGATCACCTTCGACCTGCCGGGGCTCGCCACCTGGGCTGGCGGCCGGTTCATCCAGGCGCGGGCCACGGCGCTCGATCCCAAGGCGGGACCCAAGGCGGGAGAGATCCACCTCGAAGGCGGCGGCGTCCTCGGCTACGACCTCGTCTCCTTCAACGTGGGCTCGCGGACAGCGGGCGATGAGGACGAAGCCGTCCGGAGAAACGCGGCCCTGGTCAAGCCAATGTCCCGCGCCGCGGATCTCCGGAGGCGGCTGAAAGAGCTCGCGGGAAAACCCGGAAACGACCACAGGGCCGTGGTCGTCGGGGGAGGCGCGGCGGGCGTCGAGATCGCCTGCGCGATCACAGCGTTGCTCGACCGGGCCGGCTGCGGACATCAGGTGACGGTCCTGGAAGGCTCCGATGCGATCCTCTCCGAATATTCGGAGCGCTTCCGCCGGCGCGCGGCTGCCGTCCTGGCCAGGAAAGAGATCGCGACCCGCACCGGAGTGCGCGTCGAGAAGGTCGAGCCCGATGCGGTCCACCTCCAGGACGGCTCGCGGCAGAAGTCGGACCTGACGGTCTGGCTGACCGGCGCCGCGGCCTGGCCGCTGTTCGGGCAGTCGGGGCTGCCGGTGGATGAAAAGGGTTTCCTCCTGGTGGACGACGCGCTGCGCTCGACCGCCGATCCGCGAGTTTTCGGAGCCGGCGACTGCGTGACCCTTGAGCGCTATCCCGGGACTCCCAAGGCCGGGGTCTACGCCGTCCGAGAGGCGCCGGTCCTCTGGCAAAGTCTCCTTGCCGCGATCGAAGGCGGGAAGCCGCCGCGCTACGAGCCGCAGCGGAGCTTCCTCTCGCTCCTCAACACCGGAGACGGCAAGGCGTTGCTGCGCTACAAGGGGCTCATCGCTCACAGCCGCTGGGCCTGGATTCTCAAGGACCGGATCGACCGCGGGTTCATGGCGCGGTATCAGCCTCCGTAGGGGAGACACCACGCGGATCGGGCTTGGCCGCCAGGCTTTGGGAGCTTGCCGAAGACTTTTCCCTTCTCGCCGGAGGCCTTTACCTTGTCAGCTCGGACCATTTCCGGGCCGCCGAGACTCGTTTGCCTCTCGCCCAAACCTATCGCCGTCTCGCCGAAAGCCATTGCCCTCTTGTCCCGGGTCTTTCCCGCTTCGCCGAAACCCTTCGGCCTCTCCGCTTTGGAGTTTGCCGGGTCTCCGTAACTTATCGGCGTCTCTTTGTAAGCGATTGGGCTCTCTCCCTGACCTATCGGCGCCACTCCGCAAGCTATCGGCGTGTTCCTGTAAGCTATCGGCGCCTCTCCAAAAGCTGTGGGCGTGTCCCTGTAGCCTGTTGGCGCCTCTCTGCAAGCAATCGGGCTCCCGCCGAAACTTATCGGCGTCGCTCTGTAACCTATCGGGCTCTCGCCGATAGCTTTCGGGCGGCCGCCGACGGGTAACGGAGAGGCGCCAATAGCTTTCGGGCAGCCGCCAACGGGTAACAGAGAGGCGCCAATAGCTTTTGGGCAGCCGCCGACGGGTAACGGAGAGGTGCCAATAGCTTTCGGGCAGCCGCCGACGGGTAACAGAGAGGCGCCGATAGCTTTCGGCAGGCCGCCCACGGGTAAAGGAAAGGCGCCAATAGCTTTCGGGCAGTTGCGCAGGCGGAGGGAGGCTTCGCGATCCTGACGGGACCGCCTCGATCTCGGGTTGAGACGCTGCGAACCGGACGGAAGCGTTCCAACCCGCAACGGGAGCGTCGCACCGCCGGGTTTCGCGTCGCAACCCGGGACGGGAGCGTCGCAAACCCCGGCGGGGACGCGTCACAAGCCTGGGTGAAGCGGCGATCCCAGCGGGCGGGCGGGTCTGCGGGTGCAGAGCCTGCCCGGTTGGCAGAAGCGTTTCGTATTATCGGAGCCCCAAACCTGCCTGGAAGATGAGCGCCAAGCCCTTTCTTTCCAGGGAGTCCTGCCTCCCGGCTCCAGATGGCTCGGAGCTCATATGTCAATGGATGAAACTGATAAGGCTCCAGACGCCCCCTTTCGAGCATGCCTATGGCAGGTTCGGGGATGCACCTCGTCCTTCAACTGCTGATCATGGAGGAGGTTCTCGATGGTCGTCCTGGAGTCGATCCTCATCCTGTGTGTTGCTGATAGGAGATGAAGCCTGGCTGGTTATTCGCTCTTGATTGACAGCCTCCGAGTCTGAGCTTAGACTTGATAAGCTTATGTTTCTGCAATCTTCCCAGAAAAAGTGCCAGAGGATTCGAGAAGAACGGTCGCGAGGCTAGCGTAATCTCGGCGGTACTCCGTTGCGCCGGTCCTCGGAAGGAGCTTTTCGGGTCGACGGGAAGGAGCCCAAAGGACGAAAAGCCAGTTTCGAAGGCTGTCTGAGCGCCCTCGGCACCATCTCAATGGCTGCTTCTGTCCCGAGCGGACAGTCCTTCTCCCTTCCTCTCTCGATTCGCAGCTCGCGACAGGCGGTTCGTCGGCAGATCTGAGGGTCAGGTTGGCTCGCCTCGCCTACGGAGGCAAGGCAGGGTAGGCGCTCACGAATGGCATCGCAGGTGGGAACGATCCCAGAGGGAACCTTGCCGTCCTGTCTCCCGCCTTGAGCTTTTCGGCAGCCTCTCGGAAGGCGGAAACAAACATGGAGTACGCCTCCCAGAACACTTGGCGGACGGCCTTGGTCGCGGCATGGAAGCCGGGCGCGGGAGATTTCTTGGTCTCGTTCGGACGGGTGTGGGGATCCTGCCGGAGGATCGCCTCGACTCCCATCGGTCTGGTCCCCCTCCGCTCCCTCTCGGCCCTGGCTTCGGCCTCGATCTCCTCGGCCAGGCCGGCCACCCGCTCCCGGTACTGCTCCGGAGTCAGGTGCGCCCAGCAGGGGAGCTGCGTCAGCACCAGCTCCTCCTCGGTGGCGTACTTCAGGCGGCCGAAGTCCTCCCCCCGGTTGCGGGCGGCGTACTCCTGGCTCCGGTCGAACCAATACCCCTTGAGGGGCTTGCCTTGGAGGACCGCCTTGGCGAAGTGGACGCCGGGCCACTCGGTCACGCGGCTGACAAGCCCCTCTTTGACTCCGTGAGCCAGATGGTATCTCAGCCTTTCGACCTGGGCCTCAGGCTCGTCGCTGACCAGGATCGCCTTGTAGCGTCCGGACCAGATCCCGTGCGGCCAGTCGTGCATCTCTTTCCGGCCAACCTCCCGGGAGAGGTTGCCATCCACGTATTGCATGAATCGGGCGAGTTGAAGGGCATTGTCGACCTGAAGCAAGGCGTGCCAGTGGTTCGACAAGTACACCACGCTCGAAACTCGGACTCCATAGCGCTGCTGGGCGCGACCCATCACGCCGAGGATGATCTCGTTCAAGGCAAGGCTCGGCCGCAGGAGCAGCCGGGACTGGTCCGTCCGGAGGGTCACCTCCACCAGAGCGCCACCTTCGGGCACGAAACGCAGACCACGTGGCATGACAAAGGGATAAAGACGGAAATCGCCCCGTCAATGTCATTCCTTCGTATGCTCAAGGAAAGATGGGGAGGTAAAGTGCGGTTAAAGTGCCGAAGTGCCAGAGGATCTAGGGAGCTCCTGATTGACAGCCTCCGAGCCGGGGCTTAGACTTGCTAAGTCTATGTTTCTGCGAATCTTGCGATGGGCTGTCCAGCGGGACCAGCGTCTGGTGTAGGACACGGAGGACGTGTCTTAGCCCTGGGGATGGCGCACGTCGAACCACTATGAGCATCGATTACGCCCTCTGGAAATGGAAAGAGGTGCCCCCAAGGATCACGGCCGGCCTGTGCTATCTCCTCCTGGCCGAAGAGGTGGAATGTCCTGAAGCTGCCCCACTCGACATCGAGAGCCTCAATAACCAGATTGAGACAGCCCTCCCTGATCGGGACGCCCTGATCGTGACCTTTACCTCGCGGCCATATTTCTGGACACTTACAGCTCCACACCGACATCGGTCGTGGAGTGGTTTGCCGACCTTGCCGCGAGAGAGGGAATGGTCTTCTTTGACCCTCAGAACGAACCCATTACAAAGGCGGACGAGAAGGAGTGCCAGCGACGCGCCAAGGAGTTTCAGCGGCGCAGCGACGCACTTCGCGCCGAGGCCTCCCTGGGAGAGCTGCGTGTGAAGGCCGCAGCCGATGACCCGGAAGCTTTGTACAGACTTGGGAATTGCTACAGCTTTGGTGAGGGAGTAACCAAAGACCTCAAGATGGCATTCGCACTCTTCGAGCAATCAGCCAAGACAGGCTACTCCGATGGAATGTTCAATCTGGCCGCCTGCTACCGCCTGGGAGAAGGAGTGGCAAAGATATCCAGACTGCGATTTCCTGGTACCAGCGAGCGGCCGAGACCGATCCGCGGTTCGGCTTTTACGCGTTGGGTGAGATCTACGCGGCCGGAGAGACTGGCTCGGTCGACAAGAAGAAGGCGATCTATTATCTGCAATTGGCTTGGGACAACGGGAATACCACGGCCTACACGCTGATGCGTTCTCTCGGAGCTCGTCCTGCCAAGCGGACTTTCGTCGCATTCCGCGGGATCATCGTATCGGTCGCGTTTGTTCTCCTTTGGTTCTGGCTGGCGTCGCTGGTTCGACGCTTCGATCCGGGACTTGGCTCGTTGCCTGCCTGGCTCTGGCCGCTCGGTGTGCTGCTGGTCGCGGCGGGCGCCGCGCTGGCTGTCAGTTGCATTGCGGTCTTCATCATTCGGGGCGAAGGCACCCCCGCTCCGTTCGATCCGCCGCGCGCTTTTGTCGCCAGCGGCCCGTACCGGTACGTCCGGAATCCCATGTATCTCGGTGCCATCTGCGTCCTGCTGGGCTCTGCCTTGCTCGTCAGGTCCCCGTCGGTCGCGCTGCTGGCCTTCGGCTTCTGGCTTCTCGCCCATGGTTTCGTCCTCCTGTACGAGGAGCCCACCCTCCAGGAACGTTTTGGCGAGTCGTACTCGAAGTACAAGGCACGGGTGAGGCGCTGGGTCCCGCGTCGTCTACCGTGATCCTCCCGAACCTGCGCTACAATCGAGGACGCGCAATTCCTCTGGGCCGGACCGCTGTCCTGAGCCCAGATTGGGGTATGCTCCCTCGCCTTTACAGCCGGAGGTGCGCGAGTGCAGATTCTTCGAACAGGCCGGGATCTGGAGACTTTTTTTCGCAGCGTTGCCCGTCACTCGGGTCAGCCGCTGCTGCTACTCGATTATGATGGGACGCTCGCACCGTTCCAGAAAGACCGCGACAAGGCCGTACCTTATCCGGGTGTCGTCGACGCTTTGACCGCCCTGCAGGAGGTCGGAAGAACTCGTCTGGTCATTGTCAGCGGACGGAGCGTTCAAGACATACCCCGCCTGCTCCATCTGAACCCTTTGCCCGAGATCTGGGGCAGCCATGGATGGGAGCGCCAACTATCAGACGGTAAGTACTCGATCGCAGGGCTGAGCCCAGAAGCGCGTCAGGGCCTCGAGGCTGCCTATGCCGCCGTACAAGAAACAGGAGGGGCGGACCACTGCGAAAGAAAACCAGCAAGTCTCGCGCTGCACTGGCGCGGGTTGAACCCTGCTCTGGTCGAATCTTACAAGCCAGCGACGATTGACCGTTGGACGGCGATCTCCTTGGAATATGGTCTGGAGCTGCATTCATTCGACGGGGGCGTGGAGCTTCGTGTTCCAGGGCGTGACAAGGGGTTCGCAGTCAGGAGTCTTCTCGCGGAGATGGGTGCAGAAACTCCAACCGCTTATCTTGGCGACGATGCCACCGACGAAGACGCGTTTGCGGCGGTAGGGAGTGCAGGTCTCGGCGTGCTGGTGCGCCCAGAGTATCGGGCCACACGCGCTGACGTCTGGTTGCGGCCGCCAGAAGAACTACTGTCTTTCCTGCATAGCTGGAGGGTAGCTGATGAGCTTCGATAAAGCGCTATGGCTGGATTTTTTAGTTGACGTCGCTGCAAGCATTTTTACCGGTGCAGTTGCGGTCGTCGCAGTGTATGTGTGGAGCTGGCTTTCGAAGCGTGCGCAGCGTCGTTGGATGGGCATGTCTGGGAAGAAACCAGGTCTGCAAATATACGCTTCGAACCTTACGATAAAGCCAGCTGGCGCAGAACCGGTTGAAGGAGAAGCCGTAACGGTGGGGTTCACGGGCGCTGCAATGAACGAAAAAGAGTATCTCAGCGCTCTGAAGCTACGCGATTCGCTGCGCCCTCCGCGGATTATCGAGGGGGTAACAGAACTGTTCCGCAGGCGGGTAGAGCCGATGGATGTGCATGTTTGCCCGCGGAAGTGGGATGAACGGAAGGTGCCGCATTCAAATCTCGTATTCTTGGGCAGCCCAATTTATAACAGTGGCACAAAGCACTATCTCAAAGGTGAGCGGGTGAAGTTCTCTTTGGATGCCGACAAACGGCGAGTCCTTCTCATAGACGATCAGGAGTACACGCGAAGCTCCAGCGTTGACGACTATGGTGTGATCTACCGCATGAATCGGAACGGCAGAAGTATTTTCATCTGCGCGGGCCTCGGGACAGAGGGGACCTGCGAAGCGGCGAACCATCTGGCAGTGCGTTGGAAGGAGATAAGGGAAGAGTGCCAGGGCGGGGAGTTTATCGCCCTCCTCAAGAAGAATGCTCACTCAACAAGGCCCAAGATCACGTACGAGTATAAGGAGGTGCTCGAGAGGGATCGGGAGTACTCAGGACCATCTCAAAATGAATCCGAGCAGCCAGAGACCTGAAATCGGAGAGCTGCACACGGACTGACAGGCGGCTGGAGCAGGCGCCGGTTGGATGGAACCGGTTGGATGGAAGTGGCCAAGGCTGCTAAGGTATCCTCATGAACGCCGCCCGCCGCACCCTCGGATGCTGGGTCCTCTCCGTCTTTCTGGAGCGTGGCTGCGATCCGACCACGGCGCGGTTGCCGCGGACGGTGCGCCGCGTCCGCACGCTCACCCTCCGGGAGATGGCCGAGCTGAACCCGCTCGCCGGGTCGCTCATTCCCCTGACCAACCTGCGGCGGTTCCCCCGGCCACGGCGGGCATCCCGGCGCCGTCCTTGACACCCCCCCTCCCGGGCCATACGCTTTCCAGGCGCAAAACCTTCTGTCCACTAGCTCGTAGGAGCGACCATGGGCCTCAGAGAAGTCCTCAGCAAGATGAAGATCGTGGAGATCACGCCCGACGACGGGATGCCTGGCCTGTCGTCCTCGGCGGGTAGATCCTCTTCCGCCCTGTCCGGACAGCCGACGGACATCCGGGAGCTGCTCGGCACCATGCCGCCGCCGCCGGGTGCCGACGAGGACGAGAAGGCCTTCGAGGCCGCAGCGGCCTCGGCGAAGGCGGGGGAAGGGTCGGGGGATGCTGGACCGGTTGGAGAGATCGCCGGCATGGATATCCCTGACTTCATGGCCATCTACAAGGCCGCAGGCATCCAGGACCCGGCCCACGGCTATACCGCGCACAAGGTGCTGGAGATCCTGTCGTCGTCGGACCTCGCCAACCTCGACTCCCGGGCCAAGGCCGCGGCTCTTGCCGGGTTCCTGCGCATGAACCCCACGGGTCCCGTGCCCCTCACCGACGTGGTGCAGGACGCGGTCCGCCGCGACCAGGCCCTCGACCGCTTCGAGGACTTCCTGCGGACCAAGCTCAAGGCGCGCACCGAGGAGGTGGAGAAGGAGAACGCCCGCCTCCAGGCGGAGATCGACGAGCTCGTCCGGCGCAACCGCGAGCAGATGGAAACCAACCGCCGTACCCTGGAAGGGGAGGAGGCCCGCCTCGCCCAGTGGCAGTTGAACAAGAAGGCCGAGGAGCGCCGGCTCTTTGAAGCCGTGTCTCCCTTCGTTGAGACCAACCCGATCACGACCGGGGAGGCGGCCGCGCCGTCCGCGCCCGCTCCGGCGGGTGGAGCCCCCGAGAACCAGGCCTAGCTCCATGCCCCCAGGGATACCTCTTCCGATACTGCTTCCGATGCTTCCGAGGAGACGACCATGTTCCAGCGTCTAGCCCGCGTCCTGAAGTCCTGGATCGGCTTCTTCATCTCCTTCGCCGAGGATCCGGAGGTCATGCTCCAGGAGTCGATCGAGGAGATGCGCAACACCCTGCCCAAGCTGAACCAGATCCTCGTCACCACCCGCGCCACCGTCATCCGGCTGGAGCAAGAGCGCGGCGAGCTGGAGCAGAAGGAGAGGCAGCTCGTCGGTTCCATCCAGGCCGCCCTCAAGGAGGGGAGCCCGGAGACCCGCCGCATCGCCGAGGATGACGCCGCCACGCTGCAGCAGGTGCGGCAGGAGCTGACTGCCACCCGCGAGCAGATCATGGCGGCCTCGAACGCCTTCCAGAACGCCCAGATCACGGTCGAGGACATCAAGGGCAAGCTGCGCACCAAGATCGAGACCAGCCGCAAGGCCATCCAGGAGTCGAAGAAGGCCGCGGTGCTCAAGAACGCCGCCAGCGCCCTGGCCGAGCTCGACACCTACGGCACGGCTTCGACCGCGGACAAGTACCTCGACGAGATCAAGCAGCGAGTGGCCGAGTCGAAGGCCGCGGTCGAGGTGGCCACCGGCGGCCTGGACGTCGACCGCATCAAGACCGAGCGCAAGGCGCGGCAGCTCCAGGCCCAGAGCATCCTCTCGGAGTTCGAGGTGGAGATGGGCCTCAAGAAACCCGATGCCGTGCGCGAGGCCGCGCCGTTCCCGACCGAGTCGACGGCGCAGTCGACTCCGCAGGCCACTCCCCAGAAGACCGGAGGGGCGTAAGCCACCCAGGATGGCGACCGTCGCATCCACTCCCGCCGCGTTCCTCGAATCGCTGCCCTCCTGGGCGGCGGACCTGGTCCGCGCCGTGCGGGCCAAGCAGGCGAACACGTTCGCCATCCACGGCGTGCCTTCCGACCTGGTGCCGCTGCGCAGCTCCTCCGGCTTCCGCTTCCTGTCGCTGGAGGAGTTCCTTGTCTCGCAGCTCTTCGGGGGCTGGACGTCGATCCTCACGTACAACCGCGCCGAGGGGCTGGGCTTTGCCACGCCCGCGGCGCGCTCGCACTTCGAGGAGCGGCTGCGGAGCTACGACGCGGTCCACGGCACGACCTGGGCCGACCGCCTGCCCCGCGACGCGGCGAACTGCTTCGCCCTGCTCGACTCGTACTTCCGGCACTGCACGGCGCTGACTCCCGCCCGGCCGGTGGTGCTGATGCTCCCCTTTGCCGAAACGGTCGTTCCAGCCGCCGACGTGTCCAACCGCGGCCCCGAGGACCGCGCCGTCCTCGTCTACCTGCGGAAGTGGTCGCAGGACCCCGTGCTCCTGGCCAAGAACATCGTCATTGTCCTGGTGACCGAGACGCTGGCCGACCTCGATCCCAAGCTGCTGCGCTCCCACGCCACGCGGGAAGTCGAGATTGTGCGCCCGACCCAGGGGGAGCGGCTGGAGTACCTGGAGGCGGTCAGGGCGCCCGAGTGGTACCGGAAGATGTCCGAGCTGCCTCCCGACCGGCTGGCCGAGCTCACCGCGGGCATGACCCGGGTGCAGCTTGGGCAGATGCTCGACGGCGCCGACGCCAACAACGAGGTCCTGACGCGGGAGCGGGTGCGGGGGATCAAGAAAGAAGTCATCGAGACCGAGGGGCTCGGCCTGCTCGAGTACCTGGAGCCCAAGTACGACCTCTCCATGGTGGCGGGCATGCCCGCGGTCAAGGACCGCCTGCGCCGTGCCGCCCGTGCCATCGCCCGGGGCAATCCGGCGGCCGTGCCCATGGGCTACCTGGTCTGCGGGCCGGTGGGGAGCGCCAAGTCGTTCCTGGTGGAGTGCTTCTCGAACGAGATCGGCTTCCCCTGCGTGAAGCTCAAGAACTTCCGCTCCATGTGGGTGGGCGAGACCGAGGCGAACCTGGAGCGGATTCTCAAAATCCTCGCCGCGCTGACCCCGGTCGGGGTGGTGATCGACGAGGCGGACGCGGCGCTCGGCAACCGCGAGCAGTCGGGCGATTCGGGCACCCAGAACCGGGTCTTCGCCCAGATCGCGACCTTCATGGGGGACACCCGCTACCGCGGCAGGATCCTCTGGTTCCTGATCACGTCCCGTCCCGACCTGCTGCCCATCGACCTGAAGCGCCAGGGCCGGGCCGAGGAGCACATCCCCCTCTTCTATCCGGAGACGGTGGAGGAGTACGACGAGATCTACCGGGTGATGCTCAAGAAGCTGGGGATCAAGACCCAGGTCACGAAGCTCTCGGAGGTCGCCGCGGAGGAGTACCTTCTCGGCCTCTCGGGGTCGGACCTCGAATCGGTGCTCGTCCGGGCCGTTCTGGAAGCGGAGGCCGCGGAGGCGCCCGAGGTCACGGCCGAGCACCTCAAGAAGGCCTTCGAAGACTTCCTGCCGCCCTCCAACTCCCGCGAGCGGGAGATGCAGATCCTCTGCGCCGTGATGGAGTCCACCAGCCGCGAGTTGCTCCCCGAGCGCTACCGGAACATGGACCGCGGCGACATCCAGGCGATGATCTCGGAAATCAAGCGCGAGCTGCGGCTGTCGTAAGCCGCAGCTCGGCTCTCCTCACTCACGGGCAGGTGGCGAAGGCGTTCGTGTCCTGAACGGGCGCGAAGGGCTTGCCCTGTGGGTTGAAGTACTGGCGAGTGCTGCCGGTCTTGGTGTCCGTCACGGTGACTAGCACCTCGACGTTGGTCAGGCCGCTGGCGAAGACCCAGAAGCGGTCGAAATCGTCGCAGGCGTTCAGCACCTTGAGGGTCAGCTCGGTGTTGTCCTCGTCGAAGAACCAAAAGGTTCCCGAATCATCTCCGAGCTTCACCGCGTGGGCTGGACCGTGGGCGCTCGCCGTCGTCCAGTCCGCCTGCACCTTGAAGCGCCCGCCGGCGAGGCAGAGGGTCGTGGAGCCTGGCAAACAGGTGCTGGACGGCTGGGTCGGGGTGAGGAAGTTGAAGAACACGTGCTCGGCGAGGGCCTGGCCGCTCGACAGCCCCGCCTCGTTGTCGAACTGCCAGTGGATGCCGCCGTAGATCCGGCTCTGCCCCGCCTCTTCCGCGGCGTCGGAGAGGCTGGTGAAGGATCGGGTCACCCCGGGAAGAGCGTCCGACGTTGTGCTGAAGGAGATCGCGTCGGTGCCGATGAAGAGCGCGATGATCCGCGCGCTCGCGCTGCTGAAGGTGCTGTGGCCCGAGGTGTAGGACGGGAACGGCGGCGTCGCGATGAACGAGGTCCAGGCCGGGTCGGCCGTGGTGGCGGGGTTGCCGTCGGTGTCCGCGTGCTGGATCCCGGTCACCGGGCGCCAACTGCTGTAGTAGTACTTATGGTCCCAGGAGACGATCGCCGCGTCGGCGTTGGCCATTGCAAGGAGGGCGAAGAGCCGGGCGTTCATGAATATGTTGAGCCCCTCCGCCCTGGAGAGATCCTGGGCGATGACGTGCCAGTGGCCGGGCGGCGTGGCGGTGCCGGGGCCGTCCGCCCAGAACAGGGCGATCTGGGACTGCTCGGCCGTACGGTGCGGGCTGTCGGCCTCGCCCAGGCGCTGGACCTCGAGGAAGGCGGCCGTGTACTCGGGGCTGGTCGAGGCCGGCGGAGGACCCTGCCGGAACTGGGACGCGTGGGTCATGGTCCAGGGCGTGACGGAGGGCCAGTTGGGCAGCAGCGGCGCGGCGAACCCGGGCGGCGTGGGCGCCCACCAGTTGGCCCCGGTCGGCGGCTCGTAGCTCACGGTCGTGCCCGAGCCGTCGTCGCCGCGCAGGGCCATGATCTGCTGAGCGACCGACTTCCCCCAATCGACGCCGTTGGTCTCCGGGGTGCCGTTCGGGATCTCCGCCAGCGATGCCGCGAGGGCGGCGTCGAAGGCCGCCTCCTGCGCCGGGAACAGCTCGACCAGAACGTCATGAGCCGCCGAAGCCGCCGCGGCCTCCGCCGAAACGGGGGAGACGAACTCGACCGGCTGGACGAGATAGGGCGTAAACGGCCCGCCGCTCACGCTGTTGATCGCGTCGAAGATCGCGACATGGACGCAGGCGAGCGCGCGGCCGGCCTTCGGCGGCGCCGTCCTGTCCATCTGGATCGCGTCCAGAGCGACCTCGTTCCAGTCGAGCACCACGTCCGCCCTGCCGGCGGTTGAAAATCCGAGCAGCAGCAACAGGCTGATGCCCGGTACACTTACACCCCTGGTCCTGACCATAGAGAGCCCTCCGCAAGAATGAGTCGAGGCTAGCCCTTTTCGGCCCCGGCCGTCAAACATGCTGCGTCATGCGCGCTCGCCCGGCCGCTGCTCGCCCCAATGCTCGGGCCACTCGATCTCGTGGGGCAGGGTGCCGAGCGTCTGCATGATATGGATCAGCTTCTGGTGCAGGCGCTCGCGCTCGGCCGCGACCTCCGGTGACACCTTCGTGTCCGGATGCCCGAGGTTGCGCACCTCGCGCTCGTCCCGGGGGACGGCCAGGTCGTACATCTCGTACTCGAACGGGCGGTCGGTAAAGATGTCGAAGTAGACCGCGTACTTCCACCTCTTCTCGACGATCGCCCGGATGTGGGCCGCCGCGGAGACGAAGAAGTACATGTCCTCATAGGTGAAGTGGATGTGGTTCTGCACCTCGGCCCTGGGATCGGACAGGATCGGCGAGAGGTCCTTCCCCTTGAACACCCAGCGGTCGAGATCGGGGACTCCGGCAAGGTTGGCCAGCGTGGGCAGCAGATCGATCAGGCTGACCAGCGAGTCCGTCTGCGCGCCCCGGCAATGCTTGAAGAGGTTCGGGTTCGAAATCACGAAGGGGACGTTCAGCGTCTCCTCGTACATGTTGAACATCTTCTGCCGCTGGAGGCCGTGGGACATGGCCATGTCGCCGTGGTCGCTGATGCGGACGACGACCGTGTCGTCGAAGTGCGGTGATCTCTTGAGCGCCTCGAGCACCTCCATGATCTGGTGATCGATGTGCTTGCAGAGGTACGCGTAGAAGCGGCAGTAGCCGAGCTGCAGGTCGGTGTCGTCGGCGGTGATCTGGCCGCCGCCCTGGTTGCTCACCGCCCGGAACTGGGCCTGGCTTCGCGGCTTGGTGGAGAGATCCTCGTTCCAGGTCGGCGGCCGGTCGATCGGCAGATGCTGGAAGTCCTCGTCCTTGTAGCCCGCGGCCTGGTAGAGCGGCGTGGTGTTGTTGCCGCCGGTGCCGGGATAGGCCAGCACGTCGTGCGGGTTGACCAGGGAGACGATCAGGCAGAACGGCTTGTCGGAGTCGTAGGTGTGGAGGAAGTGGACCACGCTCTCCGGCTCGAGGACCTCGTAGGGCACGTCGCCGTACTTGGCGGCCTGGCCGCGGCCGTCGATGAAACGCTGATCGTTTTTCGTGCTGCCGGCGCCCATGTTTTCGATCTTCAGGTTGTCTCCGGCGTCGGGCATCGTCCAGCCGTCGAAGCCGTAGCGCTCGGCGATCTGCTTTACATCCGCCCTGGTCCAGTATTTCTGATCAATCCCTTTTTCCGGGTCGCGCACCCAGTTGGCCGGCTTGGTGAGGTGCCACTTGCCCTTGTAGATGACGTTGTACCCGGCGGTCTTGAGGATCTTGGCCAGGTTCTGGATGTTGCTGGGCATGCCGCGCTGGCGGCGCTCCTTGATGTTCAGGGAGACGGCCTGCGCCGTGCCCTGGCCGGGCGTCACGTCCTCCGCGAACCTGCTGATGTTGTCGAACTCCAGGACCTCGGTGACCCCGTGCTGCGCGGGGTAGAGGCCGGTGAGCATCGTGACGCGGGCGGGCGAGCAGGTGCAGGAGTTTGTATAGGCGCGGTCGAAGCTGATCCCGTTCTCCCTGAGCCAGCTCATCGCCGGGAGGTTCTTCTCCTCCCAGGCCTCCGGCCAGTAGGGATGTCCGCTCTGCTGGTCGGTGATCACGATCATGAAGTTCGGCTTGCGCGGCATGAAGCTCCTCCTCTTGAGAACCGGCCGGTGCGGCCGGGCTCGATCACGGTCCGGCAGTGGGACGAAGGAGGGAAGGATCGCACCGATCGCGGGCGGGGATCAACCCCGCGCCCGCTTCACCACCACGACCGTGGTGTCGTCCGGAGGCTCCTCGGAGCGCAGGTGCTTCTGCCAGTCGTGGAGGAGGGCCTCGACGATCTCGTCGGCGGAGCGGTCCTCCAGGGTGCGCAGGACTTCCTGCGGGCGCTCGAAGCCGTAGGGGCTCGAGCTCCAGTCGACTGCCTCGAACAGGCCGTCGGAGCAGAAGACCAGGGCGCCGCCGGGGGGGATCTGGATGGTGACGTCCTCGTAGACCCGCGCCGGACCCTGGCCCAGGGGGAGGCCGGAGATCTCGATCTCGGAGACCTCGCCGTTGGACAGGGCGAGCGGGTAGGGGTGGCCGGCGTTGCTCAGCAGGGCCTTGCCGGTCTTCGTATCGAGCAGGAGGAGGACCAGGCTGGCGAAGTTGCGGAGCGAGGCCCGCCGCAGCACCCGGTCCACCTGCCGCAGCACCTCGGCGGGCGTGCTCTCGGACGAGATCAGGCTGGCCAGGGCCGCCGTGGTCATGGCGTGCACAATCGCGCAGGAGTAACCATGCCCGGCCACGTCCCCCGCCGCGATCCAGAGCCGGCCCGCGTCGTCCTCGATGAAGTCGTAGAGGTCGCCCCCCGCCTCGGTGGCCAGCAGCGAGCGCGCCGCGATTTCCCATCCCTCGACCTCGGGCAACCGGGTTGGCAGGAGGCCCAGCTGCATGCGCGCCAGGAGGTCCATCTCGTACTTGATCCGGCGCTCCTCTTCCAGGCGGCGGATGAACGGCGGCGGTTTGAGCCGCTCCATCTCCACCTGCTCGGGACGGCGCAGTCCGACGAAACCGAGCGCGAGCAGGGCCGCGGAGGTGCCTGCCGTAACCCCCAGGGTCACCGGCAGCCAACCCGGGTTCCATGCCGAAAAGGCCGCGGCCGGCAGCAGGAAGGAGGTCACTGACGCGGTGAGGAGGGTGGTGAGGCCGAACCAGCGGCCGAACACCACCAACAGGCCGATCACGATCAGGTTGCCTGCCAGCTCCAGGGGGAGCGGATGGATCCGGAGCGGTCCGAGCAGGAGGGCGCCGACCAGGACGGCGGCGGCCAGAGCCCATCGCTTCGGCACGATCCTCCGCACCACGGCGATCACCACGATGATCGCCCCGGCCAGAGAAATGCCGAGACCGAAAGGGCTCGAGATGACGTCGAAGACCGGCAGGCGGATGCTGAACGCCTCGGGCCACATGCCCGGCATCGCGGTGGCCGCCGCCTGGATCGCCAGCTCGAAGCCGGCGAGGGCCGCGCCCAGCGAGAGGCCGTAGAGCAGCGAGCGGCCGCCCCGGGGGCCGAGCCGCCCGGCGCGCAGCGAGTCCAGGCTCGTGGTGAAGCTCGGGTCGGCTGCGCGCAGGAACGACTCGCCCGCGGACCAGATCACGAACACCCAGAAGGCCTGGACGCACGCCACGAAAAACGAGAAAGCGACCACGCCCACGGTGGGGTCTCCCCACAGCCCGGGGAGAAAGGAAGCCAGGAAGGTGGCCGCCGCCAGGATTGCGCCGTTGACCAGGTCGATGCGGCCCTTTGACACAAGGACCACGAAGAGCCCCAGGACCGCCAGCACCCGGAGGAACGGCGGCGCATAGTGCCAGAGGAACTGCGTGAACCCGAGCTCCTGGAGTCTGGCGCGGCCCTCCTCGAGGCTCCCCAGGTGGCGGCTGAGCTCGACTCTGCCGCCCCGGATCATGACCTGCGCGTGCTCGGGGGGATTGCTGCCCCGGATTTCGACGAGGTAACCCGGAACGTTGGCGATGAACGCGCTCTGGAGCTCGCCCGCCGACTCGCCGGGTGAGAGGAGCAGGCCGAGCAGGAGCTTGGCGCGTCCGGTCGAATCGGGAGTCGGCTCCGGGAGGAGGAGCTTCTCCAAGCCGCGCGGCATCCAACGGACTGACCGCGGGTAGCCGGACGGCGACAAGTCGATGATCAGCTCCTGCAGCTTGCGGTCGTCCCCCAGGGTCCCCTCCTGGGCCAGCGTGATGCGGACCCCGCGGCCCACCCTGCGGAGGGAGAGCTCCGGCGAGACGCTGTCCAACTTCCGGTCGTTCTCGGACAGGAGGTTGCCGGATTCGGTTTTGAGCTGGACCTGCGGCGCGCCGGGCTCGAGAGTGATGCCGGCCCGGCGGGCGAGCTCCCGGTAGCGGGTCACGAACCGGGCTTCGTCCGGGACGGGAGCCCCCTGCCATTCGGGCATCCAAAGCCACGCCAGGGCCAAGCCGGCGGCGAGCACCAGCGCGCCCAGGAGAAGGACGACCGGAAGGCGGAGGGGAAGGGGGCGGGAGGTCATCATTTGGCCGGCAAGCCTTGATACGGTAATCCAGGTCGGGGGTTTTGGGACCGGTTTGCTAGAATGCGCCCTTCGAAGACCTCCGACCCTGGGAATCCCGGAACACGATGATGAATAGAACCGTCCGTCCGCTCCTCGCCCTGCTCGGGCTCCTGATCCTGTCCTCGCTTCCGCTGAGGGCTCAGGACCCCAAGCTGATCATCCTCGGATTCGACGGCGCCGACGCCGACCTCGCCCGCCAGTGGATGGACGAGGGCAAGCTCCCGAACCTCGCGAAGCTGCGCTCCGAGGGCACGTTCGCGCCGCTGCGCTCGACCATCCCGTCGCAGACGCCGGTCTCCTGGTCGACCTTCGCGACCGGCCTCTCCCCGGGCCGGCACGGGATCTTCGACTTCCTCAAGCGCAACCCCGAGGACTACAAGCCGAGCTTCGCTGCCGCGGACGAGGGCAGCGAGCCGTTCCTCTGGGGCGCAAAGACCCCCTGGATCACGGGCGCGATCGGCGCCCTGGTCCTGGGCCTGGTCTTCTTCCTGCTGCTCAAGCTCTTCCGGCTCCGCGCGGCGGTCGCCGCGGCCGTGGCTGTCGTGCTTGCCCTGCTGGCCGGCGGCGGGCTCGGAGTCGCCGCGGACCGCCTCCTGCCCAAGCAGCGGCCGATCGCCATCAGCCGCCAGCAGGGGGAGACCTTCTGGTCGATCCTCGGCAAGCAGGGCAAGCGGGTGCGCGTGGTGCGCGTGCCCGTGACCTTCCCGCCCAAGGCCTACGAGCACGGCGAGCTGCTCTCCGGCCTGGGCACGCCCGACATCTCCGGCCGCATCGGCAAGCCGTTCTACTTCACCTCGGAGCTGTTCTTCCAGCCCAAGGGCGGCGGTGACTTCTCCGTCGAGGTCGTGGAGCTGGTGGACAACAAGGGGATCATCGAGACCGAGATCCAGGGGCCGGAGAACAAGCTGTTCCCGGAAGAGAGCGACTACATCACCATCCCCATGACGCTCACCGTGCCGGAGAGCCGGGACAGCCTGCGCATCCAGGTCTCGGGCGGCGACCTGACGCTCAAGCCGGGGCAGTGGAGCGACTGGGTGAGCTTCACCTTCCCGTTCAACTCCCTGATCAAGCTCCAGGCCATCGGCAAGTTCCGCGTCCTGTCGGTACAGCCCGAGGTGCGCCTCTACCTCTCGCCGCTCCAGTTCGATCCCGAGAACCTGCCGCCGGGCTTTGACATCACCGCCCCGTCCGACTGGGTGCACGACCTGACCGGGCAGGTCGGCCGCTTCAAGACCATGGGCTGGATGATCGACACCTGGTCGATCTCGAACGGCACGGTCCCCGAGGAGATCTTCTTGGAAGACGTGCAGCAGACCGTGAAGAAGGACCGGGAGATGCTGGACGGCTTCCTCACCCAGGCCGCGGACTGGGACGTGCTGGTCCACTACTTCGAGTTCACGGACCGGGTGCAGCACATGATGTTCCGGTACTTCGACCCCAAGCATCCGCTCTACACCCCCGAGGGGGGCGCGAAGTGGGGCGGCTCGATCCTTCAGGCCTACCAGGAGATGGACAAGATCGTGGGCGACGTCCTCCAGAAGATGCCGCAGGGCACGAAGGTCCTGGTGGTCTCGGACCACGGCTTCGCCTCGTTCCGTCGCGGCATGAACTACAACACCTGGCTGGCCAAGAACGGCTACATGAAGCTGACCGGGGAGGACTCCGAGCGCAAGAACCTGGAGGACCTCTTCGACCAGGGCGACTTCTTCACCAACGTGGACTGGTCGAAGACCCGCGCCTATGCCCTGGGGCTCGGCCAGATCTACGTCAACCTGCAGGGCCGGGAGAAGCAGGGCATCGTGAAAGCGGGTGCCGAGTACCAGCAGCTCGTGGCCGAGATCAAGCAGAAGCTCGAGGCCTTCGTGGACGAGGAGACCGGGGAGAAGCCCGTGGCCCACGTCTTCACGCGGGACGAGGCCTACGGCACCTACGACCCCGAGCTGATCCCGGACATGATCCCCTCGAACAGCGAGGGCTACCGCGTGGGCTGGCAGGACAGCCTGGGTGGCATCGCCAAGACCATCGTGGAGCCCAACCTGGAGATCTGGAGCGGCGACCACTGCTCGGTGTATCCGCCGCTGGTCGAGGGAATCCTTTTCAGCAACCTCAAGCTGGATGCCCAGGGCGCTTACATGGGCGACGTGATGCCCACGATCCTGGCCCTCTACGGCGTGCAGCCGCCCACGAAGCTGGACGGGCGAAGCCTGCTGGTGAAGTAGATCACGCAGGCAAGCGCGCTGAGGGGACGTTTAGGAGTGGCTCTTGGAGAGAGTGGTATCTTAAAGTACGCCAACCAGGAGGTCATCTATGGACGTCGCTCTCCTTGCCAGCGCTCTGACCGAGTTCCTTGTTCCTCTCCTGCCGCGATTGCGCAGGCTGGGCGAGGGCCTCGGCACCGAGGCTCTCGACCACCTGGAAGGGACCTTTGCGGAAAGGGCAAGGTCCCTCTGGAAGCGGCTCGTTCCCGGCATTGAGGCCCGCGAGTCGGCGTGGGAGGCGGTGCATAAGGTCGCGGAGCACCCGGACGACGGCGAGGCACGTGACGAACTCCGGCGGCAGCTTCAGGAACTGCTCTCCGCGGATCCGGGGCTGGCCTCGGAGATCGCCCGCCTTCTCCCGCCGGCTCCGGCTTCGGCCGTGATTCGGCAGAAAGCTGGCGACGGAGCAATCCAGATCGGCCAGGTTTCCGGGAATGTAAACCTCCGCAGGTAGCTCTCTTCGGATGTCATGGAACATCCACCAGGAAGCCCGTGATGGTGGCGTGCAGATCGGCTATGTGGCCGGTGACGTCCACCTCGCGCCACCGAGGCTCGATTCCGGTCTTCCATTTCAGGCCCCTCCTCTTCCCGCTCATTTCGTCCCCCGTCCGGAGGTGACCGGTCCCCTAGGAGCCGAGCTCCTCCGGGATGACTCTACAGCCGCAGGCGTCCTCGTCGTGAGCGCCCTCCATGGCTTGGGCGGCATCGGGAAGTCCACTCTGGCGATAGCCCTCGCTCGCGAGCCGGCCATTCAGCAGCGCTTCTCCGATGGCGTCCTCTGGGCCACATTGGGGCAGCAACCCGACCTGCTTTCTCACCTCAGCCATTGGATACAGGCTCTGGGGGATCATGACTTCCGCCCCACCTCCGAGGCAGCCGCGTCCGGCCACCTCCGCAGCCTGCTGCACCGAAAGTCCGCCCTCCTAGTGGTTGACGACGCCTGGAGGACCGAGCACGTCTCCCCTTTCCTTACGGGCGGCCCGAGCTGCCGTGCCCTCCTGACCACCCGCCGAGCCGACATCGCGGACGAGGTCGGAGCAAGGCTCTTTCATCTCGACATTCTCCAGCCCGACCGCGCTCTGGCCCTGCTCGCAGCCTGCCTTGGCCGGCCCCTGTCCTCGGGGGAGGAGGGGGAGGCTTTGGCCATGGCTGCTGCCGTCGGCTTCTCCCCCCTGGCTCTTGAGTTGGCGGCTGCGAGGGTGCGGCGGGGTGCCTCCTGGAAGAGCCTGCAGGAGGCCCTCGACCAGGAGGTCGCGCGTTTGGAGGAGTTGGAGGGAGCGCGGCGGCGGCGCGGGGCTCACACCCGGCTGGAGGCCTCTCTCAACCTGAGCCTCCAGGCCCTGCGGGAGGAGGACGAATCAGCTTGGCGGAGCTTCGTCGTCCTCGGGGTGATGCCCGAGGATGCGATCCTCGCCGCTCCACTTGCCGCCAACCTCTGGCAGGCTTCAGAAGGCGAGGCACAGGAGCTCTTGGAGCTGCTTTGGAGCGATGCCCTTCTGCTTCCCGGCCCCCGCCTGCAGATCGGGGAGAGCAGCCATCCGGGCTACCGCCTGCACGACCTGCTGCACGATGTGGCCCGGCGTCGGCTGGTGGCGCCCGCGCCGGGAGGGCTGGGACTCACTCTGCCAGAGGCCCATGCCGCTCTGCTGGACCGCTACCGGGTGCGCTGTTCGGACGGATTGTGGCAGAACCTGCTCGACGACGGCTACGTCCATACCCATCTCGCCTGGCACCTGGAGAAAGCCGGCCAGCGCGACGGTCTCCACACCCTGCTGTGCGAGGAGACCGCGTCGGGAGAGAATGCTTGGTCGGCCGTCCGCCAGCGGCTCGGGCAAACCGCGGGCTACTTGGCAGACGTGTCCCGGGCCTGGCGTCTGGCCGAGGAGTACATGGAAGAAGATCCGGCGGTGGCGCTCGGATGCCAGTGCCTCTATGCCGGCATTATTGCGTCCTTCGTCAGCATCGCCTCCAGCATTCCTCCGGAGTTGATGGCCGCCCTGCTGCGGACGGGTGAGTGGACTCCTTCACAGGCCTTGGCCTACGCCGGCCAAGCCTTGCCGGGGTCCCGTCCTTCCCACCTGTCTCTGCTCATCCCCCTGTTCCCGGAAGCTCTTCTGCCCGAAGCGTTGACTCAGGCGCGGCGGCTGAAGGACGACTCCGCCCGGGCCGAGGTCCTGCGAGCCCTCCAGCCGCGCCTGACCGACGATCTGGCGGATGCTGCCCTCGACCTGGCACAGCGCATGGCTGACGGACCCGAGAAGACAGTGGTCTTTATACCGCTCCTGGCAAGCCTGCCCGATCGTCTCGTGACAGCGGGCTTGGAGATGTTGGTTGAGTCCCGAGATGCGCCTTTGCGGAGACTGGGAATCTCGCATCTATTGCCGCGGGTCTTGGCTCCTCTTCCTACTGGGATCGTTGCGCTTCTGGAGAGTGAGAAGGACGAAGCCCTGAGGGCATCGAGCCTTCTGAAGCTTCGGAGGGGATTCTCCGGCGAGGAGCAGGCCGGACTGCTGGAGGTCGCCCTCAAGATCCAGAAAGGGCCCTGGCGTGCCGCTGCACTTCTCGCACTCCTGCTGCCTCCTCTGCAGCCCGGTCTGGACGGCGAGATTTCGCTATTGCCAAAACTGCTCATGTCACTGCACCCGCATCTTGCCGCCAGAGTCCGGAGGGCCTTGGAAGAGCTCGACCCGCTGTCTCAGGTGGCTGGAAATCTGGCTCTTGCTCTACCTGGCATGTACGAGCGTCTGACGATCCGAGCGCTGGCTGAGGAAAAACTTCCAGCCGAGCTTCTCGTACCGTCCGCGGTTAGCCTAGTGGATCCGGTTCTTGCCCGCAGGCTCCTGCGCGACTTCTCTGACAGCTCCCTGCGGACGTGCGTGGCGATGCTATGTGCCAACGACGCGGATCTCGCAGGCGAGGTGCTGGCCGACTTGCGCTCTGCGCTGATTCGCTCCAATGAGGCGCCTTCCAGGGTAAGGGAGGTAGATATCGAGCGGCGGCTTGAGGAGTTCCGATTGTCGAGGCAGTGGGAGGGTTTCGTCGAGCTTGTGCCTGCTCTCCCGCTGGCCTACCTGGAGTCTGCTTTGGAGATGGCCAACTCCGTTCTCCGCAAGCCTGGGCGGTACCCGCCTCCTAGATCAATCCGTATTAATCTTTTGCGCTCCGCAGAGGTATCTTTCTGGGATTGGGATGAGGCAGACAGCGAGGAGGAGCTTTTCGGTCCGGCCATGGCCGTTCTACCGCAGCCTGTGCTGGCCGCCGTCCTGGCACTTCGAGAGGAGCAGCAGCGTGCCGAGCTTCTGAATCTGATCGGGTTTCGTGTTCCGAAAGCGCTCTTGGAGCAAGCCTCCCACGCATCTGCCAAGCGAGGCGTAACAGAGCGCTCGGCGGCTCTGGCCCCGTTGGCGTCCCACTGGTGTGAGGTCCTTCCGACCCTTGCCTCCCTCGATGATCCTGAACTCCTAGCCACTGTGCTGTCTGCAATCGTGCCCGGCCTTCCCGAAGGCATGCGACTCGATGCTTTGCGTCTTGGCTTGCACTTACCGGCCAAACCTCTCCGAGCGTTTGTGGAAGAGTGCCTCCCTTGGCTTCCCGCTGAAGACCTGCCGACAGCGTTGGAGCTTGCGGCAGGGAAGACCTGGGAACCGGAGGCTCTGCTGGGGATCCTGCCCCGACTGCCGAAGAGCAGCGCACCCGCCCTCCTTGAGCGTGTCCTGCGCCTCGAACATTCGGAGACTCGCATCCGCGCTCTGTCAGTCCTGCTCCCCTCACTGCCCCCCCGCACCGCCCGGCGGATCATCTTCGAAAACTCGCAAGGCCAAGGGGCCCCTCATGCCCTTGCTCTCCTGAAGTTGTCCTCACATCTGCGGAGCGATCCATTAGCGGAGATCATGGACAGGGTTCTGTCCGGGATTCTGGAGCTGCCCTATGCGGACCGCGTGGTTCTCTTGGAGGAAGCCGCAACTGTGCTCGCTAGAGGAGCCGTAGGTTCAATATTACCGGACCGGGACTTCCGGCTCTGGGAGGCAGCTTTCCGTGTCCTGGAAACGGCACTTCCCAGAAGCGAGCAACTTCGGACTCTCCAGAAGATGCTTCCGTCTCTCCCGCCTCGCTTAGTGAGCCGGGCTCTCGCGCTGGCCGCCTATCTGCCGAATGGAAAGAAGCGAGCCCAAGGGCTTGCGGCCGTGGCGTCGCGGTTGCGAGATGCGCCTGACGTGCCGGTCACCGACCTATTGGGGGCGGTCTGGACCCTGCCCTCCGAACGGCTCCAGACCGAGGTCCTCGAAGCCCTGAGCCGTTTTTCCTCCCTTGAAGTCCTGGGGCAGGCCCTGAAGGTTCTTGGTGAGAGGCCCGAGAAGCGCGGTTTCTTGCGCACTCTCCTGCGTACCGCGGACGGACTGGCCGGAGAGGCCGCCCGAGAGGGCCTCCGAGAGATCCTGTCCCTGTCCACCCGGATTGGTGACGCCGACCGGGCTGCCGTGATCCTCGGATGGCTGGGCTCTCATGTGCGGGAGCAGGGGGAAAGAATACTCCTGGACTCCCTCACCACGCTGGACCAGGTTCCTGACGAACGCCTGCGGGCCGGCCTTCTCGCCCGGATCGGCCGCTGGCTTCCAGAAGAGCTGTCCGACTCCTTTCTGAATACCGCCCTGGATCAGCTGCGGTCGTGTCCCTGGGGATCAGAGCATGTCCAAGCCCTGAGTTGGCTTGCTCGATTCCGGCCGTTCGATGTCCTTGCAGAGGCCGAGCGGACGAAAGGGGCTGTGCGTTGCGCGCTCCTTTCCGCAGTGGCTCAGCACGTTCCCCTCTCCGGCTGGGATGCCATTCTTGCAGCCGTGCGCAGCATTGAGGAGAGACTCGAGCGCCTGAACGCTCTGTCCGGCGTGCTGCCGTCTCTTCCCTCGGAGCGGCTCGGTGATGTCCTGGACCTCGCCAACGAACTGGGCGATGCCCGACTTCGGGCCCGTGCCCTCGCCCTCCTAGCGCCTCGCTGGCCCTCCGGAGAGTTGTCGGCGTTGCTGCAGGCGTCGCAAGCGCTGCCCGCCGAGACCCGGCTTCTGGTGATGCACGCGCTGGCCTCACGCACGGACCTTCCGCTCGAGACCCTCGTTGAAGAGGCGCTCGCCCTCGATCGGCCCGAGCTCTGGCTCAAGACTCTGGGGCCGACCTTCGAGAGCCTGCCTCCCCGGCTCTGGCCCAGAGCTCTTGCCGCGTGCCAGCGTCTGCCCGCTGTCCGGGAGCGGGAGATGGTTCTCGTCTGTCTCGCCACCTCGTTCGAAGGGGCTTTCGAGGACGAGGATTTCGAAGCGCTACTGGACCAGGCTGCCGGACTCGAGGACTCCGCTCTCCAGGTGAGCCTTCTCAAGAGCTTCCGCGGCCGGCTGCCGGACTGGGCTCAGGTGCGTCTCTGGCGCCAGTCATTGAGCGCTCTGGCCGGTTCTGCGGACGCTCCGGCCGTCGCCTTCCCTCTCTGGCCGATCGCCCCACCGGAGATGCAGTCCGAGTTGAGGCGCTTGGCGGGAGATCCGGAGGAGCCGGAGTTTATCTTGGACGAGGATCTCCCTCCGGAGTGCGGGGCTCCGGGCGAAGCGAGACCCGAGCCTCCGCCAGTTGAAAGACTTGCTCTGGATGCCCGGGAGCACGTCTTCATTATCCACGTCGTGGAGGCAGCCCGGACGGCCCGCCGGTATCAGGGGGATGAGGAGGGAGCCCGACGCCTCCTTGAGCTTGCGCGGTCCATTGATCCCCGTCATCCACAAGTTGCTTGGCTCACCGGTTGGCTGGCCGTACCGATGCGTGAGTCGCCAGAACCTGCCCTTCCCCTGCCACAGATGCCAGAAGCTCCACCGCAGCAAGTCGTTAGCAACGGGCCGCTCTCCGCCGCCCGCCGTTGGGTCGCACTGGGGGACGAAGCCTTTCGGACCGACCGCTACCGCGCGGCCCTTGATGCCTGGAAACGGGCTCTCCAGGAGGACATGTCCGACCGCGAGGCTCTGGCCCGGTTCCGGCGGGTGCGCGTAGTCATAGAAGCGGGTCGCATGCACCTCCGGCTCCTGTTGGGGCACGCCCTCGAACGGCTGGAAGCCGGTGACAATCGGGCCGCCATCTTTCTGTGGCTCGATGCCTTAGCCCTCGACGTGGATCCCGGTCCCGAGGCGCCGCTCCTTGAGGAAGCCACCCGCCGCGTTGGGGAGGCATGCGAGACATGGGTGTTGGGGTTGCTGGCCGAGGCCCAGTTTCACCTAGACGAAGGCCAAGCAGAGGAGGCCCTCGACCGGGTTGCGGAGGTTCTGCGTATCGACCCGGAGCGTAGCGAGGCCCGAAGGCTCGTCCAGGAGGCACAGAGTCGGCTGGACCAGGACCTTCAAGCCCGCATACGCGAGTTGCTGGAGGTGATCCGCCGAGCGGTGTGGGAGCACACTCCCGAGCCGGCCCTCAAGCCGTTAGTGGAGTTGCTCAGTCTCGATCCACACAACCGAGAGGCGCGCCGCCTGAGCCTCAAGCTTCACAACCTGCGTAGCAACGAGCGCTGGCGGCAGATCCAGAGGGAACTCACCGACCGATTGCGCGAGGCTCGAGCAAGCGGGGACCTCGGAGTCATCCTGGATACTTGTGCCGTGGTCTGCGAAATATCTGCCAATCATCAGGAAGCTGGCTGGATTCTGAGGCTTGTCCGAGGGTTCGAAAATGAGGACTACAGCCCAGTACTCCTACCCTGGCCGGTGGCTGGAGCACCGTCAGATCCACGCTTGGAGATCCTGCTGCCTGTCCTCTCGTCCTTGGCACACGAGCAGTTCAACTTTGAAGGTGCGAGCGTGCTCACGTTAGGCTTGGCAAAGCTCGATCAAGGAGATTTGAATGGAGCGATCGCCTGCTGGAGTGGCGCGGATCCATACGAGTACCGGCCTCTGTTCTTCGCTCGTCTCTTAAAGGAAGTAAGCCGGTTCCGGCATCCGCTAGGGCTGGAGGAGATCAAGAGCGTTCTTGCCTTGCTGGAAACTCCTCCGGTGGCATGGTCGTCTGGTGTCCTGACCGGCTCGTGGGCAGCCGAGCCGGGGGAGTTTCTGCTGCATCTTTCCCGGCTGCTTCCGCAGATTCCAGATGGCTGGGTCATGCCGCTGGTGCGGGATGCCTTCGAGCATCGTAGTGGGCAGGTGCTCTACGAAATTTTGGCTCGCCTTGCCCCGCGATTGGCCCTCATGCCTCGCGAATCTCTGCTGAACGCTTGGCGGGAGATGCTGCGGGCAATCTCCCTGCAACCGCGTCCTGAGTTTCTCGCCAGGCTCGTCTTGCTCCTGCCTGTGATGCAGATCCTGGCCGGACCCAAAGGCATACCCGAGGTTGCCAAGGCCATTCAGGATCTTCGCCACTGGTGGCCGTAGAGCGGAGTTCTGAACGGACTTGTGCCATTTTGGCGCTTCGGGAACGGCTCTGAACTTTTGGGGATGACCCGGAAGCACTTCGAAGCCGTTCAGAAACGTTCGGGAGTCATTCCGAATCCAAAAGAATGAATCCAAACGCTTCGGAACCGTCCTGAACGCCTGGGAATGACTCCGAAACATTCGCGAGCCATTCCGAGCGGCTGGGGGTGGCTCTGAAAAACCTGGAGCCATTCTGAGCTTCCGGGAACGGCCCAAAACTTTCCCGGACGGGTCCCAGACGTTCGCGAGCTCTCGCGAATCCCTCCGGACGATCCCGGAATACTTTGGAGCGATCCGAAACGCTGCGGACGGCTCCGAAATCTTCAGGACGACTCAGAAATCTTGCGGACGGCTCCGAACCCGTTGGAGATGCCCCGGAAAACTTCCGGATCGTCCCCAGCCGTCGCGGATGGCTCCGGGCGTTCCTGAGCTGCGCAGGATTCCCGGACGTTGTCCCGTTCTTGCGCCAAGCCTCACCATAGAGTTATAGATACCTCAGGATTACTGAGCGAGGTATCCCGCCAGCCGGCTCGGCGCCCAGATAGGAGAGATACGTCAACCAAGGAAGGGGCCGCCCTCGCTCCGCCGGGAGAGGTTTGTCCGGCCGCGGGGAAGGTCCTTCGCGAAAGGAGATTTTCGATGGACAAGCTCGTTCGCCAGATCGCTCTGGGAGCCATCCTTCTGCTGGTGGTGCTGTCCCTTCCGGGGGCCGCGGCCGCCCAACCGTTCCCGACTCCAGGCCAGTTCGTGCGGTTCCTGGATCTCCGGTGCTATGACATCCCGGGTCAGCCACCGCTGAACGTCCCGCTGCTGCTCACCCACCTGAACCCGGTGTTCATCCAGCAGGGTGCGCCGCCGGAGCAGGTCGTTCTGCAGGAGCCCCAGGATCTCTGCGTGCCGGTCCGGAAGAACAACCAGGTGATTCCGCCGCAGTCGCTGCCCTTCCTCCAGTACGCGGACCTGAAGTGCTACCGGATCGACGGTCCGCCGCTCAACATGACGCTACAGCTCAGCCAGCTCAACCCGGCGATCGCGGCGCTCTACGGGCCGAACGTCAACGTGATCGTCCGCGAGCCGCAGCAGCTCTGCGTTCCCGTAGCCAAGGACAGCCAGATTCCGCCGCCGAACGTCCGGCAGCTCATTCAGTTCCTGGACATCAAGTGCTATCGCGTCGACGCCCCTCCGATTCCTAACCAGCCGATCAACCTGACGCACCTGAACCCGCTCTTCTCGGGCACCCCGACGGAGCAGGCGAAGATCGTAGGACCGGCGCCGATCCAGCTCTGCGTGCCGGTGGCCAAGAACAACCAGTTCCCGAATCCGGCGGCCGTCGCCCAGATCATCCGCTTCTCGGACGTCCTCTGCTACAACCTCGACGGCCTGCCTCTGGACAGGGACCTCAGGCTGACCCACCTCAACCCCGTGCTGCGCGCCATGGGTCTGCCGATCGAGAGCGTCACGGCGAAGGACACCACGAAGCTCTGCGTGCCGGTGGCCAAGAACGGGATGTTCCCGCCCGGCTGACCTCCAGCCGTCTGATAAGGCAGTGTGGCCCCTCTCTCCTGCGCGTCAGCGCAGGAGAGAGGGGCCACGGGTACGAGGTACGCGCAGGGTAGGACCGATGCGATAAGATCTTGAGCCCATGCCCCGTCCGTTGAAGCGCCGCGCCGTGGCGCCGCCGGTGTCTGTCCAGCGCGTTCCGGCGTCCCGGATGCGTTCGACCGGGGCTTGGTTTCAGTGGCCGGAGGAGCTGGCCGCTCTGCTCGGGCAGATCTCCGACGAGAAGCTCGCGCGGCGAGCCGGCATCAGTCCCGAGACGGTGGCCCGGGAACGCCGCCGGCGCGGAATCGAGTCTTTCCGGCCGCTGCGAGGCCCCGTCGAGTGGACGCCGGAGATGATCGCCCTGATCGGGACCGAGAGCGACGGCGTCGTCGGCCGGGAGCTAAGGCTCTCCCGGACCACCATCCGGTGCAAGCGCGTGCTCCTCGGAATTCCTCCCTACTCCCCGCCGCCTTCCAGTGCCGTCGAGTCCTCCATCCCCTGGGAACCGGAGGACCTGGCCCAACTCGGCACCATGCCCGACCGGCTGGTCGCCAAACAGCTCGGGATCAGTGCCTCCTCGACCATGTTGAAGCGCCAGACTCTGGAGATCCCCCCGTTCAAGCCGCCGCCGCGCCGTCTCGAATGGACGGAGGAGATGCTCGCGCTCCTGGGCCAGGTTACGGACACCCAGGTGGCGGAGCTCTACGGCATCTCCGAGGCCGCAGTCTGCGCGAAGCGGTTTCGCCTCGGCATTCCCGGCGTCGTTGCCGCCGGGGCGGTCGTTGCGACTCCGGAGCTGATCGAGCTGCTCCACCTGCCAGGCATCGAGGTACATCGGCTGACCGGCCTCAGCCACAGGACGATCCGCGACCTGCGCAGGAAACACGGCATCGACCGGCGCCGGCAGTGGCCCCCCAAGGTCGTCGCCCGCCTCGGTCGGGAGTTCGATAAGGACGTCGCGCGCGATCTCGGCGTCAGCGAGAACGTCGTTCGCAAGAAGCGGATATCCCTGGGCATCCCGTCTTTCCGCCGAACCCAACCCACCCGGAGGCGCGTGGCCGTCAAACGCGCTCCGGTGAAGGGACCATTCCGATGGCCCTGGAAGCTGGCCGCCCGGCTCGGCAAGATCCCCGACCGGGAGTTGGCACGCCTCGCCGGGATCTCGACAGAAATGGTCGCCAAGGAACGGAAGCGGCACGGGATTGCCGCCTTCCGGCCGCCGAGGGAGCCCATTAAATGGACCCCGAAGATGATCCGGCGTCTTGGCACCGCCAGCGACGCGGCGGTCGCCAGGAAGCTGGGCATCCATTTCTCCAGCGTCAGTTACAAGCGACAGCTCCTCGGGATCCCATCGTTTCGCCCGAAACGCCGCCCGAACCCGCAAGCTCACGAGTGGACGCCGCGGGAGCTGGCGCTGCTCGGAAAGAGGTCCGATGCGGAGGTTGCCGAGAAGCTCGGGATCAGCAAGGGCACGGTGGCCAAGAAACGGACGCAGCTCTGGATTCCCGCGTCCCGGCTGCGCCGCGTCTATGAGTGGACCGAGGAGCTGCTCGCGCTCCTGGGCAAGGTGAGCGACCGCGAGTTAGCGCGCGTCTCCGGATTTTCGGTGAACAGCGTTCGGCGCAAGCGCTCCGCGCTCGGCATCCGCCCCGGGGGCAGGTACGGAGCCGTCGTTCCGACTCCCGCTCTCGTCGAGCTGCTGCACGAGAAGAGCATCGACGTGAAGCGGCGGACCGGTTTGTCACCGACGACCATTCGCCTTTTACGCAAGAAGCTCGGAATCGAACGGCCCCGGCGCTGGACTCCCGAGCTCGTCGCCCGCCTCGGGCGTGAGCCCGACCGCAAGATCGCGCGCGAGCTCGGGATCGCGGACAGCGTCGTGAACAAAAAGCGCAGGCGTCATGGAATTCCACCTTTCCTGGCGAAACGGCGGTGGACGCCCGAAGAGCTCGCGCTCGTTGGGACGGCCCCGGACGCCGAGATCGCGCGGAAGCTGGGGCGCACTCCCCAGGCCGTGGCGTACGCACGGCGGATGAAGCTGGATTAGATTCCAGGTCGGACACAGAATCGTTCCCGAGGGCTTCAGAATGGCTCCTGGGCTCGTCCCCTCCTGCCACGCAGCTCGGATGCATGGCTGCTATCCTGTCCGGGTGTTGCGATGAGTCGGCTTGAGTCTTCTCCTGGCCATGGTCCTGTCAGGCGCCGCAGCTCCTGGTAATCGCGCGCGCCGAGGAGGAAGCGTGCGGGGATGATGCCGGGCTGGGAGCCGTTCTTGCCGGCCTCCCAGGCGCCTTCGTGGCGGACGATCTGGCCGTCCTCGTAGATGTCGACCTCCTCACCGAAGTAGAAGACATCGTGGGTCTGGCGGCAGCGGGAGTACCAGTTGCGGGATACCATGCGGGGCGGCCCGGAATCCTTCGCGGATCGGATCAGAACTGCCAGTTGTCGTTCCGGGTTCCGGAGCCGGTCGCCGGTACCGTGTAGCTCCGGTTCGAGCCGTTCTCCCAGGTCGTCGATCCTCCCTGCTTCATGATGTATTTGTACTGGATCGCCGAACCCTTGCTCGCGGTGAAGAAGACCGGGCCGCTCCAGGTGTCGCTGTCCACCCAGTTCAGCTTGACGGCCTTCGAGGTATCCCAGTTGCCCAACTCGGGGACGTTGCCGGCCACATAGAGGTCCTGGCCTGAGGAGGTGACGAAGTTGTTGACGGTGAAGTCCACGCGCACGGCCGCAGGATCGGTGCAGGTGCGGGCGAGGAGGGCCAGGGTCGAGCGCGCCTGCACGCCGTAGGTCGTGCCGGTTATCTTAGGCAGGATCTGGGAGCTCCACGAGCTCACCGCCGGGTCGTAGTAGATGTTGCCGGTCCCCTCGGCCCAGTCCGCGGTATCGGCGAGGAGCCACCAGCACTTGCCGTTGGGTGCCGTGGGGATGGTGAAGTTGAGGTTGGTCCAGTAGGAGTTGAACGCCACGTAGAGGTCGGGCGCGCTCGACGGGCCGCCCGTCTCCGCGGTGGAGCCGTCGATCAGGAAGGCGAGCGTGTGGGAGGTCGAGCTCCAGTCCGGCGTGTCCGGCGTGGTGCCGTGCCAGGCGAGGTCCTTGTAGCCGTCGCCGTCATGGTCGGAGCCGACGGCCGCGACGCTCCGCCGCAGGCCGGGGTGGGCCTTGCGGAAGGCGGCGAGCTTGCGGAAGAAGTCGTACGTCTTCGGGTTGTCGGTCTTCTTCTGCCAGTTGATCCAGCCGCAGGCGTTGTCCGCCATGTAGCCGTTGTTGTTGCCGTTCTGGGTCTGGCGGAACTCGTCGCCGGCCAGGATCATGGGCACGCCGTGGTGGAGGAGCAGGTGGGAGGCGAAGTTGCGGATCTGGCGCCGCCGCAGGCCCTCGTCGCCGCCGCTGTCCCAGGAGTCGTTGTCGTTGCTGCCGCTGCCGGGGTCGGCGCCGGTGGGGTTGCAGTCGCCGGTGCCGTTCTGCTTGGTGTTGTAGGAGACCAGGTCGTTGAGCGTGAAGCCGTCGTGGGCGGTGACGAAGTTGACGCTCTCCGCGGGCGAGCCGAATCCGCTCCAGGTGGCGCTGATCGAGGAGCCGAGGCCGCCGGCCTGGGAGTTGTCCCCCTTGGCCCACTTGCGGACGTTGTCGCGCCAGAAGCCGTTCCACTCCGACCATCCGGCGGGAAACTGGCCGACTCCATAGCCGCCGGTATCCCAGGCCTCGGCCACGACTTTGAAGTCCTCGTCCTGGGCGAGCTGGGCGATTTCGACCAGGGTGGTGGCGTTCGAGTTGAACACCCGGCCGTCGCTGCCCTCACGGCCCAGCTCGTAGGCGAGGTCGAAGCGGAAGCCGTCGACGCCCATCTCCTCGTGCCAGTAGCTGAGGCTGTCCAGGATGAGGCGCCGCACCGCGGGCCGGCTGGCATTCAGATTGTTCCCGGTGCCGGTGGAATCCCAATAGCAGGTCTTGTCGTCGGCCAGGGTGTAGTAGGTGGCGTTGTCGAGGCCGCGCAGGTTGATGTAGCGCACCGGGTTGCCCGAGCAGGCGCCGCCCTCGAACGTGTGGTTGAAGACCACGTCAAGCCAGACCTCGATGCCCTGGGCGTGGAGGGATTTGACCATCTCCTTGAACTCATTGACCTGCTGGCCCGCGGTGTAGGCGCAGCTCGCGAAGTCGGGGCAGAGATACTCGCGGTTCGGGGCGAAGAACTGGGTGGTCATGTACCCCCAGTAGTTGACCCGGTCCGCAGAGGCGCCGCCCACGGGGTCGTCGTACTGCGGGTACTCGTGGACCGGCAGCAGCTCGACCGCGGTGAGCCCCAGCTCCTGGAAGTAGGAGCCTTTGGCCTTGAAGCCGTCGTAGGTGCCGCGGATCGTGGACGACACGGACGAGTCGTTGCGGGTGAGGCCGCGCAGGTGGACCTCGTAGACGATGGAGTCCTTCATGGCCGTGTCCGGACGCACGTCGCCGGTCCAACTGAAGGAGTCGTCGTTGATGACGACCGACTTGGGCATGGCGCCGGCGCTGTCGACGAAGGCGTAGGTGTTGGTCCCCCCCAGGATGGCGGTGGAGTAGTGGTAATTGCCGCCGCTGAGGACGCGCTGGGGCTCGCCGGTGACAGCCTTGGCGTACGGGTCGGTCAGCAGCTTGTTGGGGTTGAAGCGGTTGCCGTTCGAGTCCGCGTGGGAGATGAACCCCAGGTTGCTGCCAGCGGTCCAGCTCGCGTTGTAGGGCCAGTTGGGTCCCCAGGCCCGGTAGCCGTAGAGGGCGCCCGCGCCGATGCCGGAGACCGTGACCGTCCAGATGTGGTTGACCGCGTCGGTCTTGGTCAGCGTGTGGCGGGCGGTCGGGGACGAGGCCGTGGGGCTGGAGAAGAGCCAGACCTCGACGCGGGTGGCATTCTGCGAGAAGACCGCGAACTGGACCCCGCCCGTGACCAGCGTGGCGCCGAGCGGCGTCTGGGCGGCCGCGGGTCCGGCCAGCAGGGCGCCCAGCGCTAGGGCCACAAGGACGGCCCGTAGCCGGTTGAGACGATGGGATGACATGGTGCTCCTCCTTGCCGCAATTCGAAGCGGCTGAAATTCTGTCAAGGGTACACTTTAGCCGCCCCGGCGAGGGGATGAGATAAACTCTCCAGCCGCGAGTCGAATCCTCTCCGACCGCCCTGGGATAAAGCCATGAGCCAAATGATGCAAGACGTCCGTGTCACCGCCCGCAGTCTGTTCAGGCAGCCCGGCTTCGCCCTGGCTGCCATTCTGACCCTGGGCCTCGCCATCGGGGCCAACACCGCGATCTTCAGCGTGGTCGACGCGGTGCTCCTGCAGGTGCCGCCGTTCAAGGATCCCGACCGCGTGATGATGGTCTGGGCGGTCAAGCCCGAGATCGCGAAGCTGATCGGCTCCGACGACCTGCCGGCGTCCTCAGCCAACCTCTACGACTTCCAGGAGGAGGGCAGCGCCTTCGAGTCCCTGGCCCTGGCCACGGCCGACCGGCAGGCGCTCACCGGGCAGGGGGAGCCGGAGCAGCTCGGCACCATCCTGGTCACGCCGGACTTCTTCAAGGTCCTCGGCACGCCCGCCCTGATCGGCCGCACGCTGGGAGCGGAGGACGAGACGCCCGGCACGCCGCTCGCCACGGTGCTTTCCTACGACTTCTGGCAGCGGCGGTTCGGCGGCGACCGCAGCGTGGTCGGCAAGACGTTCATCATGAACGGCAAGCCGCTCAACGTGGTGGGCGTGATGCCGCGCCGCTTCGCCTTCCCCCGGGGCTCGGAGGTGCCGTCCTATCTCGGGTTCCCGGTCAATCCCGATGTCTGGGTGCCGCAGGCCCACACCCCGGAAGCCCGGGAAGACCGGGGCAACCGCGTCAGCTTCATGATCGGCAAGCTGAAGCCCGGAGCCTCCCCCGCGGCCGCGGAGCAGGAGCTCAACGCCATCTGTACGCGCATCGCCGAGGAGGTGCACGCCCGGTCCAAGGGGTGGAGCGTCCGCCTGGTGCCGATCATCCAGCAGATGAGCCAGGGGCTCCGGCCAGTCCTGCTCGTGCTCTGGGCGGCGGGTGCGATGGTGCTGCTCATCGCCTGTGTCAACGTGGCCAACCTCCTCCTGGCGCGGTCCGCATCGCGGCAGAAGGAGATCGCCCTGCGCACCGCCATCGGCGCCGGCCGGCAGCGCATCATCGGCCAGCTCCTGATGGAGAGCGGGATCCTGTCGCTGCTGGGGGGCGCCCTCGGGGTCTTTCTGGCCTGGACCTTCCTCAAGCTCTGTGCCGCCAACATCCCAGCCGGCCTGGTGGGCGCCGCGACCTTCGCGCTCGAGCCCCGTGCGCTGGCCTTCACCCTGCTGGCGTGCGTCATCACCAGCCTTCTCGCCGGCCTGTTCCCTGCTTTCCAGATGACCCGGCCGGATCTCGCCGGGATGCTGCGCGAGGGCACCCGGGCAGGCGCCGGCACGACCCAGAGCCGCCGTACCCGCAGTGCGTTGGTCGTAGCGGAGGTGGCGATCGCGGTCGTGGTGCTGATCGGCGCCGGCCTCCTGCTGCGCAGCTTCAACCGGCTGATGGACATCGACCCGGGCTTCCGCACCGAGAACGTGCTTACGTTCAAGGTCGACCTGCCGTCGGACCGTCCGGCGGACGAGCTCGCCAGCTTCTTCACGCGGCTCGACCAGGAGCTCAACTCCATGCCGGGCGCGAAGAGCGCCGCCCTCATCTCGGACCTGCCGATGGGCGGCGCCGACGGTCTCACCACCATCATCATCGAGGGCAAGCCCGAGCCCAAGCCGGGCGAGATGCTGATCGTGGGCGCGCGCATGGCCACGCCCGGCTACTTCGAGACGCTGGACATCGCGCTCCGCAAGGGGCGTCTTCTGCAAGCTGGCGACACCCGGAACGCGGCCATGGCGGCGGTGATCGACGATGCCATGGCGGAGGCCTACTGGCCGGGCGAGGAGGTCGTCGGCCGGCGCTTCAAACGGCGGGACACCAAGGACTCCCCCTGGATCACGGTGGTCGGCGTGGTGGAGAACCTCCGCCACTCGGACCTCTACTCCGAGCCGCGCCCAACCCTGTTCATGACGCCGGACCAGGTGACGAAGTTCTTCATGCCCTACCAGGCGTCGGCCGTGGTGCGCACGGAGGGGGACCCGCTGGCTCTCTCCACGTCGGTGCGCAACGCGGTGTATGCGGTTGACCGCAACCAGCCGGTGGCGCAGGTGCGGCCTCTGGAAGAGGTGGTCAGCCAGTCGATCACCAAGAGCCGCCTGAGCCTGCTGCTCCTGACGCTTCTTTCCATCCTGGCCCTGACGCTGGCCATGGTGGGCATCTACGGCATCACGTCCTACACCGTGGCCCAGAGAAGGCGGGAGATCGGGCTGCGCATGGCCCTGGGCGCCCAGCGCGAGCAGGTGCTGCGGCTGGTGGTGCGGGAGACCGGGCTGCTCGCCATCCTCGGCATCGCGCTCGGCGTCGGCCTGGCGCTCGTCCTGACCCGCGTCGGGGCCTCCTACATCTCGGCGCTGCTCTACGACGTGACGTCCACTGATCCCATGACCTTCGTGGGAGTGGCGGTGGCGCTCGCCCTGGTCGCCCTGGGCGCGGCCTATTTCCCCGGCAGGGGAGCGACCCGGGTCAGCCCGATGACGGCGCTGCGGACGGATTAGAGGCTCCAACAGACCTGGCTTCAGATGTAGGGGAGGGGGCTTGCCCCAATACTGTCCAGTTAGCACCGGATGGGTGGGTCCCTCCCCCTCCCCGGGCATAGGCGCTAACTTTGTGCTGCCGGAGGGAGGCGTCCTCTCCCGCGCAGCGGGGGAGGACCGAGGAGGGGGTCCCGGGCGTGCGGCCATACCCTGCGGGTAGCACCTCGTACCCGGTGGGTACGGGCCGCCCCCGCTGCGTACGAGGCGCGAGCACAGGGTAG
>DATMER010000118.1:0-84055 GCA_035556715.1 Thermoanaerobaculia bacterium
GCATCCAGAGTCTTGCTCTCCAGCCGCGCCAGTTCCTCCAGGCCTGCGTTACGAATTCCCATGTCAGTCTCCTCCCTGAGGTATCCCCAATCGGCACATTGTACCGGTCGGACATATGTCAGGAAGGTAGGGGCGACGGCATGTAGCCCGGGGTCAGAGCGCCGCAGGCGCGACGACCCCGGGTTCTCGGGTCCCAAAAGATCCCGAGCCCCGAGGGGGCGACGGCAGAGGCCCCGCGCAGATGGGCGGCATGGAGCCGGAGCCGTTCGAGCGCTCACCCGGGCCTCCCGGGGCCAGATCGGAGGCTCTCGGGTGGGTTCCTGAGCCTCTCGGGTGCCGTCGCCCGGGTGGCTCGGGTAGGAACCCGAAAGCCTCGGGCAGGCGCCCAAGAGCCTCGGGAACGCGCCCGAGAGCCTCGGCCCGCCTGAGCGGCTCGGGAACGCGCCCGAGAGGCTCGGGAACGCACCCGAGCGGCGAGGCGCTCCGGTTGCTGGCCGAGGCGCTCGGGCGATGGCCTGAAAGCCCCCTGCCCTCTCCCGCTTCGTGGGAGAGGGGGGACCCCCGCCCGCCCCTTCATCGGCTACGGCTGACCCACTTATTTCGTGACGGGCCCAAAGAGGCCGGCAAGGATGCCAGCGCTCCCAGGGAAAGAGCTGCAAGCTGTTCTAAGTTAGCGCCTATGCCCCCTGTCCCCCTCTCCCATCTCCCGCCCGCCCAACCCCGGGAGAGGGGGGACGTAACTGAAGCCACCGTGCCTGGTGGAAACGGCTCACGAAGGCTCTAGCAGTACCTGCCTTCAGTGATGTAGGGGAGGGGTTTACCCCCTCCCGGGCGGGGGCAAGCCCCGCCCCTACATAGAGGTTTTGATAGTTTGATAGGAGGTCTAAATGCAGCGGCAGAAAGGTGTGTTACCTCCACAAAGCATGCCGGTGACAAAGCAGGCACCCTCAGTATTGAAAAAAGTGATACAAGACATTCCCGGCCATCCGCCAGCGCAAACCGTAGGACTGCACTGCCCGCAGATTGTGTCTGATACAGCCACGAAGGAGGGCGGCGTGTTGTCAGAGGAGGTGACCTCCTCCTGCGATGGCAACAGGAAGCAGGCAGGATCCCCATTCTCCTGCGCGATGACGGTCGAAGGGCCCAAGATGAAAAGGCAGAGAAGCAGTAAAAACAAGCTGCCATAGGCTTTGTTCTTCATGATGGTTCTCCTGTAAGAAGAGGTACCACACTGCCACCACCTACGAGGGCAGGCAGCCTCCTGGCAAGCATACCAAGGCTCTGTAGCATGTGCTACGGAATTTCAAGAGGAGGCGGGATGCTTCGACGCGAACTTCAAAGGATGAGAGCCTGGCAGGACGCCTTATCCACGTCCCCCCTCTCCTAGTCGGGGGATGAAGACCCCCTCCCCTGCCCTCCCCCGCTGCGCGGGAGAGGGAGCCCCCCCGCCCCTCGCCGAAGTGGGAGACCCTCTCCGGCGGCAAGGTCAGGGCGTATGGGGACAGGGTGCGAGGGGGTTCCGGTCCTACTGCCCGCTCCACGGCGGCGCCACCCCGTTCATCCGCGCGTAGGCGATCGACTGCCCCAGGTGCTCGTGGTTGTGGTTGGCGACGACCATCATGGCCTGGCGGATGGTGGCGTCCTCTCCGAAGAGCTTGACCGCCTTGGACAGGTCGGCCTCCGGCGCGTCCTGGATCGCCTTGCGGACATGGGCGAATGAGGCCTTCATCGTCTCCAGGACCTTGGCCTTGTCGCCGCCGCTCTTCTCGAACTCCCTGGGGTTGACCCCCTCCGCCGGCTTCACACCCCAGAACGTCGGCAGGAAGTAGTTCCCTCCGGCCACGTGCATGAACACCTCTCCCACCGAGCGGACCTTCTCCGCCGGCCGCCACGCGTACTTCTCCGCCGGCATGGCCTCGGCCAGGGCGGTCAGCTTCTTCTCGGCGTCCTCGATCTGCCTCAGGATCTCCCCGCGCACGGCGCCATCCGGCTTGGCCTCCGCGTGGTCGTGGGCGAAGGCGGGCAGCGAGAGCAGGGCCAGCAAGGACATGGCAATTCCAAGTCGTCTCATCTCGGATCTCCTCGGTAATGGTCGAATGGTCGTTCCGGGAAGGCATCTTAGCGCGACTCGGGAAAAGGCTAGAATCTGCGCGTGCATCCGACCCTCGCCCTGCTCGCCAGCCTCGGCGCCTTCGCCCTGATCGTGGCGCTGGTCACCTGGCTCCAGCGCAAGTCCTTCCTGGTCCGGCAACTGGCCTTCCCGCTCTTCCTGGCGGCCGCGGCCGTGGCGATCGAGGTCTACTCGCTGCTCGTCCCCCCCAGCGCCGCGGTTGATCAGGCGCGCTCCTGGATCCTCCTCTTCCTGGGCGCGGCCACGGTGCTTCGCCTCCTTGGCCTCTACTTCTTCGACGTCCATCTCCGGGCGCGCACCGGGTTCCAGTTCCCTCCGCTCCTGCCAAGGGTCACCATGGCCGTGATCTACCTGATCGCCGCCTTCGTGACCCTCCGGATCACCTTCCCCAAGCTCGGGCTGGGAGGCCTGATCGCCACCAGCGCGGTCACCTCCCTGGTCCTCGGCCTCGCGCTCCAGCCCATCCTCTCCAACTTCTTCGCCGGGCTGGTGATCAGCGTGGAGCGGCCGTTCCGGATCAACGACTGGATCAAGGTCGGTGACTTCGAGGGCCGGGTCGTGTCCATCACGTGGCGCACCACCCACCTGCGGACCCGGGAGAACGACAACCTGGTCATCCCCAACAGCAAGCTCGCTGACGAGCGGGTGGTGAACTATTACTACCCGCACCCTATGCACCTGGAGCGGATCAAGGTGGGCGCCTCCTATGACGCGCCCCCCTACCGGGTCCGCCGGGCGCTGCTGGAGTCCATCGCGGGCGTGCCCGGAGTCCTGGACAAGCCCTCGCCCGAGGTGTTCCTCCCCAAGTTCGAAGACAGCTCCATCGGATACGAGCTGCGCATCTGGCTCGACGACGTGGCCAACGCACCGCGCATCGCGAGCGAGGTGCGGCAGCGCATCTGGGAGGTCTTCCGCAAGGAGCGCATCACCATGCCCTACCCGATCCGGACACTGGAGATCGCGCCCCGCCGGCGGCGGGCCGATACGGGGGAGGCCCGGCCGGACCATCCGCGGCCCGCCCGGCTGTTCGTGACCGACGGGGTCGAGCGCGGGCAGTCCCTGGACCTGAACGGGGAGCCCGTGACCGTGGGACGCTCCCGCAACTGCGCCCTCGTCCTGAGCGAGCCCAACGCCAGCAAGGAGCACCTGCGGATCTCCTGGGAGGACGGCGCCTGGGTGATGACTGACCTGGGGAGCAGCTTCGGCACCCGGGTCAACGGCCGGCCCGCCACCCGCGCCGAGCTTTCGGCGTTCGATCGCATCGGGATCGGCGATGCGGTTATCATCTTCGAGACAGACGCCTGAGATGACTCCTGACCTTCCCGCCCAGATCGGACCGTACCGCGTTACCGAGCTCATCGGCCGGGGCGGCTCGTCGCCCGTGTTCAAGGCCGTGGACCCGAAGAGCGGCCGGCCCGTGGTGGTCCGCCTGCTCTCCTCTCACATCCTGGAGAACCCGGCCGCGGCAAAGCGCTTCGAGCGCGAGTCCCGGGCCCTGATGTCCTCTCCCCATTCAAGTCTGGTCCAGGTCCTGTACACGGGCGTCGAGGGGACGCGGCCCTACCTGCGGCCCTACCTGGTTACCGAGCTCGTCCAGGGAGCAAGCCTCGACAACCTGCTCAAGGCGCGCCGGCTGTCCGTGACCGAGATCCTCACGGTCATGAAGGGGGTCTGCCGCGGCCTGGCCCACGCCCACCAGCATGGAGTGCTCCACCACCACATCTCGCCGCACGCCATCCTGGTCTCGCCGGACCTCTCCATGGTGAAGCTGACGGAGTTCGGCTTCACGCGCATCGAGTCGCTCGGCCTGACCGGCACCGTCAGCACCGGCGCGATCAGCCTCGGCGCCTTCCACTATCTCGCCCCGGAGCAGGTGGAAAGCTCCGCGAGTGCCGACCACCGCGCCGACCTCTACGCCGTGGGCGCCGTCTTCCAGGAGCTACTCACCGGCCATCCGCCGACCGGGAAGTTCTCCCTCCCCAGCCAGTCCAACAGCGAGCTTCTGCCCGAGACGGACGTGATCGTCCTCAAGTGCCTGGCGCGCAACCCGTCCGAGCGCTACGCCACGGCCCTGGAGCTGCTCGCCGATCTCGGCAAGCTGGAAGAAGCGCTGCGGCTCCGTCTGCTCTCCGAAATCCGCGGCGTAACCCAGAAAGCCGCCGCCGGCCCCAGCAAGGGGTTGCTCATCGCGGGGCTCGTGGCGCTGCTGATCGCGCTGGTCGCGGCGGGCTACTTCCTGGCGCGGTAGTCAGGCAGATTGACCTGCCCGAACGTCTGCCACCATAATTGTGACGAAGTCAGTCTAGTTTTCGCGGCCAGCGAACCGGCCTACCTCTACGGCAGTCCTCTACCAGATCAAGGAGAAGACCCATGAGCCAGATCCTCGACGAAGTCCTGGCTGCGAACGCGCAGTACGCAGCGAGCTTTGGGGACAAGGGGAATCTTCCGCTGCCTCCGGGCCGTAGCTTCGCGATTCTCACCTGCATGGATGCCCGGCTCGATCCCGCGAAGTATGCCGGCCTGGCGGAAGGCGACGCCCACGTGATCCGCAACGCCGGAGGCCGGGCCAGCGACGACGCCATCCGCTCGCTCGTCATTTCGTACAAGCTCCTGGGCACCCGCGAATGGTTCGTGATCCATCACACCAACTGCGGCATGGAGCTCTTCACGAACGACATCATGCGCGGCCTGCTCGCCAGCAGCCTGAAGACCGCGAGCGTGGACCAGGATGGCTGGCACGATTCCGGCCAGGGTCCCGGCTCCACCGAGGGCAACAACATCGACTGGCTGACCATCACGGACAACGCCAAAAGCGTGGCCGAAGACGTCAGCCGGATCCGCAACCACCCCCTGGTGCCGGGCGATATCCCGATCTATGGCTACATCTACGACGTGAAGTCCGGAAAGCTCGTTGAGGTCCCGGAAGCCACCGAGGCCGGCAAGCCGAAGTAGCTTTTTCGTCCTCATTGAACCTTCCAGGCTGCTGGAGGGACTCACTGTCCGAAAGGGTGGTGCCTGGCGCTCCGCCTGCCACCAAGGAGGGAAAGACCATGACCAACCGACCCATCCTGCCGGTGCTCGGACTCGGCTTCCTGCTCGCAGTGTCTGCCTGGGGCCAGCATCATTTCATGGGCGCACAGGATTATGACGACGGTCCGGGAGGCGGCGACAACAACACGCCCGCCGGCTGCGCGGGAGTGCAGGCCAAGATCACGATCAGTGCCAACGGCCTCACTTTCTCACCGGAATCAGTGACCATCGACCCGGGACAGCCGGTATGCTGGACCTGGTCGGGGACCTCCACCACGCACACAGTCAAGGCCGATGACGGGACTTTCACCAGCGGCCCGCCGGCCGACCGCGGCACCTTCCAGCGCACTTTCAGTACTCCAGGCACCCATGGCTTCCACTGCCAGGTGCATGGCAACCCCACCGGCGGGATGCGCGGCGCCGTCGTCGTCCGGGGTTCGAATAATGGCGGAGGTGGAGGAAAGGGCAACCTGGCGCCCTCGCCCGGCAGCTACACGGTAGAGGAAGGAGTTGGAGCGCTGACCGTGACCGTCGAGCGCACGGGCGGCAGCGACGGTGCCGCGACGGTCAAGTATGAAACGGCCAACGGGACTGCCAAGGTGAACAAAGACTTCACCCGCCGGAACGGCACCCTGAGCTGGGGGGCGGGCGACCAGGACCCGAAGACCTTCCAGGTGCCGATCAAGAACGACAAGGCCAAGGAAAGCGACGAGACCTTCACCATCAAGCTCAGCAAGGCCACCGGCGCAGGCCTCGGCGCGGGCAGCGCGACGGTGACGATCCGCGACAACGACGGCGGCGGCTCTGGCTGCGGTGCCTCTGTCGCTGCTCCCGCGCAACTCCAGGCGCGCGGGCAGTCGGAAAACGAGATCCGCCTCACCTGGGCCGGCGAGACGGCCGCGGCAGGTGAAATCCGCGTCGAGCGCCGGCAGCCGGGCGGTTCCTTCCGGGAGATTGCCTCCGTGCCGGCCGGGGTGGCGAGCTTCACCGACTCCGGCCTGGCTGGCGGCGCCACGTTCCAGTATCGGCTCAGGGCCGTGGGGGCCGACGGTGTCTCGGCCTTCTCGGAGATCGCCGCCGGTGCCACCGACGGTGCGGCAGCGGCCTGCGACGACGCCAACGCCCTCTGCCTCGACAACGGCAGGTTCGAAGCAACGGTCGAGTGGCGCCCGTTGGCAGGTTCGGCCGACGGAGGAGCCCGGCGGATGGTGCTGCCGGAAGCCCCCAACTCGGGCCTCTTCTCCACCTCCCGGTCCCCCGACCAGCAGCTCCTGATCAACATGCTCGACGGCTGCAACGTCAACGGCCACCACTGGCTCTACTTCGCAAGCCTCGCCGACGTCGAGCTCACGGTGAAGGTACGCGACACCCAGACCGGCCGGACGTGGGCCTACTTCAACCCGGCCGGCAGCGTGCCCGCGCCGGTGCGTGACGTCGAAGCCTTCTCCTGCAACTAGGCTCCTCTCCCACAGACAGGGCCGGGATTTCCCGGCCCTGTCTCAATAGCAAAGCGCGATTGTGAACGATGCCGCTGCCGCAAGCGCAGCGACTGTCCGGACGTGATTCCAGGCTGTCCAGCTTGCAAGATAATTTGCCCATAGCCTTTCACCATCGGCCGGCGCGACCTTTGCCAGCGCTTCGTTCCTGGGCACGTTGAACACCATGGTCACCAGAAACGTTCCGATCAGGTAGAGCAAGCCCCCGACGAGCAGGTAGACGGCTCCGGGTTCGTGCCAGCGGAACAAGGAGGCGGCGACCGCAAGGACGCAAGCCACGGCCGTTCCAACGAAAACCCCGAGAAACAATGGATTGAGGACGGCGACGTTGACCGACTGCATGGCGCCGATGCCCTCGGTCGGGGTGAGGCGAGCGAACGCTTTCATCACGAAGGCCGAGAAGGCAAAGAAGACTCCGGCGATCAGCCCGCAGCCGAGCGCCGTGACAAGCGTCAAGATGAAGAGCAGCTCGTCAACGGTTTCCATTGACCCTCCTCGAGGTCCCGCAGAAGCCCGTCCCGAACGTCGTAGACCCAGCCGTGCACTGCCAGCTCCTGGCCCCGCGCCCAGGCGTCTCGCACCACGGTCGTCTGGCTGACGTTGACCACCTGCTCGATGACGTTGAGCTCGCACAAGCGGTTGTGCCGTTCCGCCTCGCCTTCCAGCGCGTCGAGCTCCGCCTGGTATTTCCAGCGCACATCCTGGACGTGGCGCAGCCAATTGTCGACCAGCCCCATCTTCTCGTCCCGCAGAGCGGCGAGCACCCCGCCGCAGCCATAATGCCCGCAGACGATGATGTGGCCTACCCGGAGGACCTCCACGGCGAACTGGATGGCCGAAAGGCAGTTCAGGTCCGCGTGGACCACCACGTTGGCGACGTTGCGGTGAACGAACATCTCCCCGGGCAGCAGGCCCACGATCTGGTTTGCCGGCACCCGGCTGTCGGAGCACCCGATCCAGAGGTACTGCGGTGCCTGCTGACTGGACAAACGCGTAAAGAAATCAGGATCCTGCCGGGTCATCTCGGCAGCCCACGCGCGGTTGTTTTCAAACAGTTGGCTTAGAACACGCATCTCGGCATCCTACACCCCCAGCCGGAAGAGCGACGCTTCCGGGGCGACCGCGTACTCGGCGTAGGTGCCGCTGACGGCCGGAGGCATCGCCCAGAAGGCGACGCGCTCGCCGATCCATCCCGGATCGACCCCGGCTCCGGCCTCCTCCACGACTCCCGCGCCCTCGGTGCCCGGAATCCAGGGCAGGTCCGGGCGCCGGTAGACGCCTCGGCGGCGCTCCGTGTCCGAGAAGTTCACTCCGGCCGCGTGAACCCGGATCAGGACCTGTCCCGGCCCGGGTTCCGGCCGCGGGGCCTCGGAGAGCCTCAGGACCTTGGGCTCCCCCAGCTCGGCTGCGATGATGGCGCGCATGACCAGAAGTCTATGCGTAGTTTGCCCCCGATCGGGTGTAGCATGGCCCTTGCATGGCTGCAAAAAAACGAAACCCAAACGGGTCTTCTCCCGAGACCAAAAATACCCCCCCCCCCGCGGTGGAGCGTAGTGTGGAAGTTCCTCCGATCGTCGGTATCGGCGCTTCGGCCGGCGGGCTCGAGGCGTTCACCCAGATGCTCGGCGCCATGCCGGTCGATACCGGCATGGCCTTCGTCCTCGTGCAGCACCTGGCTCCCAAACATGCCAGCCTGCTATCGGAGATCCTGTCCCGGGCCACCTCCATGCCCGTCATGGAGGTCCACGACGAGCCGCAGGTGAAGCCGAACTGCGTCTACGTCATCCCGCCCAACCGCAACATGATCGTCTCGGGAGGGGTCCTGCAACTGCTTCCCCGGGAGGAAGCCCGCAACAAATACCGGCCCATCGATTGCTTCCTCCGCTCCCTGGCGGAAGACCAGGGAAACCGAGCGATCGGCGTGATCTTGTCCGGTACGGCCACCGACGGCACCCTCGGGCTGGAGGAGATCAAGGCCGAGGGCGGGATCACCTTCGCGCAGGACGACACGGCCCAGCAGAGCAGCATGCCGCACAGCGCCATCGCCACCGGCTGCGTGGACTTCGTGCTCTCCCCGGCCGGGATCGCCGGCGAGATCGGGCGCATCGCCCGCCATCCTCACGTGGCCCTGTCGACGCCAGCCAGCCGCAAGGCGCTTGCCGGCGAGCTGGACTCCGGCAAGATCCTGGAGATCCTGCGCAAGGCCATGGACGTCGACTTCAGCCAATACAAGGCGAGCAGCCTCTGCCGCCGCATCACACGCCGCATGGTCCTGCTCAAGATCGAGGGGGCGCAAGACTACGCGCGATTCCTCCGCAAGAACCCCGGGGAAGTGGAGGCCCTCTACCAGGACATCCTCATCAACGTGACGAGGTTCTTCCGCGACCCGGAAACGTTCGAGGCGCTCAAGGCCACGATCCTGCCCAGGCTGTTCAAGAACCGCTCCCCGAGCGAACCGGTGCGCGTCTGGGTACCGGGGTGCTCGACCGGCGAGGAGGCCTACTCCATCGCGATCCTCTTCGCCGAGCTCACCGAGGCCAAGGGCAATCGGTACCCGATCCAGGTCTTCGCCACCGACCTGAACGGAACCGTCATCGAGAAGGCCCGCGCGGGCGTGTACCCGAAGGGCATCGAGCACGACGTCTCGCCGGAGCGCCTGCGGCACTTCTTCGCGGAGGTGGACGGCAGCTACCGCGTCAGCAAGACGATCCGCGACATGTGCGTGTTCGCCCGGCACAACGTGCTGACCGACCCGCCCTTCTCCCAGATGGACCTCATCTCTTGCCGCAACCTGCTCATCTACCTGGAGCCGGCGCTGCAACAGAAGGTCGTGCCGCTCCTGCACTATGCCCTGAAGCCGGCCGGCTTCCTCGTGCTGGGGAGCTCGGAGACGATCGGCTCCTACCGCGACCTGTTCGAGGTGGCGGACGCCAAGCACAAGAGCTACTCCAAGAAACCCTCCAACCGCCGGTTGGACCTCGGCCAGCCTGCCAGACGGGATCGAGGAGAGCCTGGCCACGGCCGGGGCCGCTCGCAACAAGCCGGGACTACGACCGACGTGCAGAAAGAGGCCGATCGCGTCCTCCTCGCGAGATATGTGCCGCCCGGCGTGGTGGTCAATGCCGATCTGGAGATCCTGCAGTTCCGCGGGGACACCGAACCGTATCTTGCGCCAGCGCCGGGCAAGGCGAGCCTGAACCTGCTCAGGATGGTGCGGGAGGGACTGGCGGTCACGCTGCGGGCCGCGATCAACAAGGCCAGGAAAGAGAAGGCCTCGGTCCGCGAGGCGGGATTGCAGGTCAAGATCCAGGGCGAAACCCGGGAGGTCAATCTGGAGGTGGTTCGCCTCAAGGGGAGCTCGGCAGGGCAAGGAGGCTTCCTGATCCTGTTTGAAGAGCCCGCCCCTCCATCCTCGGCCTCTCTCCCGCGCGGGAAGCCCCGGGCCAAGGCTGCCGCTGCCGCGGAGGACGAGGCCCTCCAGGAAGAGAATGCCCGCCTGGAGCAGGAGCTGGCCGCGACCCGCGAATACCTCCAATCGGTGATCGAGCAGCAGGAAACCACCAACGAAGAGCTGCAGTCCGCCAACGAGGAGGCACAGTCGGCCAACGAGGAGCTGCAGAGCATCAACGAAGAGCTGGAGACCTCCAAGGAGGAGATCCAGTCGAGCAACGAAGAGCTGGTCACGGTCAACGACGAGCTGCAGAACCGCAACGCGGAGCTGAACCTGCTCAACAACGACCTGTTCAACGTCCTCAGCAGCGTCCAGACGGCCATCGTCATCATCGGGCAGAACCTGCGCGTCCGGCGCTTTACGCCGATGGCGGAAAAGCTTTTCAACCTCATATCCACCGACATCGGCCGGCCGATCAGCGACTTCAAGCTCAACTTCAGCCTCCCCGATCTGGAGCCGTTGCTGGCGGAGGTGATCGACACGGCCAGCCCCAGGGAACGCGAGGTCCAGGACAGACAGGGTCTTTGGTACTCGCTGCGCATTCAGCCCTACAAGACCCTGGAGAACAGGATCGACGGCGCGGTGATCATGCTCGTCGACATCAATACGCTGCGGCGCGCCCGCGAATATGCCGAGAGCATCGTGGCGACCGTGAGCGAATCCCTCCTGGTGCTGGACGCGAACCTGTGCGTGCAGACCGCGAGCCAGTCGTTCTATCAAACCTTCAAGGAAAGGCCGGAAACGACGGAGAACCGCTATCTTTACGAGCTCGGAGAGGGTCAATGGAACATTCCCGACCTGCGCCGGCTCCTGGAAAAGATCAGGCTTCACGGCAACGGCGTGGAAGGCTACGAGGTGGAACAGGAGTTCGAGCACATCGGCCGGAAGACCATGCTGCTCAACGCCAGGCGGTTCTTTCAGGAGAGCGGCCAGAGGTCGTTGATCCTGCTCGCCATCGAAGACATAACCCGAAGAAAGGAGCTGGAAACGGCCCTGCACCAGCGCGTCGAGGATCTGGCCGCGGCCGACCGCAGCAAGAACGAGTTCCTGGCGCTTCTGGCCCACGAGCTGCGCAACCCCCTGGCCCCCCTGCGCAATGCCGCGCACGTGCTGGAGACCGCCGGCGCCGACGGCGCCGTGGTGGAGCAGGCGCGCCACATGATGAACCGGCAGATTCAGAACATGAGCCGGTTGATCGAAGACCTGCTCGACGTCTCCCGCATCACCCGGGGCGAAGTCCGCCTGCGCCGGGAGCGGGTCGAGCTGGCGGCCTTTCTCAGGCACGCGGTGGAGATCGCCCAGCCCCTCATGGAGGCACGCGGCCAAGAGCTCTCGATCTCGCTGCCGCGCGAGCCGGTCTACCTCGACGCGGACCCCACCCGGCTGGACCAGATCTTCGGCAACCTGCTGAACAACGCTTCCAAGTTCACCCCCTCCGGCGGCCATTGCTGGGTAACGGCCGAGCTGGTGACCGACGGGCCTGAGACTCCAGGCAAGGTCGTGGTGCGGGTACGCGACGACGGCAGCGGCATGGCTCGGGAAACGCTGCCGCGCGTCTTCGATCTGTTCATGCAGGCGGACCGCTCGTACGATCGCACGGGAGGGGGATTGGGAATCGGGCTGACGCTGGTGCAACGTCTCGTCGAGCTGCACGGCGGCAGCGTCGAAGCCTTCAGCGCGGGTCTGGGAGGGGGCAGCGAGATCGTGGTGCGCCTGCCCATCCTGGCACCCGTGAACCGGGAATCGGAGCGGCGCGGCACCACTGGTTCGCTCTCCCCTGCCACAGCCGCGCCGCGCCGCGTCCTGGTGGTGGACGACAACGTGGATTCGGCCGAGAGCCTGGCTCTTCTCCTGCGCTTGAAGGGATATGTAGTGGAAGTCGCCTACGATGGCCCCGGGGCACTGAAAACGGCCGGCTCGTTCCATCCCGAGGTCGTCATGCTCGACATCGGCTTGCCCGGGCTGGACGGCTACCAGGTTGCCGCCCGGCTGCGCCGGCGGCGGCGGACTGCGAAGGCGCTGCTCCTGGCCTTGACCGGCTACGGGCGGGAGGAGGACGAGCTCCGCTCGCAGCAGGCCGGATTCGACCATCACCTGACCAAGCCGGTCGACCCCCAGGTCATCTATGATCTGCTCGACCGCCCCTACCCAGCCACCGAATAGCTCGAGAACTCCGCATTAAACCTCTCGGCCGGGCAGCGACCCGCCACCAAAGGAGCGCACTGCTGCCACGGAACTCCGGGCTCTCCCGCGGGTCGGAAGCGGTCTTGGCGCGGCCATGTGCAGGGCGGATCTTGCCCAGGGAGTTGGAGTTCACCTTGCTCATCGAGCAAGGAAGACATCCGAGTTCCCGAGGGCCGCTCCCACTTCCTTTTGCTTGACAGCGTCCATGGCAACCGTCAACTGAACATTCTCATTTTGCTGATCGACTGCCAGGACAAATGCATCAGCTTCAACAGCGGGGAGACGAACTCCTTGTAGATTTCGTGTAGAGAGGATCAAGGTCACTTTCGAGCCCGGAATGACTCCTGAATTAAAGGTCCCGGGAGCCAACCGTACGGAGAGAATAACGCGCTGCTTCCCCGGCAAAAGTTTGGGGATCGACGCTGGACCGAGCTGGTCATTTTGGATGACCTGCCCGAGAGCTACAGACTTCAGTAGATAACGACCAATGACTTTCTGTTGATCCAAAACATTTTCCACCCGCCGGGGCTTTAACTTTAACGCCAAATCCTCCTGGCGTACTAGGTGATAGGCTGGTAAGCTCACCTTGGCGGTGACCACCTCCATTTGGGGCTCAAAGCGGGTCAGAACGAAGATCGCGAAGACTCGACATAGTAGGGCAGTTACGAGGAGTAGCCCCGTGAAGGCAATCAGTCCTTCCCTCTTCGTGAAGCTTGGTACTCTTTCCTTCGCGCACGCACCGAGGATGTCGAGGACCTCTTCAGGGGTAATACCAGTTGTGAGGGCAAGATTAGAAAGCCCGTCATAGAATTCCGGACCAATAGCTCTCCAAAGATCATCCGAGCTATTTATATCCTCGTTGCCAAGGAGAATCCGAATGCTGACGAGGCGCTCTTTCTTAAGATCACTGAGGTCGGTTGTCACCATGGCAGATTAAGTCCCGCTGATACTTAATCGTCATTATTCCAGAAAGAGGTGTCATCGTCACCTGCCAACTCCTCGACTTCACCGCCGGGCAGTTCTGATTCCATGATATACCTCTCATCTACTCCGCCAATCTCTCCGCGTCCTACCTCTATTAGAGACACTGCTTGCCAGAATGGAGTGTCGTCATCGCCGGGGAGATCAGACATTAGGACAACTCCGAACCTCCTTTCCTTAGCGACTTCGATTAACCGGTTGATCAAGTCTTCACTAGGGATCTCTTCCAAAAGCCGGAGGCTAGTATTAGCCTCGACCAACCTCTCCCGTAGTCTCTGGGGTTGCTCTGGCCATAGTTGCTCGAATCGGGACAAATCTGCTTTGTTGAGCAAGCGGATGAACTCAAGCCTGAGATCATAGGTTCGATCACTCATAAATTCTCCTTCCCGGTCTCACGTCGTCGGCTCTCAGAACCAAACGAGGAGTATCCAGCTCTGGTGAAGAGCAGGAGACTACGTTGATCCACCACATCGTCTATCCTGGATTGTACGAGGGAAAATTTTGTAGGACAGAAGGACGGAATCACCAGGTTGCAAAGAAGTCGTTAAGTTAAAATAGTAAAGATTGGTTCCTTCCACAGTGACGCGGCCGGAATTGACTACAGCTGAATCCCATTCATATTCAAATCCTTCAGGTAAGGTATCAACCAAGACGAGGTCGCTGGCAAGCTTCTGCGGGTCGGCATTGCGGAGCCCGAGGCTGACGGAGATCGCCGAGCTATTTAGGATCGGAGAAGCGCCACGCGTCAGTGCTAGCACAGCTTCTCCCTTTTGCCGGTAGTACGTCGCAGGTGAGTCAGAGGCATCGCTGTAGGTAGGTAGATCGTTTAGCCCCTTGGGGGGATTGCCGAAAAGCATGCGTTTCGATATGCTCTCCCAGAGTTCTACTTCCTCCTCAACATCGGTGGGCTTACGGCCGTAGCCGAGCTGCGTCAGCAACTCCCACCGATAAAGATCGAATGCTCCCTTAACCAAACTACCCCACGCCAAGGCGCGGCCGACGGACTGTCTATATAACCAATAAGCCAGCGAAGCGAATAGAAAGATCTGGATCAGCCACTTGGTACCCATACCAGGACTCGACAGGGCTTCAGCATGAGTGATACCAGCCAACGCCAGAGAGATCGCAAGCAGTGCTGAAAGAGTCGTCGAGTTGATCATGAAATCCAGATTAGCCTTTGCTGCGTCGATCGTTTCAGAGTAACTGCTCTCCACTTTCGCGATTAGACGTGGCCAAAGAGGAATGGCGGACATCCCATAGCGCCGGCGGGGATAAGATTCAAAGCTTCGGATCACGTTGCCCAAGCGCGTCGGCAGCACCGAGGGTCTTTCTGGAAAGTCCGACTGTAGACTGCGAGCAACAACCCCCATCAGAGAATTGATATCATTTACAGAATCTTCGAGAGTTTCTAGCTTGCGTGAGCCCGTAAGCGATCTTGCTGCCTTCTCATGTGCCAGTTCCTGAATCCTGCGCTTTAGCTCTAGACGCAGCTTTGGCAGCCCATCTTGTTGTGCAAGGAGGACATCCAACTGGGCTTGATATCGCCTCACTCTCCTCCAGCCGATCCATGTGTCCCTCCAAGGATAACCTTCATATAGACGCACATGAGGGACATTGAGGCTGTATAAGAGACCACTTACTATAATCACAACCAACGTCAATACAAGGATCTCCCATTTCTCTTCAAGAGCCATCAAGGGAGCGAGCAATGGCAACCCTGGACCGATCGGGACTATAGGAATGACTAGAAGTCGGAAAAGAATGGTGAAAACCGTTACTGGGAAAAGAGTTCCCAAGACCTGAGTTGTCGTGAATTTACCAGAGATCGCCGAAAGAAGTCCGCTCATAAGGAGTCCTCAAATGCATGCGACTGCCGAAGCAACCGGGCTCAATAGCCAGTATAGCTTAAGGAAGTCACGGACTTCTAGCACATAGAGGAATTGCTCTATATACTCGCGCGGAAGGGGTCGTAAATGGGTTGACGCTTGGTTCGTCGCCTCGTGGAGTTGCATGGATCTGCACCGCCTGCCCCGCTTCGATCCGGGCCGTGAGTGGACCACGCCGTAGGCGGCAAGTCCAGGCGCCGGTAGACGCCTCGGCGGCGCTCCGTGTACGAGAAGTTCACTCCGGCCGCGTGAACCCGGATCAGGACTTGTCCCGACCCGGGCTCGAGCCTCAGGATCTCGGGCTCTCCAATTCGGTTGCGACGATGGCGCGCATTCCTTTACGCTCTATCCAGTAGGATCTCCCCTATGGAAGCCGCTCCCCCCAAGTCTGGCTGCGCGGCCCCGTTCCAGGCGTTTCGCTTCTCCGGTCATCTACGACCTGCTCGACCGCCCCCACCCGTAGAAGGCTCGCTTCGATAGGATCTCAGAAGCCCTTCACATTGCGTGGAGGAGGATTCGCTACTGGACGTACCAGAGCAGCGGCGTCAGCTTGCTCTGCACTCGTGGATCCGCGATGAAGCCGGAGCTGTTGAGGGTGTGGCCCAGCTCCCCGACATTGATCCGGGGACTGGAGTACCTGCCGCCCAGGTCCTGGAAGCGTTCGACCACGCAGGAAAAGTAGAGGGTGTCGGCCATCCCCAGATAGACGAGGTACGAGTAGTAATCGATATAGTAGTTATAGTACAGGAAGTCCAGGGTGTAATAGGTAGTGTTGATGATCCAGCCCGGGAAGAGCGGGAAGCCGTCAGGGTTGAAGGCGTACGTGCCATGCTTCGCTTTCGACATCGCGAGGAGCAGGTGATTGTTCACCGGCACCGGCTGCGAGGGAGACAGATAGGTGCTGTGGTCGAAGAACGTGTTCTCGTGCGCCGCGATGTAAAAGTCGTACCCCTGATAGGCATTGATGTTGGTCGAGTATTGGAAGCTCGCGGTAGTCGGCGCCGCGACGAGCACGGCGGACCGCTCGTTGTCGATCACATGGCCCCCCAGACCGTTGAGCGCGCCAGACAGACCGTAGCCGATCAGCCCGCCGAGGACGGTCGCGTAGGTCCGGCAGGAGTTGCTGATGCTGAGGCCGTCGTCCTTGTTCCACAAAGAAAGATAGTCGATCTGCAGGAAGCCGTACTGCTGGCCATTCGTGCCGTTCGTGAAGCCTACTGGAGTGACGCGGTAGTGGCTGGCCGGCGGGACGGCGGGCAGGTTCTGGATGACGGTCTGCGGCGTGTAATTGCCGAAGCGCGCGAAGCCCGTGCCCGCCTTCTCGCCGCCGGAGATGTAGTAGGCCGGTGTGAAGCCGTCGGACACCGCGGTTTCGAAGCTGTCTGGAAGGCTGTCAAAATCCGCGTCCAGGCTGCCAAAAGGAGGCTGCTTGACGGGCTTGGAAAGTGACAACCCAGGGGTCACGATCACGCTCGACTCGGCGCCGGCCGTCGCGCTCCGCACCTCGGAGCCGAACAGGTCGCTGCGCACCCAACGCGTGGCTGGCTTGGCCTGCAGCTCGGCTCCCTTGGCGGCGGCGAATTGCTCCGCCTCGTCGATCCTCCGCTCGAGAAACTCCTTTTCCTGTTCTGGCGTGAGCTGTCGGAGAGCGTCGGTCCGCTCCGGCGTAGAGCCGGGGACGGCGCTTTCGGGATGAATCCAGGCGGGCGCGGCAACGCGCTCCGTCACCTCGGGATCTGTCTCGCCGTCGGCGGCGAAGAGATGTCCGCTCGGGACGAGCAGAGCGAGCACAGCGATAGCAATGAGCCTGCGTGAGAGCTCTTTCAAAATACTTCTCCTTGTCTGGAAAGCAATCGGTGCACCCAGACCGGATGCGAGTTTCAATAACAAATTTCGCATAGCCTGTATTCCGTGAAGCCGAGGCGGAAGGATGATTGGCGGGTTATGGCTCGATTCGTGCAATCACTTCCATTGGATTCACCTTAGAGCTCCCATCTCTGCCGCGGCAGGCGCTGCGCGCCAGAGGTGTCCTGGAACTACCACCTACTGGAAGGATTGCTCATGAAACGAAGCATGGTTCTGGGTTTGTCGGCTCTCTTGCTCTCCCTCGCAGTGGCGCCCGCCGCCGCCGTGGATCAGACGACGACGGTCTGCCGGATGGACTACACGCTCAAGGGTTGGTCGATTTTCTACAAATCGTCGCGCGGAGCGGGAACGATCACCTGCGACAACGGTCAGACGGCGACAGCGAAGATCTCCGCCAAGGGTGGCGGCCTGACGGCCGGCAAGTCCCAGATCCGGGACGGTCACGGGAGGTTCTCCGAGGTCGCCGACATCCGGGAGCTGTTCGGCACCTACGCTATGGCGACCGCCGCCGCGGGAGCCATCAAGTCGTCCGAGGCGCAGGCCCTCACCAAGGGAGAGGTCTCCCTGGCCCTGGCCGGCAACGGGACGGGTATTGAGCTCGGTGTGAGCTTCGGCAAGTTCACGATCACCCAGCGGTAATCCGAGACGGACTGGCCGAGACGGACTGGCGGGCCGTTCGGCAGGCGCCCAATGGTATAATTTTTAAACTATGCCCGCGCCAACATCGCCAACGTCGGAGCGAGTAGCAGCGACACGGAAGACGGACGCCCCGGGACGCGGGCGGCCATCGCCCTTTCGGGCTGCGCGGTGGAGCCGCTCCGGCGATGCTTCCGAGCGCGAGGCGGGGAATCTCGCCGATGCGGCGATGCGTGGCGGCGCGGCGCGCGCGATCTCGTCCAGCCCGGCAGGCGAACCGACACCCACTGGCGGACGCGCGCTCAGCGCAGAGAGCCGCGCCTTCTTCGAGCCACGCTTCGGCGCCGACTTCTCCCGCGTGCGGGTGTTCTCGGACGAGCAGGCAGGCGCGGCAGCCCGCAGCGCGGGCGCGCTCGCCTACACGCTGGGCCGGCAGATCGTGTGGGGCGCCCCGGCGGCGCCGGAGAGCCGGGCGGCGCGGCCCATCCTCGCTCATGAGCTCGCGCACGTGGCCGCAAACCACACCGCGGCTGAACCGTCGACCGGGTTCCGCCTGCCGGCCGATCCGGCAGTCCTGCCGACCGCGAGCCAGCGCGAGGACGTGCTGGAAATCTTCAACCGGCGGCAGTCCGAGGACTCCAAAATCGACCCCGTCACGGACCCCGACGCCTTCATCGCAGCGCTCAAGGCGCGCGCCCGCATACTCCGCGCCAGCCGGCTGAGCAACGCCTCGGCGGTCCAGTCCTCCCCGGTCCGGCTCGGGACCAGCGACCTGACCGATGTGGTCGCGATCGCGGAGAGGGAGATCCGCGCCGTCTTCAGCTCCTACCTCGCGACCAAAGTCGACCTCTCCGGCGTCCGTGCGCGGATTCGCTACTTCCCCGCCGACCCCGGAACAGCCCCGGCGGCCGACGAGGCCACCCTCTCGGCGGATACGATCGAGGGCCTGTCGCTGGCCGCGATTCGAGTCGGGGTTTCCCAGGACGCGGCAGCGCAGAAGATCATCGAAGATCACCGCGTCATCCCCGGTGGCCGTGACGACGCACTGTACCAGCGGGCGCTCAAGGCGATCCTGGATGAGAAACCGGATGAGTGGCGCAAGATCGGGCTTTCGGTCCGCGGTGTGAACGGGGAGGATCTGACGCTGATCCAGCGGCGCATCGTCCCCGCGAGCGGCGAGTCGCTCGCACAGGCTCAGCGCCGCGGACGGTGGATGAACCTGGGGACGGCGATCCACGAGATGCTCCACGCCGTCACACACCCCGGCTTCTCGGATGCGGTGCGCGGCACCGAGCAGGGCGACCTGGGCGTGGAAGGATTCACCGAGTTCTTCACCCGGGCCCTCTACGAGGAGATCCAGGCGCGGGCTGCGTCGGATCCGGACCTGCGCCTGCAGATCGAGGGAACGCCCGGCCCCGCCTTCACACCGCCGCCGCGCACTTCCTATACGGACTTCTTCACCGAGGTGAAGGATATCCTCGACAAGCTCGGTGGCAACGAGGAGAACCTGCGCCAGGCGTACTTCAAGGGGAAGGTCGAGTACATCGGCCTGGGGCACTGGAACGAGCTGTCCCGCGGTCTGCCGACAGCGCGGCGGCACGACCTCGGCGCGGCGGTCCTGCTCCAGACGAAGGAAGGGAGCCTGACGGGCCGCCCCTTTGCACGCGCCAACTACGGGTATCTCCTGTGGGGGCGCAGCGGAGCGGTACAAGTCGACCTGCGGGGCGGAGCGGGGATCACCTTCCTCGGCGAAGGGCAACGCCTGGGCCTCGGGCCGGAGCTGTCGCTGACGCTGCGCGGTAAGAACCTGTTCCTCACCGGCGGTGCGTTGTTGCAAGGCAGCGCATCGCTCGCCGGGAGTGAGGGGGGCGGCCTCCGCGCGGATACGGTGTTCCGCGTGGCGGCCGGCGCGCAGATCGGCCGCTTGCACGTCGGCCCCGGAGTCGACGTGCTGGTGCCGATCAACGAGCCCGACGCCGCCCGCAAAGGAGCTCGGGTCTTCGCCGGGATCGGCGCATCGTTCGTGTTCGGAAAGTGAGCGCCGTGGACCCACAATCACTCTGCCGCCTGGCGGAAGGTGAAGTCGGACACTGGCGCGGTCTCGCGCTGGATCACGACCAGCTTCCGGAGTGTCTGGGACCCGTCGTGCACACGGGGACGCGCCGGTTCGCGCCCGCCATCCTCGCCTCGGAGACGCACCGGCCCTCCTCCGGGCGCGCCGAGGTCGACGTGTACTGGTGGATCAACGGCGGCCGCGTCGATCTGGTCGATGTGAGCTTCACGACGCCGCCCGGCGCGGAGCCGCTCCTCCGCGAGCTCGGCGAGCCCGAGACCACGTTTCCCTACTCGGACGAGGTGCGAAGGGCCTGGAAGCTGCCCTCCCCTGCCGGCGGATCACTCGAAGAGGCGATCTACGCTTCGCGCGGCCTCTCTCTCGTGCTCGCGCGGGACGCATCGGGCCACGCCAACGTGCTCCGCCTCCGCGGCTTCAGGCCGATGCCGGCAAAGCGGTACGTGGCCGATTTCCTGCGCCTGGTGTTCGAGTCTTTCGGCTAGCCGCATGGAACGTTCCGCTCCTCCCGAAGTCTGGCTCCGCGGTCCTGTTCCAGGCATTCCGTCTCTCCTGCAGCCCGTCGCGCATGCCCTTCTCCAAGCTGTGGAGGATGTGCGCCGGACCGTGGACCCGCTATCGGTGGCTCACCTCTGGGCCAGGCCCGGCGGGGCTCCCTCGGTGGGCTTCCATGTCCGCCATGTCTCCGCCAGCCTAGACCGGCTGTTCACCTACGCCCGGGGCGAGGGGCTTTCGGAGGAACAGAGAGCGTTCCTGGAGAGCGAGACGGAGCCCGGCTCCCCGCCGCCCGAAGCAGCCGCGCTCGCGCTGGAATTCGAGCGGCAGGTCGACCGCGCTCTCGCGCAGCTCCGCGCGACTCCGGAATCGACGCTCCTCGAACCCCGCGGAGTCGGCCGTCTCCAGCTCCCTTCGACCGTGCTCGGCCTGCTGGTCCACACCGCCGAGCACACGCAGCGGCATGTGGGACAGATCATCACGACCGCGAAGATCGTGCAGGCTGGTCCTGCCGGACCGTAGAGACGCCCCAGTACGCTGGCACGAACCTGCCGGGTGAAACGGTCGGGGCGTCTCTCCACGGCTGACCGATCCACCTCAACTGGTCCGCGGGCGTGAATCCCGATGAGGAACAGCGTTTTTCCACGGCGTACCGCCGGCATTGGTGGTGGCTGGGGCCATGAGACGCCCCGACCCTGTACACCCGGCCGCGCAGTGACGGCGGACTGGGGCGTCTCTACCAACTCTACCAACGTCTGTGGCCTGCGGCGGATTGAACAACCCCATTCAGCCTCATTCCGGAGCCGCGGCCGGCGGTGTCTTCCTGTACAGCGCTTCATAGTGCGCCCGGCCCTCGCGGACCTGGTGGATGCGCCCGGACACGGCCCAGCGGCGGAGGGTGGCGGCCACGCTTCGAGGGTCGACCCGCCGGCGCAGCCTCGCTCCCCAGCGCTCCTGGATCTCCTGCGCCACCGAACGGGCTCCGAAGGTCGCATCCGAGGCCCTGCCTTCCAGGACACGAGCGATCATCCGGCTGAGCGATCTCTTCCTGGCAAATTCGACATCCGCGTCCGGCTCCGGGAGCGCGGCCGTCTTGTCAAGGTCAAGCAGGTCTCCGGCAGCCGTCGCGGCGGCCTGGAAAGACTGCAGGTGCGCGAGCGCTGTCTCCAAGGCGGCAGCGTGATGCGCCTGCTTGTCGCGATGAAGCACCTCCTGCTCGGCATGAAACGCCTGACGCTCCCGGTGATGCGCCACCTTCCCTTCCAACTGCGCCAACATCTGGCCAACGGACAGATTCAAGCCCATGGATTTCCTCTCTTTGTCTCAAAAACGGTCCGAGCTGCGCCATCCCACAGCGTTGCACGCCGGCAACATCGCAAAGTGTCGCGACCACTCGGATTTATGTAACAGATACAGGTTTCCGCTCTGCAAGCATACTTCGAGATGGAGCAAAAATCCAGCGATGCTCCCAACAGACGCTTGAGCCACGCACATGAATCTTTTTGCAGCTACATTGTGCGCACTTTCTGTTACATATTGCAACATTTCCGCGACACAGTGAGCTTCTTTCGAGACACTTGACTGCTGAGCAGTGACATTGCGCTCTTTTGTTGAGACATAAAAGAGGATCTAGACCAGATCAGGCGAGCATGATACGACATCGCGCGCCACTTCGGCAGCGTCGCGCAGAGTTGTCGCTACAGGTAGCTTCATTGTTGTTACACGAAGGTGCGTTGTCGCTTCATAGAGGTTCAATCTGAGGAGCGCAGAAGGATTTCTGCGACGTTTGATTTTCGGCGAAAGCCGGCACACCATTCGATGCGGAGATCTGCGGCCAGGACGTCGCGACTATAGGTTTTGTTGCGCCACTTTGCGCGTCGCATGCCCTGGTGGAACGGATGTTTGCGACATCTTTGAGTCTTTTCGAGCTTCCAAGGCTCGTTTGGCTCCTTGACATCCATCTCACATGGCGTATTCTGGTTAGTGAGGACTAACTAACGGTGCGCGGACATGAGCGGAAAAGACACGTCATCGGCCCGGCAGGATGAGATCCTGGATCGGACCATCGAGCTGATCCGGGAGGCGGGCATGGCCGGGCTGACCATGAAGAAGGTCGCCGAGCGGGTCGGCTTCACCGAGCCGGCCATCTATCGCCACTTCCCGAACAAGCAGGCGCTTCTCCTCGGCGTGGCCGGGCGGCTGAGGGGGATGTTCCTCGGGCCGGTCCGCGCCATTTCGGAGGAGCCCGGCACCTCTCCCTTCGAAAAGATCGAGCGCATCGTCGCCCACCACATCGGGCTGATCGTGGACCTCGACGGCATTCCCGTGCTGCTGCTGGCGGAGGCCACCGCCTCCGGGGATGGTCCCCTGGCCGAGAAGATGGTGGAGATCTCCGGGACCTATCTCCAGATCGTCGCAAAGCTCGCGGGCGAGATGCCCCTGCCGGAGGGCTCCCCTCCGGCGAACATCGTGGTGCTGCCGCTGATGGGGCTCGCCGCGGCCGTTGCCCTGCAGCGGCGGCTGCTTGCCGACCGGCGGATTTCCAGGGAGCAGGCCCTCGAGCTGGCGCGGTTCGTGGTGCGGCGGCTGCTGGGGACGGAGCTGCTGGGAATGGAGGAGACGCGGAGATGAGGATCGCTTGTATCAATCTGAGTGGTGGGCGGCCGGGAGAGGGGCCGGGGGTGAGGGCCCTTCTCGCCATCGCCCTCCTCCTCCTCCCCGCAACCGCCCTGGCCCAGGAGCCGGCGCGGCTTTCTCTTGCCGATGCGGTCGAGCGGGCGCTGGCTCAGTTCCCAGCGGTGGAGGCGGCCCGGGCTCGCCAGGAGGAGGCCGCGGAGGCGCTTGGGGAAGCTCGGGCGGCGCGCAGGCCCCGGGGACGGGTGACCGGGTCCGCCATCCAGTACCAGGAGCCGATGGTGGTCACTCCCATCCATGGCTTCGGTCCGGGGCTGTTCCCCGAGTTCGACGAGACGCTCGGGCAGGCCACGCTCACCGTCAGCTACACGCTGTTCGACAGCGGGGCGGACGCGGCGCGCATCCGTTCCGCGGATGCCCAGAGCGTGGCCGCCGGGGCGTCTCTCGGATCGGCCGAACAGGTCATCACCCGGCGCGTGGCAGCGGCGTACCTCACGGCTCTCGGCCAGCGCCAGGTGGTGGATGCCCACGACCTTCGCCTGGAGGCGCTGCGCGCGGAGCTTTCGCGGGTCCGGCTGCGGTTCGAGGTGGGCCGGGCCGCCCAGGTCGAGGTGCTCCGCGCGGAGGCCGCCCTGGCCAGCGCGGAGGCCGAGCGCGTGCGCCTCGCCATGGCCATGGAGAGCTCCGAGCGCGAGCTTGCCCGTCTCCTGGATGCTCCTGTCGAAGAGACCCAGGCCGGAAGGCTGGTCCGGGTCGAGCTCGCCGATCCCGGGATTCCGCTTAGAGAGGCCCTGGTGGAGGACGGGATCGCCGCCAGCCCCACCGTAGCCCAGGCCCGCGCCCAGGTCACCGCGGCCGAGGCGCAGATCTCTCTTGCCCGGGCGGTCGCCCGGCCGGAGGTGCGCGCCGTGGGCAACTACAACGAGTGGACGTCGTCCAATCTGGACTTCACCGGCGAGTGGAACGCCGGTTTCCAGGTCACGGTCCCCCTGTTCGACGGCGGCGCCACCCGCAGCCGGATCGCCCGCGCCGAGGCCGCGCACCGCGGCGCGCAGGAGCAGGTCCGCCTTGCCGAGGTCCAGATCCGGGAGGACGTGGACCGGGCGCTCGCCGCGGTCACCGAGGCGGAGGCGCGGATCGCCAGCCTGAAGGTCGCGGAGGAGCGCTTCCTCGAAGTGGTTCGCGTCCAGAAGCTCCTGCTCGACGAGGGCGCCGGAACCCAGACCGACTATCTGAATTCCGAGGCCGACCTGCTGGCCGCCCGCGCCAGCCTGGCTGACGCGAGGCACGCCGCCATCCTCGCCCGCGTGGACCTCGCCCGCGCCGCGGGCCGCCTCACCCCCGAGTGGCTGCGCGAGAACCTGCGTCCCTGGAATCCCTTGGAGACGGCTCCATGAACCCCAAGAAGATCATCCCTCCCATCGTTCTCTTGGCCGCTGCCGGTATCGCCGGGATTGCGGTCTGGTACTACACCTCCAGGCGGCCGGAAAACCCGGACGGCGCGCTCGTGGCCTCGGGCACGGTGGAGGCTACCGATGCTCAGCTCGGGTTCCAGGCACCGGGCCGGATCGTGTCGCTCACTCCCCGCGAGGGGGACCGGGTGACCGCGGGCCAGGAGCTGGCCCGGCTCGACCGGGCGGAGCTCGAAGCGCGGCGCGCGCAGTCTCAGGCCCAGGTCGAAGCCGCGCAATCCGCCCTTGCCGAGCTCGAGCAGGGCTCCCGCCGGGAGGAGATCGCCCAGGCCCGCGCGGCGCTCGCAGTGACCGAGGAGCGCAGGCAGGACGCCGAACGCGACCTTGCCCGCACCCGGCGGCTGTTCGAAGGCGGGGCCGTGAGCCGCGAGGCGCTCGATAATGCCCAGGTCGCCCTCGACGTAGCCCGCGCCCAGCGCACCCAGGCCGCGGAGCAGGTCCGGCTCGTGGAGGCCGGCCCCCGCCAGGAGCGCAAGGCCGTGGCCCGCGCCCAGGTATCTCAAGCCGAAGCTGCCGTGCGGGGGGTCGAAGCCAGCCTCTTCAACACGACCATCACCGCTCCGTTCGACGGCGTGGTCACCGTCCGCCACCGGGAGCCGGGCGAGGTCGTGCCGGCCGGCTCGCCCGTGTTGACCCTGATGGACCCCCGGAGCCGCTTCGTGCGCATCTACATCCCGGAGAACCGGGTGGGCGCGGTGCGCCTGGGGACCCGCGCCACGATCACGGCCGACACCTACCCGGACAAGACCTATCCGGGCGAGGTCTCCTTCATCGCCTCCGAGGCCGAGTTCACCCCCAAGAGCGTGCAGACGACCGAGGAGCGCGTGCGCCTGGTCTACGAGGTCAAGGTCCGCGTGACCGGCGATCCCGGGTTCGATCTGAAGCCGGGGCTTCCGGCGGATGTGCGGCTGGAGGTGAAATGAGCCCTCACCCCCAACCCCTCTCCCGCCTCCCCTACCCCCCTCGCCGGGAGAGGGGCGCCCCCGCGCACCCGACTGAATTCCCCCCTCTCCCAGGGAGGGGGACGGGGAGGTGGGAGAGGGGGGTTAGGGGGGTGAGGGCTTGATCCGCACCGACGCCCTCACCCGCCGCTTCGGCGAGCTGACGGCGGTGGACCGCCTGAGCTTCGAGGTGCGTCCGGGGGAGCTGTTCGGGCTGGTGGGACCGGACGGCGCGGGCAAGACCACGACGCTGCGCATGCTCGCGGGCGTGCTCCGGCCCACCGGGGGAGACGCATGGCTCGACGGCATCTCCGTGGTCCGGGAGCCGGAGCGGGTCAAACATCACCTGGCGTATATGTCCCAGCGCTTCGGGCTCTACACGGACCTGACCGTGCTCGAAAATCTGGAGTTCTATGCCGATCTGTACCAGGTGCCGCGGGCCGAGCGGCCGGCCCGGTTGGAGCGGCTGTTCCAGTTCTCGAACCTGGGACCCTTCAAGGACCGTCTCGCGGGCAAGCTCTCGGGCGGCATGAAGCAGAAGCTCGGCCTCTCCTGCGCCCTGATCCACCAGCCGCGGGTCCTGCTCCTGGACGAGCCCACGTTCGGGGTCGATCCGGTGTCGCGCCGCGAGCTCTGGCTGATCGTCCACGAGATGGTGGCCGAGGGGGTGACCGCGGTGGTGAGCACGGCCTACATGGACGAGGCCGAGCGCTTCGACCGGCTGGCCCTCCTCCACCGCGGCCGGCTCCTGGCGATCGACACGCCCGAGACCCTGCAGAAGGGATTGGAGGAGGAGATCGTGGAGGTCCAGGTGGAGCGCGCGCGGGAGGCCCGGGCGCGGCTTGAAGGGCTTCCCTTCGTGAGGCGAGCCGCGGTGTTCGGAGACCGGCTCCACCTGAGCGTGGGATCGGCGACCGAGGCGATTCCTGCGATCACGGCTGCTCTGCGGGAGGGAGGCTTCGAGGTGAAGTCGACGCGGCCGATCGTGCCGTCTCTGGAAGATGTGTTCATCGGGAAGATCGCCGAGGCGGAGGCTGCATGAGAGAGGGAGCCCCAGCGGTCCAGGTCGAGGAGCTGACCCGGAAGTATGGGGAGTTCGTGGCCGTGGACCGGGTGAGCTTCAGCGTGGCGAAGTCGGAGGTCTTCGGGTTCCTGGGACCCAACGGCGCAGGCAAGACGACCACGATCAAGATGCTGACGGGGCTGGTGCCTCCGACCTCGGGGAACGGGCACGTTGCCGGGTACGACATCCGGACGGAGAGGCGGCAGATCAAGCGCCACATCGGCTACATGTCGCAGCTCTTCTCCCTCTACGCGGACCTGACGGTCGAGGAGAACATCGGTTTCTTTTCGGGGCTCTACAGCGTGCCCCGTGCCCGGCGGGCGGAGCGGCGCGACTGGGCTCTGGAGATGGCGGGGCTCGCGGACCAGAGGCGACGCCTCACGGGCGAGCTGTCCCTGGGATGGAAGCAGCGGCTCGCCCTGGGATGCGCCGTGCTCCACGAGCCGCCCGTGCTCTTCCTGGACGAGCCCACGTCCGGGGTGGACCCCATCTCCCGCCGCTCCTTCTGGGACCTCATCTACACCCTGGCCTCGGGCGGGACCACCGTCTTCGTGACCACCCACTACATGGAAGAGGCCGAGTACTGCGACCGGCTGGCCCTGATGAACCGCGGCAAGCTCATCGCGCTCGATACGCCGGCCCGGCTCCGCGAAGCGTTCAGGCAGCCGCTCCTCGAAGTGCGGACCGATAAAGGTGCCGAAGCGTCCAGAGCCCTGGAAGGCACTCCGGGGATCCTGGACGCGGGCTTGTTCGGACGCGCGCTCCACGTCACCGTCCAACCCGGATCAGACGTCCAGGAAGAGATCCGCCGCCGTCTCGCCGAGCACGGCATCCAGGTCGAGTCGATCGAGGAGATCTCTCCCTCCCTCGAAGACATCTTCATCTCCCGCATCGAGGAGGCCGGCGGCGCGCCGGTGGACTAGGAGGAGCCGTGACGTCCCTCCCGGAAACCCTCACCCCCATCCCCTCTCCCGCCTCCCCGCCCCCCTCGCCGGGAGAGGGGCGCCCCCACGCACCCGGATCTCGATTCCCCCCTCTCCCAGGGAGGGGGATGGGGAGGTGGGAGAGGGGGGCTAGGGGGGTGAGGGGATGAGCTCGACCCGGCTCCTCGCCATAGCCCGCAAGGAGACGATCCAGCTCCGGCGGGACACCCGCAGCCTGATCCTCGCGTTCCTGCTGCCGGTCCTGCTCCTGGTCCTCTTCGGCTACGCCATCTCCTGGGACGTGCGCAACATCCGCACCGCGGTCCTCGACGGCGACCGCTCGGCGCGCAGCCGCGAGCTGCTCGACGCGTTCCGCGCCTCCGGCTACTTCACGTTCGTGGAGGGGCTCGAGAGGCCGGCACAGATCGGCTCCCTCTTCGACCGCGGCACCGTGCAGATGGCGCTGGTGATCCCGCCGGGGCTCGCCGCGGATCTCGCGGCCGGCCGACCCGTCGCCATCCAGGCGATCGTGGACGGCAGCGACGCCAATACGGCCACGATCGTCCTCGCCTACTCGGAAGCCATCGTGCGCACCTGGTCGAGCCGCGTCCAGCTCCAGGGGGCAACCGTTCAACCTCCGATCACGGTCGAGTCGCGGGTCTGGTACAACGAGGAGCTGCGCAGCCGCAACATGATCGTCCCCGGCCTGGTGGCGGTCATCATGATGATCATCGCGGCCCTGCTCACCTCGCTGACCATCGCCCGGGAGTGGGAGCGCGGCACCATGGAGCAGCTCGCCGCGACCCCGGTTTCCCGCACCGAGGTCATTCTTGGCAAGCTCCTCCCCTACCTCGCCATCGGCCTCGCGGACGTGGTGGTCTGCTCGCTGCTCGGGGTGTTCCTGTTCGACGTCCCGTTCCGCGGCAGCGCGGCTCTCCTCATGGTCCTCTCCTTCTTCTTCCTGGTCGGCGCGCTGGGGCTGGGGATCTTCATCTCGGTGGTGGCGAAGTCGCAGGTGCTGGCCACGCAGATCGCCATGGTGGCCACCTTCCTGCCGGCCTTCCTGCTGTCGGGGTTCATGTTCGCCATCGAGGTCATGCCGCCGGCTTTGAGAGCGGTGACCTGGCTCATCCCGGCGCGCTACTTCCTGGTCGTCACCCGCGGCATCTTCCTGAAGGGGATCGGGATCGAGGAGCTCTTCGTCCAAGGCCTCCTCATGGTCGTCTTCGCGATGGCGGGGCTCTCCCTGGCCGTGCTGCGGTTCCGCAAGGAGCTGGGATGAATCCGGCGCGGGTGTTCGAGATGGTGCGCAAGGAGCTGCGCCAGATCTTCCGCGATTCCAAGCTGAGGCGGGTGATCTTCATCGCGCCCATGATCCAGCTCCTCGCCTTCGGGTACGCGGTGTCCACGGATGTCCGCAACGTCTCCACCCTGGTGGTGGACCATGACCGGACGCGGGAGTCCCGGGAGCTGGTGGAGGCCTTCACCGCCTCCGGGTACTTCCGGGTCCTCGGGGTCGCTGAGCGGCCGGCGGACCTGGTCCGCGCCCTGGACAGCGGCGATGCCGTCCTGGGCATCGTGATCCCCCGGGGCTTCGCGAGCGGCCGCTCCCAGGTGCAGCTCCTTCTGGACGGCACCAACTCCAACCTGGCCAACATTGCCAGGGGCTACGCGGAGCGGATCGTGCTGAGCCGGGGCGGGGTGTCTCCGGGGGGAGATCCTCCCGTGGAGCTGCGCTCCCGGGCCTGGTTCAACCCCGGCCTGGAGAGCCGCGACTACAACGTGCCCGCGGTGATCGGGGCCCTGCTCATGCTGATCTGTCTGCTGCTCACCTCGCTGGCCGTGGTGCGCGAGCGCGAGATCGGCACGCTGGAGCAGCTCCTGGTCAGCCCGCTGCGGCCCGGCGAGCTGATCCTCGGCAAGACCCTCCCCTTCGCCCTGATCGGGATGGTGGACCTCGGGATCGTGACCGCCGTGGCCCTCCTCTGGTTCCGCATCCCGTTCCGGGGCAACCCGCTCCTCCTGATCCTGGGGACCGTGCTCTTCCTGCTCCCCGCCCTGGGGACGGGCCTGCTCATCTCCTCCATCTCCAACACCCAGCAGGAGGCCTTCATGGCCGCCTTCCTGGTGTTCCTGCCCACCATCCTCCTGTCCGGGTTCATGTTCCCGGTGGCCAGCATGCCGCGGGGCTTCCAGCTCCTGACCCTGCTCAACCCGCTGCGCCACTACCTCGACATCGTGCGCGCCCTTTTTTTAAAAGGGGCAGGGATTGAGGCTCTCTTTCGGCCGCTCGGAGCACTACTAGTATTAGGAGTCTCGCTGCTCTGGCTGGCGGCGCATCGCTTCCGCGGTGAAGCAGGGTAGCCGCCGGCGGTCTTTGACGTTCAGCGCTCCTTGATTTTTTTGATGTCTTCGGTCTAGCTTGATGGAGAGCGGTCTTTTTGAACCCTGGGGTCGTAGATGGCTCCATTTTGACGTGAGGAGGAACGATGCACAGACCGAAGTTGCTTTCCGGTCTCCTGTTCGTGCTTGCCCTGAGCTTGCTCTGGGCGCCTGCGCAGGCGGCCACGGTTCTGCAGATGAACCTGGAGGAGATGGTTGACCGCGCCGACCGGATTTTCCGCGGCACGGTCCTGGATATCCGCGAAGGCACTGTCCAGGCTGGCGGCGGCACTCTGCCGACCGTCACCTACCGTATCCAGGTCGACGAGTCCTTCAAGGGCACGTACGACACCGTCAAGGGGATTCAGGTCGCCGAGCTCACCATGGTCGGCAAGCTGAAGAATACGCAGACGGGCGCCACCCGCTCGCTGCCCCCGATCGACCTGCCCAAGCTGGAGGTCGGCCGCGACTACCTGCTCCTCACGACACCGCGCAGCGCCGTCGGCCTGTCCACGCCCGTGGGGCTCGGCCAGGGCACCTTCCATGTGACCGGCAAGGCCGGCCAGGAGCTCGCCGTCAACCTGAACCAGAACCTGGGCCTCCTCGAGGGCGTGCCCGGAGCTCCCGTCGGCTTCGCCGGGACTCCCGAGAACGGCCCGATCGCCTATGACACTCTCGCGTCGATTATCCGCGGACTGGTGGATTGAGGTGAAAGCCATGAAAAACACACTGCGCTTCGCCTTCGCCACCGCCCTTCTCCTCAGCCTCGCCGCCGTTCCGGCCTTCGCCTATGGACCGCTCGCGGTCTGCAACCCCGGCCAGCCGTTCCTCTGGCCCAATGGCGGCACGAACATCCCGTACAACCCCGACCAGGGTGACCTCGGACCTCTGAACAATGCCGGCGCGGTAGCCCTGCTGGGCACCGCCTTCGGCGCGTGGGACGCGATCCCCACCGCCACGACGACCTACCTCAACGCCGGCCCGCTGCCGGAAGACGTCGACATCACCAACTTCCTCCCCTACCTGGAGCCGGTCGCGCCGGACGGCCTGTCGGCCATCGTCTTCGACGACACCGGCGAGATCTTCGACCTGCTCTTCGGCCCCGGCTCCGGCGTGCTCGGCTTCGCGGGCCCCGAGTGGGTCGACTTCTCGGACTGCTCGATCCTGGAAGGCCTGTCGTTCCTCAACGGCCCGGCCTTCGATGACGCCGCAGCGGCGCTCGACGTCATCGTCCACGAGTTCGGCCACTACCAGAACCTGGCGCACACCGTGGTCAACGGGCAGATCCTGCTCGGCGACAACAGCGGTCCGACGCCGAACGACACCTTCCCGATCCCGCCGCTCGCCGGCCTGATCGAGACCATGTATCCCTTCTACTTCGGCGTGGCTGCCGGAACGTCGACCCCGCACGCGGACGACATCGCGGGCCTGTCGACCCTCTACCCCGCTCCCGGCTTCGCCGCCGCCACGGCCACGATCGCCGGCCGCATCCTGGGCCCGAACGGCACCACGCCGCTGACCGGCGTGAACGTCATCGCCCGCAATGTCGCCAACCCGTTCGCGGATGCGGTCTCCGCCATCTCGAGCGATTTCGCGATCGACTACACGCCGGGCCAGCCGTTCGTCGGCGTCTACACCATCCGGGGCTTGACCCCGGGCGCTCAGTACGCCGTCTACGTTGACGAGATCCTGGCCGGCGGCTTCAGCACTCCGCCGCTGTTCCCCCTGCCAGGACCCGAGGAGTTCTACAACGGCGCGGCCGAGTCGAACAACGGCGGCACCGACGTGCCCACGGCGTTCACCCCCGTCTCCGCGGCGGCCGGTGGCACCGCGAGCAACATCAACATCATCTTCAACGCCCCGGCGCCGGGCGCTCCGCTGCCGGTCGGCGACGACGGCTCGGTGCAGCTCTTCCTGCCGTTCACCTTCCAGATCTGCAACCAGCCGTTCGACGCGGTGTTCGTCAACGCCAACGGCAACCTGACCTTCGGGGCCGCCAGCGGCGACTTCAGCGAGTCGACCGACGAGTTCCTCGCCGGTCCGCCGCGCATCGCGGGCCTGTGGGACGACCTCAACCCCGGAGCCGGCGGCACGGTGGTCTTCGCGCAGACCTCGAACACCTTCACCGTCACCTACACGAACGTGCCCGAGTTCCCGGCGACGGGCGCGAACACGTTCTCCATCAAGCTCTCGAAGTCGTCCAACCACGTCGACATCAACTACGGCACGCTCACCGCGGCCGACGGTCTGGCCGGTGTGAGCTGCGGCGGTGCCATCACCTCGCGCTTCGAGCGGCCCAGCAACCAGAGCGCCGAGAATGGACGGCAGGATCTGAAGAAGGAGCCTGCGGCCTTCGAGCTCTTCGGCCCGGGCAACCCGGTCGACCTCTCCAACGACTCGCTGAAGTTCAACGCCAAGGCCAAGTTCAGTGACGAGTTCGAGAACAACGACACCCTGAACAAGGCCGAGGACATCAAGCTGCCGTTCACGACCGAAGAGGTCGATGACTTCACCGAGATCCGGCCGGACGGCGACGACGTCGACTACTTCGAGTTCAAGATGAAGGCGGGCGAGTTCCTCGCCGTCGAGGTCGTCCGCAGCAACCTCGACACCGTGCTGGGTGTCTTCGACGCCGAGACGGGTGACCTCCTGATAACCGACGACGACGGCGGCGACGGCCTGCTGTCGCGGCTGCTCCTCCAGTTTAACGAGGACCTCGAGGTCGCGATCGCGGTCTCGACCTTCCCGGACTTCGACTTCGACGGCGTCGGCGGCGCAGGCGCGGGCCGGTACGTCCTCGGGGTGCACAAGTACAAGGGCACCCTGCTGGCGGCCGGCGACGACACCTCCACCCCCGTCACCTTCCCCGGCTTCTCCTTCCCCTACCAGGGGACGAACTGGGGCAGCGTCTTCGTCAACTCCAACGGCAACCTGACCTTCGGCGCGGGCAACACCGACTTCTCGGAGACGGTGCCGGAGTTCCTGGCCGGTCCGCCGATGATCGCGCCGCGCTGGGATGACTTCGACGCCACGTTCGGTCTGGTCATCGCCGAGGAGGACAACAACGACGACCTGACCATCCACTTCGTGAGCGTGCCGGAGTTCTTCTCCACCTCGCCCAACTACTTCTCGGTCAAGCTCGACGAGGACGGCGAGATCGACATCGAGTACTTCGCCACCTCCCGCACTGATGGCCTGTCCGGCATCACGCAGGGCGGCGGCGCCGCCGATCCTGGGGAAGAGGACCTCTCCGAGGACGACGACCACTCCGCCACCGGCACCACCTACGAGCTGTTCGCCGCCGACGTCTTCACCTACGACCTGTTCTACACGGACCTCGAGTTCGAGAAGCACGGGCACGGGCACGGTGACGACGATGACGACGACGATGATGACGACGACTAGCTCCTGAGCTGGTCCCGTCCGGATACGAAGGCGGTGGGCGCGAAGGCGTTCCACCGCCTTTTTTCTTGTGCTACCATTCCCCCGCACTCTTCCAATCAAGGAGCCCTTTTCGATGAAGAAAGCAGCCATCTGCCTGGCGCTGGTGTCCGCGTGCGCGTTCGCCGCCGACGCCCATGCCGCCAAGAAGTCCGACGTCACCGTGCACAACAAATCCGAGTGGGCCATCAACCACTTCTTCCTGTCGCCGATCGACGACGAGCAGTGGGGATCGGACCAGCTCGGCGACGAAGTCATCAACAAAGGCGAGGAGTTCACCCTCACGGGCGTCCCGTGCGACAGCTACGACGTGAAGCTGGTGGATGAGGACGGCGACGAGTGCGTCGTCGAAGAGGTCGACATCTGCGGCAGCGATGACGACTGGGTGATCACCGACGAGGACCTGCTCGACTGCGAAGGCTACTGAACGGGAATTGACACGGGCGGGACGCGCAAGCTATCCTTGTCTCACTACGAACGAGGGCCGGGGATTTCCCCGGCCCTCGTTTTTTTATGTGAGCTATGCGAGGAAAATGACATGACGGACGACCTGATCCGCCGTTTCGAGGACGGCACCCTCCCGCCCTCGGAGTTCCACCACCGGGACCACGTCCGATTGGCCTGGCTGTACCTGAGGCAGGAGCCGCCGCTGACGGCGCTGGCACGCTTTGCGGAAGGGTTGAAGCGGTTCGCCGGGCGCATCGGCAAACCGGGCCTCTACCACGAGACCATCACCTGGGCCTATCTTTTCCTGATCCACGAGCGCATGGCCCGGGCGGATTCAGGAGAGACCTGGGAGGAGTTCGAGGCGCGGAACCCCGAGCTCCTCACCTGGAAGCCATCCGTACTGGACGGCTACTACCGGGCGGAGACGCTGGCTTCGGACCTCGCGAAGCGTGTGTTCGTGATGCCCGGCCCGCGGTAGATCCTCAGCGCCTTCCGTACGTCTTGTTCGCTTCCGTCGCAGCTTCCTGGAGGAGCTTGGCGAGCGCCGGCTGCACCCGGATGAAGCGCCCGTTGGAGAGCTCGATAAACGCGGGGAGCCCCTTCAGCTCGCGCCCGAAGAGCATCCCGTAGATCGACAGCGCCGCGGCGTAGGAGCCGGCGGCGGACGGATGGAAATCGTCGTTGCTGTAGAGCGGCGCCTTCGGGTCCCGCCTCCAGGCCGCGCGCCACGCTTCGCCGGCGGGTATGAAGATCCCGTCGACGTCGGAGGCCGCGAGGGAGTAGGACTCGCGCACGGCATCGAAGAAGGCGCTCCGCTCCAGCTCGGGCCAGACCATGTAGAGCGCGGGACGGGCGCCAGCCTGGCGGATGATCTTGTCGAACTTCTTGGCCGAGTTCCGCAGCTCCACGCGGCTCGCGGGCAGCGTCGAGGGGCCGTGCTGCAGCACCACGACGTCCCACTTCTCGCTCGAGATCGCGTTCGGCGCTTCGCCGTTGCTCCAGTGATCGTCGAGGCTGAAGCCGCCAAAGGTGACCGAGTCGACGTAGATGTTCTGGCGGCCGGCCTTGGCGAGCGCCTCCACGATGAGCGGAAGGTCGTTCGAGTAGGTCAGGCTGTTGCCGATGAACAGGACGCGCAGGGGAGCGCCCGGGATCGGGCGGGGCTCCTCCCTGGGAGGCTTTCGCGGCCTGGGCCCGTCCGTGCCGGCCTCGCCGGCGCAGCCGAACAGCAGCGAGACGATGATGGCGAAGCGCGAAGCGGTGCCTGCGACGGATCTTTTTCCTCGAATCATCACGTGCCTGTCTCCTCTGTCAGGGGTTGGCCCCGTCAGGGCCTTCAGCGTTTCCCGTACTGCTCGTTCGCTTCGGCCGTGGCCTCCTGGAGGACCTTGCCGAGGTTCGGCGCCACGTGCGCGAAGGAGCCGTTGGCAAGACGGACGCGCGGCGGCAGCCCCACCGGCGACCGGCCGTAGAGCATACCGAAGATCGAAAGCGCCACGGTGATCGACCCGGCCGGGGACGGATGGACTCCGTCCCGGCGGAAGAGGGGGACGTCAGGATCCCGCCGCCAGACCGCCCGCCAGGCCTCCCCCGCCGGCATCAATATTCCCCCCACGTCCTCGGCCGCGAGCGCGTAGGAGCTTCGGACATCGTCGAAGAAGGCGAGGCGGTCCGAGCCGGGCCAGACCATGTAGAGCGCCGGCCGCGCGCCCGCCGCCCGGATAGGCTCGGCGAACCGCTTTGTGTAGTCCCGCAGGTTCTCGCGGCCTTCGGGCAGGGACGAGGGGCCTTGCTGGAGCACCACGACGTTCCAGCCCCCTTCCTTGATCCTGTCCACCGCCCCGCCCCGCTTCCAGTGGTCTTCGAGACTGGCGCCCCCCTTGGCGACCGTGGCGACGTCGAGCGTCTCGCCCACGGCACGCGCGAACGCCTGCACGATCAGGGGCATGTCGTTGGCGTAGGTCAGGCTGCTGCCGAGAAACAGGACGCGCATCCCCCGCCCGGAGGCGGACCCGGGCCGGGCCGGGACCGGCCTGGGTCTGCGTTGCGGCAGGCGCTCCCTCACTGCATCCCGCCTCTAGTAGAGGAGCGCGTAGCCGACCTTGAGGAAGAACGACCGGCCGGTCTGCGTGATCGAGATGTCATTGACGCCGAACCGGGTGTCGTCGTATCCGGCGAACAGCACGGTCTGGGGGTTGATCTTGTAGGAGAAGAGGAATTGGCCGAAGACGTCCTCCTCGTTGATCGCGCCCCGGGTGAAGTCCTGGTACTGCAGGATGGCCCGCACGAAGGTACGGACGTTGAACTGGTAGACGATCCGGCTCTGCGCGATGTCGACGTCGAACGCCCGCTCTCCGTCGACGTCGAGCTCCTGGCGCGCGTACTCGAGCTGCATGTTCAGCCCCTTGCCCAGCCGGAACTGCAAGGCAGGATTGAAGACGATGGTCTCGCCGAGGCGCGCCGTGGCCAGGTCGATCTCATCGCCGAGCCGGGTATAGAACGCGAACCGCACGCGGCCCGTCGGGTTGATGCCGAAATCGATCTCCTGCCGGTCGAGGTCGAAGGTGGTTCCCTGGAAGAACTCCTTGTGCTGCCCCACGCGCAACTCGACCGCCGACTGCAAGGGTCCGTTGACGGTGCCGAACACCTCGTAGGTCTGATCGGTCAGGGTCCCCACATGATCCTCGGTGCGGAGGCCGTGGACGCCGAAGCTCGCCTGCGCGTACCACGTGTCCTTGGTGCCGTAGAAGAAGCGCTGGTACTGCCCCTCGCCGGTCTTGACGTCGACGCGCGGGATGAAGCCGCTGTCGGCGCGGAACTGGGGGTCGAGATCGGCGTAGCGGACAAATCCCTTCCAGACCTTGGCAAAGTGATCGTACTGGACGGAGAGCGCGTCACCGCTGAAAGGCTTGGCCTCCTCGCCCAAGGCATCCGCCAGGACGACTGGATAGAGGGTATCGGAGGCAAGGTACTGGACGCGGACGGTGTCCGACTGGGTGAGGCGGAAGAAGCCGTCCAGGCCTCCGACCCGGTTGTGGTACTCGCCCTCGTCCTGTCCCTCGCGGCCGGTGTAGAGCACGCCCAGGGCCGAGCGGGTGCCGAGGTCGCGGCGGTAGCGGAACACCCCTTCGAGCACGCTCTCGTCGAGCGAGGCCCGGAGCGAGCCCTGGTTGCCCGGGATGATGATGTTGGTGATGTCGTCGCGCGCCACGAACAGGCCGTAGGCGTCGCGGTCTTCCTTGGCATTAAGCTTGACGCCCCAGGAGGGCTCGGCGATCGTGCGCGTGAAGACCGCCTGCAGAGGCGTCAGGTACAGGTCGGCCCCCTCCAGGAAGAAGGGCCGCTTCTCCGGGAAGAACAGGGCAAAGCGGGTGTTGACGCCGAGCTGCAGGGCATCGGCTTCGACCTGGGAGAAGTCGGGGTTGATCGTGGCGCTGAGCGTCATGTTCGGAGTGACGCCCCACTTCGCAGTCAGGCCGGGCTCGAACTCCTCGTCGCCATCATCGAGACCGCCGTCGGGGAAGTCGTTGACCTCATCGGTCCGCGCCGCGGTCGCCGTGGGGGTGAGCTCGAGGTTGCGGCCCGGAGCGATCCCCTGGAAGCCGGTGAGCTTGTTCTCCTGGCAGAGGGTGCAGTCCTTCGCCCGGTCGGTGAACTTCGAGGAGATCCGATGGCGGACGCTGCGCGGATAGTTGCGGAATGCCTCCAGTCCCCAGGTCTGGGGACCCGTGGTGCGCGGGAAGCGGATCTGGCGGAATGGGACGGCGACCTCCACCACGTAGCCGGTGTCGGTGATCTGCGCCCCGGAAGCCCAGATCGAGTCCCACGAGAAGTCCTCCGCCCCGTCGATCTCGCTGAACACGCCGTCGACCTGCACTCCTCTTGGATTGACGCGGAACTGGAAGCCCTGGCGCTCGTCGTTGAAGGTGTCGATGGTGAAACCGACGTGGTCATCCTGCACGAAGGTGCCGATCAGGTCGCGGTCCATCAACTGGGCGCGGATTGCGCCCGGATCGGGATCCTCGGCCTTGAAAGCTACGTAAAGGTTGTCCTCGTCGAAGGTGACCAGCGCCTCTGTCTTCACCGGCGGCGCGCCGTTGTCGCTGGGAAACCATTCATAAGGGAGATCGACGACGGTGGCCGACTCCCATCCCGCGTCGTCGAGCACGCCGTCAATGCGGATCGGTGAGCTGGTCGGAGCGACCTGGAACTGGCGCAGCTCGCGGACCTCGGACGCCGCCTCGGGCTCCTGAGCCCAGGCGTTCCCGGCGAGAGCGGCGGCAAGACACCCCGCAGTCAGCAGACCGGTCCGGATTTTGAAGATATCGGATCTCATCAGCTGTTCTTCTCCAGAAAAAGTGATCGGTATTCGCCTAGGGTCATGCCTGCGCAGCGGCCTCTTCGGGAACTTCCTGCGACGGCGGCTCCGGCTGGGGCTGGGGCTTGCGGACGGCGTCCGGCAGCTCGGCCTCGAGGTTGCGCACGCGCGGGTTGAGGAAGCCGAACAGCGCGGCCACGAAGGGAACGATGGCCATGGTCAGGAGCATCAGACCGATGCCGCGTCCCGGCCCGACGCCGACCACCCGGCCGACGGCACCGCCGGCAAGGGCGCCGCCGGCCACCAGCAGGGGATTGAAGACGTAGTCAGACAGGGGCCCGGCGGCGAAATCGCCGATCGGTATCGTGAACTGGGCGATCACGCGGCGCACGGCGAAGACCCTCCCCTGAACATCGTGCGGAGTCTTCTTCTGCCAGATCGCCTGGCTGTGGGAGTTGATCACCGGGATCGCGATATACCAGAGAAGAATGCCGGCTCCCACAGTCCAGAGGTTCGGCCGCAGGCCGACGATGATGAAGCACAGGCCCATCAGGGCCCAACCGCCGAGGAGGCCGTTGATGCGGCGCTTCGTGCCGCCCGTGGTGCTCATCAGCAGGCCTCCGAGGAGCATGCCCACGCCGACCAGGGACATGATGGTGCCCACCGCGGCCTCGTTGGCGAAACCAAGAACCATCGGCAGGACGGCGACGCCGCACATCCCTGCTACCAGGTTGAAGCAGGCGAACAGAAGGAGCAGCTGGAAGAGCCCGGGACGCTCGCGGATGAAGGTCCAGCCGAAGCCGGCCTCCTTCCAGATCGAGCCCTTGGCGCGCTTGCCCTCCTCGCTCTGCTCCGGCCGCGGAATCTTGACCAGCAGCAGCGCGCCGGCCGCGAAGAGGAAGGTGGCGAAGTCGATCAGCAGGATGGCGGGGAGACCGATCGTGTACATCAGGGCCCCGGCGATGGCGGGCGCGCCGATGGTGGTCACCGCCTGGCCAGTCTCCAGGAGGCCGTTGACACGGCCATAGTCCTTGGGGTCCACAATCATGCTGAGGGACGCCATGTAAGCCGGCCACTGGAAGGTGGCGAAGAGCGAGTTGAAGACCACGCCGATGTAGATATGCCAGACCTGGAGCTGGCCCGTCCAGAGCAGGTAGGCATAGGCGAGGGTGGTGATTCCGGGACCGAGGTCCGTCCAGAACAGCACCCACTTGCGGTCCCAGCGGTCGACGAGCGCTCCAGCGATGGGCCCGATCAGGATGCCGGGCAGCCCGGCGAACACGATGGTCAGGACGTACTGGGTGACGGACTGCGTGTGCTGCAGCACCCAGACGCCAAGCGCGAACGCGGTCAGGCCGGAGCCGATCAGCGAAACCAGTTGCCCGATCCAGATCACGCCAAAGGTCTTCATTCCGCTCGTCGACAGATTCTCCGACATATGCTCTCCTGGCCCGGGCATCCTCCCGGGTCCTGTCAGTTGATTCGGTCTTCGTCAGGACGCCCTGTTCTTCCGGGCCTGGTAATCCGCAAGGAAGGCCCGCAGGATCTCCTGGGTATCGCTCATCAGGTTCTCGACGGTCTCCTGCCGGTGCAGGTTCTTGCTGAAATCCCACTTGAGGAAAAGGATTCCGTCCTGTACGTGGCCGCCGATCATGAACGGCGTGATTCGGCGGGTGGATGTGTCCTGCGGGTAGCCGTGGAAGTGGGTGACATTTTCAAAGGCCTTCACCTCCGAAGCCACGTCCGGGCCGACGTAATTGAAGAACAGCTCCGGGTATGGCCACGCCTTCATCTTGCGCTGGATCTCGAGATCGTCGCACATGTAGCGCAGCAGGCCATAGCCCAGGCCGCCGTTTGGGATGCGCCGGAGCTGCTGGTTGACCAGCCGTAGCGCCTCGATCGGCGTCTTGGAATCGCCCAGGTCCAGCCGCTCCGGGAAGATGATGTTGAACCAGCCCACGGTGCGGGTCAGGTCCACGTCGTCCCAGAGCGGCTCCTTGCCGTTGCCGACGGTCTGGAAGCCCATGGCCCGCCGGCCCGTCCAGCGCTCGAAGGCGAGCATGAGGGCGGTCATCAGGATGCCGTCGATCTGCACGCCGTAGGCGCGAGGCACCTCCCGCAGCAGGAGACGGCTCTCCTCTTCCGTCATGTCGAAGCGGAGCTGCCGCACCGAGTCCCAGAAGTTGCTGCCTTCGGCGAAGTCCCGCGGCAGCGGCTCATCCTGCCAGGGGGCGCGATTGAGCCAGTACGCCCGCTCCTCCGGCGGCATCTCGCTCGCCCGCTCCGCCAGCTTGTCCGCCCACTGCCGGGCCGAGGTGGTCTTGGGCTGCAGCGCCACGGGCTCGCCGGCGCAGAGCTGGCGATAGACCGTATCGAGGTCGTCCAGCAGGACCGTCCAGGATCCGATGTCGGCAGCCATGAACTGGATGTTGAGATAGAAGGCGTCACCTTCATCCCCGCCGAGCTCGAAGACCAGAACCTTGACAAGCTTGCCCTCTTCCATGCGCTGGCTCTTGATGAGCTGGATGACCGCCTCGCGCATCACCTTTCCCTGGATATCCTGCGCGGCCTCGGAGACGTCCACCACCGGCAGTAAATATTCCTTGCGCGGCTCGTCGCAGACCAGCTTCCAGGAACCGGAGTCGTTGCCGGCCTCCATCTCCAGCCGGCAGCGCAGGTTGTCGTGTTGGTTGACCACCGCCAGCAACGCCTGGCGCAGCGCCTCTCTGTTGAGCTTGCGGTCCCGGGGCCTCAGCAGGTTGCCCAGAGAGTGGAAGCTCGGGTTGGGGTGGCCAAACTCCAGGAAGTGGACCTGGGCCGGGGTGAACCGCACCGGCCCGATCACCGGGCCCTGTTCCGCCAGCACCGTGCTCGTGCCCGCCACCGCCGCGAGCTCGCCCAGGGTGCGGTGCTGGAAGAGCTGCTTGGTGGTGATCCCCACGTTCGCCTTGTTGGCCTTGGATACGACCTTGATCGCGAGCAGCGAGTCGCCGCCCAGCTCGAAGAAGTCGTCGAGGGCGCCCACCTTCTCCAGCCCCAGAACCTCGGCCCAGATGGCCGCCAGCGTCTCCTCCTTCTCGTCGCGAGGCGCCACGTACTCGCGGGCGCTGGCAAGGAGCGACTTGTCGGGCGCGGGCAGGGCGCGGCGGTCCACCTTGCCGTTGGGTGTGAGCGGCAGCGCTTCCAGCGGCACGAACAGGGCCGGGATCATGTACTCGGGGAGCTTCTCCTTGAGGAACGCCCGCAGGTCGGAGACCTGGGGCGCCTCCTGCGCCGGGACCATGTAGGCCACGATGCGCTTGCTCCCGGGGCTGTCCTCGCGCACGATCGCCACGGCCTGGCTGAGCCCCGGGTGCTGCCCCAGGGCGGCCTCGATCTCGCCGAGCTCGATGCGGTAGCCGCGCACCTTGACCTGATGGTCGATGCGGCCGAGGAACTCCAGCGTACCGTCCGGGAGCCAGCGCGCGAGGTCCCCGGTCTTGTAGACCCGCGCGCCCGGTTCCTCGGCGAACGGATTCGGGATGAAGCGCTCCGCCGTCAGGTCCGGCCGGGCCCGATAGCCGCGCGACAGACCGGCGCCGCCGATGTGCAGCTCGCCCGGGACTCCCACGGGCACCGGCTGGAGCTGGCGCGTGAGCAGGTAGACCTGGGTGTTGTCGATGGGCCGGCCGATGGCGATCCGGCTGCTCTTCTCCACCTGCAGCAGCGTCGACCAGATCGTCGCCTCGGTCGGGCCGTAGACGTTCCACAGCTCACCGGCCCGCTCCAGGATCTGGTCGGCCAGGTCCCGGGGCAGCGCCTCGCCGCCGCAGAGCACCTTGAGGCACGGGTTTCCCTCCCAGCCGGCGCCCAGGAGGAGCCGCCAGGTGGCCGGGGTGGCCTGCATCACGGTGGTGCCCGCGCGGCTGATGGCGGCGGCGAGCTCCTCGCCCGCCTGGGCGACCTCGCGGGAGACCAGCGCCACCTTGCCGCCGTTGACCAGCGGCAGATACAGCTCCAGGCCCGCGATGTCGAAGGAGAGCGTGGTGACGGCGAACAGCGTGTCGCCGCTGCCCAGCCCCGGCTTCTTGCTCATCGAGCGCAGGAAGTTGACTACCGCCGAGTGGGGGATCTGGACGCCCTTGGGCTGCCCTGTCGAGCCCGACGTGTAGACGACGTAGGCCACGTTGTCCGGCCCCGCTCCACCCTCCAGGGCGGAGGCCTCCTCCGCCGCGATCTCGGGCCACGCGCGGTCCAGGGCCACCACGCTCGCAGCGCTCTCGGGCAGGCTCGCGACCAGCTTTTCCTGAGTGACGAGCACCGGCAGGCCCGAGCTCCCGATCATGTAGGCCAGCCGCTCGCGGGGATACTCGGGGTCGAGCGGAACATAGGCGCCGCCCGACTTGAGGATGCCCAGGAGGCCCACCACCAGGTCGAGCGAGCGCTCGATCGCCAGCCCGACGAGCACCTCGGGGCCGACCCCCAGCCGGCGAAGGTAGCGGGCCAGCTGGTTGGCCCGGCGATCGAGCTCGGCATAGGTCATCCGCTCTTCCGCCATCTCGAGCGCGATCGCCTCCGGATTCTCCCGCACCCGCTGCTCGAACAGGCCGTGCAGGGTCTCACCGGCCGGCAGCTCGGCGGCGGTGGCGTTCCAGTCGGCGAGCATCGTGCGCTGCTCGTCGGCACGCAGCAGCGGCAGCTCTGACAGACGGAGCTCCGGATTGGCGGCCACGCCCTCGAGCAGCGCGTGGAGATGACCCAGCAGACGGGTGACGGTCGCCGCCTCGAACAGGCCGGTGTTGTACTCCAGGAAGCCGCGCACCCCCTCCTCCCACTCGGTGAGATAGAGCATGCAGTCGAACTTGGAGGTGCGGCTGTCCACCGGCACCGGGAGCATCGACAGGCCGGACCTGCCGTCCTCCCGCGCCGGCGGCGCGTTCTGGAGAATGAGCATGGTCTGGAAGACCGCGGTCCGCGACAGGTCGCGCGGCGGGTTGAGCTCCTCCATCAGCTTCTCGAACGGCAGGTCCTGGTGGGCGTAGGCATCCAGGGCCGTATTGCGCTCGCGCCGCAGCAGCTCGAGAAAGGTCGGATCGCCGGACAGATCGGTACGGAGAGCCAGGGTATTGGCGAAGAAGCCGATCATCCGCTCCACCTCGGGCCGGCGGCGGTTCGCGATCAGGGTGCCGATCGCGAAGTCGTCCTGGGCCGTGTAGTGATGGAGCAGGGCGCGGTAGGCGGCGGCGTAGAGCATGAAGGGGGTGGCCCCTTCCTGCTGGGCGAGACGGCGCAGGGTCGCGGCCAGATCCTTGTTCAGGGAGATCGGCGCGGCGGTACCCGAATGCGTGCGGATCGCGGGGCGCGGACTGTCGCAGGGCAGTTCCAGCGGCGGCGTGCCGGCGAGCTGATTGCGCCAGTAGGACAGCTGCCGCGCCAGGATCTCGCCCTGCAGCCAGCCACGCTGCCAGAGGGCGAAGTCGAGATACTGGATCTCCAGCTCCGGCAGCGGCGAAGGATCGCCCGCGAAGTAGGTGTCGTAGAGCACTCGCAGCTCGGAGAGGAACACGCCCTGGGACCAGCCGTCCCAGGCGATGTGATGGACGTTCAGATAAAGGAGGTGCTCCTCGCCCTCGAGGCGGAAGAGCTTGGCGCGCAGCAGCGGCCCGCGCATCAGGTCGAAGGGCGCACCCGCGTCGGCGCTGGCCTGGCGCATGGCCTCCGCGCCGCGCTCTTCGCGCGGCCGGCTGCGGAGATCGACCAGCGGCATCCCCACGGCACCATTCTCGGCCACGATCTGCATCGGCGTGCCGTCGATGATCTTGAAGGTGGTGCGCAGCGTCTCGTGTCGGGCGAGGACGCCGTCAAAGGCCTGGCGCAGCACGTCGGCGTGCAGTGGACCGTGCATCAGGAAGCCGTAGGGAATGTTGTACTCCGGGCTGTCGGGCTCGTACTGGTTGAGAAAGTAGAGCCGCTGCTGCGCGAACGAGAGCGGAAAGCTGTCGCCCGTCCGCGGCTGGCGGACGAGGGGCGGCGCCTGCGGCGTGGAGTCCGATTTCTTGCGGGCCTGGAGCTGCTTGAAGAGAAGCGCCCGCTGCTCCAGGGGGAGCTCCGCGAGGCGCTGGGCCAGTTCGTGTTCAGTCATTCTCGTCTCCTTGTGTCGCCTGCTGCTCGAGGTTGGCGAGCAGCTCGGCTAGCAGGTCCGCGTCCGCCTGCTGTACCTCGTTCTCGAAGATGGCCTGCGCCAGCCCCGCCACCGTGGGCACCTCGAAGAACGCGCGCAACGGCAGCTCCATGTTGAAGGTTTCCTGCACGCGCGAGAGCACCTGCGTAGCGAGCAGCGAGTGGCCCCCAAGCTCGAAGAAGTTTTCCTGCCCGCCGACCCGGTCCAGGCGCAGCACCTCGGCCCAGATCGCGGCCACCCTCTCTTCCACCGGGCCCTGGGGAGGCACCAGCTCGATCTCGGATCGGCGGGGTCCTTCCGGGGCGGGCAGGGATTTGCGGTCGACCTTGCCGCTGGGCGTCAGGGGGAGCGTCTCCAGGACGAGGAAGTGCGCCGGAATCATGTATTCGGGCAGCCGGTCCTTGAGAAAGGCGCGGAGGGCCGGGACCTCGGGCTCGGTGTTCCCTGCCGGCCCTGCCGGCACCACGTAGGCCACCAGGCGCAGGTCGCCCGGCGCGCCATCGGCCCGCGCCAGGACCGCCGCCTCGCGCACTCCAGGGTGCTCGGCGAGCGCCGACTCGATCTCGCCCAGCTCGATGCGGAAGCCGCGCACCTTGACCTGGAAGTCCACCCGGCCCAGGTAGTCGATCGCGCCATCGGCCAGCCAGCGCGCGAGGTCGCCGGTTCGATAGAGGCGCGCTCCCGGCTCCCCTGCCGGATCGGGCACGAACCTTTCGGCGGTCAGCTCCGGCCGGCCGTGATAGCCGCGGGCGAGCTGCACGCCGGCGATGTAGAGCTCGCCGGCAACTCCCTGGGGCACGGGCTGCATCTCGCGGTCGAGCAGGTGGATGCGGGTGTTGGAGACCGGCCGCCCGATGGGCACCCGCGGCGCCTCCGGCGCACACTGCCAGAACGTCACGTCGACGGCGGCCTCGGTAGGTCCATAGAGATTGTGAAGCTCCACGCCGGATGGCATGCGGGAGAAGAACCTCTGTTGAAGATCGTGCGGTAGGGCCTCTCCGCTGCAGATCACCCGCCGCAGGCCGGCGCAGCGGGCGAGGTCCTTCTGCTCCAGAAAGGCCTGGAGCATGGAGGGAACGAAATGGAGCGTGGTCACCCCCTCGTCGGCGATGAGCCGGTTCAGATAAGCCGTATCCTGGTGCCCTCCCGGACGCGCGACCACCAGGCAGGCACCGGCAAGGAGCGGCCAGAAGAGCTCCCAGACCGACACGTCGAAGCTGAAGGGGGTCTTCTGCAGCACGGTGTCATCCGGCGCGAGCCCGTACGCGCGCTGCATCCAGAGCAGCCGGTTGCGGATGCCCCGGTGGGTGTTCAGGGCCCCCTTGGGCCGGCCCGTGGAGCCCGATGTGTAGATCATGTAGGCGAGACCGTCCGGCTCGACCCTGGCCCCTTCCGCCCGCTCCCCGGCCTCCAGAGCCTCCAGCGAATCCAGGAGGAGGAGCTGCCCGTCATGGGCCGGCAGGGAGACGGCGAGACGCTCCTGCGAGAGGAGGATGCGGACACCCGAATCCTCGAGCATGAAGGCGAGGCGCTCCCGCGGGTAGCCTGGATCGAGGGGCACGTAGGCAGCCCCGGCCTTGAGGATGCCCAGCAGCGCCACGACCAGCTCCAGTGAGCGCTCCATCGCGACGCCCACCAGCGATTCGGGTCCGGCGCCCAGCGCGCGCAGGCGCGCGGCCAGACCGCTCGCGGCGAGATCCAGCTCGTGATAGGTCAGCCGAGCCCCCTCGAAGACCACGGCCACCGCGTCCGGACTGCGAGCGGCCTGGGCTTCGATCAGGTAATGGAGGGAGGCCTCCGGCCCGAAGTCCTCGGCCGTATCGTTCCACCGGAGCAGCTCGAGCCGTTCGGTTGCGTGAAGAAGGGGGAGGTGGGCCGCGGGCCCGTTGTCGCCGGCTGCACCGGCCGCCAGCAGCGTTTGCAGGTGACCCGCGAACCGCGCCGCCGTGGCCGCATCGAACAGGTCGGCGTTGTACTCCAGGTAACCGCGCAGCTCGTCGCCCGATTCAGCCAGCGACAGCAGGAGGTCGAAGCGGGACGTACGGTTGTCCACCCCCAGCTGAGAGACCTCCAGACCCGGAACGGACAGGGACGAGCCTCCGGCATGATGAAGGACAAAAAGCACCTGGAAGATCGGGTTGTGGCTCAGGTGGCGCTCCGGCCGCAACTCCTCCACCAGGCGTTCGAACGGGAGGTCCTGATGAGTGTAGGCCTCCAGCGCCCGCTCGCGGACCCGCGACAGCAGCTCGGGAAAGGAGGGAAGCCCGGAGAGGTCCGCGCGCAGGACCAGCGTGTTGACGAAGAAGCCGATGAGGCTCTCCAGCTCGCGCCGGGTACGGCCGGCCACCGGGGTTCCGACGAGGATGTCGTCCTGGCCGGAGAGGCGGCCCAGGAGGGCATCGAAGCCGGCGAGAAGGACCATGAAGAGGGTGGCGCGGCGGGTACGTCCAAGGATCCGCAGCTCGCGCAGCCACTCTGCCGGGATCACCAGCGGCTGGCGGCCTCCACGCGAGGTCTGCACCGGCGGGCGGGGACGGTCCGTCGGCAGCTCGATCGCGACCGGCGAGCCGGCCAGACGATCCCGCCAGGACCTGATCTGCCGCTCCAACACCTCGCCCTGGAGCCATTCGCGCTGCCAGGCTGCGAAGTCGGCGTACTGGACGGGGAGCTCCGGCAGGGGCGAGGTCTCCTCCTGAACGACCGACGAGTAGAGCATCGTCAGCTCCCGCAGAAAGACGTTCATGGACCAGCCGTCGGAAACGATGTGGTGCATCGTCACCGCCAGCACGTGATCCTCTTCCGCCAGACGGAGCAGGGTGCAGCGCAGCAGAGGGCCCGCGGCGAGGTCGAAAGGCCGGAGCGCCTCCTCCAGCAGCCATCGGCCCGCCTCGACTCCGGGATCGGCATGGGAAACGAGGTCCAGCCGAGGCAAGGAGACGGCAGCGGGCTCGGAGATCACCTGCACCGGCTGCCCGCCGACCGCGGCGAAGGTGGTGCGCAGAGCCTCGTGCCGGCGGACGATCTCGTCCAGGGCCCGCCCCAGGGCGGAGGCGTCGAGCTGGCCGCGCAGCCGCAGGGGCAGGGGCATGTTGTAGACCGGGCTGTCCGGGTGGAGCCTGTCCAGAACCCAGAGCCGCTGCTGCGCGAATGAGCATGGCAGGATGGAGCCGGCCCTGGGGACAGGCACGACCGGCGGCATCTGCAACCCTTCCGCGTTGCGGCGCGCCGCCTCGACCGCTTCGGCAAGGCCGGCCACGGTGGGAGTCTCGAAGACGGTGCGAAGCGGCAGGTTGACGCCGAACGCATCCTGCAGTCTGGCTACGAGCTGGGTGGCGAGGAGCGAGTGCCCGCCAAGATCGAAGAAGCTCTCTTTCACCCCGACCTGCTCCCGGCGGAGCAGCTCGCTCCAAATCCCGGCGACCACCTCCTCCGCGGGGTTGCGCGGCACCGGAGGCTCGGACGTTTTTTGAGCCGGGGCGGGAGCGAGCTGGGCCAGCGCGCGCCGGTCGATCTTGCCGTTGACGTTGAGCGGCAGCGCCTCCATCGTCACCACGGCAGAAGGGACCATGTGATCGGGCAGGGAACCGCGCAGAAAGGTGCGCAGGTCCTCTCCCGTGGCGGACTTCCCGGGCTCCAGGGCCGCGTAGCCGACGAGCCGGCGGTCGCCCGGCGCGTCCTCGTGGACCAGGACCACGCACTCTCGGGCGGCCGGATGACGGGCGAGCACGGCCTCGATTTCCCCCGGCTCGATCCGGAAGCCGCGGATCTTGACCTGGAAATCGGACCGCCCGACGCACTCTACGGTTCCGTCCGGCAGGTAGCGTCCGCGATCGCCCTGCCGGTAGAGACGCTGGCCGGGACCGTAGCCGAGCTCCTTCGCGAACGGATCGGGGATGAAGCTGGCCGCGGTCCGGTCAGGCCAGCCGAGGTAGCCGCGGGAAACGTTGGGGCCGCCGATATAGACGTCGCCGTGGATGCCGACCGGGACCGGCTCCAGGGCGGCATCCAGGACGTAGACGCGGCAGTTCGTGATCGGCTTGCCCACCGGCACCCGCTGCGCCGCACGGAGGCGCTCGATATCGGACACGCTTGGCTCGTAGGTCAGTGCCGTAACCGTAGCTTCGGTGGAGGCGTAGCCGTTGATCCAGGCTATATCGGGTGCCACTTCCAGCCACTCGGCCACGCGCTCGGGGAGGGCCTGCTCCGTTCCGACGATCACCATCCGCAGCGGCGCGGGCGGACGTCCCCCGCTGCGGAGCAGCTCGCTCACCCACTCGTGCCAATAGGCGGTCGGCAGGTTCGCGACCGTGATTCCGCAGCGCTGGATCATTTGGTGCAGCTCGTCAAACGAGGGGAAGAGCCCCGGCGGCCGAGGCACCACGGCGCCGCCCGCGATCCAGGTCGGGAAGATCTCCTCAGAGGTAATATCGAAGCTGATCGAGGTGAACTGGAGCGCGCGGTCCGCCGGTCCCAGCCCGTAGCGCTCGGCGCAGGCCGAAGCGTGGTTCGCCAGAGAGAAGTGAGGCACGCCGACCCCCTTGGGCCGGCCGGTGGAGCCGGAGGTGTAGATGACGTAGGCCAGGCCCTCGGGACAGATCTCCCAGTCGGGCGCCGAGGGGGCCTCGCTCTCGCCGAAGCCGGGATCGTCCAGGCAGATCACGCGAGCGTTCCCGGCCGGGATGCTCCCCGCGAGGTCCCGGGTGGTCAGGAGCACGGACATGGCCGTATCGTCGACGATCACCGCCAGCCGCTCCCGGGGGTACGCCGGATCGAGAGGCACCCAGGCCCCTCCGGCCTTGATCACTCCCAGAAGGGCCATGGGCATGGACAGGGAGCGCTCCAGGCAGACGCCAACCGGAGCATCGAGCCCGACCCCCAGCCGGCGCAGCGAGCGGGCCAACCGGTTGGAGCAGGCCTCCAGCTCCGCGAAGGTGAGGACGCCGTCGCCGAAGAGCACTGCGGGGGCGTCGGGCGTGCGGCGCGCCTGCTCGGAAACGAGCTCGGGCACCAGGCGCGGGGAGCCGCTGAACGCGGGATTCCACCCCGCCAGCGCCCGCCGCCGCTCCTCCGGGGTGAGCAGCGGCAGATCGCCAATCCGGCTCTCCGGGTCGGCGATGATCCCGGCGAGCATCTGAAGGAAGTGCACCGTCAGGCGGGCGACCGTGGCATGCTCGAAGAGGTCCGTGTTGTACTCGAAGAAGCCCGCAAAGACGTCTCCGCGCTCCACGATATCCAGGGTGAGGTCGAGCTTGGCCAGAGATCTCTCTAGCGCGAGGCTGCCCAGCCTCACACCGGGCAGTTCCACCGATCCGCGAGGCGTGTTTTGCAGTACGAACAGGACCTGGTAGAGAGGGTTGTGCGAGAGATGCCGCTCGGGCTGAAGCTCCTCGACGAGTCGCTCGAAAGGCAGCTCCTGGTGCTCCTGCGCGTCGAGGGTGTCGCGCCGGACCCAGGCCAGCAGCTCGCGGAAGCTGAGGCCGCGATCCAGCCGTGCCCGCAGCAGCAGGATCTCGGTGAAGAAGCCGATCACCCCTTCCAGCTCTGTGCGGTTGCGGCCGGCGACATTGGTGGCCACCAGGAAGGCCTCCTGCTCCGAGTACCGGTACAGGAGAGTCTCAAAGGCGGCCAGCAGAACCATGAATGGCGTGGACCCTTCCCGCCGAGCCAGCATCCGCAGGGCCTCGGACAGCTCCGGCGGCAGGGTGAACGGCTCAACAGCGCCGCGGAAGGAGCCGCCGGGCGGCCGCGGATGGTCGGTCGGCAGCTCCAGGTAGTCGGGAAAGCCGGAGAGCCGCTCCCTCCACCAAGCCAATTCCCCCTCCAGGCGTTCCCCGCTCAGCCGCTCGCGCTGCCAGGCTGCGAAATCGGGGTACTGGACCGGAAGCTCGGGGAGCGAAGGCGCAGGAAGGCCCCCGGCGAAGGCACGGTAGAGGGTGGTGAGCTCGCGGAAGAGCACGCCCATGGACCAACCGTCGGAGACGATGTGGTGCATCGCCAGGAAGAGAACGTGCTCCTCTTTGGACAGCCGAACGAGCCGGGGCCGGAAAACGGGGCCATTCGCCAAGTCGAACGGGCGGCGCGACTCCTCTACCGCCAGCTCACGGACCCGGCGGCTCCGCTCCTCCGCTGGAAGGTGACCGAGGTTTTCGACCGGCAGCGGGAGGTCGGTGAACGGAGCGACCTTCTGCCGCGGCTCGCCCTCCACCTCGGGGAACATGGTGCGCAGCGATTCATGGCGACGCACCAACTCGGACAAGGTGCGACCCAGGGCTCCGGGATCCAGCGGCCCGTCCCAGGTCACTGCGCGGAAGATGTTGTTCGCGTGATTCCCGGGGTCGAGCCGGTCGAGGAACCATAGGCGCTGCTGGGCGAACGACAGCGGGAAGCTGCGCGAGGCACGCTCCTTCTGGCGGGAGAGGCGCGCCAGGAGCGCGAGCTTGTCTTCCCGTGAGAGAGTGGACAGGTCCTTGAGCGGTTCGCTCATCGACCCCCCGAAACTGCCACGGCGCGCGCCGCCTCGTCCAGGAACGGCTTGAAATCGGTGGCGATGATCCGGGTCCCCCGCACGCGATCGCGCTGCGAGGGCTCGAGGTCGCGCACCACCGCCATCCGCTGAAGCCAGCGGTCGCGTCCGTCGTAGTAGGCCTTGAAGTCGGAGCGAGCATGGACGCAGCGCCGGTTGTCCAACACGAGGAGGCTGCCGGGCTCGATCACGACGTCCCTCTTCACATGGTTGACAAGATCGCGTACCACCTGCAGGGCTCGCTCGGCTTCCGGCGTCTCCCCTTCCATCAGGTCGAGGTCGTAGCGCAGGAACGGGTCGAGACGGTCGCCGAACAGCACCGATACCAGGGGACCAGCTCCTTTGAGCTCGTCGACATTTCCGAACGAGTAGTCCACGCCAGTGCGGAACAGGTCGCAGAAAAGGGCGTCGCGATCCCCGGGCGGCAACAGGTGGAAGAAGCGGCGGACGCTGGAGAAGATCGTCCTCGCCCTCCCTTCCGGGTCCTGGCGCAGCCCATAGAGGAGCAGGTACTCCGGCATGTACGGGTGGAACGCAATCTCCGTGTGGAAGTCGAGCAGGATGGACGAGCTCTCGCTCGAGAGCTTGTCGGCGTTCTGCTGCGTCGGGAACACATCCTGAAAGAGGCTTCCCTGCTTCTCCTGGAGGTACGCCACGGGCTCGCCGAGCGCCGACGCGATGCAGCACATCCACAGCTCGCTGGCGCAGGTGGTCTTGCGCACCCTCTGGCCCGAGCGGGTCGGCGTGGGCGGCAGATCGGGGTCGCAGGGCAGGTTGCGCAGGAGCAGCGCGCCGTCGGCATTTCCCCGCTTGGAAAATTCGACCAGGGCGCGGCGAAGACGGCGGGGCATCTCATGGAAAAGCAGGCGCGCCTCCGCGAAGAAGGCTTCGAAGTCCGCGATCGGATCGAGCTTCACCTGCTCCAACAGCTCCCTCAGGTGCTCGTGCTCTTCCTCCGTTATGTCGAAGATCGTGCCTGGGGCCGGGCCCGGCTCCGCGTGCTGGGCGATCAGATCGTGGGCGGTCTCCGCCGCGCGCGGGAGGGGCAGCACGGTTCCGTCGGGGACGGCGACGCGGCTGCGGGCCAGCCACTGCAGCGTCTGCACGAGAAGGCGGGCGTTGTCGTTGTAGGAGACGAACGGCTCGGCAAACAGATCCGAGTCCCCGGCCACGACGACACGCCCCTGCCCTATCTGAGCGGCCGCGATCAGGGCCGCTCCGCCGCTGCCGCGCACCACGGCCTGCCCCCGATCATCCAGCAGGCCGACGGTGCAGCCGGAGCAGTAGGAGACGGTGTCCACATCAAGCGAAACGGGATGATCGGCCACGTTGCGCGCTTCAAAGACGTGGAGTTGCCGGCCGGCATGGACCGCGTGTCCCGGCACCTCGGCCAGGTCGTCGTTGAAGCGCAAGCCGAACCCCCGCAGCAGGTCGTTGACGTTCCAGCCCCAACGCTCGTTTTCAAACTCGCCCAGCACCAGCAGACCCATGCCGCCCTGCACCGCGTCGGTGATCGCGGCGATCTCCTCGGGGGAGAAGAACGCCTCACCACCCACACCCACGTGCGAGTGCTTCGACGCGCAGCAATGGTTGAGGAAGAGGATGTCCACGTGGCGCAGCCGCTCGGGGGTGATAGGCCCCTGCGTCAGGCGACGGTGCTCGCCCCCGAGGACCACCCGGACCAAGTCAGCGACGTGGGCGTATGAGTAGTACCGCGGGGCCTCGTTGCTGCTCCGGCTCATGGACAGAGCCAGGACGGGGTCCGCGGTCCAAGTCTGGTTGTGGGTCTCGTCGTAGAGAACTTTCACGATCTCGTCTCCTAGCGGGTTTCCCCATCCATCATCTCGAAGAGAAGGGCGTCCAGGTCGCCGTCCGACAGCTCCACCGTCCGGACGAGGATCGGATCCTCGAACTCGGCAGGCACGGCCGCCGAGACCGCGGCTGCCATACCTTCGATCGTGGGCGTCTCGAAGACGATCACCAGCGAGAGCTTGACGCCCAGGATGTCGCGCACCCGCGACAGGATCCGGGCGGCCGAGAGGGAGTGGCCGCCAAGCAGGAAGAAGTCGTCGCGCACTCCGACGAGCTCGAGGCCCAGGACCTCGCTCCAGATCGCCGCGAGCCTCTCCTCCACAGGTGTGCGGGGAGCCACGAAGGTCTCCTCCTCGCTCCGCGGCGCCTCGGGCGCGGGCAGGGCCTTGCGGTCCACCTTGCCGTGCACGGTGAGAGGCAGCGCATCCAAGACCACGAAGGCGGACGGAATCATGTACTCCGGCAGGGTTGCCATCAGGAACTGCCGCAGGTCGCGGGCGGCGGGCGCCTCTTCGGGCGGAGCCACCAGGTAGGCTACGAGCTGTGCCTCGCCGCCACCGTCGGCGCGCGTCAGCACGATCGCCTCGCGCACCGCGGGATGGCGGGTGAGAGCAGCCTCGATCTCGCCGAGCTCGATGCGGAAGCCACGGATCTTGACCTGGTGATCGCGGCGGCCTAGGTACTCGAGGTCTCCGCCGGGGCGCACCCGCGCGAGGTCGCCTGAGCGGTAGAGCCGCGCCCCAGGCCGGCCGGCGAAAGCGTCGGGTATGAACCGTTCGGCAGTGAGCTCGGGCCGGTTCAGATAACCGCTGCTCAGCCCGTCGCCGCCGACGTGGATCTCGCCCGGCACACCTACCGGCACGAGGTTGAGGCTCGCGTCGAGGAGGTGCACGGACAGGTCAGGAATGGGGCGACCGATCCGGCTGCCCAGGCCCTCGGCCTCGGCATCCGCCAGAGTGACAGGCCGGTAAGTGACGTGGACCGTGGTCTCGGTAATGCCATACATGTTGACCAAGCGCGGCCGGTCTTCTCCGTGACGCTCGAACCAGGGCAACAGACTGCCGAGCTCAAGGGCCTCGCCGCCGAAAACCACGTACCGTAGAGCGAAGTCCTCTTCGACCTCGCCCCGGTTGCGCACCGCCTCCTCCGCCGCGATGAGCTGGCGGAAGGCGGACGGGGTCTGATTTAACACCGTTACCCGCTCGCGGACCAGCTCAAGGTAGAACGCCTCCGGGGACCGGCTCACCAGGTAGGGCACCACCACGAGACGACCGCCGTGGAGCAGAGCCCCCCAGAGCTCCCACACGGAGAAGTCGAACGCGAAGGAGTGGAACAGAGTCCAGACGTCCTCCGGACCGAAACCGAACCAGGCGTCGGTCGCCGAAAAGAGACGGACGACGTTGGCGTGGCTGATCGGCACACCCTTGGGGCGGCCGGTCGAGCCGGAGGTATAGATGATGTAGGCTAGGTTGCCGGGGCCGGCGCCACCCTCCGGATCGGCGTCGCTCTCCGCCTCCAGGCCCGGAGCGTCCAGGCAGAGAATGTGGGCGTTGCTCTCCGGCAGCGAGGCGGTCAGGTCCGTCTGGGTCACCAGCAACGGCGAGGCGACCCTAGCCTGCGAGTCCTCCAGGATCCATTCGATCCTCTCCGCCGGGTAGCTCGGATCGATGGGCACGTATCCGCCCCCTGCCTTGAGGATCCCCAGAATGCCGACCACGATGTCCGGCGAGCGGTCAACGCAGAGCGGCACCGGCGTCTCCGGGCCCACTCCCAGCGCACGCAACCGCCGGGCCAACCGGTTGGCCCGGCGGTTGAGCTCGCCGTAGGAGATCCGCTCGCTGCCACAGACGAGGGCCACGGCACCGGGATCGCGCTCCACCTGTGCCTGGAAAAGCTGGTGCAGGGAGAGCTCCTGCCGTCCGAGGACAGGGCCCGTACCTCCCCACTCCTGCAGGAGCTGCACGGTCTCATCCTCGCTCAGTAGCGGAAGCTCGGAGAGCTTTTTATTGGGGTCGCGCGCGGCGCCGGCCAGCAGGTTCATGAAGTGACCGACCAGGCGCTCCATGGTGCTCAGCTCGAAGAGGTCGGTGTTGTACTCCCAGTGCAGGACGGCGTGCCGGTCTTCCTCGCGCTCCTCCATGCCGACGCGCTGCTCACCGCGAGGCACCACGATGACGTTGAGATCGACCTTGGCGGAGCGGTTGCCCCGCACGCGGCGGACGACGCGAAGCCCGCCGAACTCCAGGTCCGGGACGGCCGCATCGTGGAAGTTGTACATAATCTGGAACAGCGGGTTGCGGCCGAGCTGCCGCTCCGGCCGCAGCTCCTGGACGAGGCGCTCGAACGGCATGTCCTGGTGGGCGTAGACCTCGAGCGTGAGCTCGCGCACCCGGCCGATGATCTCGCGGAAGCTGGGCCGCCCAGCCAGATCGCCGCGCAACACGAGCGTGTTGACGACCATGCCGATCATGCCCTCGATCTCCCGCGCTCGCCGGTTGGCGTTGCTGGTGCCGATGAGCAGGTCCTCGTTTCCCGTGTAGCGGTTGAGGACGGAGAAGAAGCCAGCCAGCATGGTCATGTAGAGGGTCACGCCCTGGCGGCGGCTGAACTGGCGCAGGCCGACGTACAGGTCCGAGGGGATGCCAAACATCTGCACGTCGCCCCGGAAGGTCGCCCGTTTCGGACGCGGCCGATCGGTGGCGATCTCGGTGGGGGCGGGATGGGCAGCCAGCTTGGACTTCCAAAAAGCGAGGAGCCGCTCCATGGCCTCCCCTTCCATCCAGTCCCGCTGCCAGGTAGCGAAATCGGCGTACTGAACCGGCAACTCGGGCAGCGGCGAAGGCTCGCCGCGAAGGAAGGCTGAGTAGAGGGCCTTCACTTCCCGCAGCAATACCGCGTAGGACCACCCGTCATGGATGAAGTGGTGCTCCACCTGGACAAGGATGTGGAGATCGTCATCCAGCCGCAGCAGACGCCAGCGGATGAGCGGGAGCCGTGACACGTCAAAAGGCACTGCCAGAGTCTCGGCAACAATGCCCTCTGCTACATCCTCCCGCTCCTCCTCCGGCACCTCCCGCAGGTCCACGAGCGGCAGCCGGACCGGCTGCGGAGAATGGATCACCTGCACCGGCCGGCCGTCCACGGCCGGGAAGCTGGTGCGAAGGATCTCGTGCCTGCGGACGAGCTCGGTGAGGGCCTGTTCCAGGATTCCTACCTGAAGCGGTCCATGGAAATAGAGAGTGACCTGGAAGTTATAGGCGATGTTGCCGCCCGGCGTGAGCTGGTCGAGAAACCAGACGCGCTCCTGCGGGAAGGAGAGCGGGATGGGACGCCCATCGCGGGGCGCGCGGCGCACGGGCGGCAGATCGGGCAGGTCGGCGGCGGCTCCCCCCTTCTCCACCAGCTCCGCGAGCTGGGACACGGTCGGCCGGCGGAAGATCTCCGGGATGGGCAGCTCGATGGCAAGGGCCTGGCGGACGCGGGTTGCCACCTGGGCGACGAGCAGCGAGTGCCCGCCGAGCACGAAGAAGTCGTCGTGGATCCCCACCCGCTCGATCTTGAGGACCTCGCTGAAGATCCCGGCCAGCATCTCCTCGACCGGGTTTCGCGGCGCCGCGAAATCGGAGTCCATGTCTGGCCGCTCCGCGCCCGGCGCGGGGAGGGCCCGGCGGTCCACCTTGCCGCTGGGGGTCAGCGGCAAGGCAGGCAGAGTGACAAAGGCGGAAGGGATCATGTAGTCCGGCAGCGACTCCTTGAGGCCGTCGCGCAGGTCGGTCAGCGCAGGAGCCGGCTCGCCGATAGGCACGACATAGGCGATGATGCGCCGATCCCCGGGCGCGTCCTCCCGCACCACGGCCGCGGCATCGCGCACGCCAACGAGCCGGCGCAGCGCGGCCTCGATCTCCCCCAACTCGATGCGGAACCCACGCACCTTGACCTGATGGTCGGCGCGTCCGCGGAACTCCAGCTCACCGGCGCGCAGCCAGCGCGCCAGGTCGCCCGTTCGGTACAGGCGCGCACCCGGGGAGCTCGCGAAGGGGTCGGGCACGAAGCGCTCGGCCGTGAGATCGGGCCGGCCCAGGTAGCCGCGGGCGACGCCGGCGCCGCCGATGACCAGCTCGCCGTCGAGGATCGGCGGCAGCGGCTCCAGATCGGGCGACACGACGTGGGCGAAAGCGCCCGGCACCGGCCGGCCGATCGGCACCTGAGAGGGGAAGTCGCGAGGGCCGTTCAGGTCGCGCCTCGTCGTGACGATGGTCGCCTCGGTGGGACCATAGGTGTTGAGGAGCCGGCTCCGCTCCCCCACCTGCTCGCGCCAGGTGTCGAGCCGGAGCGCCTGCGCCTGCTCGCCTCCGAGGATGACCAGCCGCACGCGGGAGGGCCATCCCAGATCCTGCGACTCCATCTCGGCCACCAGCTCGTGCCAGTAGGCGGTGGGGAGGTCGAGGATCGTGATGCCCAGCCGATCCACCTCGCGAAGAAAGCTCTCCGGAGAGCCCGCCATGGCATCGTCGCGCAGCACCAGGGTGGCGCCGCGCGTCAGGCAGGGGTAGATCTCCTCGGCGCTGGTGTCGAAGCTCATCGAGGCGAACTGCAGGACGCGGTCGCCTGCGCCGACCTCCCCTTCCTCTCCGGCGCTACGTACGTAGTTGACCAGCGACGAGTGCGGGACGAGCACACCCTTGGGGCGTCCGGTCGAGCCCGAGGTGTAGATGATGTAGGCGCCGTTGGCCGGAACCGGCTCGAGACCCATGACAACCGGCTCGGCATCCGCGACGGTGTCGAGAAGCACCACCTCTTGGCCCTGCGTCGGCAACGAGTCCATCAGGCTTTTCTGGGTCAGCAGCACGCGAGCGCCCGAGTCCTCCAGCATGAAGGCCAACCGCTCGCGCGGATAGACCGGATCGAGAGGCAGATAGACGCCGCCGGCCTTCAGCACTCCCAGCATGCCCACCACCATCCCGGGCGTGCGTTCGACACAGAGGCCGACCACAGATTCGGGCTTTACACCCAGCCGGCGCAATCGACGGGCAAGCAGCTCCGCGCTTTCGACCAGCTCCCGATACGTCAGGATTCTGCCGCCAGCCTCTACAGCCGGGGCGTCCGGGGTACGCGCCGCCTGCTCCTCGACGAGGGCATGGACACACCGATCGACCGCTGCGGACGCGGGCCCCATGGCAAGAGTCTGCAGACCGTGCCGCTCCTCCTCGGTGATCAGGGGCAGCTCCGCCAGACGGGCATCCGGCCGGGCTACGAAGGCAGCCAGGATCGTCCTCAGGTGGCTGAGGAGCTGGCGGGCTGCTTGCGCATCGAGGCGGCTCACATGGTAATCGAGACGCAGGTCGAGGCCTCCGTCCCGCGGAGCCGCATACAGGGTAATCGGGTAGTGAGTGGCCCCCCGGACCTGCGAATCGAGCATCTGGAGCCCGGGCGAGGAGGTAACCTCCACGGGATCCAGGGGGAAGTTCTGGAAGACGAGGAGGCTCTCGATCAGCCGAGAGCCGCGGGACAGCTCACTCCAGGACTGGATCCGCTCGAGCGGGCAGTATTCGAAGTCCCGTTGCTCGATCTGTCGCTGCTGGAGATCGGTCAGAGCAGCCATCACGGGCTCGTCGTTCACGCGCACGCGCACCGGCAGCACGTTGATGAAGAAACCCACCACCGACTCGATTCCGTCCACCTCAGCGGGGCGGCCGGAGACGACGCTGCCGAAGACCACGTCGCCGCGGCCCGTGGCACGGCTCAGGAGGGTCCCCCAGGCACCCTGCACCAGGGTGTTGAGGGTGAGCTGATGCCGGCGTGCCAGAGCGGTCAGGGCCTCGGCCTCTTCAGATGGAATCCAGCCCATCTCGCGACCATAGGTCCAGCTCTCGCCAGCCCCGCCGGTGCCGTCGTACGGCAGAGGCGTAGGCTCGTCGAAGCCGGCCAGGGCGCCGCGCCAGAAAATCTCCGCGCGGCCGAGGTCCTGGCGCTGGACCCAGGCGATGTAGTCGCGGTAGCGGCGGGGGGGCTCGATCTGCAGCTCCCGGCCTTCGCGGAGGGCGCCGTAGAAAGAGACCGCCTCGCCGAAGACGCGGGAGAGGGACCAGCCGTCGACGATCAGATGGTGGAAGCTCCAGACCACCTTCCACACGCTCTCGGTCAGGCGGATGACGGCAAGACGCATCAGCGGCGGCTGACCGAGGTCGAACCCTAGAGCGCGGTCCTCCCGCAGAAAGGTTTCCAGGCGGACCTGGCGCTCAGCCTCGGTGAGGGTCCGCCAGTCGTGCTCCTCGCAAGGCAGCTCGGCCTGCCGGCGCACGACCTGGAGCGGCTGCTCCCGGCTTTCCCAGAGGAAGAGGGTGCGCAAGGACGCGTGGCGGTCCACTACCTGCTGCCAGGCCCGGCGCCAAGCGGCCACGTCCAGCTCTCCTTCGACCGTCATCACGAACTGGTCGAAATAGACCTCCGACTGCGAGCCGGAGAGCAGGAGCACCATCAGCATTCCCTGCTGTCCCGGGGAGAGCGGGTAAATATCTTCGACGTTCAGCTTGCTCATCTGAGCGCTATCCTCCTGCGGTTACCCGAGCTCGGCGAGCAGTTGGTCGAGGTCCGCCTGATCGAGACCGGAAACAGGGAAGTCGGAAGGGGTGAAGCCTCCAGCCTCCGGAGATTGACAGTGCCGGACGAGCGCGCCGAGGCTGTCGGCGAAGCGAGCGGCCAGCTTTTCGAGATCTTCCCTGCGCTGATGGCTGCCCGATGACCAGTCCGCCCGCAAGAGGCCGCCTTCCAGGCGGCAGTCGACGCGGAGGCGGCCTACTACGGGCACCGGCTGTGTGACGCGCCGGGCGCGCCAGGGAGCAGGCATCACGAGGGGAACCCACCAGCGGAGGACCACATCGGGCTCGCTCACCGCCCCGCTCCCATTCCGCAACGCCAGGCGCAGTCTCTCCTTGACTCCCTTGAGTGTCTCCGCCGGGCCAGAGCGGGACTCGATCTCCACGCGGACCGGGGCGGCGAAGCAGCCGACCGCGCGAGAGGCGTCCAGCCCCTCCACCTCTGGACGCAACCCCTCCACCTCAGCCCGCAGGCGGGGAGTTGCCAGAGCACTGCTCAGGGCCGCCAGGAGGATCTCCTCGACCGTGTTGCCATAGGCGGAGAGCGCCCCGCCGAGGAGCGCGGCGCTCTCCGCTTCGGCCAGGGTAGAGGAGACCGAGCGGTCTCCGGCCAGGGCTTCATCCCAGCGCGCGAGAGGGAGCGAAGCGGCGGAGGCGTTTCCGTCCCGGTGCTCCGCCGCAAAGTCCGCGAGGAGCAGATTCCAGGACGGCGCGTCCAGGGCCAGCGGGTGAGCGGCCAGGAGCAGGACGGCTGGCTCTCCAGGGAGGAGTGCGACGCGCAGGGCCTCAGCCCCCCCTTCCAGGCCTTGCAGCGCCTCGCCGAGATCGGCTCCGGCGGGTAGCCGCTTGAGACCGACGGCCGTCTCCCCGGCGGGAATCAGGCGCTGCGTCCCCTCCTCGAAACGCAGGCGCAGGGCTTCATACCGGGCAGCCAGCGCGGCCAGGGACCGCTCCACCGCCTCGGCCCCCATCCCCTTCGGGAGATCGACCCGGACCGCCTCGCGTCGCCGCTCCGGTCCCGCCAGGATCCGGCGCTGAGCCGGGGTCCACGGCGGCGCCTCCCCTGAGGAGGGGGTCTCCGCGGGACGCTCGACCTCCAGGACCTGCGCCAACTCGGCGATGGTCTGATGCTGGAAGATCTGTCGCGGCGCCACGCGGAGGCCGTGCTTGCGGCTGCGGGCGACGACCTGGATGGCGCGGATCGAGTCGCCGCCCAGCTCGAAGAAGTTGTCATGGATCCCCACCTTTTCGCGGCGGAGAACCTCGGACCAGACGGCCACCAGGGCCTCCTCTACCCCATTGCGCGGCACCGCGGGCTCGCTCTCCCGATCAAACGCCATGGGTATCGGAAGCGCCTGGCGGTTCACCTTGCCGGTGCGGGTCAGCGGCAGGACGGGTAGAGCGACAAACACTGAAGGCACCATGTAGTCGGGCAGGCGCTTGCCGAGGAAACCACGCAGGTCGCCGGGCTCGGGCACCTCCCCCGCCGCCACCAGGTAAGCGACGAGCCTGCGGGCCCCCGGCCGGTCCTCCCGCACGATCGCCACACACTCGCGAACGCCCGGGAAGCGAGACAGCGCCGCTTCCACCTCACCCAGCTCGATGCGGAAGCCTCGGAGCTTGACCTGGAAGTCAGCGCGGCCGGCGAGCTCCACACCACCATCCGGCAGATATCGGCCGAGGTCGCCGGTCCTGTAGACCCGGTCTCCTCCCTCGGGGCTCCGAACGAAGGGGTTGGGCCGGAAACGATCGGCCGTGAGCGCCTCGTCGCCCAGGTAGCCGCGGGCCAGATGACGGCTGCGGAAGTAGATCTCTCCCGACTCGCCGACGCCGGCCAGACCGCCCGCCCGGTTGAGCACCAGGAGCTGGCACCCCTCCATGCCACGGCCCAGCGGCAGGACCTCCTTGCCGAGGCGCTCGAGCTCAGGTTCACGAGGGACCACGAAGTAAGAGATCGACCGCTGAGTCTCGGTGGAGCCGTAGAGATTGATGCAGACGATGGACGGGGCGAGCCGCTGCAGGCGCTCGACGTCCGTCTTCTTGAGCAGGTCACCCACGACGAGGGCACGGCGCAGGTCCGGCAGCTCGCGTACCGGCTCGGGTCCATTGTCCGCCGAGTCCAGGAGCAGCTCCATCATGGCGGGGGTGAGGTTTAGGACCGTCACCCGTTCGCTTCGTGCCCAGCCGGCGAGGTAGCCGGGCGTGCCGATGCCATCCGGCTCGGGCACGACAAGCTGGGCACCGAACCAGATCGGCGTAAACACGTCGCGCTGCAGCGGGTCGTGCGACAGAGCCGACAGCATGCCGAACCGGTCGTCTTCACCCAACCCGAAGCTCTTCCCCATCCACGGGTAGTAATGCGTGAGGGGACCGTGCAGTCCCACCACCCCCTTGGGCACGCCAGTGGAGCCTGAGGTAAAGGTGATGCAGGCTGCGTCGTCCGGTCCCACGGGCACGCCCAGGTCAGTCTCCGGCAACCCGGCCAGCGCCGAGAGGGCCGGCAGCTCGACGCGACAGCAACGGAGCGCGGCCACGGTCTCCTCCACCTCCGCGGGCGGCGACGGTGCGCCCGGCACGGCGACCCAGGCAGTCGGACGGCCGATGCGGAGATATTCGAGCAGGCGCGGAGCCGGGTAGGCCGGATCGAGAATCATGAACGCTGCGCCTGTCTTGATCGTTCCCAGTAAGGCTTGGACTAGGGGCACGCTCCGGTGGGCCCAGACGGCCACCGTGTCCCCCTTCTCTACCCCGTGGGAGATCAGGAAACGGGCGAGCTGATTGGCGCGGGACTCCAGCTCGGCATAAGTCCAGGAGGCCCCCCGCGCGTCGCGAACCGCGATCCGGTCCGGGTGCTCGGCCGCGCCGCGGGAGAGCGCGTGGTGGACCGCTCCACGCCATTCGCCGCTGAGCGGCTGCGCCGGATCCGGCAGCAGGGCGGCGACCGCGGGAGTCAACAGCGAGAGGGAGTCGATGCGTGCATCCGGATCCGCGGCGGCTTGCTCCAGCAGGCTCTCAAGCTGGCGCAGCATCTCCTCCATGCGCTCGGGATCGAAGAGGTCTGCGCTGTACACCAGGTCGAACAGAAGCGTATCCGTCAGCTCGCGCACGTAGAGGGTGAGGTCGAACTTCGACTCGGACTGGCTTAGTTGGACACCTTCCACCTGCAAACCGGACAGCTCGAGGTGGAGGTCGGATAGCGATATGAAATTGAAAAGGACCTGGAAGATAGGCGTGCGACTGAGTTGCCGCTCGGGCTGCAGCTCCTCCAGCAAGCGTTCAAAGGGGATCGCCTGATAGCGATAGGCACCCAGCACCACGTCCTTGACCCGGCCCAACAGCTCGCGGAAGGTGGGATTGCCGGAGAGGTCGGTGCGCAGCACTAGGGTATTGAGGAACAACCCGATGAGACCCTCGACCTCGACACGACTGCGGCCGGCGCTGGGCGAGCCCACGACCACATCATCCTCGCCAGAGAGGCGGGAAAGCAGGAGCTGGAACGCTGCCAGGAAGGTCATGAACGGCGAGGTCCCCTCCCGCAGCGACAGCTCGCGCAGCCTGGCGGTCAGGACGGCCGGGAGGGCGAGGCTCGTGCGGTCTCCACGGTGGTTCTGCACCGCGGGCCGCAGCCGATCCACGGGCAGCTCGAGGGCAGACGGCGCACCAGTCAGCCGCTCGCGCCAATAGGAAAGCTGCTCCTCCTGGATGGGACCCTGCAGCCACGCCCGTTGCCACGCGGCGAAGTCGGCGTATTGGACGGGCAGGTCCGGCAGGGTCGAGGATCTGCGCTCCCGGTATGCGCCGTACAGGGCCGCCAGCTCTCGGAAGAAGACGCCGAAGGACCAGCCGTCCGAGATGATGTGGTGCATGTCGAGCAGGAGCAGGTGCTCTTCGGCCTGGAGGCGCACTAGGCTGGCCCGGAACAACGGCCCCCGCTCCAGATCGTAGGGCCGCTTGTCCGCCTCAAGGAGCCGCCTCTCCTCGGAGCTCCGCGACTCCTCGGGCAGGTCCGAGAGATCTGCAATAGAAAGAAGGAAGGCCCCCGGAGGAGCGATGACCTGCACCGGCTCCCCGTCGTGCTCGGCGAAGGTGGTACGCAGCGATTCGTGGCGGCGGACGATCTCGTCCAGGGCGCGCTCCATCGCAGCCACATCCAGCGGGCCGCGCAGGCGGGCGGGCGAGGGCATGTTGTAGGCGGTGCTCCCCGGCTCCAGCCGGTCGAGCAGCCAGAGCCGCTGCTGGCCAAACGAGAGCGTCGCCGGGCCGGAAGACGCACGGCGGGCCATCTTCTGCACGGGCGAGGAGCCCTCGGCGGCCCTCTTCTTTTTCATCCGCAGGACCAGAAGGGCGAGCTTCTCCGGCGAGAGCTCGCCCGTCCGCCTGGACAGGTTTTCGGTCATGCCATCTCCCCGAGCTCCTGGGCTTCCTGCTCGATCAGAGCCCGGATCTCGTCTTCGGACAGATCGCCCAGCTCCGCAAGGGCTGCATCGAGGTCCTCTTCCACCTCGCTGGCAAGCACTTTCTCTCCGACCGTGACGGCAAAGCCCGCCAGCGTCGGGGATGCGAACAGGGCCTGAAGTGGAAGGTCTACCCCGAAGAAGGCCTCGATGCGGGAGAGCACGCGCGTCGCCAACAGGGAGTGACCACCTAGATTCCAGAAGCTGTCGTTCACGCTGACGCGGTCCACTCCCAGCACTTGCCTCCACACCCGCGCGACCTCCTCCTCCAGAGGAGTGCGCGGAGCGACGAAATCCGCGCCCGTTTCAGGCCGCGAGATGTCGGGGGATGGCAGGGACTTGCGATCGACCTTGCCGTGCGGAGTGAGCGGGAACGACTCCAGAAAAACGAACGCGGAGGGTATCATGGGTTCGGGTAGATCCCGCTGCAATCCCTGACGCAGATCCGCCGCCGATCCACCGCCCGAGGCCATGACGTAGGCCACCAACCGCTTGTCTCCCGGAACGTCCTCGCGGGCGAGAACCACGGCCGACTCCACACCCGGCTGCCGTGCAAGGGCGGCCTCGACCTCACCCAGCTCGATGCGGAAGCCTCTCACCTTGACCTGATGGTCCAGCCGCCCCAGGTACTCCAGCTCGCCATCCGCGCGCCATCGCACCAAGTCGCCCGTGCGGTACATCCGCGCTCCCGGCTCGGACGGGAACGAATCGGGAACGAAGCGTTCCGCGGTCAGCTCCGGCCGGCCGAGATAGCCCCGGGCCAGACCGGCGCCAGCCAGGTAGAGCTCGCCGGGAACTCCCGCCGGCAGCCGCTCCAGCCACGGATCCAGCACGTAAGCCCGCGTGTCGTGCACCGGCCGGCCGATGGTCGGCGGACGCTCCGTGGACCTCTCCACCACCGTCCACGTCGAGTAGGTCGTGTCCTCGGAAGGGCCGTAAAGGTTGCACACCCGGCCGGTCTCCGGCCGCGCATAGGCCCGGTCCGCCAGCCAGCGTGGCAGCGCCTCTCCGGCAAGGTTGATCGTCCGCACCGAGGCCGGCAGAGCGTTCTCGCGCAGCAGCTCGGCCATGGCGGAGGGCACGGTGTTGACCAGCGTGACCTCGACTCCGGCAGGTAGACCGGCGGCGATCTTGGGCAGCTCCAGGGCGTTCTCCGCGAGCACCACCGTTCCGCCCCAGGACAGTGTGACGAAGAGCTCGAACACCGAAAGGTCGAAGGTGACCGCCGTCGAAGCCAGCACGCCGCGTAGCTCCTCAGGGAAGAAGTCCTCACGGGCCCAGTGCGCCAGCACCACGGCGCTGCGGTGCTCGATGGCCACCGCCTTCGGCCTGCCGGTGGAGCCGGAGGTGTAGATCAGGTAGGCCAGGTTCCGTGGCGTCACTTCCGCAGGGTCCGCGGAGACTCCGGGCATATCCGGCTCGCCCAGCAGCAGGCACCGGGCATCAGCAGGGAACAGTTCCTTCAGGTGGCTCTTCGTCACCACGAGGCGGACCCCGCTGTCCTCTACGAGGAAGCGCAGCCTCTCGGCCGGATAGCGCGGATCGAGCGGCACGTAAAAGGCTCCAGCCCGCAAAACTCCCAGCAGCGACACGACCAGCTCCGCCTTTCTCTCGAGGCAGACGCCTATCCCCATCTCGGGACCAAGGCCGAGCGAGCGCAGCCGCGCCGCCAGCCGCTCTGACTGCTCGTCCAACTCCGCGTAGGTGAGCACGGTACCGCCTGCCACCAGGGCCACGGCCTCCGGCGTGCGCCGCGCCTGGGCCTCGAACAGACCATGCAACAGCCCCTCGGGGTGTCCACGGTGCTCGACCCGATCCCAGGCGGCAAGCTGCGCCCGCTCGCCCTCGGTGAGGAGCGGCAGCCGGGACAGCGGCGTCTCCGGGTCGGCCACCACTCCCTCCAGAAGGTTGTGCAGGTGGCCAAGGATGCGGTCGGCGGTAGCGGGATCGAAAAGATCGCTGGCGTACTGCAGCCGTGTCACCAATCCACCCTCCGGAAGTGGATAAACGAAGAGGGAGAGATCGAACTGCGTCCCGCCGGCATCGGTCTTCACCGGCGAGAGGGTGAGGCCGGCCAGCTCCAGATCCGCATCGGGAAGGTTCTGCAACGCGAGCATCACCTGGAACACGGGTGAATGACTCAGACTGCGTTCGGGCCGCAGCTCGTCCACGAGGCGCTCGAAGGGGACGTCCTGATAGGTGTAGGCGCCGAGGGCCGCCTCCCGAACGCGGCCGGACAGCTCTTCGAAGCCGGGATCACCCGACAGGTCTACCCGCAAAGCCAGCGTGTTGACGAACATCCCGATCAGGTTTTCCAACTCCGCGCGCCCGCGGTTGGCGATCGGAGTGCCCACGACGACATCGTCCTGGCTGCCATAGCGGCGCAGCAGCGTGGCGAAGCCCGCGAGCAGGAGCATGAACGGGGTCACGCCGAGGCGCCGGGTCACGGCGTCCAGGCGCGCCTCCAGGTCGCGATCGATCGTCCGGTACGCAGGGTCACCGCGGTGGCTCTGAATGGGCGGCCGCGGCCGATCCAGGGGGAGGTCTACTACCTGCGGAGCGCCGGCGAGCTGGCTCTTCCACCAGGCGAGCCGCCTCTCCATGACTTCCCCGCACAGCCACTGCCGCTGCCAGGTGGCGAAATCGGCATACTGGATGGGGAGCTCAGGCAGGCTCACCGGCTCTCCCGAGACGAAGCTGCGATAGAGATCCCCCAGCTCGTGCACGAAGATGCCCATGGACCAGCCATCGGACACGATGTGGTGCATGCCCACCAGGAGGACGTGCTCCCTCTCTCCCAGCCTCAGCAGGACTGAGCGCAGGAGGGGACCGTGGGCCAGATCGTACGCCCGGCGGGCCTCGGCGGCGGCGATGAGACGCACCTCCTCTTCCCTCGCCCCGAACGGCAGGCTGGCGAGGTCGCAGACGCCCAGGGGCAGCGGAGCGGAGCTCGCGACCACCTGCCAGGGCTCACCGTCCCTCTCCACGAAGGTGGTACGCAGCGACTCGTGCCGGCTGACGATGCCGCTGAGCGCTCCGGCCAGGGCCGCGACATCCAGCGGCCCCTCCAGCCGGACTGCGCCCGGCAGGTTGTAGGCAATGCTTCCCGGCTCGAGCCGGTCCAGGAACCAGAGCCTCTGCTGCGCGAACGAGGTGAGCAGAGGTCCTCTGCGGGGCACCCTGACCAGGGGCGGCACGCTGATGCCGGCGTCCCCCTGCCGCACCCGCTCCGTCAAAGCGACGAGACCGGCCAGCGTAGGCTCCTCGAATACGGCGCGCAGAGGAAGCTCCACGCCGAGCACCGTGCGCACCTGCGAGATCATCCGGGTAGCCAGGAGCGAGTGCCCCCCAAGCTCGAAGAAGCTCTCGTGGGGAGCGACCTCAGCGACTCCGAGGAGCTCGGCCCAGATACCGGCCAGCAGCTCCTCCACCGGGTTTCTCTCCCCCGGCCGCTCTGCTTCCGGGCGCTCACCGGCCGGGACCGGCAGGGCGCGGCGGTCCACCTTGCCGGTAACACCGAGGGGAAGCTCGGAAAGCAGCACGAACGCCGCGGGCACCATGTAAGCCGGCAGTCGCTCCTCCACCCAGGCGCGCAGCGCGGCGGGCTCGGCGGAGCGCCCTGCAGTCGGCACCACATACGCCACCAGCCGCTTGTCCCCCGGAACGTCCTCGCGGGGAATCACGACCGCGGCCTCGACCTCGGAGTGCTCGGACAGGACGGTCTCGATCTCGCCGGGCTCGATGCGGAAGCCGCGGATCTTGACCTGGGAGTCGGCCCGGCCCAGGAACTCGATCTCGCCGGACGGACGCCACCGTGCCAGGTCGCCCGTGGCGTAGAGACGCCTCCCCGCCTCGCCGCTTACCGGGTCCGGAACGAAGCGCTCCGCGGTCAGGTCCGGGCGGCCCGCATAACCGCGGGCCAAGCCATCGCCAGCGGCGTAGAGCTGTCCCACCACTCCCACGGGCACCGGCTGGAAAGCAGCGTCCAGAAGGAACACCCGGGTGTTGGCGATGGGCCGGCCGATCGGTACGCTCCCGGAGCCCAGGTCGGTCTCCGAGCGCATCGCATGGCAGCAGGTGAAGGTGGTGTTCTCGGTCGGACCATAGCCGTTGATCAGCGTCATGCCCGGCAGGCCGGCCAGGGCACGGCGCACGTGTTCCGGGGATAGGACGTCGCCGCCGGCCGCGAGCTGCCGGACAGACCGCAGGCTCTCCAGATGTGACTCCACCATCTGATGGAAAAGACCCGCGGTCAGCCAGAGCGTGGTCACGCCGTGCCGCTCCAGGGCGTCGCCGAGCTGCCTCAGGTCCGGCGGTCCCGGCGGGAACAGCGCCAGCCGGCCGCCGTTGAGCAGGGGACCCCAGATCTCCAGCGTCGAGGCATCGAAGGACACCGGCGCGAACTGAAGGAAGACCTCGTCCGGACCGAAGCGGGCGAAGTCGGTCTCGCGCACCAGCCGCACCACGTTGCGATGAGTCACGGCCACGCCCTTGGGCCGGCCCGTGGAGCCGGAGGTGAACAGCACGTAGGCAAGCTGCTCCGGGTGCGCCGCAGGACGGACAGGCACCTCGCCCTCTTCCGACAGAGCGCGGCGCAGCGCCAGCCGGACACCGTTCTCCGGAAGGGCGTCTTCCAGGCCCTCCTGCACCACCACCGTCCGGACACCGGCGTCGGACAGTATCGCCGCCAGACGTTCCCGCGGATAGGCCGGGTCGAGCGGAACGTAGGCGCCGCCCGCCTTCAGAATGCCCAGCAGGGCCGCGATCAGGTCGACTGACCGCTCCGCACAGAGGCCAACCGCCTCGTCCCGCCCTACACCCACTGCGAGCAGGCGCGCCGCCAGACGCTCCGCCCGAAGATCCAGCTCGGAGTAGGTCACCTCCTCGCCGTCGCCCACCACGGCGAGCGCGCCCGGCGTGCGCCGCGCCTGTTGCTCGAACAGGCCATGGATCGTGGACTCCCGCGGATAGCCGGTCGCCGTATCGTTCCAGCGGTGAAGGACCTGCTCGCGCTCCTCTTCGCCCAGCAGCGGCAGCTCGGAGATCCGTGTGGCCTCGCCACCCTCCGCAACGGCTCCTTCCAGGAGCCGGAGGAAGTGACCGAACAGGCGCTGGACCGTTCCGTCATCGAACAGGTCGCGAACGTACTCCACCTGCGCCAGCATTCCGCCCTCGGGCAGGGGGAAGAGGAACAGGGAGAGGTCGAACTGCGTCCGGCCGAAGTCGAGCTCCAGCGGCGAGAGGGTCAGGCCAGCCATGTCCAGCTCGGACTCCGGGAGGTTCTGCAAGGCGAGTACGACCTGGAACACGGGTGTGTGGCTCAGATCCCGCTCGAGCTGCAGCTCGCTCACCAGGCGCTCGAAAGGGACGTCCTGGCGGGCATATGCCCCGAGAGCCATCTCCCGGACACGGCCGGCCAACTCTTCGAACGTCGGATCTCCGGAGAGATCGACGCGCAACGCAAGCGTATTGGCGAAGAAGCCGATCAGGTCTTCCAGCTCGGCGCGCCCGCGGTTGGCGATCGGGGTACCCACGACGACGTCTGTCTGACCGCCATAGCGGGAGAGCAGGGTGGCAAACCCGGCCAGCAGGGTCATGAACGGAGTCACGCCGAGGCGCCGGCTCGTCGCTTCCAGGCGCCCTTCCGGCTCGTGCCCGATCGCCAGCTTCGCGCGGCCGCCACGGTAGCTCTGAACGGCGGGGCGGGGGCGGTCCAGGGGGAGATCCACCACTTGCGGCGCGCCGGCGAGCTGCCCCTTCCACCAGGCGAGCCGATCCTCCATCACCTCCCCGCTCAGCAACTGCCGCTGCCAGGAGGCATAGTCGGCGTACTGGATGGGCAGCTCCGGCAGGGCTGCTGCCCCGCCAGTGACAAGGCCACGGTAGAGCACGCTCAGCTCGCGCACGAAGATGCCGATGGACCAGCCGTCGGACACGATGTGGTGCATGCCGACGAGAAGCGCATGCTCCCGCTCACCCAGCCGCAGCAAGGAAGAGCGCACCAGCGGCCCACGGGACAGGTCATACGGCCGGCGCACCTCGGCCCGAGCGACACGGAGTGCCTCGTCCTCCCGCGCCGGAGCCGGCAGGCCGGCAAGATCGACGACCGGCAGGGCGAGCGGAGAGGGCTCCGCAACCACCTGCCGTGGCTCGCCGCCGTGGTCGACGAAACAGGTGCGCAGCGACTCGTGCCGGCGGACGATCCCGCGGAGCGCTCCGTCCAGGGCGGCGATGTCCAGCGAGCCCTTCAGGCGCACCGCACCACCCAGGTTGTAGACGAAGCTCCCGGGCTCGAGCCGATCCAGGAACCAGAGACGCTGCTGGGAGAACGACGCCGGCATGGGTCCGCTGCGCGGCAGAGAAACGAGGGGAACAGCCGCACTTTCGGCGTCTCCCCGCCGCATCCGGTCGGCCAGGGCCGCAAAGCCGGCCAGCGTTGGCTCCTCGAACACCATGCGAATCGGCAGCTCCACACCGAGCACGCTGCGAACACGCGAGATCATCCGCGTAGCCAGGAGGGAGTGTCCCCCAAGCTCGAAGAAGCCATCGTGGGGAGCGACGTCGGCGACTCCGAGGAGCTCGGCCCAGATGCCGGCCAGCAACTCCTCCACCGGGTTCCTCTCCGCCGGCCGTTCAGCCTCCCTCCGCTCCCCTGCCGGAGCCGGCAGGGCACGGCGGTCGACCTTGCCGGTCGAGCCGAGGGGCAGCTCCGGCAGCAGCACGAACGCCGCGGGCACCATGTAAGCCGGCAGTCGCTCTTCCGCCCAGGCGCGCAGCGCGGTGGGCTCGGCGGAGCGCCCTGCAGTCGGCACCACATACGCCACCAGCCGCTTGTCCCCCGGAACGTCTTCGCGGGGGATCACGACCGCGGTCTCAACCTCGGAGTGCTCGGACAGGACGGTCTCGATCTCGCCGGGCTCGATGCGGAAGCCACGGATCTTGACCTGGGAGTCGGCCCGGCCCAGGAACTCGATCTCTCCGGACGGACGCCACCGTGCCAGGTCGCCCGTGGCGTAGAGACGCGTCCCAGCCTCGCCGCTCACCGGGTCCGGAACGAAGCGCTCCGCGGTCAGCTCCGGGCGGCCTGCATAACCGCGGGCCAAGCCATCGCCAGCGGCATAGAGCTGTCCCACCACTCCCACGGGCACCGGCTGGAAAGCCACGTCCAGCAGGAACACCCTGGTGTTGGCGATGGGCTGACCGATCGGTACGCTCCCGGAGTCCAGGTCGGCCTCTGAGTGCATCGCATGGCAGCAGGTGAAGGTGGTGTTCTCGGTCGGACCATAGCCGTTGATCAGCGTCATGCCCGGCAGGCCGGCCAGGGCACGGCGGACGTGTTCCGGGGATAGGACGTCGCCGCCGGCCGCGAGCTGCCGGACAAACCGCAGGCTCTCCAGATGCGACTCCACCATCTGGTGGAAAAGACCCGCGGTCAGCCAGAGTGTGGTTACGCGGTGCCGCTCCAAGGCGTCGCCGAGCTGGCGCAGGTCCGGCGGTCCGGGCGGGAACAGCGCCAGCCGGCCGCCGTTGAGCAGGGGACCCCAGATCTCCAGCGTTGAGGCATCGAAGGACACCGGTGCGAACTGAAGGAAGACCTCGTCCGGACCGAAGCGGGCAAAGTCGGTCTCACGCACCAGTCGCACCACGTTGCGATGAGTAACGGCCACGCCCTTGGGCCGGCCCGTGGAGCCGGAGGTGAACAGGACGTAGGCGAGTTGCTCCGGGTAGACCGCAGGGCGGACAGGCAACTCGCCCTCTTCCGACAGCGCGCGGCGCAGCGGCAGCCGGACGGTTCCGTTCTCCGGAAGGGCGCCCTCCAGGCCCTCCTGCACCACCACCGTCCGGACACCGGCGTCGGACAGCATCGCCGCCAAGCGTTCCCGCGGATAGGTCGGATCGAGCGGAACGTAGGCACCGCCCACCTTCAGGATACCCAGCAGGGCCGCGATCAGGTCGACTGACCGCTCCGCACAGAGGCCGACCGCCTCGTCCGGCCCTACACCCACTGCGAGCAGGCGCGCCGCCAGACGCTCCGCCCGCAGATCCAGCTCAGAGTAGGTCACCTCCTCGCCCTCGCCCACCACGGCGAGCGCGCCCGGCGTGCGCCGCGCCTGCTCTTCGAACAGGCCATGGATCGTAGACTCCCGCGGATAGCCGGTCGCCGTGTCGTTCCAGCGGTGAATGACCTGCTCGCGCTCCTCTTCGCCCAGCAGCGGCAGCTCGGAGATCCGCTTGCCCTCGCCTCCCTCCGCAACGACTCCTTCCAGGAGCCGGAGGAAGTGACCGAACAGGCGCTCGACCGTTCCATCGTCGAACAGGTCGCGAACGTACTCAAGCCGCGCCAGCATGCCGCCCTCGGGCAGAGGGAAGAGAAACAGGGACAGGTCGAACTGTGTCCGGCCGAAGTCGAGCTCCAGCGGCGAGAGGGTCAGGCCAGCCATGTCCAGCTCGGATTCCGGGAGGTTCTGCAAGGCGAGAACGACTTGGAACACGGGCGTGTGGCTCAGATCCCGCTCGAGCTGCAGCTCGCTCACCAGACGCTCGAAGGGGACGTCCTGGCGGGCATAGGCCCCGAGAGCCATCTCCCGGACGCGGTCGGCCAACGCTTCGAACGTCGGATCCCCGGAGAGATCGACGCGCAACGCAAGCGTGTTGGCGAAGAAGCCGATCAGGTCTTCCAGCTCGGCGCGACCGCGGTTGGCGATCGGGGTACCCACGACGATGTCCGTCTGACCGCCATAGCGGGAGAGCAGGGTGGCAAACCCGGCGAGCAGGGTCATGAACGGAGTCACGCCGAGGCGCCGGCTCGTCGCTTCCAGGCGCCCTTCCAGCTCGTGCCCGATCGTCAGCTTCGCGCGGCCGCCACGGTAGCTCTGAGCGTTGGGGCGGGGGCGGTCCAGGGGGAGATCCACCACCGGCGGCGCACCTGCGAGCTGCCCCTTCCACCAGGCAAGCCGCTCCTCCATCACCTCCCCGCTCAGCCACTGCCGCTGCCAGGAGGCATAGTCGGCATACTGGATGGGCAGCTCGGGCAAAGCCGTTGCCTCGCCGGTGACGAGGGCACGGTAGAGCTCGTCCAGCTCGCGCACCAAGATGCCCATGGACCAGCCGTCGGACACGATGTGGTGCATGCCGACGAGGAGAGCGTGCTCCCGCTCCCCTAGCCGCAGCAGGGCGGAGCGCATCAGAGGTCCGTGACCCAGGTCGTAGGGCCTTCGAGCCTCGGTGGAGGCGATACTGCGCGCCTCGTCCTCTCGCGTCTTGGCCGCCAGGCGGGAGAGGTCGACCACCGGCAGAGGAACCGGAGCGGGCTCCGCAACCACCTGCCGCGGCTCGCCTTCCTCCTCCACGAACGTCGTGCGCAGCGACTCGTGCCGACGGACGATGGTGTCGAGCGCGCCCTCCAGGGAGGCGACATCCAAGGAGCCCTCGAGGCGCACCGCGCCCGCCAGGTTGTAGGCGGAGCTCCCCGGCTCGATCCGGTCCAGGAGCCAGAGACGCTGCTGGGAGAACGAGGTGGCCAGAGCCCCGCCGCGCGGCACTCGCACCAGGGGAGGCGTCGCCACGACACCATCCCCCTGCAGCGCCCGTTCTGCCAGCGCGGTGAAGCCGGCCAGCGTGGGCTCCTGGAATACAGCCCGCATGGGAAGCTCGACGCCGAGCGCGGCACGGACCCGCACGGTCATCCGAGTGGCGAGGAGCGAATGCCCTCCGAGCTCGAAGAAGCTCTCGTGCGGTGCCACGTCGGGCACTCCGAGAACTCTGGCCCAGATGCCGGCCAGCAGCTCCTCCACCGGTCTCCTCTCCAACGGCCGCTCCACCTCGCGCCGCTCCTCGGCTGGAGCTGGAAGCGCCCGGCGGTCCACCTTGCCGTTCGGGGTCAGCGGCAGGGATGGGAGCACCACGAAGAGCTGCGGCACCATGTACTCCGGAAGCCTCCGTCGCAGCTCGCTCCGCACCGCCTCCAGGCCGGCATCGGCGCCCTGGTGGAATGCGAGGTAGGCCACCAGATGCTTCGCACCCGGCTCGTCCTCCCGCACCATAACCGCGCACTCGCGCACGGCGGGCTGCGCACTCAGCACCGACTCGATCTCCCCGAGCTCGATCCGGAAGCCGCGGATCTTGACCTGATGGTCCGCCCGGCCGAGGAACTCCAGAGCTCCATCCTGGGAGCGGCGTCGCACCAGGTCACCCGTGCGGTAGAGGCGCGCGCCGGGACGACCCGAGAAGAAGTCCGGCACGAATCGCTCGGCCGTGAGGTCGAGCCGGCCCAAATAGCCGCGGGCAAGCCCCTCGCCGCCGATGTAGAGCTCGCCGGGCGCGCCAAGAGGCACCGGCTGCAGGCCCTGCTCGAAGCGGCCGAGCAGGTAGAGCTCCGTGTTGGCGATCGCCTCGCCCAGAGGCAGCGGCCGCGAGCCGGCAGCATCTGCCGCCGAGACCGGGTGGACCGCGGACCACACCGTGGTCTCGGTGGGGCCGTAGACGTTCCACAGCTCCCCAGTCCGCGCCAGCAGCTCGCGGGCGAGGTCCGGCGGAATGGCTTCTCCGCCGCACAGGATCTTGAGATCAGGGCTGGCCTCCCAGCCGGCTTCCAAAAGGAGGCGCCAAGTCGCCGGGGTAGCCTGCGCCACGGTAACCCCGGCGAGCTTCTCTTTCAGCCGGAAGCCATCCCCCGCGGCCTCCCTCCCCACCAGCTCGATGCGAGCGCCCCGGGACAGCGGCAGGAACAGCTCCAGCACCGAAATGTCGAACGCGATGGTGGTGACCGCGAGCACCACGTCGCCGGGTCCAACGCCGGGACGGCCTGCCATGGAGGCCAGGAAGTTGACTGCAGCCCGCTGGCGCACCGCCACTCCCTTGGGCCGGCCGGTGGAACCGGAGGTGTAGATGACGTAGGCCAAGTTTTCGGGACCGGCGAGAGGCGCCGGATCGGCCTCGCTCTCTTCGGAGAGATCGGTCTGATCGAGAACGATCGTTTGGCCGCCATGGCTCGGGAGCATGTCCACGAGGCTGCCCTGGGTGAGCAACACCGAAGCGCGGCTGTCTTCGAGCACCCAGGCCACCCGCTCTGCCGGATACGTGGGGTCCAGCGGGATGTAGGCCCCTCCGGCCTTGAGCACACCCAGCAGGGCCGAAAGCATCGCCGGCGAGCGCTCCAGGCAGACCGCCACAAGGCTCTCCGGTGCCACGCCGAGCCGCAGCAGCAGGTGGGCAACACGGTTGGCCGAGGCGTTCAGCTCCGCGTAGGTGAGAGTCTCACCCTCGTACGCTATGGCCACTGCGTCCGGCCGCTCCGCGGCCATGGCCTCGAAGAGCTGATGCAGCAGACGCCCGGGCACCTCGGCCGCCGTGCGGTTGCCGGCCGCCAGCAGCTCCTGGCGCTCCTCGGGAGCAAGCAGCGGCAGCTCCGAGAGCCGCCGCTCCGGCGCCTCTGCGATTCCAGCCAGGAGGTTGTGCAGATGGGCGAGCAGGCGGTCCGCGGTTCCCGCGTCGAACAGGTCGCGCGCATACTCCAGCCAACCCAGAAGGCCGCCCTGGTCCGGCTCCGGAAACAGGAACAGGGAGAGGTCGAACTGCGTCCGGCCGAAGTCCAGCTCCAGCTGAGAGAGCGTGAGGTCCGCCAGATCCAGGCGAGCATCCGGCAGATTCTGCAGGGCGAGCATGACCTGAAACACGGGCGCGTGGCTCAGGTTCCGCTCCGGCTGCAGCTCGCTCACCAGCCGCTCGAAGGGAACGTCCTGATTGGCGTAGCTTCCGAGGGCCATCGCCCGCACGCGCCGGGCCAGCTCGTCGAATCCCGGATCCCCGGAGAGATCGACCCGCAGCGGCACCGTGTTGGCGAAGAAGCCGATCACATCCTCGAGCTCGGCGCGGCCCCGGTTGGCGATCGGAGTGCCCACGACCACATCGGTCTGGCTGCCGTAGCGGGACAGCAGGGTGGCGAACCCGGCGAGCAGGCCCATGAACGGAGTCACGCCGAGGCGCCGGGTCACGGCCTCCAGGCGGGCCTCCAGCTCGCGACCGATCGTCAGGTGCGCACGGCCGCCGCCGATGTAGCTCTGAACAGCCGGACGGGGCCAATCAAGAGGGAGCTCCAGCACCTGCGGCGCACCGGAGAGCTGCCCTCTCCACCAGGCGAGCCGATCTTCCATCACCTCCCCGCTCAGCCACTGCCGCTGCCAGGCAGCGAAGTCGGCGTACTGGATGGGCAGATCCGGCAGGGCCGCGGGCTCGCCCGTGGTCAAAGCCCGGTAGAGCGCACCCAGCTCGCGCACGAAGATGCCCAGGGACCAGCCGTCGGAGACGATGTGGTGCATGCCGAAAACAAGGACGTGCTGCTCCTGCCCCAGCCGCAGCAGAATGGAGCGCACGAGCGGTCCGCGGGACAGATCGTAGGTCCGGCGGGCTTCGGCGCCAGCCACATGGAGCATCTCCTCTTCCTGCGCCTTGTCCGCCAGGCCGGAAAGGTCGACGATCGGCAGAGGGAGCGGAGCGGGATCCTGGATCACCTGCAGCGATTCACCGTCCTGCTCGATGAAGCGCGTGCGCAGCGACTCGTGCCGGATGACGATCCCGGAGAGCGCCCCGGCCAGAGCCGCCACGTCCAGCGAGCCATCCAGGCGCGCCGCTTCAGCCAGGTTGTACGCAAAGCTTCCCGGCTCGAGCTGGTCCAGGAACCAGACCCGATGCTGGGAGAACGACGTGGGCAGTGGCCCGCCGCGAGGCACCGGGACCAGGGGGGGCAACACCACGGCTTCGGCATCCCCCCGGCGCACCCGCTCGGCCAAGGCCGCGAAGCCGGCCAGCGTGGGCTCCTCGAACACCGCCCGCATCGGCAGCTCCACACCAAGCACGGTGCGGACCCTTGCGGTCATCCGCGTGGCGAGGAGTGAATGCCCTCCGAGCTCGAAGAAGCTCTCGTGCGGCGCGACATCGGGCACCCCGAGAACTCTGGCCCAGATGCCGGCCAGCAGCTCCTCCACCGGGTTCCTCTCCAACGGCCGCTCCACCTCGCGCCGCTCCTCGGCAGGGGGCGGAAGCGCCCGGCGGTCCACCTTGCCGTTGGGGGTCAACGGCAGCGATGGGAGCACCACGAAGAGCTGCGGCACCATGTACTCCGGAAGCCTCCGGCGCAGCTCGCTCCGAACCGCCTCCAGGCTGTCCCCAGCGCCCTCGTGGAAGGCCAGGTAGGCCACCAGTTGCTTCGCGCCCGGCTCGTCCTCCCGCACCACCACTGCGGACTCGCGCACGGCGGGCTGCGCGCTCAGTACCGACTCGATCTCGCCGATCTCGATCCGGAAGCCGCGGATCTTGACCTGATGATCCGCCCGGCCGATGAACTCCAGGTGGGAGCGACGGCGCACCAGGTCGCCCGTACGGTAGAGACGGGCTCCGGGCCGGCCCGAGAAGGGATCCGGCACGAAGCGCTCGGCCGTGAGATCGGGCCGGCCCAGATAGCCGCGGGCGAGCCCCTCGCCGCCGATGTAGAGCTCGCCGGGGGCTCCGGAAGGCACCGGCTCCAGGCCCTGCTCGAAGCGGCCGAGCAGGTAGAGCTCCGTGTTGGCGATCGCCTCGCCCAGGGGCATCGGCCGCGAACCGTCGGCATCGGCCGCCGAAACCGGGTGGACGGCCGACCACACCGTCGTCTCGGTGGGACCGTAGACATTCCACAGCTCTCCAGTCCGCGCCAGCAGCTCGCAGGCGAGATCGGGAGGAAGGGCTTCGCCGCCACACAGGACCTTGAGGCCAGGGCTCGCCTCCCAGCCGACCTCCAGCAGGAGGCGCCAAGTCGCGGGGGTGGCCTGCGCCACAGTGACTCCGGCGAGCTTCTCCTTGAGCCGGAAGCCGTCGCCTGCGGTCTCCCTCCCCACCAGCTCGATGCGGGCGCCCCGGGACAGCGGCAGGAACAGCTCCAGCACCGAAATGTCGAACGCGATGGTGGTGACCGCGAGCACCACGTCGCCGGGTCCAACTCCGGGACGGCCTGCCATGGAGGCCAGGAAGTTGACCGCGCCCCGCTGGCGCACCGCCACTCCCTTGGGCCGGCCGGTGGAACCGGAGGTGTAGATGACGTAGGCCAGGTTCTCGGGACCGGCGAGAGGCGCCGGATCGGCCTCGATCTCTTCGGAGAGATCGGTCTGATCGAGGACGATCGTACGGCCGACATGGCTCGGGAGAACGTCCACGAGGCTGCTCTGGGTGAGCAGCACCGAAGCGCGGCTGTCTTCGAGCACCCAGGCTACCCGCTCCGCCGGATACGTGGGGTCCAGCGGGATGTAGGCCCCTCCGGCCTTGAGCACGCCCAGCAGGGCCGAAAGCATCGCCGGCGAGCGCTCCAGGCAGACCGCCACCAGGCTCTCCGATCCCACCCCGAGCCGCAGCAGCAGGTGAGCCACGCGGTTGGCCGAGGCGTTCAGCTCTGCGTAAGTGAGAGCCTCTCCCTCGTACGCCACGGCCACTGCGTCCGGCCGCTCCGCGGCCATCATCTCGAAGAGCTCATGCAGCAGACGCCCAGGCACCTCCGACGAAGTGAGGTTGCCCGCCGCCAGCAGCTCCCGCCGCTCCTCGGGAGCGAGCAGCGGCAGCTCCGAGAGCCGCTGCTCCGGAGCCTCAGCGATCCCGACCAGGAGATTGTGCAGATGGGTGAGCAGGCGCTCCGCGCTTCCCACGTCGAACAGGTCGCGCGCATACTCCAGCCGCGCCAGAAGGCCGCCCTGGTCCGGCTCAGGGAACAGGAACAGGGAGAGGTCGAACTGCGTCCGGCCGAAGTCCAGCTCCAGAGGCGAAAGCGTGAGGCCCGCCAGGTCCAGGTGGGCGTCCGGCAGGTTCTGCAGGGAGAGCATGACCTGGAACACCGGAGCGTGGCTCAGATCCCGCTCAGGCCGCAGCTCGCTCACCAGCCGCTCGAACGGGACGTCCTGATGGGCGTAGCTCCCGAGGGCCACTGCCCGCACGCGATGGGCCAGCTCGCTGAATCCCGGATCCCCGGAGAGATCGACGCGCAACGCCAGTGTATTGGCGAAGAAGCCGATTACATCTTCAAGCTCGGCGCGCCCCCGGTTGGCGATTGGAGTGCCCACGACCACGTCGGTCTGGCTGCCGTAGCGGGACAGCAGGGTCGTGAACCCGGCGAGCAGGGCCATGAACGGAGTCACGCCGAGCCGCCGGGCCGCGGCCTCCAGGCGGATTTCCAAATCGCGACCGATCGCCAGGTGCGCACGGCCGCCGCGGTAGCTCTGAACGGCCGGACGGGGCCGGTCCAGGGGGAGCTCCAACACCTGCGGCGCTCCGGAGAGCTGGTGCTTCCACCAGGCGAGCCGGTCCTCCATCACCTGCCCGCTCAGCCACTGCCGCTGCCAGGCGGCATAGTCGGCGTACTGGATGGGCAGCTCCGGCAAGGCTGCCGCCTCGCCCCGGTAGAGCGCGCCCAGCTCGCGTACGAAGATGCCCAGGGACCAGCCGTCGGACACGATGTGGTGCATGCCGACGAGAAGAGCGTGCTCCTCCTCCGCCAGCCGCAGAAGGGCGGACCGTACGAGCGGCCCGCGGGACAGGTCGTAGGGCCGGCGAGCCTCGGAGCCCGCGACACGGAGCACCTCTTCCTCCCGCGCCTCGGCCGCCAAGCCGGAAAGGTCGACGACCGGCAGAGGGAGAGGAGCGGGCTCGGCGATCACCTGCAGCGGCTCCCCGTCCTGCTCGACGAAATGCGTGCGCAGCGACTCGTGCCGCGTGACGATCCCGCCGAGCGCTCCAGCCAGGGCCGCCACGTCCAGCGAGCCCTCCAGGAGCGCCGCTCCAGCCAGGTTGTAGGCGAAGCTCCCCGGCTCGAGCCGATCCAGGAACCAGAGCCGCTGCTGGGAAAACGACGCGGGCAGGGGTCCGCTGCGCGGCACCGGGACCAGGGAGGGCACCGCCGCGGCTTCGGCCCCTCCTCGGCCCACCCGCTCGGCCAGGGCCGCAAAACCGGCCAGCGTCGGCTCCTCGAAAACCGCCCGCATCGGAAGCTCCACGCCGAGCACGGCGCGGACCCGCGAGATCATCCGCGTGGCGAGCAGGGAGTGCCCCCCGAGCTCGAAGAAGCCTTCGTGGGGAGCGACGCCGGGCATTCCGAGCAGATCGGCCCAGATGCCGGCCAGCAGCTCCTCCACGGGGCTCCTCTCCAGCGGCTGCTCCGTCTCGCGCCGCTCCTCGGGAGGTGCGGGAAGCGCCCGGCGGTCCACCTTGCCGGTGCGGGTCAGCGGCAGGGCCGGCAGGGCCACGAACGCGGACGGCACCATGTAGTCCGGCAGCCGCGAGCCCAGGAAAGCGCGCAGGTCGCCCTGCGAGGGCGCGGCGCCCGCGCTCACCACGTAGCCGGCGAGCCGGCGGTCCCCTGGCCGGTCCTCCCGCACGACCACCACGCACTCGCGCACGCCGGGGAAACGCGCCAGCGCGGCCTCGACCTCACCCAGCTCGATCCGAAAGCCGCGCAGCTTCACCTGGAAGTCGGCGCGGCCGGCAAACTCTACGCCTCCGTCGGGCAGGTAGCGGCCGAGGTCGCCGGTCTTGTAGACCCGGTCTCCTGCCAACGGGCTCGCCACCAGCGGGTTGGGCCGGAACCGCTCGGCCGTCAGCGCCTCGTCGCCGAGATAGCCACGCGCGAGATGGCGGCTGCGGAGGTGGATCTCGCCCGCCTCGCCCACGCCCGCCAGACGGCCACCCCAGTTCAGCACCAGGAGCTGGCACCCCTCCATGCCGCGGCCCAGCGGCAGCACCTCCTTGCCCAGCCGCGGACCGGGCTGACCCGGACGCGGCATCTGGAAGTAGGAGACCGACCGCTGCGTCTCGGTAGAGCCGTACAGGTTCGTGCAGACCACCGACGGGGCGAGCTCCTGCAGGTGCTCGACGTCGCCCTTCTTGAGCAGGTCGCCCACCACGAACGCCCGGCGCAGGTCCGGCAGCTCGGCGATCCGCTCGGGCCCGTTCTCCGCCGAATCGAGCACCATCTCCATCATCGCCGGGGTGAGGTGGAGAACCGTCACCTCCTCACTGCGCAGCCAACTCGCGAGGTAGCCCGGGGCACCGATCCGGTCGGGATCGGGCAGGATCATCCGGGCACCGAACCAGACCGGTGTGAACACGTCGCGCTGCAAAGGGTCGTGCGACAGCGCCGACAGCATGCCGAACCGGTCGTCCTCGCCCAGAGCGAAGCGCTCGGCCATCCACGGGTAGAAGTAGGTGAGCGGAGCGTGCCGCCCTACCACCCCCTTGGGCATGCCGGTGGAGCCCGAGGTGAAGGTGATGCAGGCCGCGTCATCCGGCCCGACAGGCACGGCCGGATCGGTCTCCGGCAGCACAGGCAAGGCCGGCAGATCGCCTCGGCAGAGGCCGGCAATGGCCTCCTCCACCTCCGCGGGCGGCGGAGGTGCGCCCGGCACCGTGACCCAGGCGGAAGGGCGACCGATGCGCAGGTAGTCGAGGAGGCGCGGCACCGGGTAGGCCGGATCGAGGACGATGAAGGCCGCGCCGGCCTTGAGCGTGCCCAGCAGGGCCTGGACGAGAGGCACGCTGCGATGGGCCCAGACGGCCACCGCGTCACCCTTCTCCACCCCGTGAGAGATCAGGAAATGGGCGAGCTGGTTGGCGCGGGACTCCAGCTCGGCATAGGTCCAGGAGGTCCCCCGCGCATCGCAGACCGCGATCCGGTCCGAGTGCTGGCCGGCTTGGCGCGTGAGCGCGTGGTGGACCGCGCCGCGCCATTCGCCGCCGAGCGGCCGCGCGGGATCTGGCAGCAGCGCGGCGGCGGCCGCGGGGGTCACCAGCGACAGCTCGCCGATCCGCCGCTCCGGAGCTGCGGCGGCCTGCGCCAGGAGGTACTCGAACTGGCGCAGCATCTCCGCCATGCGCTCCGGCTCGAAGAGGTCGGCGTTGTAGACCAGTTGGAGCTTGAGCGAGTCCGGCAGCTCGTTGACGTAGAGGGTGAAGTCGAACTTCGATTCGATGGAGCGGAGATCGATCGTCTCGACCTCGAGGCCGGGCAGGGCCATCTCACCGTCCGAGAATGAGCCGTGGTTGAACAGGACCTGGAAGATCGGCGTGCGGCTGAGGAGCCGCTCGGGCTGGAGCTCTTCCAGCAGACGCTCGAAGGGGATTGCCTGGTAGCTGAAGGCGCCGAGCACCACGTCCTTGACGCGGCCGAGCAGCTCGCGGAAGGAGGGGTCGCCCGAGAGGTCCGTGCGCAGCACCAGGGTGTTGAGGAACAGGCCGATCAGCCCTTCGACCTCGGCCCGGCTGCGGCCGGCGCTGGGCGAGCCCACCACCACGTCGTCCTGGCCCGAGAGGCGGGACAGGAGGAGCTGGAACACGGCGAGGAGGGTCATGAACGGCGAGCTCCCCTCCTCCAGAGAAAGCTTCCGCAGCCTCGCCGTCAGCTCGGAGGAGACGTCGGCCTCCAGGAGGCCGCCACGGTGGGTCTGCACCGCGGGCCGCACGCGGTCGAGGGGCAGCTCCAGGGCCGGCGGCGCGCCGGCCAACCGCCCGCGCCAGTACGAAAGCTGCTCCTCCAGGACGGGCCCCCGCAGCCACCCCCTCTGCCACACGGAGAAGTCGGGATACTGCACGGGCAGCTCCGGCAGGGATGGGGCTGCATCCGTACTGAAGGCTCTGTAGAGCGCCCCCAGCTCGCGGAAGAAGACGCCGAAGGACCAGCCGTCCGAGACGATGTGGTGCATGTCCAGCAGGAGCAGGTGCTCCTGCGGAGAGAGGCGCACCAGGGCGGCCCGGAACAGCGGTCCCCGCTCCAGAACGAAGGGCCGCCGGGTCGCCACCAGGAGAAGGCTCTCCTCCGCGCGGCGGGACTCCTCCTCCAGGCCTGTCAGGTCTGCAACGGGCAGGTTGAAGGCAGATGGCGGTGCGACCACCTGGACCGGCTCGCCGCTCTGCTCGGCAAAGGTGGTGCGCAGCGACTCGTGCCGGCGGATGATCTCGCCGATGGCGCGCTCCAGCGCGGCTGCGTCGAGCGAGCCGCGCAGGCGCGAGACCGATGGCATGTTGTAGGCGGTACTGCCGGGCTCGAGCCGGTCGAGCAGCCAGAGCCGCTGCTGGGCGAATGAGACCGGCGCCGGGCCTGACGAGCCGCGGCGAGGCATGTCCGCCATCTCCGCCGACTTCTTCGCCGATTGGCGCGCGGCCAGGGCTTCCGCCGCCTTCTTCTTCTTCAGCAGCGCGGCGAGGGCGAGCTTCTCGGGTGAGAGGCCGCCCTCCCGCCTGCTCTGATCGTCTGTCATGCCATCTCCTCGAGCTCGCGGACAGTGTGCGTCATCGATCCCTCTTCCTCGCGCTGAGCCTCCAGGAGCATGAGCCGGATCTCGTCCTCGGACAGGCCGTCCAGATCCGCCAGGATGTCGTCCAGCGAGCCAATCTCGTCCAGGTCCACATCCGGGGTGGAGACCGGCTGGAGCGCGCGCTCGACCCGCTCGGCGAAGCCCGAGAGGGTGGGCGCCTCGAAGAAGTCGCGCAGCTCCAGATCGATGCCGAACAGCGCGCGCACCCGCGTGGCGAGGCGCATCGCCAGCAGGGAGTGGCCTCCGAGGTGAAAGAAATGGTCGCCCCGTCCGACCCGGTCGATGCCAAGCACCTCCTGCCACACCTCGGCCAACGCCTGCTCGACCTCGGTCTGCGGCGCCTCCGACTCCTCGCGCTGCACCTCGACAGGGATGCGGCAGAGAGCGGCCCGGTCGATCTTGCCGCTGGCATTCAGCGGGAGTGCGCCGATCACGGCGAACGCGGCAGGCACCATCCAGGCGGGAAGCCGCGTCTCCAGGAAGGCACGCAGGTCGGCAACCAGGGCGTGGACCAGCAAGGACGTCCCCGCGGGCTCGACGAACGCTACCAGTTGCTTCTCCCGCCCGGACTCGCGGACCAGGACCGCGGCCGCCGCCACCGCCGGATGGGCCGCCAGGGCCGCCTCGATCTCCGCGGGCTCCACCCGGAAGCCGCGGATCTTGACCTGCTGGTCGATGCGGCCCAGGAACTCCAGGGCGCCATCGGGGCGCAGCTTCACGAGGTCGCCCGACCGGTAGAGGCGCGCGCCGGACCCACCGAAGGGATCGGGGACGAACCGCTCCGCGGTGAGGCCTGCGAGGCCGAGATAGCCGCGGGCAAGGCAGCCGCCGAGGTAGAGCTCGCCGGGCACCCCCACGGGCACCGGGTTCCCCCGGAGGTCAAGGACCAGAGCGGAGCGCCCTGGCAGTGGACGGCCGATCGGGACCGATGCTCCCGCGCCGAGGCTCTCCAGGGTCACCTCGTGCAGCGTGGCAGTGATCACGGCCTCGGTGGGACCGTAGCCGTTCAGGACTGGGATCCCCGCCAGCCGCGAGCGCAGCCACTGGCGGGCCGGCTCGGCCAGCACCTCTTCGCCGCCCACGACGATCAGGCGGAGCGGCGGCGGCGGCGCGAGGGATGCCGCCTCCAGGGCCCAGTGATGCCAGACCGCGCTCGGCAGGTTGAGGATCGTGATGCCGAGCTCCTCCACCCGCCTCACCAGCGTCTCGGTATCCCACAGCTCGTCGCGAAGCACGAGGGCCGCGCCCGCCCCCAGGGTGGACAGGATCTCTTCCATGGCCACGTCGAAGGCCGGCGAGGCGAACTGCAGAACCCGATCGCCCGGCTGGACGCCGAAGAG
>DATMER010000119.1:0-18345 GCA_035556715.1 Thermoanaerobaculia bacterium
CGTACAGGGCACGGCCGTCGGGTATGGTGCTCTACCCGGCGCGTGCGCCTCCCTCCGGCAGCACAAAGTTAGCGCCTCTCGCTCGCGGATTGACTTCCCGAGCGGCCTTGAGTGATCCAACCCATGGATCGAGCGGATCAGCCGGCCGGATAGATGGTGAGGATGCCCTTCTTGGCGGCGAACGTGAAGGCACCTCCACGGTAGGCAGCAAACTCCGGGGACGCCGAGCTGACGCTCCCCGTCTCGTCATTGGTCTTGAGATCGTGGACACCCTGGAGGGTGAGGTTCGGCGGCACCGGACCGTCGCTTCCTTCGAGCATCAGGGTCGCCGTCAGCATGGAGGCCGGGAAGCTGAAGCTGCCGTTGCTGTTATCCCGTTTCGTCGCGATCAGCTTCGCCTTCTGTTGGGTTGTCTGCTCGACGGCATCGGCACCGGCGTACTGCCAATTACTCCAATTGTCGACAACCGTTTCGTTGAAGAGGAGCTTGAGCTGGAACGAGAGCTTCGGCGCCATGCGGAGCCTCCTTTTCGTTGTTGGGGGAAGCCGAGCGGAACATCCCACCCGGCTTGGTATCTTGGCATGCGAACAGTTTCGGTAGTGCGAAAGCCAGACTAGAGGTCGGGCTCCTGCCCGGTGATCCGCCGGAAGGCTTCGATGTAGCGCTCGCGGGTCCCCCTCACCACCTCCTCGGGGAGGACGGGCGGGGGGGACTGGTGGTCCCAGCCCGAGGCGTCGAGCCAGTTCCGCACGTACTGCTTGTCGAAGGAGGCTGGCTCCTCTCCCGGTGTCCAGCGCTGGACGTCCCAGTAGCGCGAGGAGTCGGGCGTCATCACCTCGTCGATCAGGAGCAATGTCCCGTCGTCCCCGAACCCGAACTCGAACTTGGTGTCGGCCAGGATCAGGTCGCGCTCGGCAGCATGAGACGCGCCCTTCGTGTACAGGGCGAGGGTCAGGTCGCGCAGGCGGGCGGCGAGATCGGAGCCCACGGCCTGCTCGACGGTCGCGAAGGTGACGTTCTCGTCGTGCCCCTCGGCCGCCTTGGTGGCCGGGGTGAAGATGGGGTGGGGGAGCGGGCTTGCCCGGTCGAGCTTCGCCGGCAGCGGAATGCCGCAGACCTCGCCGGAGGCCCGGTACTCGCGGTAGCCGCTCCCGGCCAGATATCCCCGGGCCACGCACTCGAAGGGCACGACTTTCGCCCGGCGCACCAGCACCGCCCGGCCGCGCAGGAGGTCCCGGTACGGCGCGAGGCCGGAGGGGAAGTCCGCGGGGTCCGTGGCCAGGATGTGGTTCGGGACCACCTCCGCGAGCTTCGCGAACCAGAAGTTGGAGAGCTGGTTGAGGATTTTCCCCTTGTCCGGGATGCCGGGCTGGAGCACGAAGTCGTAGGCCGACAGCCGGTCGGTGGCCACGATGAGCAGCGTGTCGCCGAGGTCGTAGACGTCCCGCACCTTGCCCCGCCGGGGCGGGCCGTAGTCGGGGAGATCGCTCTGCCAGAGGACGGAGTCCATGGCAGGGAAGATATCAGAGGCTCCCTCACCCCCGGCTCGTCGACACCCGCTCGATCGCCGTTCCCAGGGTGTCGCCCGGGATCTCCTGGTAGGAGCCCAGGTCGAGGCTGCGGCCGTCCACCAGCTCGTAGACGGCGAGCTTCTCCAGACCCTTGAGCTGGGCGAAGCCGAGCTTGCGCACGCCGCAGGAGATCTTGGCGCCGCCGTCCTCCACGTCCACCAGGACATAGACCCTCTCGCCGTCCGACGCCCGCAGGAGGGTGCGGCTGCCGAGCTCGGTCTCCAGGCGCTGCATGTAAGCCGCGGTCGCCACCATGCCGTTGTTGTGCAGGGTGCCGTTGCGGTTCAGGTAGGCGTAGAAGCGCCGGGACTCCTCGTTCTTGTCCACCACGTCGACGTTCTTCTCCGCGAGCGGCGCGAAGAAGTCGTGGACCTGGATGGAGGAGAAGCCCTGCGAGATGAGCATGGTCTTGACCTCGTCGACCTCCTGCGTCCCCTTGCCCGTGGTCAGGCGGGAGAGCTCGACCAGGCCCGGCCCGAAGAACTCGTAGCGCTCCGTTTCGCCGGGACGGCCGCTCCCCATGGGGATCAGACGGTAGGCGCCATAGTTGAGCGCGATCCGCATGCCGCGGTCGAAGGGGAAGCCCTCGCGCAGCGCGTCTTCGTACAGCCGCTGGATCTGTACCGAGCAGACCAGGAGCTTCGCGGCATCGCGGCAGGAGTAGAAGGCGCCGTCGCCCAGGTACTTCTCCAGCTTCACCCGGTGGGTCAGGGCGAGCCGGTTGATCCGCCGCTGGAAGCGGAACATCTTGCGGAAGGCGTCGTCCTGGATCTCGGTGCCGGCCCGGTGCAGGACCGACAGGGTCTGGGAGAAGTCGCTGATGTCGTAGATCATCCCGAAGCGCTCGACCCGGGGATCGACCACCCATGGCTCCAGGAAGTCGAGCGGCCGGGTCGCCTGCGAGAGACGCACGCCGCCGCCCCGCGCCACCAGCATGCCGTTCTGGGCCTCGACCGGCACCAGGCTCTTGCGGAAGCTGTGGAAGAGCTCGAACTCCTTGAGCTTGACGAGCAGGCTCTCCCAGACCTGGACCAGCGGCGGCGGCAGCAGCCTGGCCGGGTTGTAGCTCTTCAGGGTCGACAGGTAGGCGACATAGCCGGGCTGCACCAGGAGGTCGCGGGGGTCGCCCTTGGTGTCGAAGCGGAGCAGGTTCGTCGCCACGCTGCGCAGGTCGGGGTCGGACTCGATCTGCCCCGCGTGCCAGCGGCCCAGCTCATCCAGCCGCTGGCGGAAGTCGCGGCCGTCGATGCGCAGGGAGCCGGCGAAGTAGCTGGCGAGCTCGGCCATGTCGCGGCCGATGTAGTCCTCGGTGAAGACGAGGACGTTGTCGCGCATCCGGGTGAGCAGGCGGGGGAAGAGCTCCTCTTCGACCTCCTCGGTGGCGCCTGCCACCTTCTGCACGATCTCGTAGGTGGTGGACAGCACCCGGTCCAGGTAGCGGTCGAGGATGCGGTACTTGATGGCGTCGCCCTGGCGGCGGCCGATCTCGGTGTCGATGCGCACGATGCGCCGCGGGGTGTCCTTCAGGAGGCGGGCGATCTCCAGGGAGTGCTGGAGCCAGAACACGGCCGGGTATTGGCGGCCGTAGCTGGAGATGGTGGCGTTCTCGACCGCCTTGGCGAGGAGCCCGCAGTAGCGGTCCCAGGCCATCGCATAGGCCTTGCGGTCGAACGTATCGCGCCGGACCGCGGCGAGCTGCGCGTTCTCTTCGGACAGGATGAACTGGCCCAGGGCCTTGCGCAGGCCCTCCATGCCGGGGGATTGGAGGATGGGGAAGCCGCGGATGGGCGTGGCCCCTTCGTCCTCCAGGAAGATGGGGCGCGGCATGGGAAGAGCGCGCTCGAGCTCGGGCACGAGGCGGCGCACCTCTTCCATGTCCGGACGCAGGAAGTTGAACGGACCCTGCAGGAGCTGCAGAAGAGGCGGCGAAGTCATTCCCAGGGTGCTCTTGGAGCTGGTTTGTAGCGAGTAGATATACCACAGAAGGGAGGGTCCGCCCCCGCACCTGCTAAACTCTGCCGCCGTGGAAAATTGGCCCTGGAGGGATCTCATGACGGAAGTTTTACCGGTCGAAGTTGTCTCTCGCGGAAATCGGGCCGCGGAACTGCTGGTCCTCGGCGCTTTCGAGGGCGAAGCTCCGGAGGTCGACGGCCTCGACGGCGAGGTGCGGACCGCGGCCGAACGGGTGGCCCGGCGGCCAGGATGGAAGGGCAAGGAGGAGCAGGCGGGCCAGACCGACGCGGGCGGGGACGGCCCGGCCGTGCTGCTGACCGGCCTCGGCAAGCGCGATGAGTTCTCGCCGGTGAAGCTCTCGAACTGGATCGGCCGCACCGCCGAGCACGCGCGGGCCAACGGCTTCAAGACCCTGGGGTACGTCCTGCCCCGCCACGGAGAGACCACCGGCCGTCCGGCCGCCGAGCGGGTGGCCCGGTGGATGTCCCTGGCCGGCTACCGCTTCGAGCGCCGGTCGGATGACAAGAACGGCGCCCGGCTGGAGCGCATCCTGGTGGCGCCTCCGGACGGCGAGGAGGACGTCTATGACTCGGCCGTGGCCTTCAGCCGCGCCATCGCCGACGCCCAGGCCTTCAGCCGCACCCTGGCCAACACGCCCCCGAACGAGGCCACCACGCTCTGGATGGCGGAGCGCGCCCTGGAGCTGGACGGGGAAAACGGCATCCAGGTAACCGTGCTCGACGAGAAGGAGATGGAGAAGCGCGGCATGGGCGGCATCCTGGCCGTGGGCTCGGGCTCGGCCCACCCCCCCCGCCTGGTCCGCCTGGACTGGGGGACCGAGGGCCCGGTCATTGCTCTCGTGGGCAAGGGGGTCACCTTCGACACGGGCGGCATCTCCATCAAGCCGGCGCAGAACATGGAGGACATGAAGTACGACAAGTGCGGCGCCTGCACGGTGCTGGCTATCGTGCGCGCGGTGGCCCAGCTCGGCCTCAAGGTCCGCCTGCGGGCCTACTGCCCCTTCACCGAGAACATGCCCAGCGGCAACGCCTACAGGCCGGGGGACATCCTCCGCTTCTACAACGGCAAGACCGTGGAGATCACCAACACCGACGCCGAGGGCCGGATCATCCTCGCCGACGCCATGGCGTGGGCCGCGGAGGAGAAGCCCGACGCCTTGCTGGAATTCTCGACGCTGACCGGCGCGATCGTCGTGGCCCTCGGCCACCAGGCCGCCGGCCTGTTCACCCCGGACGACGGCCTCGCCGCCGAGGTGCAGGCCGCCGCGGACGACAGCGGCGAGCGCATCTGGCGCATGCCGCTCTACCCCGAGTACCTGGAGGACATGAAGGGCCTCCACGCCGACCTCAAGAACTCCGCGGGCCGGGCCGGCTCCTCCTGCACGGCCGCGGCCTTCCTCTCCCAGTTCGTCGGCGGGCTGAAGAGCTGGGGCCACCTCGACATCGCCGGCGTCGCCTACCTGTCCGCGGAGGCCAACGGCAAGCGCGGGGGAGCCACCGGCTTCGGCGTGGCCTCGACCGTGGCCTGGCTGCGCAGGCGGGCCGGATAGCCGGACGCATGACCCTCCTCGAGACATGACCCTCCTCGAGATCGAAGGGCTCGAGGTGTCGTTCCCGATGGGACCCGCGGGCTGGGTTCCCGCGGTGGACGGCGTGTCGCTGTCGATCGGCCGCGGGGAGATCGTGGGCCTGGTGGGCGAGTCCGGCTCGGGCAAGAGCATGACGGCCATGTCCGTCCTCCAGCTCCTCCCTCCCCGCGCCCGGGTCTCGGGCCGGGTGCTCCTGGAAGGACCGAATCACGAGCAGTCCGACCTGCTCCGCCTGCCTGAGCGCGAGATCCGGAAGGTGCGCGGCGGCCGGATCGGCATCGTCTTCCAGGAGCCCTCGACCGCGCTCGACCCGGTGTGGTCCATCGGCTTCCAGATCGCCGAGGCGGTGCGGGCGCACCGGCAGGTCTCCCGCCGCGAGGCGCGGGAGGAGGCCGTCCGGCTGCTGCAGCGGGTCGCCCTGCCCGATGCCCGGCGCCGGCTCGGCGACTACCCGCACCAGCTCTCGGGCGGGCAGCGGCAGCGCGTCCTGATCGCCATCGCCCTGGCCGCCGGACCCGACCTGCTCCTGGCCGACGAGCCCACGACCGCGCTCGACGTGACCATCCAGGCGCAGATCCTGGAGCTGCTGGAGACCCTCCGCGCCGAGCTCGGCCTGGCGGTCCTCCTCATCACACACGACCTGGCCGTGGTGGCCGAGACCTGCGACCGCATGGCAGTCATGCGCAACGGCCGGATCGTGGAGGAGGGGCGGGTCGAGAACGTGTTCCGCGCGCCGTCTCACCCCTACACGCGCGAGCTGCTGGAGGCCTCTTCGTGACAGCCCTCGTGACTGGAGCGCTGCTGGAGGTCGAGGGCCTGCGCAAGGAGTTCGCCGTGCGGCGGGGGCTGCTCGGGCGTTCGGTGGGAAGTGTGCTCGCCGTGGACGGGGTCGACCTGTCGCTCCGGCGCGGCGAGTGTCTGGCGCTGGTGGGGGAGTCGGGCAGCGGCAAGACCACCATCGCCCGCTGCGTGCTGCGGCTGGAGGAGCCCACGGCCGGAAGCGTGCGCTTCGACGGCGAGGACCTCCTGGCCCTGAAGCCGCGGGAGCTGAGGCGGCGAAGGCGGCGCTTCCAGATGGTGTTCCAGGATCCCTTTGGCTCGCTCAACCCCCGCCAGAGGGTGGGGTCGATCGTGGGCGAGCCGCTGGCGGTGCACGAGGGGCTGGCCCGGGTGACCCGGGCGGGGAGGGCGGAGCGGGTGCGCGAGCTGCTCGGCACGGTCGGGCTGGCTCCGGAGCTGGCCTCGCGCTGGCCCCACGAGCTGTCGGGCGGCCAGCGCCAGCGGGTGGGCATCGCCCGCGCCCTGGCGGCCGGGCCGGACCTGCTCGTGGCGGACGAGCCGGTCACGGCGCTGGACGTCTCGATCCGCGGCCAGATCCTCGACCTGCTCGAAGATCTGAGCGAGCGGCTCGGCCTGTCGCTGCTGCTCATCGCCCACGACCTGGCGGCGGTGGAGCGCCTGGCCGACCGGGTGGCGGTCCTCTACCTGGGCAGGGTCGTGGAGCTGGCTTCCCGGGAGGAGCTGTTCTCCCGGCCGCTTCATCCGTATACCGTAAGCCTGCTCTCGGCCGTGCCGCGGGTCGAGCCGGGGAGGCGGAGGCAGAGGATCGTCCTGGCCGGCGATCCGCCGAGCCCGCTGGCGCCGCCGCCGGGGTGCCCGTTCCATCCGCGCTGCCCGATCGCGAGGCGGCGCTGCGCGGAGGAGACGCCACCACTGGCCGAGGTCATGCCTGGGCACTCAGCCTCTTGCTTTTATCCGGGCGAGCTGAGCAGCCCTGGTGTGAGGTAACCTTTGTGTGGCCCGTGCGTAAGTCAACCAGAGCCGGCGCCCGGCGCCGCCCGAAATTCGTCCATAAAGATCCACCGCTTCAGGTGATGAGGAGCACATGAGAAACCGTTCACGATCCATTCTTTTTGCTGCAGGCCTCCTGCTGCTGGCTGGAGCGGCCGGAGCGCAGGAACCGCAACAGCAGATCCAGGTCGATACCGTGGCGCGGTCCGTCGAGGCGACCGGGGTCGAGGTCCGGGACGGCGCCGTCCTGCTGACCCTGGACGAGGCGGTCGAGATCGCCCTGCGCCAGAACCTCAACGTGTCCCTCCAGCGCTACGCCCGCACCCGGGCCGGCCTGAGCGTGGGCCAGACCCTGGGCATCTACGACCTTCAGCTCTCCGCCGTCGCCTACGCCGAGGACAACAACGCGCCCTCCATCAGCGAGCTCCAGGCCTCGGAGTCGAGCGAGCAGCGGCTCAACTTCGGCGTTGACCAGCTCTTCCCCCTGGGCGGCCTGCTCTCGGTGGACTGGAACAACAACCGCACGGAGAGCAACAACCCCTTCATCCGGATCAACCCCGGCTTCAACTCCGGGATCAACTTCCGCTACAACCAGCCGTTGCTGCGCGACTTCGGCCGGCTCGCCACCGAGCGCCAGCTCCTGGTGGCACAGAACCGCAGCCAGGCCAGCCGCGAGGAGTTCGAGCGCCAGCTCGTCCTCACGGTGCAGGCCGTCATCAACGCCTACTGGAACCTGGTGGGCGCGCGCGACCAGCTCATCGTGGCCCAGGAGAGCCTCAACCTCGCCCGCGAGCTGCACGACCGCAACCGCATCCAGGTGGAGGTCGGCACCATGGCGCCGCTCGAGATGGTGCAGAGCGAGGCCGCCATCGCCGAGCGCGAGGAGGGGATCATCACGGCCCAGTCCGCCGTGGGCGACTCCGAGGACCAGCTCCGCCGGCTGCTCAACCTGCCCGAGGGCGAGGTCTGGGGGACCGAGATCCGGCCCGCCACCGACCCCACGATCCAGCACACGCCCATCGACGTGGACGCCGCGATCCAGACCGCCCTGGCCGAGCGCCCCGAGCTGCGCTCGCAGCAGCTCGACATCGAGCAGGCCCGGATCGAGTCGCAGTTCGCCCGCAACCAGGAGCGCCCGACGCTCGACCTGGACGTCAGCTACGGCTACGCCGGCGCCGGCGGCGACCTGATCATCCGCGACGAGGACACCGGCGAGATCATCCAGATCATCCCGGGCGGCTATGGCGACGCCATCGACCAGGTCACCGGCCTGGACTTCACCGGCTGGACCGCCCAGCTCACCTTCGGGTTCCCGCTCCAGAACCGGGGCGCCCGCGCGGCCCGGGCCATCGCCGACATCGACCTGGAGCGCGCCCAGACCGCCCTGGAAGACGCCCGCGACGGCATCATCACCGAGGTGCGCGGCGCCGCCCGCCGGGTGGAGACCGCGGCCAAGCAGATCGACGCGGCCCGGGCCTCGCGCGTGTTCCAGGAGCGCAACCTGGACGCCGAGCGCAAGCGCTACGAGAACGGCATGTCCACCAGCTTCCAGATCACCCAGATCCAGGAGGACCTGACCCAGGCGCGCAGCCGCGAGGTGAATTCCGTCGTCAACTACCGCACCGCCCTCGCCGAGTACCAGCGCGTCGTCGGCCGCCTGCTGGAGGAGGAGGGGGTCGCGATCCAGGACGAGGAGCCGGAGGTGGACCGCTGGCAATTCTCGCTTTGGGGGAGGTAGGAATCTCTCCCTGGAGGGACCGATGAAGGATTCGAGCTGGGGGCGCCTGGTCGGCGTCCTCGTCGCACCCGGGGAGACGTTCCGCTCCATCGCCGAGCGGCCGACCTGGCTCCCGCCGCTCCTGGGCCTTCTGCTCCTGGGCCTGGCCGTCGGCGTGATCGTCCAGATGAAGACCGACCCGGAGGAGATGGTCCGGGGGCAGATGGAGATGATGAAGGTGGACGTGCCCCCGGAGCAGATCGACAAGATGGTCGAGGACGCCGAGGGCCGGAGCACCACCGCAACCATGGCTCTTACCGTGCTCGGCGTCTTCGTCCAGGCCGCCATGTACGCCGTCATCGCGGTCCTCTTCTGGCTGGGGCTCCGGCTGTTCGGCTCCGAGATGGACTATCTGAGCAGCCTGGCCACGACGCTGCACGCCTACATGCCCCTGGCCGTGGCCTCGCTGATCAACCTGCCGCTGATGATGGCGCGGGAGTCGCTCTCCTTCGAGGAGGTCGTGTCGGGAGGGGTGCTGGTGTCGAGCCTGAAGGCCCTGGCGCCGGAGGATGCTCCGCCCGTGCTCGAATCACTGCTTGGGAACTTCGACCTGTTCACGGTCTGGACGGTGGTCCTCCTGATCATCGGGTACAAGATCGTGGGCAAGGTGTCCACGGCCGTGGCCGCGGGGATCGTCATCCTGTACTGGCTGATCTATGTTGGAGGCAAGCTGGCCTTCACGGCGGCGTTCCTCAGGTAAGGACCTCAATAAGGAGAGGGTGTGAAACGGATTCTGATCGCAACCCTGGTCCTGGGGTTGCTCGCGGTCGTGGTGTTTGCGAGCCTGCGCGGCACCCGCCGGGAGAAGGGGACCAAGGTCTACGTGGAAGAGGTCGCCCGGCGCGACATCGGCCGGGTGGTGAAGGCCAGCGGCGAGATCGATCCCCGCGAGAAGGTCAACATCTCCGCCCACGTCGTCGGCAAGATCGAGAACCTCTACGTGGAGGAGGGCGACCTCATCCGCAAGGGCCAGCCGTTCCTCGACCTGGAGAAGGAGGCCTTCACCGCCGCCCGCGACCAGTGGTCGGCGCAGCTCCGCAAGGCGCAGACCGAGGTACGGCAGGCCGAGGTGGCCCTGGCCGACGCCAGGAACAAGCTGGCCCGCGCCCGGCGTTTGAACCAGGAGGGGATCCTCTCGGCCGAGCAGCTCGAGGCGGCCGAGCTCGCCCAGGCCAACGCCGAGCTCCGCCTGGAGGATGCCCGCGAGTCGGTGCTCCAGGCCCGGGCCAACCTGGCCGAGGCCCAGGACGAGCTCAGGAAGACCACCATTTACGCCCCTCTCACCGGCCGGGTCATCGCGCTCAACGCCGAGGAGGGGGAGGTCGTGGTCTCCGGGACCATGAACAACTCGGCCTCGGTGATCGGCGAGATCGCGGACCTCTCGGTGATCCTTGCCAACGTCGACGTGGACGAGACCGAGGTGGTCCTGGTCAAGCCCGGCCAGAAGGCGCGGATCGAGGTGGACGCCCTGCCCGAGAAGGAGTACCTCGGCCGCGTGGTCGAGGTCGGCAACAAGGGCTTCAGCCGGACGCAGCAGCCCGACGTGACGTTCTTCAAGGTCGAGATCCTGCTGGATAACCCGGACGAGGATCTGCGGCCGGGCATGTCGGTGCGGGCGGAGATCGACACCGAGGTCCGTCCGAACGCCCTGGTGGCGCCGATCCAGGCCGTGGTCGAGCGGGACATCAAGAACGAGGAAGCGGACGTCGTTTTCGTCGTCCAGGACGGCAAGGCCATCCAGCGGGCGGTGAAGACCGGCATCTCGGATGAGACCCGGGTCGAGATCGTCTCCGGGGTCAAGCCCGGCGACAAGGTGGTCACCGGACCCTACCGCTCCCTGCGCGACCTGGAGGACGGCGAGAAGATCCTGGTCACGGACCAGCGCCAGGAAGAGAAGTCCCGGCGCCAGAAGGCCAAGGAAGACGACGAAAAGGAAGGGGGAGCCACCGTCGAGGTGGACTGAGGTGGACCGATGGCGCTGATCGAGCTCAAGGAAATCTACAAGATCTACGACATGGGCGCCGAGAAGGTGCACGCCTTGAACGGCGTGGACCTGGAGATCCAGCGCGGCGAGTACGTGGCCATCATGGGGTCGTCGGGGAGCGGCAAGTCCACCCTGATGAACCTGATCGGCTGCCTGGACACACCGACCTCGGGCGTCTACCGCCTGAACGACGTCGAGGTCCAGGGACTGGACGACACCGCCCTCGCGGGCATCCGCAACAAGGAGATCGGCTTCGTCTTCCAGACCTTCAACCTGCTGGCCCGCACGGACGCGCTCCACAACGTGGAGCTGCCGCTGATCTACGCCGGGGTTTCCCGCCGCGAGCGCCGCGCCCGGGCGCAGCGCGCGCTGGAGCGGGTGGGGCTCGGCGAGCGCATGCACCACAACCCGAACGAGCTCTCCGGCGGCCAGCGCCAGCGCGTGGCCATCGCCCGCGCCCTGGTCAACGAGCCCTCGCTCCTGCTCGCCGACGAGCCCACCGGCAACCTCGACTCGAACACATCGAAAGAGATCATGGACCTCTTCGACGAGCTGCACTCCGGGGGCAACACCGTGCTCCTGGTAACCCACGAGCCCGACATCGCCCAGCACGCCTGGCGCCAGGTGGTGTTGAAGGACGGCAAGGTGACCGACGATCATCCCACGGCCCGGGCCACCGCGGCCCTGGCAGCGAGGTAACGGGAACTGATCCTCTCCGAGAACTTCCGCGTCGCCTTCGCGGCCATCCGGGCCAACAAGATGCGCTCGGTCCTGACCACGCTGGGCATCATCATCGGCGTGGCCGCGGTGATCGCGGTGGTGTCGGTCGTCCAGGGCCTCCAGTTCATGATGAACAAGGAGTTCCAGGGAGTGGGAGCCACCTACGTCTTCGTGTCTCCGGACGCGCAGCAGGGCGGCGGCGGCCATGGCGTGGTGCTGGCCCGCCAGGTCAAGCTCACCTGGGACGATGGCAAGGCGGTCCGCGACCAGGTGCCGGGGATCCGGATGATCACGCCAATGATCATGGGCGCGGAAATGGTCAAGTACCGCGACCGCAGCCACCGTCCGTCGGCCATCCTGGGGGTCAACGAGGACTACCCCGAGGTGGTCAACCACACCGTGGACCGCGGCCGGTTCATCTCGCGCATCGACCTGCAGCACCGGCGCAAGGTGGCGGTGCTGGGGCAGGAGATCGTCGACGAGCTGAACCTGGGGGCCAATCCCGTCGGCAAGGAGATCTATCTCGGCAGCACTCCGGCCACGGTGATCGGGGTCATGGAGGAGCGGGGTCAGTCCCTGGGCCGCAACCAGGACGACCTCGTGTTCGTCCCCTTCGACGCAGCCCTGTCGCTCTTCGGGCGAGGCGCCGGCGACCAGGTCCAGCTCCACATCCAGGCCGACAATCCCGAGGCCGTGGAGGAGGTCAAGGACGGGATCACCAGGGTCCTGCGCCAGCGCCACCGCATCAGCCGGGGCGAGCCGGACGATTTCCAGGTGGTCATGCAGGACGAGATCCTGTCCGCCGTGAACCGTGTCCTGGGCAGCGTCACCGCGGTGGTGGGAGGGGTGGTGAGCATCGCCCTGCTGGTCGGCGGCATCGGCATCATGAACATCATGCTCGTCTCGGTGACCGAGCGCACCCGGGAGATCGGCGTGCGCAAGGCAGTGGGAGCGCGGCGCCAGGACATCCTCGTCCAGTTCCTGATCGAAGCCGTCACGCTTTCCCTCGTGGGAGGCGGTCTGGGCCTGGCGATCGGCTACGGCCTGGGAGCGCTGGTCTCGGCCGTGCTGCCCGGCAACTTCCCCCCGGCCTACGTGCCCCTCTGGGCCGTGGGCCTGGCCTTCGGCTTCTCGGCCATGGTCGGCATCTTCTTCGGGATCTACCCGGCTGGGAAGGCTTCGCGGCTGGACCCCATCGACGCTCTCCGGTACGAGTAACCCTTCACTCGATCACCGTATCCGCTGCGTCCGCGCCGGTCGTGCTCAGGGAGCCGGACCACACCCGGCCGTCGGCGGCAGTCACCTGCAGCCGCCAGGCGCCGGCAGGGACATCGTTCACATGGACAGTGCCTCCGGCCAGCGGCTATGCCTTCTGGATGAACCCGCCGGGATTGATGCCGAAGTAAGGGGCGCCATCCGCGGAGACGAGGGTCAAGGAAGCGGCGACCCGGGAATCGCGAAGCGCCGGAACGCGGACCGTCAGCGCGGCCCCGCGGGGCAGCGTCACCTCCAGGGGGTCGCCGGGGACGGTGGTCCTGGCCATGGCGGCAGCCGAGCCGGCGGCCTTGACCAGGACGGTCCAGCGTCCCGGCGGGACCTGCTGGAGGTATCCGCGACCGTAGTCGCTCAGGCGCGGCTCCTCCATATGGACCGGGCGTCCGGCCTCGTCGAGCACAACGATGGTCGCCCATCGCGGTGGCTCGCCGGTGGCCCGGAGGACGGTGAGCGCCAGTCCGGAGGTCGGATCGAGCTCGATCGCCAACGGTTCCGCCACGCCGGCTTCGACGTCGACGATCCGCTCTTCGGGCGCGTAGCCGTTGCCGCGCACGGTGAGACGGTAGCGGCCCGGGACCAAGCTGGCGGTGACGAACGAGCCGGCGACATTCGTTCCAACCGTGGTCAGCGGCCCGGGCTCGTCGCCGAGCAGTCTCTGGAGGTAGACCAGCGCCTCGGCCACGGCTTCGCCGGAGCCGGCGGCGACGACGGTGCCCGAGAGCACCGCGGTGGCGATCTCGATCACGATCTCGCGGTCGGCGGCGAGCTCCAAGTCCTCGTTGTGGCTCAACATGCGCTCGGCGTTGACCACTTCGACGCGATAACGGCCCGGCTCCAGGTCCTCGATCCGGAAGGTGCCCTGATGATCGGTCGTCACGCCGCGCTCCGCGGTCACATCCAGACCGCGGAGAGTGACCCGGGACTGGGGCAGCGGCCGGTCCTCGATCAGCACCAGCCCATCGAGCGCCAGCCCGCCGCCGAGCTTCAGGTCACGCTCCACCTCGCGGTCGGAAGGCGCGATCGCCACCCAGGCGTCGGCTTCCCGGCGCCCTTCCGCCAGCCGCGCCCGCAGGTGCCAGTCGCCGGCTTCGAGAGCCGCGATCTCGTAGCGGCCCGCGTGGTCGACCGTCCCGGGCCGCGCAGGGCGACCGCTACGCTCGGCTGTGACCTCCACGGCCGCCGCCTGCCCGGCCTCGAGACCCTGGATCCGGCCGGAGACGGTCGCCCCGCGACGCAGCACCAGCTCCAGGCCTTCGACGTTGCGCCCTGCCACCTCGACCACGGCGGAGTGGACCGCGGGAGCGAACCCCGCGGCCTCGGCTTCGAGGTCGAAGCTGCCGTCGGCCACCGCCAGGATCTCGAACCGGCCCTCGGCGCCGCTCGTAGCCTGGTAGCCGCGTTGGCCGCGCTCGCCGCGGTTCCTCAGGATCAAGGAGACACCGAGCCTCGGTGCCCCGGCCTCATCGACCACGCGGCCGGAGACCGTCGCTCCTCTCTCCAGTGCAACATCGACCCGGTTCTCTCCCGGCTGGACATCGACCTCCTGAGTCCTTCCTTTATAGGCAGGGTGGCTGAGGACCAGCCCCTTCAACCCGGGAGGTATGCCCACCAGGCGGTAGCGGCCCTCGGCATCGGACTCGGTTTGGACCGCACCGATACGGACTCTCGCACCGGAGACCGGCTCTCCGCCCGGGGTGCTGATCCAGCCGCTGACGCTCGCGCCCCGGCCAAGGACAAGGTAGACGTCCCGGACCTCGCCGGTCTTCGGCACCTGGAGCTCGACCGGCTCGGGAGACAGGAACCCCTCCGCCGAAGCCTCGATCGTCACCGCGCCCGGCGCGACGTCAGCAAACGCAAACACTCCGTCAGGACCGGCCTCGGCGTCCGCCGAATTCTCGGATCGTCGCCGCTCCACGCCGACGGTCCCGGGTGGAGGCGGCGCGGGGCGCAGGCGCACGCTCGCCCCCGGCACCGGCTTGCCGGACTCGTCCTCGACCCGGCCCTGGATGCGGGAGGCCGGCTCCAGGACCACCGCTAGAGGCTTGGCGGTCGGCGCTTCGACGCCTGGCACCCAGGAAGGCACGTACCCTTCGCGTGCGAGAAGGACGTTCACCCTCCGCCCCCTGGAGACGTCCACGATCGCGAAGCGGCCGGCCTCGTCGCTCTTCGCGTCCGGCTCCCGCGGCCGGAGCGTCTCGGCCAGCTCCCGGCTCGGATGCCGGTCCCCCTCAGCCAGCCACACTCCGGTTCCGGCGAGCGGCCGGCCCGCGGTGTCGACGACCCGGCCTTCGATTCTCACACCGGGTGAGAGAGTCAACGTCCCGAGATCCGCGTGACCGGGACCCTGTGCGACCGCGACTCCCGGGACGATCGTCGGCGCGAAGCCCTGGCGCCGGGCTTCGAGGTCCACCCGGTCTCCGGGGAGAGTCGGCACCTCGAAGCGCCCCCGGTCATCGGTCAGGACGGTCACGGCCTCGCCTGGGGAGCCGGCGGGGGAGGGCCGGACCGTCACCTCGACGCCGGCCAGCGGACGCTCGCGGGCGTCGAGGACGGATCCCTGAGCGGACCGGGCCCGCTCCAGGACGAGGCGGACCTCCCCGCTCGCCACCACGGTCGCCTGGGCAGCCCGGTAACCGGGGCGGCTAGCGGTGAGATTGTAGGATGCCGCTTTGGCGAGGCCGCGCAGGAGGAATCGGCCTTCCTCGTCGCTCAGGGCGCGGCTCGCGGCTCGGTCGGGACGGAAGACTTCGTCTCGCCCACGGCGATCTGGAGCCACGGTGACGACCACTCCGGGGAGCGGCGCTGCCGCTGCGTCGACCACATGCCCGGCGAGAGTGCCGGCCGGCTCCAGGGCCAGGGCAGGCATCCGGGTGGAGGCGGCATCCACCGGACGTTTGGCGACAGCCGGTTGAAAACCCTTGGCCTCAGCCTGCACCCAGGCGCGGCTGCCGGGCCGCTCCGCAATGGTATAGACGCCTCGCGGATCGGTGAAGGTGACGTTCCCCGGATCGTCACCCGGCCACACCAGCACCCAGGGGAGAGGCCGCCGGGACGCGGCATCGAGCACCTTGCCCTCCAGGCGCCTCAAGACGGGCAGGTCGATGCGGGCTGGCGCGGCACCGCTGGCGGCCGGAAGCAACTCCAGCCTGTGCCGGCGGCCGTCCGCCAGGAGGAGGTCGAACGGCCCCTCGCCATCGGTGGGAAGGGTCAGCTCCCCGTCGGGGCTTGTGATGCCGGCAGGCCAGGCCGGGTTGCCCGCAGTGACAGCGACATCGGCCAGGGGAACGCCGGACGCGTCGCGCACCTCGATGACCCGGCTGCCGGCTGACGGCTCCAGGATTACCTCCGTCCGTGCCATCCCTGCCGGGACGGTTGCGGCTCCCCGGCGGGCATCCCGGGCAAACGCGTGGATCTTGACCGTCTCGCCGGCCACTCGAGGAAGCTTCACCCGCCCTGCGGCGTCCGTGCGACCGACCCGCGAGTTGACTTGCCATCCGTCGGTCCGCAGGGTTCGCAGGAGGTCCGGAGACCCAGTCGTGAGCAGAACCCAGGCGCCGGCCTCCGGCCTCCCGTCCTTCCATCTCACCTGGACCTCGACGCCGTCATCGGGCACCAGCTCAAGTGGCGGCAGCTCGACGGAATCCACCACCGGCAGGGGCAGGTAGCGCATCGGTACCCGGCCCGCGGCCGTAACCACCGCCGACCACATTCCCGCCGAAGGCGCGGTGAGGACAAACCGGCCCTCGCTGCCGGCCTCTACGGTTGCCGCGGGATCGGGGGCCGCGCGCCCGGAGAGCACGGCGTGGCGCCAGGAATGGTTGCTCTGCAATGGCAGGAGCGCCACCCGAACCGAGGCCGGGTCTCCCTTGGCCCTGACCACCAGACCAGAAACCTGGAGCGGCACAGGCGCCGCGTCAGCGCCGGAAGCGCCGGCAGGAGCGAGAAGGCAGGCGCTGATACCGGCAAGCAGCAAGGAGCGAGCGTACATAAGTCCTCCTTGACAGATTGATCTACTTAGATTCTACTACAGGACAAAGGGAAATTCTGTCTACCACAGGAGAAGACCCATGAGCAGAGCATCTGATCTCGCGTCAGCGTTCGCCCTGGGAATGGTCTTGTTGCTGGCGGCCTCCCCGGCCTCCGCACTCTGCCAAGCCTGCAGTTGCTTTTCGAGCTGCAACGACATTTGCACTACCGGCCCGGACATCCCTGACTGTCCTGGATGCAACGAGACGACCTGTGGAGCCTGGGGTGTCTGCGCTGGACTCTGTGGCACTGGCTGTCAAGCGACCTCTTGTACCTCGACCATCAACGGGACGAACGGCGGCGACACGTTGACCGGCAACTCGAACCATGAATGCATCAACGGATTCAACGGCCACGACACCATCTCCGGCAATGCCGGCGACGACACGATTCACGCCGGCAACGGCAACGACACGGTCTATGGTGGCTCCGGCAACGACTGCCTTTACGGGGAAGGAGACAGCGACAGCCTGAACGGCGATACGGGCACCGACTGCTGTGACGAAGCTGGATTGAGTTGCGAGCTCACGTGCTGAGCAATCCCTCTCGTTGAGTCATAAGGAGAAAACCAATGAGCAAGAGCGAAACCGGTGTCGCAGTTGCATTCGCCCTGGGCGTGGTCTTGATGCTGACGGCCTCCCCGGCCTCCGCACTCTGTGGACCCCAGTGCGATTGCAGTTCGAGCTGCGACGAGATTTGCTACGACGGCCCCTTCGTCCCCGACTGTCCCGAGTGCAACCAGTCGACCTGCGGAGCGTTTGGCGAATGTATCGAAAGCTCGAGTTGCGAGCCGCAGGGCTCCTGCATCGCGAACTCCTGTACCTCGACCATCAACGGCACGAACAACGGCGAGGCGCTGACCGGCAACTCGAATCATGAGTGCATCAACGGACTCGGCGGCGCCGACACCCTCACCGGCAACGCCGGCGATGACACCATCCATGGCGGTAGCGACAACGATACTGCTTACGGTAATTCTGGTAACAACTGCCTCTATGGTGACGACGGCAATGACAACCTGACTGGAGGTACGGGCAACGACTATACCGACGGCGGCAACGGCACCGACACCTGCGTCGCGGAATCCGAGGTCAACTGCGAGCTCTGAGCAGCTCAAGCCCAGAGCCGTCCAGCAAGAGTCAAGGACCAAAAGGACTCCAAGGACCCCAAAGGACGCACGCCGTCCTTGAGGTCCTTCGAGTCCTTATCTTTTGTTGGTGCCGGAGGTGGGAGTCGAACCCACACGCCCGCAAGGGGCGGGGGATTTTGAGTCCCCTGCGTCTGCCATTCCGCCACTCCGGCACGGGGTGGGAAAAAGTATCGTAGGGGGTCCCTGCACGGGTGTCAACCTGGCACGATTCCCGTCCGTTGAACGATTGTTCAACTCCACGGGTTGACGAAAACCCCATTGGGATGCTATAACTCTCGTGGCGTAAGCGGATGTTCCTCAGCGACTTACTGCCACATCCACAGCTCCACCATCCTGATTCACCCAGACCAAGGGGGTCGATGACGTGACATTCAAAGTCGGTCAAAAAGTGGTTTACCCCAACCACGGCGTCAGTCTGGTCGAGAAGATCGAGCCCGGACAGATAGATGGGGTGGCGCAGGTCTACTATCACCTCAAGCTCCTTGGCAA
>DATMER010000120.1:0-26567 GCA_035556715.1 Thermoanaerobaculia bacterium
AGGATCATCAGAAGCCGGGCATACCGGGCATGCCAGGCATGCCGCCCATGCCCATGGCGCCCGTAGCGCGCGAAGGATCGAGCTCGCTGAGCTTCTGGCTCGCCTCACGCGCGTAGGGCGACTGCGGGAACTCTTCGACGATCCGCTGATAGCTCTGGACCGCCTCCTGCTTCTTGCCGAGCTCCTCCTGGGTGACGGCCAGCTCGTTCAGGATGACGTCCATGGGCAGCGGCGGCTCGGCTTCGTCCAGCATGGCGGTCAGCGTCTGGGCGACCTCCTCGCCCTTGCCCTGGCTGCGGTCGAGGCGGAGGAGGTTGACCCGGGTCTCGCCGGCGAGCAGGTGATCGCCATGGTCGTCGAGGAAGCCGTTCCAGAGCTCGCGGGCGCGCTCGGGCTGGTTCTCCGCCATTGCGATCTGGGCCAGGTAGACCGAAGCGATGTCGCCGGCCGCGGTCGAGCCGTACTTGTCGTAAATCTCCTGGAAGAGCGCCTTGGACCTGGCCAGGCGGGCCGCCTCGTCCGCGAAGGTCGGGCTCAGCGGATCGTCCGGCTTGGGCGCGGCCGGATCGATCGGGGCCTGGTAGACCCCGATCGCGCGCGCCAGGGCCGTGTTGGACTTCTCGGCCTGGCTGCTGCGGTACATGTAGAAGAGCCCGGCCAGGAGGGCCAGGGCCAGCACCGCGCCGGCCGCCATGAGGATGGTCCTCCCATGGCTCTCCGCATAGTCATAGCCCTTCCCCAGAGCCGTGGAGAGCTCGTTGCGCTTCATGTCCTGACGGGTCAGACGCTGGTTCATCGAACAACTCTCCAAAAGCCCGGAATGGATACCTGTCGAAAGGGAACAGGGCCGAAAATAAAGGGCTGGTGCGGCTAGGAGGACTCGAACCCCCGACCAAGAGTTTAGGAAACTCCTGCTCTGTCCACCTGAGCTATAGCCGCAGGCGCGCCGGATTATACCTGATCCCGTTCCCCCTCTCCCCGGCCCTCTCCCCCGTGCCGGGGGAGAGGGAGAAAAACGGTGCGATCAGTACTGGATGAGAGACTCCACCTTGTAATCCTGCAGCTTCTCCCGGCAAGGGAGGAACGTCAGCTCGACGATGAAGCCCATGCCGGCCACAACCCCGCCGAGCGACTCTACCAGCTTGGCCGCGGCAAGCGCCGTGCCGCCGGTCGCCACCAGGTCGTCCACGATCAGCACGTGCTCCCCCGGCTTGACCGCATCGTTGTGCATCTCCACCCGGTCGGACCCGTACTCCAGGTCGTAGGACTGGCTGATGGTTTTGTAAGGCAGCTTGCCCGGCTTGCGCACCGGCACGAAGCCGGCGTTCAGGTCGTAGGCCACAATTGGCCCGAACATGAAGCCGCGCGATTCGATGGCGGCCACCTTGTCGATGCGCTTCTCCGAGAACATCCAGACGAAGCGGTCGACCGTCATGCGCAGCGCCAGCGGGTTCTGGAGCAGCGTCGTGATGTCGTAGAAGTTGATTCCCGGCTTGGGGAAGTCGGGCACCTCGCGAATGTACTGCTTCAGATCGTCCATGCTCTCCTCCAAGCCCGCATTCGCGGGCTAGCGATCGATGTCGAACCGGTCCCAATCCATGGGAGCCGATGCTGCCGGCATTGGCTCCTCGTCCAGTCCGGAGACCCGCGCGCCGGGCGGGCCCTCCAGCACCCTCTTCTTGAAGTGCTCCAAGACCCCCTCGGGCGCGACAGCCTCGATCTCGACGCCGCCGTCCGGCAGGTTGCGCACCTTGCCCGCGACCCCCAGTTCCCGCGCCGCGTTGCGGGTAAACCAGCGGAAGCCGACCCCCTGCACGCGGCCCCGGAGCCGCCAGCGGACGCCCATCCGGTCTTCCGCGTCCATCATCAGCGCTCACTCTTCCATCCATGGCGGCCGAGCAGGGGGACGAAGGCGACCTCCTCGCCCTCGCGCCGCCGCACCTCGCCGCGCGCCGACTTGCGGTAGACCACCAGCTTCTGGAGCTGCATCTGCCCCTCCGGCACCACCAGGATCCCGCCCGGCGCAAGCTGGCCGAGCAGCGGCTCCGGCACCTTGGGCGCCCCCGCCGTGACCAGGATGCGGTCGTAAGGCGCCCACTCGCTCCAGCCGACCGTGCCGTCGAAGACCTGGATCTTGACGTTGTCCAGCCCGAGCTGGCGCATGCGCGGGATGGCCTGCTGGGTCAGCTCGGGGATGCGCTCCAGGCTGTAGACCCGGCGCGCCAGTTGCGCCAGGACCGCGGTCTGATATCCCGAGCCCGTGCCGATCTCCAGCACCGAGCTGTCGGGCTTCACTTCCAGCAGCTCGGTCATCCGCGCCACGATGTAGGGCTGCGAGATGGTCTGCGAAGCCCCGATGGGCAGCGCGTGGTCGCCGTAGGCCTGCGTGCGCAGGTGGTCCTTCACGAACAGGTGGCGCGGCACCTTGCGCAGGGCCGCCAGCACCCGCTCGTCCTTGATCCCGCGGGCGGCGATATGGTCGCGGACCATCCGCTCGCGCTGGACCGCGTACGGATCGCTCATGTTCCGGCGGTGGGGACGGCCAGCCGCTCCAGCTCTTCCCGCAGATGGCCGAAGCTCTCCAGGCCCGGATAGTACGTGAGGTCCAGGTGGAGCGGGGTCACCGAGATCCGGCCGGTGGAGACCGCCTCGAAGTCCGTGCCGCTGGCGACCTGCCACTGCGGCGTGCCCGCGATCCAGTAGTACTTGCGCCCCCGGGGGTCGAGCTTCTCGATGACCGACTGCTTGTAGACCCGGCGGCCGAGCTTGGTGAAGCTGATGCCGCGGATCTCCCCGGCTGGCACGTTGACGTTGAGCAGCAGGTCGCGGGGCAGCTCCTGGCGCAGGAGCATCTCGACCATCCGGCTGGCGAAGCTCGCGGCCGGCTCGAAGGAGAACCCCTCGGCGACCTCCTGGCTGAAGGCCACGGAGGGGATGCCCAGGAGCGTCCCCTCGAACGTGGCGCTGACCGTGCCCGAGTAGGTCACGTCATCGCCCAGGTTGAGCCCGAAGTTGATGCCCGAGCAGACCAGGTCCGGCGGGTTGTCCTTAAGCAGGTAGAGCACGCCCAGGTTGACGCAGTCGGTGGGCGTGCCATCCACCGCGAAGCGGCGCTCCTCCACCCGCTGCATGCGCAGGGGGCGGCTGAGGGTAAGGGCGTGCCCCATGGCGCTCTGCTCGCGGTCGGGCGCTACCACCCAGACCTCGGCCAGGCCGCTCAGAGCCAAGGCCAGGAGCTTGATCCCCTCGGAGAAGATGCCGTCGTCGTTGGTGACCAGAATGCGCTTCAAACTTCCTCCTGCTGCCTACCGCATCGAGATGTACTTGCCGACGATGGGGATCAGGGCCCGCAGCGTCTCGGACGGGATCTTGGACCGTTCGGTGATCAGGGCGTACTTGAGGGCCTCGCCGCAGCCGCAGGTCCGCGGGTCGTCGTCGGGCACCCGCTTGAGGATCTCGCGGATGACGCGCTGGGACATCGCCACGTTCGCCATCACGACTTGCATCACGGCCTCGCCGGAGACGGCCTCTTCGGTCTCGTGCCAGCAGTCGTAGTCGGTGACCATGGAGAGCGTGGCGTAGCAGATCTCGGCCTCGCGCGCGAGCCGGGCCTCGGTGAGGTTGGTCATGCCGATGACGTCAAAGCCGTGCCGGCGGTAGGTCTCGGACTCGGCCCGGGTCGAGAACTGGGGGCCTTCCATGTTGACGTAGACGCCGCCCCGGTGGGTCGTGGCGCCGGCCGCGCGGGAGGCCTCCACGAACGGATCGATCAGCCGCGGGCAGACCGGCTTGGCGAGCGACGTGTGGGCCACCAGGCCGTTGCCGAAGAAGGTGTCCTGCCGGTGACGGGTGCGGTCGTAGAACTGGTCGGGCACGACGATGTCCGTGGGCTTGTACTCGAGCTTCAGCGAGCCCACGGCGGAGACGGAGATGAGCTGCTCGACTCCCAGGAGCTTGAACCCGTAGATGTTGGCGCGGTAGTTGAGCTCGGTCGGCGTCAGCCGGTGCCCGCGGCCGTGGCGGGGCAGGAAGGCCACCTGCCGCCCGTCCAGCTCGCCAATGATGTAGACGTCGGAAGGATCGCCGAACGGCGTCTGGATGCGCCGCTCCTCGCGGACCACCAGGCCCTCCATCTGGTACAGGCCGGACCCTCCGACCACACCGATACGCACGTCGCTCATCGAAAGCCTCCTTGATAGGGAATCACTGCCGTCCGGCTGAGCCGGCCGGAGAGTCTAGCAGACGAGGGGCACCAAGGTCCCTGGGCTCACTCCAGGTCCACGTCGACATCCCGGTCCAGGGCGGCCAGCACCGACCGGTCCTCCCGCCAGTCGGGCTCGACGCGCACGAAGAGCTCCAGGTAGACGCGGCGCTCGAGGAACTCTTCGAGGTCGAGACGGGCGGCGGTGCCGATGGCCTTGATCATCTGCCCCTGCCGGCCCACCACGATCTTCTTTTGCCCCTCGCGCTCCACCAGGATCGTGGCGTAGATGCGGATGATGCCCTTCTCCTCGTCGTCCTCCCAGCGCTCGATGACCACGGCGGTCGAGAACGGCAGCTCCTCGCTGGTCAGCTCCAGGACCTTCTCGCGGATGCGCTCGGCGACGAGAAAGCGCTCGGGATGGATCGTCAGCAGCTCGGGGTCGTAGAGCGGCTCCCCTTCGGGCAGCAGGTTCCAGAGCACGTCCAGGAGGCGGTCGCAGTTCTCTCCGCTCTTGGCGCTCAGGGGGACGATCTCCTCGAAGAGGCGGGTCTCGGAGTAGTGGGCGATCCGCGGCAGCAGATCCGGCTTCTTCACCCGGTCGACCTTGTTGAGGATCAGGACGCGCGGCCCCTCGGCCTTGCCCACCAGGTCGAGCATGTAGGCGTCGCCCGAGCCGGTCCGCTCGGCGACGTCCACGAGCAGGCAGAGGACGTCGGTGTCGCTCATGGCGTCCGTGGCGTGCCGGACCATCTGGCGGTTCAGGCGGTGGAGCGGCTTGTGGATGCCGGGCGTGTCGTGGAAGACCATCTGGCCGCGCTCGTCCGAGAGGATCCCCACCAAGCGCTGGCGGGTGGTCTGCGGCTTGTTCGAGACGATGGCCACCTTCTCGCCCAAGAGGCGGTTCATCAGGGTCGACTTGCCCGCGTTGGGACGGCCCACGAAGGTCACGGTTCCTGATTTTTTCCCAGTTGGTGCCATCAGGCGCTCGCCTCCTCCCCGGGCTCCTGGGGGGATGGAATCCTCTCGATGCGCACGGTCTGAATGCGGCGGTCGGCCACGGCCTCGACCGTGAGGCGCAGGCCGAAGCAGTCGACGCTCTCCCCCACCTGCGGCACGTGCCCGAGGGCGCTGAAGATCAGGCCGGCCACGGTCTCGTACTCCGGGTCCTCGATGTCGACCTGGAACAGCTCGTCCAGGAGCTCGATATGGGCCCGGCCGTCGATGCGGTAGGCGCCGTTCTCCAGCGGCTCCAGCTCGGCGACGAGCGCCTCGTGCTCGTCCATGATCTCGCCGACGATCTCCTCGATCAGGTCCTCCACGGTCACGAGCCCGGCCGTGCCGCCGTACTCGTCCACCACGATGGCCACTTGCTGAAACCGTGCCTGGAGCTCCTTGAGCAGCTCGCCCAGAGGCTTGGTCTCGGGGATGAAGAGCGGCGGCTTGATCATCTCCCGGACGGCAGGCGGCTCGGGCATCCGCGTGGCGCGCAGGACGTCCCGGATGTGCAGGATGCCCACGATGTTGTCGATGGACTCCTCGTACAGGGGAATGCGCGAGTGGCCGGACTCGACGAAGCGCTCGGCCAGGACGTCGATCGATATGTCCACCGGCGCGCAGATCATGTCGATCCGGGGGGTCATGACGCTCCGCACCGCGGTGTCGCGGAAGTCCATGATGCTCCAGAGCCACTCCCCCTGCTCCGGCTCCAGGATGCCCTCGCGGGTGCCCACGTCGATGAAGGCCTCGATCTCCTCGTCCGTGGCCGATTCCTCTTCGTTTCCGTCCTCGCGGCGGTCCCGTTCCAGGGAGACGGCGGGGACCAGGGGGGCCAGGAGCGTGAGCACAGGGGTGAGGATGACCAGGACGGCCCGGTACACGCGGGTGAGCGCCCGCAGGGCGCGCTCGGGATCGTGCCCCACCAGCGCCCGGTTCGTCATCTCGATGGCCAGCACGACGATCAGGATCGTCCCGACCGACCAGGCCGCGGGATGCGCCCTCCGGAGGTGGGCCAGGATCTCGGCCAGGGTCAGGTAGAGGCCGACCGGAGCCAGCCGGGCAGTCAAGGAGAGGATGACGCGGAAGAGCATGAACCGGGTCGGCGAGTCGTAGAGCTTGCGCAGGCGGCCGCCCGCCTCCTCGACCCAGTGGCGGAGGCGGATCGGACCGCTGCGCTCCAGCAGGGCGGAGAGCACCGACGAGACCACTGCCACGGGGAGCAGCAGGACGAAGCTCCAGACGAACAGCGCGGTAGGAAGCGAGCTCTCAGGCATGATGGTCGTGGTGACCGTGGTGGTCTTGGTGATCGCCGATCCAGGTACGCCTCAGGCGGCGCTCCAGGCGCTCCATCTCCCCCTGGTCGGCCTCGTGGTCGTAGCCCAGGCAGTGCAGCAGCCCGTGCAGCAGGAGCACCCTGATCTCCCGCTCGGCCGAATGACCGCGGGCCTCCGCCTGCCGGCGGGCGGTCGGGACCGAGATCAGCACGTCCCCCAGATGGCGGCTCCCGTCCGGCGAGGTTCCAGCGCGGTCTCCTGGAAAGGAGAGCACGTCCGTCGGCTTGTCCTTGCCCCGGTAGTCCCGGTTCAGGCGGCGCACCTCGCGGTCGCTCGCGAAGCGCACGCCCAGGCTCGCCGGTCCGGCCTCCCGTTCCAGGAGGGCTGCCGTCAGCCGTTCCAGCCAGGGGCGGAGACGGCGGGCACCGGCCTCGGGGTAGCGGTTGGGATTCTGCAGGACGATCTCGACGAGTCCCGCGGGGTTGGAGTCTATGCCAGGTTCCTTCATCCGGTCACGAGGCCCGGGCGACAGGCCGCTTCTCGCGTTTCGATCCGGCGTTGAAGTCGAAGCCCGGGTAGTCGATCCGCTGGTGGAAGATGTTGGCGAGCACCCGCAGGAACGTGTCCGAGACGGTGCGCAGGTCGGACAGCGTCAGGTCGGTGTGCTCGAGCTGCCCGTCCTTGAGGATGTCGTCCAGGATGGTCTGGATGAGCCCGCGGATCTTGGCCGGGGTCGGCTCGGACAGGGTGCGGCTCGCGGCCTCCACGGCGTCGGCGAGCATGAGCACGCCCATGACCTTGTTCTGCGGACTCGGTCCCGGGTACCGGTACTTGTCCTCGGTCACCTCCGCGGCCTCGGAGTCCTTTTGTTCCACGGCTCGGTTCTCAATGGCCCGGTGGTAGAAGTACTTGATGAGCCTGGTGCCGTGGTGCTGGGAGATCGCGTCCTGGATCACCCGCGGCAGGCCGTTCTCCCGCGCCAGCTCCAGCCCGTCCTTGACGTGGTTGAGCAGGATCAGCGCGCTCATCGAGGGGAGGAGCTTGTCGTGCCGGTTCTGCCCGCCGCGCTGGTTCTCCACGAAGTACTCGGGCCGCAGGACCTTGCCCACATCGTGGTAGAGCCCCGCGGCATACGCGAGCACCGGATCGGCCCCGATCGCCTCGCACCCCTCCTTGGCCAGGTTGGCCACCATGAGCGAGTGCTGGAAGGTGCCGGGGGCCTCGAAGGCCAGACGCCTCAACAGCGGCAGGTTGGTGTTCGACAGCTCGACCAGCTTGATGTCCGTGGTGATGGCGAGCATCGACTCCAGGATCGGCACCGCGAAGCTCGCCACACCCGTCACCAGCAGGCCGCCGATAAAGGCGCAGAGCACGTCGAAGCCGATCTGCATCCACCCGCGCTCGGCCGCGCCGAGCGCGTTGAGGATCAGCACCATGACGACGTTGATCAACCCCACCACCAGACCCACGCGCACCATGACCAGCCGCTGGCGGAACTGGTAGAGGTCCAGGGCGTGGATGGCTGCGAGCGACCCGGCGAAGCTGTAGAACACGACCCACTGCGCGTCGCCGTCCACGGCCAGCCGGCTCGCCAGGATCGAGAACAGGATGGAGAGGATCAGGGCCGCGTTGCGCCCGAGGAGCAGGGCCGCGAGCAACGCCAGCGAGGCGAAGGGGAGGGCGTAGGCGTAGCTCCTCGCCGAGTTGAGCGGCTCGGCCTCGAAGGCGCCGGAGAGAGCGCCGGCCACCAGGAAGCAGAACTTCGCCACCAGGAGCGAGCCGAGCAGCAGCAGCAGGCTCTCCCCGAACACCCGCCGGGCGCTGTGGTCGGCCACCTTCTCCCGCGACAGCGCCAGCCAGACCACGGAGGCGGCCAGCGCCAGGAGGAAGAAGGTACCGGCGAGCGGCGGGACCTGCATCCGGAGCTGGCGCTCGCCGCGCATCTGGGCGATGACCCGGGCTTCCGCCGCGTCGACCACATCCCCCTTGCGGACGATCACCTGGCCCTTGCGGATCTGGTTGAAGACCTGCCCGGCGCCGGCCGCGGCCGCCTCGCTCCGGTCGAGCGTCTCGCTGCGGTTGGGGAGCAGGTTGATCGACAGGTTGTCGAACAGGAGGTCGGTGAGGAGGCGGCGCTCGCGGCTCGTGTAGCCGCTCCAGTCGCCGATCTCCGCGTCCAGGAATTCGCGCGTCTCACCCGGGTAGCCGAGATGATTGAAGAGGTCGAAGTGGATCTCCTCCGTGGCCCCTCCGGAACCGGCGCCCAGATTGCGCAGGGACACGCCGCGCATCCGGTTCTGCAGGAGCAGGGCCTTGTTGCTCACCACGCCCCGGCGCAGGGCGCGGCCGGTCAGGGAGCGCAGGCGCTCCTCGAGCTGGGCCGAGAACCTCTTGCGCACCAGCAGCTCGGCCTGCTCGTCGGTGATCCGGAGCTGGTCGGGTCCGGTCTGCCGGAGCAGCTCCTGCGCGACCGGCTGAGTCGCCGGCTGCTCCGCGCTGTCCCCCTCGGAGACCCGGGGCAGCAGGCGCCGGCCGCGGGCGAAAAGCTGCTCCAACCGCCGGTCGAGGTCCTGGAGGGCGCCGAGGTCGAGGTCGTAGACCGGCAGGACCGCGTCGCGGGCCTGCTGCTGCTTGGCGCGCGTCGCCTCCGCGTCCGAGACCAGCAGGTCGCGGGAGGCGACGTAGTCGCGGGCGGCGATGGTGCCCGGGGTCGCCCGCGGCGAGAACAGGAAGGCCCCGGGCATCAGGATCCAGGTGCCCACGAGCAGGAACAGGACGACCCAGAGGGAGGGCGTCTCCAGGGCCCGCTGCCAGGGGCGCTTCTCCTGGAGCTGCCGGCGCAGAAGGAACGTGCCCGTCTGGATGAGGTCGATCCGGGATGGACGGTGTCTCCCGTTCGGCGTGCCATTCGGAGCGGGGCTCGACATGACAGGGTCCCAGGACGAACCTACGACGAAGAGGCCTCCGCATGCATCGCGGGCCGCTCGCGGTCCTTCTCCGTCTTCTCCTTTTCGCGCTCGGCCTTCTGCCGGTCGTACCGGTCGTACGCGGTAACGACCTTTTGCACCAGGGCGTGGCGGACCACGTCCCGCTGGTCGAAGAAGAAGAACTTGATGCCCTCGACGCCGGTGAGCACCTCCTGGGCCTCGCGCAGACCGGACATCCTCCCCTGCGGCAGGTCGACCTGGGTGATGTCGCCGTTGACCACCGCCTTGGAGTTGAAGCCGATCCGGGTGAGAAACATCTTCATCTGCTCGGTGGTGGTGTTCTGCGCCTCGTCGAGGATGATGAAGCTGTCGTTCAGGGTCCGGCCGCGCATGAACGCGATCGGGGCCACCTCGATGATCCCGCGCTCCAGCATGCGTCCGACCTTCTCGTAGCCGATGATGTCGTGGAGAGCGTCGTGGAGCGGCCGGAGGTAGGGGTTGACCTTCTCCGCCAGGTCGCCTGGGAGGAAGCCGAGCTTCTCGCCGGCCTCGACCGCGGGGCGGGCCAGGATGATGCGCCGCACCCTCTTCTCCAGCAGGTAGGCGGCGGCCATGGCCACGGCGAGGTAGGTCTTGCCCGTGCCCGCCGGGCCGATGGAGATGACGATGTCGTAGTCGATCATCGCCTGCAGGTAGAGCTGCTGCTTGAAGGTGCGGGGCACCACCAGGCGCCGCACGGACGCGAGCATCCCCTCGGGGAGGAAGAACTCGACCAGCGAGCTCTCCGGGGACTCGGCGGCCACGCGGATCGCGGTGTGCACCTCGCCCGGCTTGAAGCGGTAGCCCCTCTCGGTCACCGCGTTGAGCCCGTGGAAGAGGCGCTCCACCGCCTCCACCCGCTGGGGATCGCCCTGGACGTTGACCTCGTTGCCGCGGGCGGACACCGTCACCTCGAAGGTGCGCTCGACCCGCCTCAGGTTCTCGTCATTGGTGCCGAAGACGGTATCCAGACCCTCTTCGGCGAGAGTCACTTGCGCCATATCTGGGTTTCTTCAGGGAACACGTTTGTAAATTAAATAAGGAGGCCGCCGCGAGCGGTGGCCTCCAGGAAGCGCCGAGTCTACCAGAGACCTCCACCCCTCGTGAAACCGTGCAAGGGGCGCACCAGGAAGGCTACTTCTTACCGTACTCGTAGAAGCCCCGGCCGCTCTTCCTGCCCAGGCGGCCCGCCATCACCATCTGCTTGAGCAGCGGCGGCGGCGCGAAGCGCTTCTCCCGGTACTCCTCGAACATGATGTCGGCGATGTAGTAGGTCGTGTCCAGGCCGACGAAGTCGAGCAGGGTGAACGGCCCCATGGGGTAGCCGCAGCCGAGCTGCATGCCCTTGTCGATGTCCTCGACGCTCCCCACCCCCTCCTCCAGGGCGCGGATGGCGTCCAGGAGGTAGGGGACCAGCAGCCGGTTGACGATGAAGCCCGAGTTGTCCCGGCAGGCGATCGGCTCCTTGCCCAGCGAACGGACGAACTCGGAAGCCTCGTTGAAGGTCTCCTCCGAGGTGACCAGGGTCCGCACCACCTCGACCAGCTTCATGACCGGCACCGGGTTGAAGAAGTGGAGCCCCACGAAGCGCTCCGGCCGCTTGGTGAACATGGACATCTGAGTGATGGTCAGCGACGAGGTGTTGCTGGCGAAGATCGCCCCCTCCTTGACCGCCTCGTCGAGGATGGTGAAGGTCTTCCGCTTCTCGTCCAGGTTCTCGACGATCGCCTCGACCACGAGGTCGCAGTCGGCCAGGTCGGAGAGGTCCACCACCCCCTTGAGGCGGCCGGCGGCCTCGTCGCGGGCCGCGGCGTCGAGCTTGCCCTTCTCCACCGCCTTGCCCAGCGAGCCCTGGATCTTGCCCAGGCCCTTGTCCACCAGCTCCTGGCTCACCTCGCGCACCACGGTCTCGTAGCCCGACCGCGCGCTCACCTCGGCGATGCCCGAGCCCATCAGGCCGCAGCCGAGCACGCCTACCTTCTTTATGGTCATAGTCTTTATGGTCATAGTTCCCTCCTGTCTTCGGATTCCATGATTTCCCGCTCCCCCTCGGCCAGCCGCCGCAGCCGGAGCCACCGGGCTCCGGGGACGTCGAACGGCAGCCGCTCCGCCCACTCCACCACCTTGACTCCCGGCCCGTCCAGCAGTTCTTCGAGCCCCAGCGCCGGCACTTCGGACGGATCGAGCCGGTAGAGGTCCACATGGACCAGCCGGCCGCCCCGCCCCCGGTGCTCGCGGATCAGGTTGAACGTCGGCGACTGGACCTCTCGCGTCCCGATACCCAGCCCGCGGGCGATCCCCTGGGCCAGCACGGTCTTGCCGCTCCCCAGGTCGCCCGAGAGGAGGAGCACGCCGTCCGGCGCCAGCTCCGCGGCCAGGGTTTCGCCCAAGTCGCGGGTCTCTTCCTCGGTCGACGTGGTCCAGCGGGCCATCTAGTCCGGCTCGCCCTCTTTCAGCTCCAGGAACGCCGCCGGCAGCGAGTCGAGGAGGTCGCCCGCGGTCAGCCCCACCTCTCCGGTCCGGGCGGCGGCGAGGTCGCCGGCGAGGCCGTGAAGATAAACCCCCAGGCGCGCCGCGTCCAGCGCCCCCAGCCCCTGGGCGAGCAGCCCGGCGATCAGGCCGGTCAGGACGTCGCCCGTGCCGCCGGTCGCCATGCCCGGGTTGCCGGTCGGGTTCACATGGACCTCCCCGCCCGGGGTCACCACAAGGGTGCGATGCCCCTTGAGCACCACGACCGCCTCGGTCTCCACTGCCGCCCGGCGGACCGCCGCGAGCCGGTCGTCCTGCACCTCGGCGGTCGGGATGCCCAGCAGCCGTCCCAGCTCTCCGGGGTGCGGGGTGAGCACGGTCTCCGCGCTCCGGCCGGCGATCTCGGCCGCCCGGCCCGCGAAGGCATTGATTCCGTCGGCGTCCAGGACCAGCGGCAAGGCGGTCTCCCGAGCGATCCTGCGGATGGCCTCGGCAATCGTGTCCTCCTGGCCCAGACCCGGACCCATGGCGAGGACCGACTTGCCCTCCGCCGCCGCCAGGACCCGGTCCGCAGCGGAGGCATCGGCCGGCAGGGGGATCGTCATGGACTCGATCGAGCCCAGGTCCACCACGTTGAGGATCGGCTCGGGCACGGCCGCCGTGACCAGGCCGGCCCCGGAGCGGACTGCGGCGCGGGCGGCCAGGATGGCGGCCCCGGCTTTCCCCGCGGATCCGGCCACGAGCAGGACGTGTCCGTAGTCCCCCTTGTGCGTGCCCGGCTCCCGCTCGGGCAGCAGGCCGGCCAGCTCCTCTCCGATCAGCAGGTGCAGCGGTCCGCCCTCTTCCTCTGCCTCCTCCACCAGCTCGGGCGGGATGCCCAGGTCGGTCACGACCAGCTCCCCCACCGATTCGGAAGCGGGCGGGAAGACGTGGACGATCTTGGGGGCTGCAAAGGTGACGGTGAGGTCGGCCTGGACGTGGGGGCCGAACGGCTCGGACCGGCTGCCGTTCAGACCGCTGGGCAGGTCCACCGACACCCGCGGCACGGGCAGGTCGTTCAGGCCGTCCACCAGATCCGCGAGCATCCCTTCGAGGGGCTTGGAGAGCCCGGTGCCGAAGAGGGCGTCGACGATCAGGTCGGCCTCCCGCGCCTCCTCCAGGGCCTCGACTACGCCGTCCTCGTCCGCTACCTCCTGGATGGCGAGTCCCTGGCGGCGGCAGATCCCGAGCTGGACCTCGGCGTCCCCCCGCATGCCGCGGCGCCCCGCGACCAGGAAGACCTGGACCTCGTAGCCGCGCACGGCCAGGTGCCGGGCGATGGCCAGGCCGTCGCCGCCGTTGTTCCCCGGCCCGCAGAAGATCGCGGCGGACTCGGCCTCCTCGTAGATCTCGCCGATCGCGTCCACCACGCCGATGGCGGCGTTCTCCATCAGGACCAGGCTCGGGATGCCCAGCTCCTCAATGGCGATGCGGTCCACCTCTCGCATGGCCTCGGCGCTCAGGATCCTCATGCTGTTCCCTCCAAAGGCAAGCGATTCCAGGCGAGCAGCAGCTCGCGGGTGCGCGGGCATCCCAGGTCGTCCGAGATCATGCGGGAGGCCAGCCGCCGCAGGTCTTCGGGAGTGTCCACATCCGAGGCCGGGGGCAGCAGCTCCACGGCGTAATCCAGCTCCCGGCAGCGCTCCAGGGTCGCGGGCAGCACTTGGTCGGTGCTCCAGGCGATATCCTGGAAGAGGCGTGAATCGACCGCGTACGAACGCAGGGCGATCAGGTAATAGCCGCCGTCCTCGGCCGGTCCGAGCACCACCTCCGTCCCCTTCTCCAGTCTCTCGAACGCCTGGTGGATCAGCGCGAGCGGCAGGGTTGGAAGATCGCCTCCCACGGCCATGACAGAGAGGAACTCGTCGGCGGCCTCGACGAGCGCCTGATAGAGCCGCTCGCCCAGGTCGTCCCCCTGCTGGCGGACTCCGGGGAACGGTCCGTCGGGCAGCTCGTCCTCCGGGTCGAGGGCCCAGGCGAGCTGCAGATCGAAGTCGCCATCCCGCAGACGCTCCAGGAGGTCGTCGAGGAACGCGGAATGGAGCGCCGCGGCCTCGGCGGCGGTAAGATCCCCGATCAGGCGGGTCTTGACCCGTCCCTCCCGGGCCGGCTTGGTGAACAGGAGCAGGCGGCGGCTCGGCACGAGCGGGGATTGTAGTCTACGCAGCGGGGAGAGGGCTCTACCCGGCAGAGCGAGCGCAAAATGTCCATCCTCACCCTCCTGACCGACTTCGGGACCGCGGACTACTACGTGGCCGCGGTCAAGGGCACGGTCCTCCGGCTCGCCCCGGGGACGCAGCTCGTGGATGTCTCGCACGAGGTCCCGGCCGGGGATGTGGCCACGGCCGCCTTCCTCCTCTCCGCGGCCGTCCCCTGGTTCCCGGAGGGGACCGTCCACCTGGCCGTCGTGGACCCCGGGGTCGGGAGCCGCCGCCGCATCCTGGCCGTCCGCACCGACTCCGCTCTCCTGGTGCTGCCCGACAACGGCCTGCTCAGCCTCCTTCCCATTCGATCCATCCGTTCCGTCGAGCGAACGGACCTCTTTCTCCCCGGACCGGGGCAGACCTTCCACGGCCGCGACCGCTTCGCGCCCGTTGCGGCATGGTTGTTGCGGGGAAAACCCGTGGAGGAGCTTGGGCCGGAGGTCGACGACCCCGTCCGGCTCCCGCTGGAAGCGCCGGGGCACGGACCCGGCCGGGCATCCGGACAGGTGGTGCACGTGGACCGATACGGAAACCTGATCACCGACATCCCCGCCGGCTGGCTCCCCGAGGGAGAGTGCAGCGCCGAGGTCGCCGGCCGCGTCGTCCGCCTGCGAGCGGAACATTACGCGGAGATCCCGGAAGGCGAGGCGGCCCTGATCCCCGGCTCGCTCGGCACGGTCGAGATCTCGCTCAGGGGGGACGACCTGGCCCGGCGATGGACTGTGGAGCGGGGCGCCCCGGTGCGGATCACGTGGGCCATGTCCTGAGGGCAGAGGAGCTTGCGGGTTACGGAACGGTGACAGCTTTTCCGCGCCGGGCTACAATGTCTGTGTATCGAGGCTGCGGTTACCTGATGGATCTTTGAGAAGGAGCGTGTGGAGATGAGCAAGTGGGAGTACAAGATCATCAACATCCGGAGTGAGAACTATCGCCTCGACCCCAATTCCGTCACGCAGTTGAACCAGTTGGGTGAGGACGGGTGGGAACTGGTTTCCATCACCTCGGTGAACTTCAAGACCGGCGCGACCGACAACATCGCGATGGTCTTCAAGCGCCCCGTCCAGGGATAGCCCTTCCGGAACCGAGAGGGGCCGCCCCCCGGAGCGGGGGCATGGCTCCTCTCATACCTTCAGATCGAAAAGCTTTGCTTTATCTCTTAAGTCTGCGCCGCTTGGACTTGCGGCGGCGCAACGCCAGGGCGAGCCCGGCCGCGCCGCCGGCCAGGAGGAGCAGGACGTGCTTCTTCTTCGGCAGGATGCCGACCTCGGTCTCCACCGCGGTCCGCACCTCGGTCAGGCGGCGCTCGGCCTCGCGGCGGGCCTCTTCCACCCGGAGCTCGGCCGCTCGGCGGGCATCTTCCAGTTGGCTGCTCATGGGAGCTCCTCTCCTTCGACCGGCACGGATGCAGACGGGATGTCCATCGCCTTGCCCTGGGCCAGCAGCCCGTTCTGCCACCAGTCGAGGTGATCGTCCATGTGGCGCTTGACGCTGTCGACAGGGTTCTCGACCAGCTTGAGGCGGCGGGAGCCGAGCCAGGCCAGGATGGCCATGGCCACCAGGAAGACCCCGAACACGATCCCCGCCGCGGCCGGCAGCGGCAGCCAGATGTCGATGAGCGTTACCAGGAGAAAGACCAGCAGCCCCAGCACCCAGAACGACAGGAGGGCGGCGGCGCCGAAAAACGCCAGCGCCCATCTCATGTGCCTGCCCGAGGTCTTCAGGTCCGCCTGGAGAGCGGTGGTCTCCGCCCGCACCACCTCGATCAGGGACTCGCCCAGTGATCGGAACAGATCGATCCAGCCCTGCATCCCACCCTCCTCCCAGTCTAGTTCCCGGAGCTAACCTGCGTCCCGACCCTCAGCATGCGCGAGACGAACGAGGACTCGCCGGCCACGTCGTCCCGGACGCCGACCGCGACCTTCTGGTCTCCCCTCCGCATCAGCAGGCTGACCGAAAAAGAGTAGTGCTTCCCCATCGCCGCCTGGACGTCCGCGGCCGGGATGCTGATCGGGAGCTGCACCTGCTGAACGTCCGAGGTCCCCCCCTTGTCGTCCATGGCCGCGATGTAGAGCCGGACGCGCCCCTCGTGTGTCTGCTCCCGGGGCACGAACACCAGCTTGCCGAGAGGGATCTTGACCAGCACCGACACCAGATAGTGGCCGTTCTCGCGCGGCGTCATCTGGCCGAACTCCAGCTCGACTCCGAACTTGTTGTCCTCGAACGGGAAGTTGAGCACCGCCAGCGTGCCGTCGCTCATCCGGGACTCGGTGCTCTTGTCGCGGTACCCCTCGCGGTGGCGCACCTGGAGCCCCTTCTGCTTCTGCTTCAGCTTGACTTCGATCTTGTAGTAGCGGCCGTCCCCGTAGTGGGTCGGCGTATAGCCGAGCGAGTAGTAGCTGCCGAAGTCCTGGGCCACGCGCTCGAGGTGCGGCGTCACCTGGTTGGCGTTGATGATCGCCACGCCGCCCGTCTTCTCCGCCAGCATCTGCAGGGGCGCCTGGAGGTTGGAGATCTGGATCTGGTCCACGTAGATCCCCTGCCCCGCGGTCTGGTTCTCGGCCGAGATCGAGGAGGAGACCCGCAGGCCGGCGGCGTCGATGGTGTAGAAGGTGACGCGGTTGGCGTTGGCGTTGTTCGCCAGCTCGGTGAAGCGGCGGGAGGCGTCGAACTGCAGGAACTCGGTCATGCCCGTGGCCTGCTCGCTGTACTTGCTCTGCACCGCGTAGTACACGTCCTGCCCGGCGATCATCTGCAGGCCGTCGCTGACGTAGAGGATGGCCTTGCGGCCCGGCATGCCCGCGAGCGAGGTGATGAAATCCTTGAGGGCGTCGATACTGAAGGAGAGGTCGTTGAAGGTCGACTGCGCGTAGGAGCGCGCGTGGCTCATGGCCTCGGCAGCGCTGCGCGAATCCTCGATGTTGCGCAGCACGTCCCGGCGCTCCGAGTCGTGGTGGACGGCGTGACCCGACACCTTCTCCAGCTCGACCAGGGCGTCGTTGATCAGGTCGGGATCGCTGGTGAAGGTGCGCCGCACGTGCAGCGAGCGGTCGTAGCTGACCAGCATCACCTGGTCGCCGCGGGTGAGCTTGTTGGCCAGGAACGCCCGCAGCTCGCGCATGACGCGGTTGCGGTTGAAGGGGTGGAGGTTGAAGTTGTCAATGTAGACGATCAGCCGCAGGCGTTGATCCTCCGGCACCGGCGCCACCTGAGCCTCGACCGGCGGCGCCGGCTTGCCCGGCTCGGCCGGAGGAGAAGGCTCCTCCACCATCATGGCCTTGCCGCCTTCCACGGTGTAGAAGTTGGTGATCGCCACCTTCTTGCCGTTCTCGAAGACCTCGAAGTCGTCCTTCGTCAGGCCTTTGACGCGCTGGCCGCTCTTGTCGGTGACGTAGACGTCGACGTTGACCACGTTGACGTCGACATTTTCGATGTACTCCCCCTGCGCGGCGCCGCTCTGGCTCTGGGCGGAGACGGCGAACGCGCCGGGGAGGAGCAGGAGGCAGGCGGTGAGGATTCGTATGGGCTTCATATTTCGTTTTCCCTGTCCGGTCTCCGGAGAATACTACGGTCACCGGCCCCGCGGCGGGCCCACCTCGGCCTCGGCCGTCGTGATCCTGCCGCTCAGCGGGTCGAAGATGGCCAGGACCAGGCGATGGCCGGCCTTGCGCAGCTTGAGCCGGGTGTCATAGCGGACGTGGCCGGCGCCGTCCTTCGGGGGCTCCGTTTCGGACGTCAGCCGGATCGGGATCACCGGCACGTCGGCGCGGTTGCCGTTCTCGTCCAGGGCCGAGACCCGCAGCTCCAGCTCGGCCACGTACTTGCCCTGGTACGGCACCAGGGTGATCGAGCTCAGCGGGATGGCCAGGGAGATCGGCACCTCCATCTCCCTGCGGCCGCTGGCGACCACCGGACCCACCTGCATCGGCATCGAGGCCGCGCCCGGCGGGTTGCCGAAGAGCAGCGCGCTCTCGACCATCATCGAGACCTCGGCCTTGCGGGAGAGGTCGAAGTAGTTGTCGCGCGAGCGGATCTCCAGGCCGGGCCGCGTCACCTCGACGCGGATGTCGTGGCGCTTGTCGTTGCGCTCGAGCTGGGGCGTGAAGCCGAGCCAGTAGTAGGAGCGCGTATCCGCCTCGGCGGTCTCCAGGGCGTCGCCGCGGCCGCCGTTGAGCAGCGCCTTGCCGCCGGTCTCCTTGGCCACGAAGTCGAGCATGGAGTGCACCTCCTGCTCGCGCAGGTTGATGCCGCCGCCGCGCGGCCCCTCGTCGGCCGCGGTCGGGCCGAACGGGTCGACGCCGGGCACGTCCACGGTGTAGAGGGTGTAGCCGAGCAGGTTGGCCGTGTCCACGATCGGACGGTAGAGCTCCTCGCCCCGCGGCACGTCGCGGCTCACGATGGGCCGGTTCGGGTTGTTGAGCACGTAGTCCGCGGGCGAGAAGGGCCAGCCGCCGGACAGCAGGATCATGACCTTGCGGCCCGGGGGGCCAGCGAAGCCGCGCAGCGCGCCCACCGTGGCCGTGACCGAGCGCCGAACCTGTTCCGCCACCTGCTCCACGTAGCCCAGCTCATCCAGGTCCAGGCGGGTGGCGAACGCCGCCCGCGGGTCCACGGTGCCGACGTTGCCGAGCCGCTGCGTGGTCTCGAAGTGGCGGATCTCGGCCAGGCGCTGGAAGCCGAAGGAGCGACGGCCCATCGCCTGCTGGAAGGCGCGGTGCAACTCGCGCTCGCTGCCGGACCAGTTGCTCAGCATGTCGAGCTGCACGCCGTCGAAGGCCACGATGGCCATGCGGTCCTCGGGGCCGAGCCGGCCCAGGTCGGCCATCAGCTCGCGCAGGACCTCGTCGCGCCGGGCTGTGATCGAGAAGTAGTCGTCGATGAAGAGCAGGTAGCTGGTCCCCACCGGGCTCCCGGGCGCCAGCCCCTGGATGGCCGCGCTCGGGCCCGGGCCGGCATCGCCGGCGATGGCCTGGCCGCCCCGCACCTCGGTGAAGTACTCGATCGGCACGTCCTTGCCGTCGACCCGGAGCCGGAAGTCACCGGGGCCGAGGCCGGTCACCCGGTTGCCCTGGCGGTCGGTGACCACCGCTTCCACGTTGACGACGCGGACGTCGATCTGCTCGCCGAAGATGCTCTGAGGCTCCTCCGCGGGAGCTGGCGGTTGCTGCTGGGCAGCCAGAGGGAGGGCCGCGGCCAGCAGGACCGGAAGAAGACGAAGGAATTTCATCGGATTTCCTCCCTGGAGGCGGGCCGCGGGGGGTCCGCGCTCGGGCGAAAGGGCGACCGCAGCAGGCGGGCACCCCTTGCTTCAACACATCCTATCAGGGCTTGTAATCCACCTCGCTCGCGAGCGAGCTGCCGGTCCGGGAATTACGGACGTGGAACACCAGCTTCTGCTCGCCCTTGCGGAGGCGCAGGGTGACCTCGGAGCGTACCGGAGCGTCAGGCCCGGCTCCCTCGGGCAGCGAGACCTTGAGAGGGATCCGCGGCAGCTCCGAGCGCCCCCCGAACCTGTCCAGGGCGCCGACGGAGAGGACCAGCTCCGTCTCCTTCCCCTCGGCGGCGGCAGAGGCCGGGAGCATCAGCGTCACCGGCACCTCGACCGTCCGCCAGCCCGCTTGCCGGGGCTCCCCCATCTCGACCTGCATCCGGGTCTCTCCTCCCAGTGGTCCGGGCGGCCTGCCGCCGATCCCGAACAGGAGGAGGCCCTCGGTCTCCATCTCGGCCAGGGTGACGGGCGAGAGGTCGGAGAAGCCGCTCCGGGCGCGCACCTCCAGGCCCGGCCGCCGGACCTCCAGCTCGATCCGGTGGTGGCGGTCGTCGGCCTTCCAGGCCGGGGAGAAGCCGAGCCAGTAGTAGGAGCGCGTGTCCTCGTCGGCCCGTTCCAGCGCGGCCAGGCGGTTCGAGTTGAGGAACTCCCGGCCGCCGGTCGCCTCGGCCAGGAGATGGAGCGTGTGATGGGACGCCACCTCCCAGGAGGAGGTCAGGACGCGGGCCGGGCCAGGCATCGGCCGCTCGGCGCTCGCGTCCCCGACCGTCCGGGCGATGTCGATGCCCGGGACGTCCACCGGGTAGAGCGTGTAGCCGAGGCGGTTGGCGTCCTGGACGAGCCGGGCCGCCGGCCGGGTCAGAGGCCATCCGCCGGAGAGCACGAGCATGGCCCTGCGGCCCGCAGGCAGCGAGAAGCCGCGCAGCGCGGCAGCCGCAGCCTCCACCACCCGCACGAGACGGGAGTACTGCTGAGGCTGCACGTCCACGTCCTCGTATCTGTCAAACGGCTGCCACTCGGTGCCGTAGAGGTCGAATTCTCCGCTGCCGCCGCCGAGCTCGAGCAGGAGCTGGTGGTCGCTCAGTGAGGATCTGCGCTCCGCCAGCGTCAGGATGCCCCCGGCCGGGCGCTGCCGGGCTTCGGCGAAGGCGCCCGCGAGGGCCTGGCGGTCGCCCGTCCAGTCCACCAGCCGGTGGAGCCGGCCGCCGTCGAAGGCCACGACCGCCATCCGGTCCTCGGGGCCGAGACGGTCCAGGTCGCGCTCGAGCTCCTTGAGCACGATGTCGCGCTGGGCCGCGATCGAGAGGCTCTCGTCGATGAATACCAGGTAGCTCCGCCCCACCGGGCCGGAGGGGGCGGGCGCGGGCATGTCCGCTTCCGCGGGCTCTTTCACGGACCGGGGCGCGGGCAGCGCCACTCCGTCCGCCACTTCGGTGAAGTAGTCGATCGGCACTTCGACACCGTCCACCAGGAGGCGGAAGTCGCCGGCCGTGAGGCCGCGCACGCGTTTCCCCTCGCGGTCGGTGACCACGGTCTCGACGTTGACCACGCGCACGTCGATGGACTCGCCGAAGGGCTCGGTCTCTTCGCCCGCGGGCGGGCTCTGAGCGGAGAGAGGTCCGGCCAGCAGGGCTGCAAGCAGAAGGGCGACAGGTCTCTTCATGGGAACCTTACCTCCTCAATCTCCGGTCTCCTGGTCCCCGGCCTCGAGCCCGAACAGGAGCAGATCCTCGGTCTCCATACCAGCCAGGGTCTCGGGCGAGAGGTCGGAGAAGCTATGGCGTGCGCGAACGGCGAGGCCCGGCCGGCGGACCTCCAACTCGATGCGGTGGTTACGGTCGTCGGCCTTCCAGGACGGGGAAAAGCCGAGCCAGTAGTAGGAGCGGGTGTCCTCCTCGGCCTGCTCCAGGGCGGCGAGCCGGGCCGAGTTGATGGCCGGCTGGCCGCCGGTCGCCTGGGCGAGGGCAAGGAGCGTGTCGTGGGACGCCTGCTCCCCGTCGGAGGTCGTGAACGCCCGGGCGAGGTCGAGGCCCGGCACGTCCACGGGGTAGAGCGTGTAGCCGAGGCGGTTGGCGTCCCGGATGAGCTCGAGCGACGGTCCGGCGGGCCACCCGCCGGAGAGCACGAGCATGGCCTTGCGGCCCGGGGGCAGCGAGAAGCCGCGCAGCGCCTTGGCCGCGGCATCCCCCGCCACGATCGCAAACCGCGCGGACCGGCCCTCCGCCAGGGCCGGAATGCCGTTGCCCGGGCGCCGCCGGGCTTCGGCAAAGGCCGCGGCGAGGACCGCGCGGTCGCCCGTCCAGTCGGCCAGGGGGTGGAGCCGGCTGCCGTCGAACGCGACGATCGCCATCCGGTCCCCGGGCCCGAGGCGGTCCAGGTCCCGCTCGATCTCCCAGAGCACGAGGTCGCGCTGCACCGCGAGCGAGAGGCTGTCGTCGATGAACAGCAGGTAGCTCCGCCCCATCGTCCCTTCGGCGACCTCGGTGAACCGGCCGACCGGCACCTCGGTGCCATCCACCAGGAGGCGGAAGTCACCGGCAGCGAGGCCGCTCACGCGGTTCCCCTCGCTATCGGTCACAACCGCCTCGATGTCGACCACCCGGGGCTCGTCCCTCTGGGTCCAAGCCACCTGCTGGGTCCAAGCCGACTGGGCCCGGGCCGGTGCCACGGCCAGCAGGGTCAAGAGCACCGGCATGACGAATTTCATGAAATGACCTCCTTCCTGTCCGGTAGCGGCATAGAGCAAGGCTGGTGCCCGCGGACAGGAAGCTCGGGATGGAAAGCCTAAGCTATTCCCGGAGAAGGAGTTGAGTCAAGGGAGAGCGGCGCGGCCCCGAAAGGCCGGTCGTCCTCCGGGGAGGACGGAGGAGACTCATTCGTAGCGCAGTGCCTCGATCGGGTCCTGGCGGGCGGCCTTGATCGCGGGCCAGAGGCCGGCGGTCAGACCCACGGCCGTGGAGACGCCGAAGCCGAGGAGGATGGACCAGAGAGGGGCCGCGGCCTCGAAGTCGAAGACGACGCGGGCGAGGAGCGCCGCGCCGAGACCCAGGGCGATCCCCAGCAGGCCGCCCACGCCGGTCAGCGTCACGGCCTCGGCCAGGAACTGGATGGCGATGTCCCGCCGCGTGCCGCCCAGGGCCTTGCGCAGGCCGATCTCCCGCGTCCTCTGGGTGACGTTGACCAGCATGATGTTCATCACCCCGACGCCGCCCACCACCAGCGCGATCCCGGCGATCACGACCATCACGACCGAGATGCCGCCCGTGATCTGGCGGAAGTTGTTCAGCATGCCCATGCTGGTGAAGGTCGCGAAGTCGTTCTCCTGGTTGAAGCGGAGCTTGCGGCGGGTGCGCAGGATCGAGGTCCCCTGCTCGATGAGCGCGTCCACGTCCTCGGCCCGGCGCGGGACCGTGGCGATGTGCAGGGTGTCGCCGCCGCCGTCGCGCACCTGCGGGTACTGCTCGTCGAACGTGGAGATCGGCATGAGCATCAGGTTGTCGTTGCTGCCCCCCAGGAAGGAGCCCTTGCGGTCGAGCACGCCGATGACCTGGAAGTCGCGGCCGTCGATGGTGATGGCGCGGCCGATCGGGTCCTGGAGCGGGAAGAGGGCGTCGGCCACGTCCGCGCCGAGCACCGCGGCCCGGGCGGCGTGGCGCACGTCCGCGTCGATGAAAAAGCGGCCGTCCTGGACCGAGGAGTTGTTGGCGAAGGTGTACTCCGGCGTCGCCCCCACGATGACCGGGTTGTTGGCGGTCCGGTTGCCGGCCCGCACCTCCCCGGACAGGAAGAGGTAGCGCTCGGGCGAGACGTGCGCGGCGAACGTGGCCAGCCGCTCGAGCGCCGCCGCGTCATCCAGGGTCAGGTCGGGACGGTTGCGCTCCTCCTCGGGCACGTCCTGGGGGCCGCCGAAGCGCGGCTCGAACTTCTGGAACTGCACCAGGTGCGTGCCGAAGTTCGAGAACGCCTTGGTCACGGCGCGGTCGAAGCCGGCCACGAACGAGACCATCATGATTACCGTGGCCACGCCCGCGACCACCCCCAGCAGCGTGAGGAAGGAGCGGAGCTTCTGGGCGCGCATCGCCACCAGGGCGAAGCTGATGTTCTCCATCCAGGAGATGCCCAGGCTGGAACGCCCTGGTGTCGGCGGCATCACTCTGCCCTCAGCGCGTCGACGGGCACGAGCTTGGAGGCGTGGACCGCCGGCCAGTAGCCGGCAACGAGGCCCACGAACACGGACAGGCCGAGCCCCAGCGACGCGATGCCCGGAGTGAGGTTCGCGGGGAAGTGGGCGAGGCGGTCCACCGCCGTCGCGATGAGAGAGCCGCCCAGCACGCCGACCGCGCCGCCCACCAGGGAGAGCATGGCGGCTTCCAGGAGGAACTGGCGGCGGACGTCCCGCTGGCGCGCGCCCAGGGCCCGGCGCAGCCCGATCTCCTGGGTGCGCTCGGCCACCGAGACCAGCATGATGTTCATGATCACGATGCCGCCGACCCCGAGCGACACCGAGGCGATGAGGATGGTCAGGGCGAAGGCCGCGGCCGAGATCTGGCGCCAGATCTCCTGCAGGTTCTCGGCGGTGACGATGCCGAACGGGTCTGGAGCCCGGAAGTCGGTATGGCGGAGCGCCCGGAGCACGGAGCGCGCCTCGTCCGCCGAGTCCTCCACCCCGTCGACGCCGCCGCGGGCCTGGATCAGGAGGTCGATCGTGTCGCGGCTGCCGTAGGACTTGCGGTACGAGTCGATCGGCACCAGCACCACGTTGTCGCGGCTCTGGCCGAGCATCCGCCCCTGTTGGGTGAGAAGGCCGATCACCCGGTGCGGGACGTCGTTGACGAGGATCTCGCGGCCGACCGGATCGAGCTGAGAATAGAGCTCGTCCTTGACGTCCCAGCCGATCACCGCCACCGGCTGCGCGGTCCGCGCCTCGCTGTCGAGGAAGTAGCGACCGGCGGCCAGGTCCAGGTTCATCAGCTCGCTGTAGTTCGCGGTGGTCCCGCTCATCTGGACGTTGGACAGCCTGCGGTCCCGGAACTCGACCACGCCCCGGCCCTGGATCATCCCCCCGACGGCCTCGGCCTTCTTCAGCTCCGAGCGCAGCCTCAGAAAGTCGTCCCAGCTCACGTCCGGCCGCTTCAGGGCGTCGATGAACTCCTCCCGGCTGCGGATGATGCCGTACTTGCTGACCACGAACACGTCCGGAGCCAGACCGAACAGCTTGTCGCGCACGAACACGTTGAGCCCCGAGATGACCGAGACCACGCCGACCAGCGTCGAGACCCCGATGACGATGCCCAGCAGCGTCAGGAAGCTGCGCAGGGCGTGCGTCCGGATCGAGCGCAGGGACTGGCTGAACAGCTCGGCGAGGTCCATCAGCCCTCGGATTCTCCCGCCGAGCCGTCCGGGCGCCCCTCGCCCTCCTTCGGCTTCTCCAGCGTCACGGCATCACCTGGGTTGACCGTCCGCAGGGCCTTGAAAGGACCGGTGACGACCGTCTCGCCCCCCTTCAGGCCCTCGACCACCTCGATGGCGAGGTCGCCGATGAGGCCGGTCTTGAGCGGCTGGAAGCGGACCTTGTCGCTCTCAACGAGGTAGACGCCCTCCTGCTCTGCGCGGGTCTCCTGGGTCCCGGTTTTCTCGGCTTCGCGCACGACCAGGGCCTGGAGCGGCACCACGAGCACCTTCCCCCGGAAGCCGGTCAGGATGTCGGCGCGAGCCGAGAGGCCGGGCTTGACGTCGGGCGGCGGGTTTTCGACGCGGACTTTGACGTTGAACTTGATCGCCTGGTTGGCAAGGTTGACGAGGGGGCTGCTGCCGACCTCGGTGACCACGCCGCGGAAGGTCTGGTTCGGGTAGGCGTCGAGGCGCACCCGCGCCTCCTGGCCGAGCTTGACGCTGGGGATCGAGGTCTCGTCCACCTCCAGCTCGGCCTCGACGACCGACATGTCCGAGATGGTGAGGAGGACGGTGCCCGGGCTGTTCTGGACCCCGATCACGGCCACCTCCCCCTCCTCCACCCGCCGGGCGGTGACGATGCCGGTCATGGGCGAGCGGATCGTGGTCTTGGCGAGAGTGTCCTGCGCCCCTTCGAGAGAGGCACGGGCCTGCTCCACCCGGCGCTCGGCAGCCTGAACCACGGCCTGACTGGTCCTCACCGCGGTCCGGGCGCGCTCGAGCTCGGCGGCGGGGACGATGCCCGACTGATAGTTCTTCTCGGCGCGGCGCAGATCATCCCGCGCCTGGGCCAGCGCGGCGCGGCTGGACTCCACGTCCCCGCGCAGCGCCTGCATGGAGAACTCGTTGCTGCGCGCTGCCGCGCGGGGGTTGGCCGCGTCGATCTGGAGCAGGAACTGCCCTTTCTCGACCCGGTCCCCCTCCTCGACCGCCAGCCGGGTGATCTGGCCGGGGATGGTTGCCGAGATGTCGACCTTCTTCTGCGCCTGGATCTTGCCGTTGGCGCTCACCTTCGCCTGGATGTCCTGGCGCTCCACCTTGGCCATCTGGACCTCGGTGGGCTTGGGACCGCGGCGCGACGCCACGACACCGCCGACCGCGGCAAGGAGCACGATGACCAAGCCGATCCAAATCCACTTGCGCTTCACAGGAGATTGCCCTCACTGGCCGCCTAAAAGACACGCCCCCCCGTGGCGGCCGGTGCGGAGGGGTCGATAAATGCTCTACGCGGAAGTGTACCGGAGGTTGCAGCCCTGACCCCGGGCAGCCCTTCGTCCCCTGCAAACGTTGGGCGGCGCTACAGGAATGCGCGGAAAAACGCTTGAGCGAAGCTGGACTGCTGCACCTGTGCAGAACTACGCGGGTTGTCCCACCAGACGCCTTCGCTATTTGCGAGCAGTATGAGCGCCAGGTTCTCGTCAGGGACTTTGAGGTACAAAGCCGAGTACGCATCGTCCCACCAGCCCGAGTGCCAGCGGAGCTCATGACCTGCGTGCCGCTGGGCAAACCAGCCGACGCTGTAGGGCAGAGATTCGCCGGTGCGCGAGCGCATGGGTTTCATCATGGCCGTGTACGACGCGGGCGAGATCAGCTCGCCTCGATCCAGCGCGACATCGAATCGGGCCAGGTCCAGAACCGTGGAGATCACGCCGCCGGCGGCACCGTCGCCCTGCGCCTCCCTCTCGGGCGAACGCACCA
>DATMER010000121.1:0-81560 GCA_035556715.1 Thermoanaerobaculia bacterium
AGGGAAGAAGACGAACACGGACGAGACACGGACTGACACGGACTGACACGGACTGACACGGACTGACACGGACTGACACGGACTGACACGGACTGACACGGACTCCCCCGCCCGGACCCTCACCCCGAACCCTCTCCCACCCGCATTCCCTTCCCTCCGGGAGAGGGTGCCGCCGACCAAAAGGCCGGATGTTCTGGCCCGGAGGGCGGACTGACCAAAACTCATGTTCTGATCAGTGACTTTCCCGGCCGGGCCGCTCCACGCAAAGGCTTATCTGGCAGTGATTTAGCTGCGCTCTTCCGTCGCGGTCTCCCCCTCGCCGGCGGCATAAGTAGGAAAAACGAAACCAGTTCCGTTTTTTGAGGCGAGCAAAAGCCTGCCGGGCTTGCGTTTGCTCGATGTCGACCGGGGTCCGTTTCCTGGTCTAAACCCGCGCGAAAAAGCAACCACGGGAAGGGGCTTTGAACGAGGCCGGGCGGGCGGGAGGCGCCGCGGCTGGCGCGGACGAGCACGAGACGCCGAAGGCGGCTCGCGCGCAGCGCGACAAGACGCGGTGCCGTGGGGCGGGTGGGGGTCCGCGGGCGGGCGGTGGAGGGGTGGGTGGGCGGGTTCTTTCTTGGGCGGGGGTAGCAGTTCGGCGGAGCTATCAGCGGAGCCGATCTGCGGGGTCTTCGGGTGGGCGGGCTTCTTTTTTTGGGCGGGGCCGGGCCTCGTAGCGTGCTCGATACGCTTGGGGATGCGTCCCGGGGGGAGGCCCGGGTAGGTGCCCGCCCCTGGTTTGACATAAGCCCCGCTTATGTAAAGGCGCAGCCCGGAGGCGGGGAGTGGCGCGCAGGGACGGGGGTTCGGGTAATGCGCCATTACCGGAATCCCCGCCCTGCGTTTGCGCCGCCCCCGCCGGAGCCAGGGGCGGGCAGCTCCCGGGCCGTAGGGCGGGGGAAAGGTCCGGAATGCCACGGCACGTTGCGGGGCCCGAGGGCGGGGGGAAATGGAAGAGGGCGGGCGGACGGGAGATGGGGTGGGCGCGACGGAGGAACAGAGGACGTTCACGGCCGCAGTCTCCGGCGCGTCCCACCCGGCCTTGTTGATAGAGAGCTACCGTCGGCGCGGAGGCTGAGCGAAGAGAGGGTGGAGCAGTTCGGCGCAGCTTGCGGAGCCGATCTGCGGGGGGAGGTTGCCGTCCACACGGTGGACGGGGTGACGGGCGAGCTCGTGACCGTCCCGCGGCGGCTGCGACGACGGAGGAGCTCCGGGTGGGTGTGTTGGGCGTGGAAGCTGCTCCGGCGCGGCCACAAAGGTCGCAGCAGGAGAGGGGCAGGCGCTCGGGTGGTAAGGAGGTGACCGTTCCCACCGCGGGCCGGATAGAGCGGTGGCGGGTGGGCACTGCCGTCCCCCGAAGATCTCGGAGAGGAGTGCCGGCCTATTGCCGGGAGGGAGTTCTTTGGTGGAACTCGGGGTGAGGCTGGCCAGCACTGATCTCACGGCTTCACATCTCCAACGACGCTGTCTCGTCCGCTCCTAAAGTTCCCCCCGCAAGCGGGCGTAGCGCCAAGCCGAAGTCAGGAAGAGATCGGGCTCACCCCCCGGTCTTACGGCTTCCTTGATGACTAGAGCTTCGCGATAGAAGTGGCGCAGAAGGAGATTCTCGCCTTGGACGAGTTCCAAGCCCTCCCGCCGACAGAAGCTCTCCCAGAGCGTCTGCGCCGCCCGCTCAAGTCCATAGCCGCAGTCGGCGAGGGAGGGCCGTAGCACGTAGGGGCGGACCAACACATCCAGAGCCATGCGCTCCCCCTCCCGATCGCGAGATTCGTCGTCCAGGAGATCGCGGCGCCGGAAGCCCGACAGGGGTTCCAGGAGGACTCTGTCCTCGACCAGCAGCGGCACATCCAGGACCTGGGCTGCCTCCTGGGCTTGATTCCACTGCAGAGGCGGCAAACGTTGGCTGAACTCCTGTTCCAGGCGCCTCTTTTCCCAGCGGAGCACTTCGGCCCAGCCATGGCGCGACGAATCGGAGTCGGGGATCGTCAGCACTTTGATCACTGAAGACGGCACACCGTCGCCGTCGCGGTCTTCGCTAATCGTCAGGAATGGGCTGGAGGAGTGAGGTCTCCCGAGCACCTTGAAACGGCCCTGATCCAAGGAGCGCCAAGCGGCGAGGCGCTGGAGAATCACCTCCACAAAATTGTCGCGAAACTTCAAGGTCATGGCGCATTCTCCGTTCACTGCCGCGCGATGCAGGCACGGCCGGAATAGTAGACGCCGTCGCGGGCCACGAAAAAGAAGGGGCAGTCGAGACGTACGATCGTGTAGGGCTCCAGGTCGACAACAAAGCCGACGCGCTCGGCCAGGTCGATGGCTCCGATTAACCGCCCAATGAAGTCGAATCGGCTGTCGTCTACCCGGCTCCGGTAATAGGGTACGGGGCGATAGCGAAAGCCAACCCCCTCGGCTGCCGAGGCGATCAGAGCGTGGAGATCGGTCGGCAGACTGGCGGAAGTCAGGATAGTCCGGAGGCCCTGCTCGAACGCACCGCGGCGCGCTTTCTCCGCGATGTGCTCCCGGGGGAACGCTTCGATCAGGTACTGCAAGGCGAGACCAACCTCGCCGAGCCGGCCCGGCTCTCCCCGGCAGATCAGATAGGTCTGCAGGCGGCTCAACACCGGGTCGGCTGTGCCGGAAATCCCGCAGGATCTGAGGAACGACAGCTCCGCCTCGGTGACGCTCTCCTCGTTCCTGATGCCACGCGCAAGCCGGCGGAAGGTCGGCGCATCCACAAGTTCGAAGGAGCGCAAGCAGCGGAATGCACCGAGCCACTCCTGTCGCGCGACCTCGGGCAGAGGGTCGACAATATCGCGCAGGGTTCCGAGGGGCCGGAGCGCCGACCAGATGGATCGGATCCAGAAGCCTAGTTGGCCAAGACTTTCAACTCCCTTTTGGAAGCTCTCTTTTGTTTCGCGCGGCTCCAACCGTTCGATCTCCTGCCGGATCTGCCCATACTCGGCGCGGCCGTGCTCGTCGGCCAATCGCCGAGAGTCTTCCAGGAGGTTCAGGTGATCCGGCGCTACCGCGGAGAGAAGTCCTTCGAAGGGCAGTTGCCTGGAGAGTTCCGCTATGGCTGTCGCCAGTTGGGGAACCTTCTCGAAGATAAGCAAGGCTTCCAACAGCTGCTCCAGGCGAGCCTTGTCCTCGAACATCGGCGCGGTCTGCTCGAAGAAACCGGCGTAGCGCTTCCAGCGCTCGTCGACCGCTTGCGAGATCTCGTTCTGGGTCTCCTTACGGAGGTCTTCGAGGATCGTATCTCTCGCCTCGTTGATGGCAGTCACTGCAAGGCCCGATAGCTCAGCTTGGAGGGTTTCTCGGACCGACGAGAGCAACTCGTCCTTCTGCGTGGCCACCGTAGCCAGGACCGTTTCCTGGAATTCCGTAGTTCTTCTGACGGTTGTATCTTGAAGTGTAGCGAGCGCAGAAGCGGTGTTGTTGAATGCATCCCGGGCAGTTTGAGCACTCTTCGTTCCTGCGTCGCGGATTCCTCCCAGCGCCTCTTGGATGTTGAGGTCCTGACGCAGGTCTTCGAGGATCGAACCTCTCGCCTCGTTGACAGCAGTCACTGCAAGGCCCGATAGCTCAGCTTGGAGGGTTTCTAGGACCGACGAGAGCAACTCGTCCTTATGCGTAGCCACCGTAGCCAGGACCGTCTCCTGGAATTCCGTAGTTCTTCTGACGGTTGTATCTTGGAGTGTAGCGAGCGCAGAAGCGGTGTTGTTGAACGCATCCCGGGCAGTCTGAGCACTCTTCGTTCCTGCGTCGCGGATTTTTCCCAGCGCCTCCTCGAGGTTGAAGTCCTGGCGATGCTCATCTTTCAGGCTTACAAGCCATTGCTCAAGCTCCGGACTTTTCGTGAACTCAGTGAAGAGCTGCGACCGCAGCATTACCAGCTTGGCATCCAGCATCTCACTTGCTTGCCTAAGCAGGGTATCTTGAGTCTCCAGATCTCGCTGCGGCTGCTTGATCTTATCAAGAGCCTGCCGGGCAGCCGAGCTCATGTACTTCCAAAAGGTGGTCTCCTGGAGGCCCTCCGCGGCTATGACGTCCCGGGCTTTACCCTCCCCGCCGGGAAGCGGCCTTCGATCTGAGAGGATTTGTCCATGCGCACTCATCTGGGCCTGCAGCCCACCTGCTTCCTCTTCCCCCTCCACGGAAGCGATCTCCACAGACGTTTCTACCGTCGGAGACTGCGCCGAAACGACATCTGTAGGCGCTTGGTCATCCATCAACGCAGGCTGATTGTTTGATTTAGAAACCTCCTCGGAGGTCGCCCTCGGCTTTGCGTCCAACGCTTCGAGACCGTCCTCGTCAGGCTTTGGCGGCTGCGGCGGCAGAGCCTCTAGATCCACCTGGTGGGCCTCGTCAAGAATCTGCTGGGCGCACCCAGACGCGGTCTTGGTCTCCGACCCTTCGTCTGGCGACGCCTGCGCCGGCTTAACAAACGCAGCTGCTTGGTTGTCGCCCACATTGGGATCGACATTCCCGGAATCTCTCCGCGTTCGCGACCTCTTTTTCCTATGCACCAGAAGCCCTACCCCTCCTAGCGTCAAAGCCACAAGTGCCCATGCCCAAGGCCTTTTCCAGAGGGGTGTAGAAATTACGAGGAGAGGAATGGGCTTGTTCTCGATCCGGAGGAGTTGGGCTTCTCCAACCTTCACCTCGGCGCCGGAAGGGATGCTCCAGCGGATCTTGCCCTTTACCATCTCGCTCTGAATGGATGGTTCCGAGGATATCATCCACGGACCTTCATAGGTCCGGCGATAGGGTCCCAGGTCTGTACTTTCGGCGAATCGACCCCCTTGGCAATCCCTATTCAGAGCGTCTCTGCAAGCCTGAAGAAGATTAGTTCGCGGGGGGCTGGGAACATCGACTTCTTGGCGGAAGATATAAAGCCTCTGTCGGACCTCCTGCTCATCCTCGCAAAATTTAGCGAGCTTATCGTTTTGGCACAAATTGTCGGACAGCTCACCTAGATCGACCTCTTGCGGCACCTGCGCAGAAGGAAGATTCGGGAGGCTTGCTTTCGTCCGAATACCGGAGGTCCAGCCAGTCGGGTCGATTTCGCGCCAGCCGAGGGATTCGGCGGTGACCTTTCTAATCTCAAGGAAATACTTGTCAGGTTGATTGAAGATGGGAAAGAGTTGGAGGTCTATCTCTTTGCGACTCTTTTCCATCTTTTCAATGCTGCAGCCCTCTAGCCAGCGCAGGAATCTGCGAACTTTTACGGACTTTGCCGCTCCGGAGACTCCTTCGTATGAATCATCATCCACAGCCTCCGGAGCCGCTTGATTAAGCTGGTGCGGCTGCCACTCCCCGAGGGAGCCCGTTTCAGGGAGGGGGGCAGACCAGATATCGCACAACCCCAGTTTTCCGATGGATCGGTAAGCATGAGGGGAAGCACCAGCCGACCCAGGAGCCACAACTTGCCGGTAGGCTGATTCCACCGTGTCGAGGAGTCGCTCCCAATCGCGCGCTCGACCAAGCTCCTCTCTTTGTCCCACCAGAAGCCAGAGCTCGTCTCCCGGGCCCACGCCCAAGGCAGGAAATCCGAGATCCTTGGCCTCCGCCCGCTTGCTAACCACTTTCCTGGCGTTGTCGGACAGAGTATCCAGGAGATTGAATGCCTTCGTTCCCGGATAGAGCTCGGGCCAGTCCTTCTCGTCTGCCCCCTCGCTCCAGACCCAACCGAACCAAGCCTTCTTGGGATGGCTCTCTCCGGCGCGCTCGGTGGCATCGGTGACAGAAAAATGGACTGGATAACTGTCGCTGAGGGCATTGACGAACCAAGCCTCCGGGACCGGCCTCGGCTGGGCGTGCGCTGACGCGGCAAGACACAGCAATGCGACCGCCTGGAGGCCCTGGAGCCCCTTGAATCGTTTCATGCAGAATCTCCCAGAAAGCGCTCGAACCAGTTCTCCTGAGCATAATGGACTGGATGCTGGGAAGGGAGGGGCTCCCCGCCCGCCTGCTCGACCCTCTTCTTGCGACGGCTCAGAGCCTTCTGCGTCAGGAAATCGAAAGCACAGCAGTCGGTGAACGGCGGATTCCCACGAATCATCAGCACCGGGCGGGACGACCAGCCGACGAGGAGCTCTCGATCGGATTCGTTGAAAAATCCATTCTCGATCAGATCACCGATCACTTTGTGCGGCAAGGTGCGGACGTGGATCGGCCACTCTCCCGGTTCCAACAAGGGATTCATGCTCCAACTGGCAACTCCCCAACCGTGGATCAACTGTGCGCCGATCGGCAGCAGGCGGGTCTCACGGCCGATAGCCCGTCGCAGAACCAACTCGTAGCCGGCCCGCAGCGGCTGGCGGTTGGTGGTGCTCTGGGCTACACCGGCATAGGCGGCGACCCCCCGCAACACCGCCAGCTTGCGATCGTCACCACTACCGGCGCCTTCGACCTTCTTCTGCGCGTCCTGCACGCCACGCGCCGCCAATGCACTCTGGACCTCTTCCTCGAATCCGAGGAGGAGGCTGGCCCGGCCGCTCAGGACGACGCGATCCACCTGCCGAAGCTCCTCGAGGCGGAAGCAGTCGAGCAGGGCATGAATCGCCAACCCCAGGTAGCGGCGGTACCCTGCCGTGAGATCGTCGATGAGCTTCTTTTTGTCGGTGTTGAGTTCCTTCGGCAGAGCCTCGGCGATCTGTTCCGTTCCCAGGGCGAATCGGTCGGCGAGGCTCCCGGCTCCTCCGTTGGACCCATTCCAGTGCATCAGCTTCAGCTCCCGTGCGGTGCGCAGATTTCCTTCGATTTTCTTCGGCTCCATGCTCTCGAAACCCTCTCCCTGTTGCGCGATCAAAGCGTCCAAATCGAGTCCTCCGACGGGGAGCCCGGTGTGTGCAATCACCCGCAGCCCGTTCTCCTCGCTCCGTACGATCGAGGCGTCGGTGGTCCCGGCCCCGGCGTCGATCACCAGGAGCATGCGGGGCTTCGCGCTCTGGCCATACCGCGACAGGACGCTGTGGGCCACGGCCTCGGCCTCCAGCAGGGTCTTCACTGCGGGCAGCCGATCGAGCCGCAGCATCGCCGCCACGCCACAGGCCACTCCCTGTTCGATCGCTTCGGCCCCATCACGGGGAAAGGTATTGGGAATGCTAACGTAGATGGGACCCTGGATCTGCCTGCGCAGGGTTTCCCGATCCTGCCCTTCCCAGGCGCGATGCAGAATGTGGGAGGTCACGGCGGCGACGTCCAAGACGGCATTGTCCTTCCAACTCCCTCCGACCCACGTCCGCGCCAGCCATTCGATGCGGCGCTTGAGACAGACGTCGTAGACCCAACCCGACCGCATGGAGGGGACGTAGATCGGCGCGAGCGAGTAATTGTCCACGAGCGAGGAATGGCCCCGGTCCCGCTTACGGCCCACGGCGGCTTCGAAGAAGGAGCGGGTCTGGTCGTGGACCCGGAAGCTGAAAAGCTGCGGAAAGGGTTGGCTCCCCACCAGGGCCACGGCGACGGCGCTGGTCCCGAAATCGATCGCCAGGCTGACCGGAGGTGTCTCGCCTTCGGACGAGGGTATATAAGGAGGTGGCGGGAACTCCACCTCGGGTTCTGCCAGCTCGCGACGCAACCGGTTCAGGAAGATGCGATCGTACCAGGGCCGCCGCGGCTTCAATTGCGCCAGTTCGATCGGGGTCTCGTTGTCCATTGTTCTCCTCCTCGTTCTAGAAGGTCGCTTCTAGCCGACCACCCGGGAAGACGCGAATCTCAAGATGCGGGCTCGCGCGGGTCGGATCGATCTCCCGGACCACCACGACCTGGAGGCCGCTGGGGACCCCGTCCTCCGAGTAGGAAGGGAGAGTCGCTGCCCGCCAGAGGTCGGCAGCGGGGCGGGCCCTGTCCGGCGACGCTCCGGAGGTCTCGATCGGCGGGTGGGAGGAAAAGACCAGGAGGGCAGAGATCCAGTCCCCCAGAGCAATCTGTGCCTCGAGCCCCTCGCCGGGCAGAGCCTCCCCAGCCGAGAGGAGTCGCCAAGCCTCATAGTGGCTCGTCCGCGTCTGGGCCACCAGCACCACGTGATCCCTCAGGATCTCCCGGCTCGTCACAATGCGCGCCTGGTGAGCGCTGATCAGGGCCAGAGCGCCACGGGCTACCGCCCCCTTGAGGCGGTCGGCGCGCTCCGCCCGCGTCACTTTCCCCTTGGACAGCCAGCGGAGCCAGATCCTTTCCTCTCCCTCGACCAGCCCGAACTCGCGGAGCTTCACCACGAGGCGGGTCTTCCAGCCGAGGGCGAGGGAGCCGCGCCCGCTCAGGACTACCTGGTCGAACCGGAGCGGCTGGCGGTCGGGCAGGAGACAGAGGCGCCCTAGTAGGGCTTCAAGGGGGTCATCGATGGCTCGATCGAGGTGCTCATGGAGCTCCTGGGAGTTGAGGAATCTCTCCATGTCTGTCGTCTCTTTCTCCCCGCTCGCCTCCGGATCGCCATACGCCTTCTCCTTGACCTCGCGGACGTTGCGGCGGATCTCCGGGGAGTCCCCGGGGATCTTCAGGAACTCCTGTAGCGCGCGGTCGTAGGCGTTTCCCGCCTGCCGTGACACTGACAACCCGAGGATCTGCATCTTTTCGAGATCGCCGACCGCGGTGAAGTCCGACCGGACCACAGCATAGTCCACCGTCCCTGCACCGACGTCGACCACCAGGGTCGTCCGCGGACGGCTGCCGTCCCCTGCGATCAGAGCCCCGAAGACCACGGCCTCGGCCTCGCGCAAAGGAAGGACGCCGACGCTCCCCTGCCACCCTCTGAAGTACCCCAGGAATCGCTCCTGCTCGGCGGAGCCGAAGGTATCGGGGATGGTCACTAGAAGGAGATAGCGCAGGCCGGGGGAGACAGATTTCTGCGTGAAACGCCAGCCGTCGCCGATGAAGCGGCCCCGCGCGAGGGACCGGGACGGGTCCTGCCGCGGCCCTTCGATGCAGCCGGCCAGCAGGGCGATAACCTGCTCCGCGGCCTGCCAGCCGCGGTCCCCGGATCGTGCGAGCAGCTCTTCTTTGAGGGAAGGGAGCAACGCGGCCTGCTTCTGCGCGGCAATGCGGAACGCCTCGCTCCCGGCAGCGATCACTCGACCCTGGGCGTCGATGGCGACCTCGCTGACCAGCTCGCCAGTCAGCTCGGGCTTCTCGACCAGGTCTGCCGGGACCGCGATGAACTGTGTGGCCTCCGGCATCTCCCCCTCGGTGAGGGACGCGAGACGGGTGGCGCTGGTGCCGAAATCCACGGCGATGCCGTGCAGGGTGGTGTCGATCGGATAGAAGGCCAAGCTCTCCTGGCAGGCTGCGAGAGGCTGGGGCGGCCCCTCTACTCCGTCCTGGATCTCCTGCCAGGTGCCCAGGGTCTCGATCTTAACCGTCCCGGGACCGGCCGCCACGACTGCGGGAGCGAGCGGTTCGAGAGAGAGCTGGAGGTCCTCCTCGGGACGATCGATAACTCGCGAGAGCACGGCCCCCACTCTCCCGTCCGCGAAGGTGATCGGGAGCTTCACCTGGGCCCCTCCCCGGGCGACCAGAGAGGCGGAGACCTGGAGATTGAGCCGCACCGGCCAGGGGCGCGCACCGCTCGCGGGCTCGGCCCGATGGTGCACGACCAGCCCTCCCAGGCGGATGGGCTCCCGCTCGAACAGCGGCCTCAGGCCCCGGAACAGGAACCCCTGCCGGATCACCAGACGCAGGGCCGGCGGGCGGGCCGACGCCCGCCGGACGGTGATGACACAGGGGATGTAGAACCGGCGCTGCAGCGGGAGAAAGCCGGGATGGCGGGTCTGCACGGCGGCGGAGATCTCGATTCCCGCGCGCCGGGGCTCGCCCACCGGCAGGCGGTCGACATCGAGGACTTCGGGGGGTACGAAGAGCTGCAGAGGCTCGCTGGGAAGACCCAACCCGTCCCGCCCGGGGATGCCCTGAAGGCTCAACGGCAGGGCCAGAGAGTTGCTCCTGCGCGCCGGATTCCCGGTTGTGCGCAGCACGACGAGATCCGTGGAGGACGCCCCAGCGGCCAGAGGGATCTCCGACTGAAGCCCTCGCGCCTCCAGCTCCAGGGCGAACGACCCGGAGCGCGGGCGGCCCTGCCGCCGCACCAGGATCGCACGGAGTTCGGGAAGGGCCGCTGCATCTCCCGGATCGAATGCGAGCGGCGTGTCCGGCGTCAACGCATGTCCGGACGCGTCAACCAGGACGAGGTCGAGCTCGGTGGGGCGCCTACAGTAGGACAGCAGCTGCCAGCCACCGATGGACGTGGAGAGGGTCAGGCCCAGAAACAGGCTGTACGCGAGGAGATCCACGGCCCGCAGGGGCTCGTGGCGCCAGCTCCGCACGGCGGAGGTGGCGACCTGGATCAGGGGGGGCCGAAACGAGCTGGCGGGGGGGGCGAGCTTCGCCTGGATCCCGATCTCGATCTCCGCGCGGTCGATCCCATCTCCCAGCTCCCGGCGCAATCGGTCCCAGATTCCTTGCGGCGGCAGGCAGGCGGCCTGCAGCTCCTCCAGACGGCGCTCGGAATCGCCTGAGAGAAGAGCGAGCTCCCCCTGGGGACGGAGGGAAAGCTCCAGAGCCTCCCGGCGCGACGGCACGCCCCCCTGCCGGCAGACTGCGTACCCGGTGACCGCGACCAGCCGGGCCCTCATGGCGACAGCCTCAGGCTGCAGGGAGACCCGGAAAGGGCCGGGCTCGAGGAGCCGATCGAGAGCTTGGCGGACGGTCGTCACCATCGTGGGATCGCTTGGGAGGTCGCGCCACGCCTCCCCGTCGCGCCTCTGCAGGACCAGAGGCTCGCGCTGATCGCTCGCCGCGAACGGATCCAGCCGCGAGGCCGTCAGGCGCCACAGGGTGACTCCGCCCCCCTCGACAGGCTGGTCGACCCCGGTCTCCAGGAGATCGATATCCAGATTGGCCAGCACGCCCCGGCGGAAGCGCTCGAGGATCAGCGCCCGGTCCGGGCCGAAGTCCCGTACCAGCTCGGCGGCCAGGGAGTTGATCTCGTTGACCCTGTGCCCCACCTGCACCCAGACCCACAGGACTTCGGTGGGCGCGGGCCAGTCCCGAGCTTCGACGCTGCGCAAGGCCAAGTCGAGCTGGAGGGGCAGAGTGAGGAGCGGACGCGAGTACTCCGCGGTCCCCAACGGCTTTTGGGGCTGTTTCTCGTCCGCGCACAGGCCCGCCAGCCCGGTCAGGGGGCAGGTCACGTGGCGGCGCAGGGCCTCATCGGTGGCCGCCGCGAACGGCGCACCCTCCGAGCGTCCCAGCCACAAGACCCCGGCCGCGGAGGAGGGAGCCGGGCCGGGCGCCTGCAGCATGGGAGCCAGGGCTGCCATGACTTCGGCGTCCGTGGCGCGCGCGGGCAACTGGAGAGCACCTGGAAACCCGGCGGGCGCACCATCGCTGAACAGGGCGACCATGTCGCCGGCGTGGATCCGTGGCTCCTCTCCTGCAAAAAGCAGGGAGAGGACCTCGTCGCGGCGCTCCGCCAGGAACCGCCCATAGGCAGGGCTGTCGGCGGCGAAAAGAGCTGGGGCGCGCCGCTCGAACGTCACGAGTACGAGGCGGCGTGCGCCGGAATCTTCCGCCACGGCTCCGCTGGCGAGGGCGAGACCACACCATCCCAGGAGAAAAGCACGGCGAGGGAGCCGCGAGGATCGCCGGGTCACCGCTCACTCCTCGGAGCTTCTCGGCTCTGCCCCACTCAGCTCCTCCAGCTCTTCGGGCGAGAGGTTGCGTTTCTCCCCTCCGGCTCCGGTGGGGGCACTCCGCACCTCCTCTGCCGCGGGGACCTCGGGGGGCGAACTCGCCGGCGACCACCAGACGCGAACGCTCAGGGCCTGTGAAGACCGGACCTCAGTGAGCTTGACCGGAAAGAAGCTGATCAAGGTCGAGCCGGGTTGGCGGGTCCTTTTCATGTCGAGCGCCTGCAGCGGTCCGGGGGCGTATCCGGAGCTGAGCCCCTTGGCGTACCACGCGGCGAGCTCCTCATCGGAGACCTGCGAGCGGATGTCGACCGGCGCGTCCTGCCAACTGAAGCGCGGTCCGCCTGCCTGGTCGAACACGCTGAGGGAGAAACGGCCGGGCCGGAAGCTCGCAAAAGCCAGCAGAGCTTCGCCTCCCTCTGGGAGATCCACGCTTCCCAGGCGGGTCTCGGCCTGGCGCAAGACGTAGAACCCCCGGAACCGCCAGCCTCGATCGTCCCAGCAGAGGAGGACCCGCGGCAGCGGCTCGGCCCCCTCGAGAGGCTCCAGGGTCAGCCAAGCCGCCTGGCCCGGGCTGCGCCGGGGCAGGGAAAGGCGGTCACCCGAGGGTGCCTGGATCCAGCCCTCCCGTGGGAGCTCGGCGCCGATCGCCAGACGGAGGAGCGTCCCATCCTCCACCCGGAGCCGGGAATGAGCCGGCGCCTGGCAGAGAAGCTCTCCCAGGCGCAGGAGCGGACGGCTCGCGCGAGCGGACTCGGGAATCTCCAGTGCGATGGTATCGCGGTCCTCCTTTTCGACCCGGGCGAACAGGGGAGCCATCGAGCGCAGCAGCGATGTCGGCGGTGCCGGCCGCGGAGCCTCATCTGGCCCTCCCGCGGAGCTCGTCCCGGGCACCGGGAGGTGATCGCTCCCATGCGGGAACAGAGGGAGCCCGACGCGGCCGACCCAGGCGACGGCAACCTCTCCCGTCGGGAGCAGGATCTCGCGACGGTCGTAACGGTCGATAAATCCCCGGAAGGAGATCCAGAGGCTCGCGGAGGTCTCCTGGGGGGGAGCGACGACGAACCGGCCCTGGTCCTCGAGAAGCACGGGAACGATCTCCTCGCTGTCCTCGGGCAGGTTCTCGACGACCCAGAGCCCTCCCCAGGCGCGCGGCGCCTCCCCCTTCTGTATCACAAGGACGGGAGAGCTGCCGGCTCCCCAGTCGGCCGGCCGCCCCGACCGCCGGCCGCCCCCGTCCGAGCCGGGCAGGCGCCACCAGACGGCTCCACCCACGTGCCCCAGAGCTTCCGGATCGGAGATCCGTTCACCCGCCGCGCCAAACGCGACCCACTGCTCGGGATCCATCGCCAGCAGTTTCTCGGGGAGCTCCGATTCGCCATCGATCTGAAACACTTCCGAGATGCCGGCGATCTCGACCGCGACCTCGTTGAGGAGCCCGGCTCCTTCTTCTCCATTCAGACTCCCTCCCGAAACCGGCAGGTCGGGAGTGCGCCACACGGGCCGGACTAGGCAGAGAGCCGAGCCGAGGCCGTCGATCTCGGCGATCTCCCAGCCGAGCCGCGCGTTGCGGGCGGTGGTCTGCCAGAGAGTCACCTCGTCGCCGCCATCCCCGTCCAGGAACCACGAAAGCCTCCGGCCGGTCCAGGGGACGTGCAGCCAAGTGCCCGCGGGAGAGCCCTCTCCGGCGGGCACAGCCGTGATCCGCCAGAGGCGCACCTCCTGCCCCTCTTCCCGATGTGTGCCGCAGTCTTCGACCCGGAGATCCCACAGCCAGCCTTCGGCCGGGCGGGCAGGAATCGAACTCGGCAACAGGATCCGCTGCTGGGTGGCGACTACGGTCTCGAAGGGCTCGTCCAGATCGTCATCAGCGATGAACCGTGTGGCCCGGCCGTGAACGGAAGCGGTCCATCGCAGGATGGGGCTCGAAGGCCGGTGGACCACTTTTTCCCGGACCGGATCGGCTCCGCCGGGCTGCCGGACCACCAAGGGCTCGCTGGCGAGCGCAACCTTGCGCACCAGCGGACGGGGATCTGCCGGGGTCAGGGGCAGGCTGCCGCGGAATCTCAGCTCTCCGGAGGCAATGTCGGCGTGCAGGATGCATTCCCCGACCCCCTCGACCTGGCACTTCGCGCTCTGCTTGACCGCCTGGACGACGCGCTCCTGCCAGTCCGCGGGAACCCCCTGGAGCGACCAGGTGACCTCGATCCGGGTCCGGCCGTCGTCTTCCTGGACATAGGACCAGGAGAAATGAGAGGCCGGATCGATCCAGCCGGCCCGGCAATCCTGTATCCCTCCGGGGACGCCCCCCTCGGAGAAGGAGAACCAGGGCCAGATCCGGAGGTCACCGTGCAGATCCCACGGAGGCTCGCGTAGCCTCTGCCCTTCGTGGGGATGTAAATAGACCCCGGCAGCACCGCCGTCCTCATCAAACATGAGGAGAGAGCTCCCGAAGTAGAGTTCTTCGAAGCGGATCTCGGGAGGCTTCCCTTCGTCCAAGGTCAGCCTCATCCAATGGAGATGCCATCTGATGTTCTCCGGGTCCTTCCGGGTCATCCTGCGGAGCCGGTCCCAGGCCAGCTCCATCTTGTCGCAGACCGCTTCGGCAGTGGCCTCATCGGTGCGCCGTATGGTGCCCTCCGGAAAATCCACGCAGCCGCTCGAAGAGTGCGTCATCCGGAGCGGCGGAAAACCGCGAATGCGCGCCACGAATTTCCACCTCACTTCGGGTTCTCCCCAGGGGTCCGCCGCTGCCGGCCGCCGGTCGCCGCCCAGCGCTCGACGGCCCGAGCGATCTCGGCAGCCACGGGGACTGCGATGTTCCGTTCATCGTCTACCAAGACCGCCACGACGATTCCCGTCGCCGGGTTGGCCGGGTCGGGCCAGCCCCCGCGACGGGGAGGTGCTACGGCCACGAAAGCGTGATAATCCGGCCGCTGCAGACCGCCGGGCTTCGGGAGGGAGTCGAGCAGCCGGTCCAGAGCAGGGGGCAGCGAGGGATCGAGCGTGTAGTGCTGGATCCCTGCCGGATTGAGCGGCCGGCTCTCGTTTTCACAGGCCTTGGCTCCGGCGGCCGCTCCCGGAGGAGCTCCGGCAAGCTGGCGAACCAAGCGCCCGCGATCGTCGGATGGATTGGTCCGGCGGATCAGGGAGGCGAGCCGTTGCGGGTCGACTCCTTCGACTCCGCAGGCATGCTCCACCAGGGCGCGCCAGTCCGCATCGTCTTCGGCGGGGGGCCGGCGCTCGATCTGGTAGGTCCCGGTCTTTGCCCCCCAGCGGTCGGCTAGACTGCTGCGGATCTGGCCGGTCCCTTCCTGCAGCACCTTCCGCAAGGCCCGATTGAGGCTCGCCATCAGTTCGGTCCGGGAGATGTCCAAGACGCGCGGTCCCGCGCGGTCCTCCGCGCACTGCTTGCGGAACAGGCAGGGGCGCACCGCCCGGCCATCCCGGCGGGCCGCCGGGGCATAGAGGGCCGCAAGGGCGAGGGCGGACATCCCGATGTCGTCCTGGCCGATGACGAACCGCGCGTATTGGAGATCGGGCAAGGTGCCATCTTCGTCCAGACGCTTCACGTCCGGGAGGGCGGTCCCATACTCCTCCTGGGCGACGCCGGGGCCCATGCGGCCAGGGCTCGGGATGGTGGGGTACACGAAATCCTGCCCCGGGCAGAACTCCGGAGCCTCCCCTCCGCGAAACCAGTCGTCCGCCAGGGCCACCTCGACCCGGCGGCCCGCCTGATCGAACGCCCAGGTGTCCGGCGCCCCACACGCCTGGCGCCATACCCCGACCTCGCGCCGGCCCCCGAGGCCCGGATGGAAACCCACGCGGTGGAGAATGCCGTACAGGCTCCGCGGCAGCGGCTCGTCCGGTGCGAAATCCGCCGCTAGACCGCCGCGCAGCGCCTCTGCCAGACGCGGGCGGTCCGGGAGGCTCACCACGAACTGGCCGCCGCTCGAGTCGACCCGGGCACCGGCCGCTCTCCCGAACGCGAGCGGCGCCGAACCGGCGAAGCGCAGGCCGGCCAGGATGAAGAACCCGTTGCAGGAGCGGGCGAATCGCTCCTCGGCCAGCTCGCTGGTGAAGGCCCGGTCGGTCACCGGCAGGTCGTGCGGGCCGGTGCTGCAGACGCGGTGCAACCGATCGGCGCGAGGGTTGGGATCGCCGTCCCGGGACAGATAGATCCACCCTTCGCCCGGATGCACTTCCTCGCGGCGCAATTCCGGCCATCGGATGCCGCCGCGAGCCATCCCGTTGTTGACCAGGGCGTAATATCCCGCGATCTTCAGCACCGAGCCGGCCGGGCGCAGGCGCAGGAAGGCGCGATTGAGGGCTGGGCTGGTTTGCCGGGAGCCCAGGTCCCAAGCCGTCGGCCGGTCCCCGTCCCCTCCCCCCTGAGCCGCGGCCGGGTGGTTCACCACCGCGAGGATCTCCCCCGATTCCGCGTCGAGGACCACGGCGGTGACGTCCGCATCCTCGGCCTGCGCCCGGACGATGGAAGCCGCGGCGAGTTGGAGGTCGCCGTCGATGGAGAGTTCCACCGGCTCCTCGCCCTCAATGTCCCGCGCTCGCCGGCGGACCGCGGCTTCGACACCCGAGAGGCCTGCCGCATCTCCCATTACAGGAGCGAGGCCCGCCCGGTCCTGGAACTCCTCCGAGAATTCCCTCTGTCCGCTCCGCGGGTCGGAAATGGCGACCCAGGCCGGGGTCTCGCGACGGACGTAGCGCACCTCGAACGGCGAGGTCCCGCCCCACGATAGGAGGTCGCCGGAACGCAGGGGAAAGACCTCCGGGGGGGCCTCTCCGCGCACCTGCAGGTTCTCGCAGAGCCCGGTCCGGGAGATCCGGAGTGGGCCTGGTCCGGGCGCGACCTCCAGCCGGCAGCCCCCGCACCCGCCGGAGGTATCGGGAGACCACACGAGATCCCCAGTGGCCGACCGGACGGCCACCGCTCCCAGTGGCTGGTGATCCCCCGCCAGCCGCGACAACCGGGCTCCACCCTGCAACCGGTCGCTCCCGAGGCAAAGGACGCCGCCCGCGGGAGCGTTCCCCGGAGCTGCCGGGGGCTCCGCCAGCACGAGGGTCGCCATCAGCCGGTCACCGTCCAGAATCTGGAAGAGATGCGGGTCTGTGCTCCTCCGCAGCACGACCTCGGGGAGCCCTGCGGCCTCGGGGCGCCGCGTCCAGGCGATCCGCAACTCGCCGAAACGGACCCCCCAGAGGCGGACCGGGACCGGCTGCGGAGGCTCCCTCCGCACCGCGCCACTCGTTTCATGGCGCAGAACCCAGTCGAAGGTCAGAGGAAGCGCCGTTGGGTCGTCCAGATAGGAGCGGCTCGCCAGCAGGGCGTTGGCCCGGGCCACCAGCCGGTCCGCTTCGTGAGCCAGCTCTCCTGAGCGGACCAAGCGATAGTCACGGATCGCGTTCCGCGGCACTCCGCCTCCGGAGAGGGTTCCGGACGAGCCGCATCCCGGGCGATCGAGAGGGCGCCAAGTCACGCGGTCCGACCTCCCCCGCTCAAGGCAGAGCCACTCGCCGTCGATCAGGCGTTGGAGAACGTCCTCGGCCTCCAGGTTGGTCCGCCACCGCGAGAGGTGATGCGGCTCGTACTTCACCTGGAGCGGAAAGATCTCGAATAGATCGGGGGGCGCGACTCTGTCCGGCTGCAGGTTCGGCTGCGGGTCCGGCTGCTCCACCGGCCAGAGGCGGCCCAGCCAGCGCCGCTCCCCGCCCGTCCAGAAGCCCTCGGGGTCCCGGCCGGAGATGGCACGCGCGAGTTCCAGGCCGCCGGTCGTGACGCGGACGTCGAAGCGGACCAGCCCCAGCCACAACTGATCCCCCGTGGCCAGCGGGTAGGTTTCTCCATTCCGTAGCGGGTTGTGCCGCGGGGGGGTCCTCCCGCCCCCAGGTGCGATGGCGACCCTCCCCAGGCGGTCGTGCGTTTCGAGGCAGAGGGCTCCGTCTCCCGGGGCTCTGCATGCCACGACACGGGCGGCCCGCGAGGGGATGCCATAGCCGCGCAGCGGCGGTCCGCCGTCCGGTTCGAGGCCACTGCCGATCCAGTCTCCGATCCCGAAACGGCCGCCGGCGACGCTGGCATGGGGTATCCCCGAGGCAACCAGAGAGATCTCCAGAAGGTTGTCCTCCACCGGGATCCGCAGACTGTGCCCGGGGCAGATCTCGCGGCTGGCCGCGCCGAGGGGGCCGTCCGGAGCGTAGCAGCCCGGCTTGCCCGTGCTCTTCAGACGCACCAGGGGACCCTCGGTCGCATAGGAGCCCGGCACGTAGAGCCGGCCCGCCGGAGGATCTCCCTCCCCGCCGCTCCAGCGGAACAGGAAGAACATCCCCGCTGAGACCAGGAGGACCACCGCGAGGGTCAGCCAGACGAAGCCACGCAGGCTCACCAGGGGAGCGCTCATCGATCCGGGTCGTCCGTGAGAACCGGCCCGAGCTCCACGAGGCTGCAGAGGAGGGCGAGCGGCACGGTCAAAGCGGTGGTGTAGAGGAGATGGGTCGTGTTCCCATGGCTGATCCACGGCAGGACCAGCCCCGTAATGGGAAACTGGAGAGCCACGCCGGTCGACAGGTGGACGAGCCACTGGGTCACCAGAAGCACCGCGAGAGCCCCCAGGAAGAGCCCGAGCGCGCGCAACCAGACCACTGGGGCCTCGGTGAGCTTCCGAGCGGAGGCCCGCGCGGCGCGAAACGCCTGATCGCTCGCCAGAACCGCCGTCCCTGCGAGGAGCAGGATCGTGAGGCTGATCACCGCGATGGCCACGAACCTGCCGAGGTTGGCGGCCACGCCGAAGATCGCCACGTCCGAATTCATGTTGGGGACCCAGCGATAGGCCGCCTCCTGGCCGCTGGCGAGCCAGCGCACCTTGGCGATCCACTCTCCCGGAATCAGGTAGGAGATGTCCTGGGAGAGCAGAAATCTCTGCCGCGCCCGCTCCAGGTCGTCGAGATGGATGTCTTGCAGGCTCATCCGGGCCAGGTCGAGGACGCAGAGGAGGAGACAGGCGGCCCCTGCTGCCAGCAGGAGGTGCCCTTTCGACCGTCGCGCTTCACCACTGGAAGGAGCCGTCCCCTCCGAGCGCACGATCCAGAGGCAGAGGAGGGCGAACACCGACGGAGCCCAGGCGCAGAGGCTCCCCACGTCCTTGAACACGCCGATCGCCGTGACCAGGCCGACCAGTAGCGCCGACGCGAGCAGGAGGACCATCCGCCGCGAGCTGCGAATCTGCCTCCACAGCACCGCGGTGCCCCAAATGAACAGGGCGCAGGAGATCGCAAAGAGGGAGCCGACCAGGAGGTTGTGCCACCAGAGGCCGTGGAGCAAGAAGATGGAGCCGGCTCCGAGGGTGAAGATCGCCATCGCCCACGTGTGCAGCTCCTGCCGGCGTGCGAAGGAGGGGTCCTGTTGCCTCTCTCCCGGTGCGGACGTCCATTGGACGGCTCCATACCAGGCGAGGACCGCCAGGAGGCCGAGCTGAAAGGCCAATGCGGACTTCTTGAGGTAGGCGGCGATGAAAATGAGCCCGAGGAGCGCCAGGGCCTCCAGCAAGGGATAGCGCAAGCTCACGTGGCGGCGGCCGCGCTGCAGCCGCGCTCCGGGCCGATGGGGCTGGGTGGCACGCCGCCGGGTCCGATGGAGCACCGCAACCAGGAGAGCGAGGGTGAGGAGCCCGAGCCCGGCGACCGCCAACCCTCCCAGCATCGGCTTTGCCGTCGATGGCCGGAGCCACAGGCCTGCCGGCACCGAGGCCGCATCCCAGAGCATCCAGAGGGCCCCCAGCAGGCCCACGACCGAGGTCCCGGCCAAGGCCCAGCCGAGCCGGAGAAGCCAGGGCAGCCCGCCCACGGCAAACCAGGACGCGCAGCTCAGGACTAGGCTCACAATCAGAACGCCGAGCAGGAAGCTCTGGATGAAATCGGTCCGGCCCGCCAGCGACGAGTGAGCCGCCAGCCAGAGGTGATAGCGGCCGCCGATTAGGAGCAGACAGGCGATGCCGATCCCCGCGATTTGAAGCAGGAGAGGAGGGCCGAGCCAAGCCGGCCAGGCAAACTCCTGGGCCCAGATCGGATGGCGGTCTAGAGCCGAGGTGAGAGACCGCCGGGCCCAGGTCAGCGGAATCGCCTGCAGGGCGACGACCGCGGCGAGGAACAGCCAAAGGCGCAAGAACGACCCCTGTTGGACGCGCCGGCCGGCCGCCGGAGAGGCGCGCAGGAGCGTGCTTCCGGCCCAGACCAGCACCTCCCTCGGGTCGTCCGGCGGCCCCAGTTCCAGGCGCTCGGCACTGCGCGCGGGGCGGCATCCCGCCGGATCACAAATCTCGTAGGGATCTCCGGCGCGATCGGCACGGAGGCGGAGCTGCCAGGGGCCTTCGCGCGGGATCTCCGCACAAGCGGCAAGCTCCCCGGCCGAGGGCGGTCCCTCCGGATCGCCCGGCAGCTCGGAAGAGCGGTCGAGAGAGCCGGAGACGCCGACGAGCTTGCGGTGCAGAGCCGCGTCCCCCACCGGCTGCTCTGCCGCGCCAGCCGATCCCGCCCAGCCCTGGTCCGGAGTCTGCCGCGGCCCATGCTGCACCAACAGAGTCAGCCAGTCGCCGCAGCGCGGGACGTTCCACAGCCGGTTGGGATGATAGAGCTCGGCACCCGCGCTCGCCGAGAAAAAACCCGCGGCGCGCTTCCCTGGAGCGTGCAGGAGAAGAAGATCGGGAGACGCGTTCCCTCGGCGGGAGACGGGCAGCACCCGGAAACGCTGGCTCCCGAGCTCGAGCAGATCTCCTGCTCCCAGCGCAGCGGGTCCGAGCGTCGCGAACGTCCGTCCCGACGACTCCTCGATTACCTCATAGGGCCCGCCTGGACCGATCCGAGTGATCGTCACCCCCGAGGGTTCGACCTTTTGGGCCAGGATTGTCAGGTCTCCCCAGGTCCGGGCTCCGGCGTCGAGAGAGCGGATTTCTCGCGCTCCCGTCGACCGGTCCTCGATCCTCAGACCCCAGCGATCCGCCAACGCGGGTCTGCAGACACCGGCCCGGCCCCACCAGCACGGGTCGATCCTGTCGTGGTCCGCCGGCGGGGCCCTGCACAAGTCTGCAGGAGAACGGGCGGCCAGTGCCTCGCGCGTCCACCAGAGCACGCGGCCTTGGATGCACGAGAGGACCGAGAGGCCAGCCGAGGAGAAGGTGACCCGGTCGTCGCTCGCCGGATCGAGCCAAGACACGGTCTCCGGACCGCCAGGGGCGATGCGGAAAGCGACCATCTGCATCTCTTCCAAACGCAGGACAACATCCACTCCTCCGCCACGAATCCCCACGGCTCCATCCGGATCCAAGGCGCTCTCCCCCTCTTCTTCCTTGTCCCAGGGTTGGATCTCAGGCCTGAACCCCTGAGGTGCACTAGGGCTTGCGCCGATCACCTTGATCCGGCCCTCCTCCGACGCCGGCGCCACCTGCCAAGGGCCGCCACCCGCGGGAGGGAGCAGGAGTACCGCGCGGTTCGCCACCTGCGCTCCATGAAGGAGGAGATCGGCTTCATCCCCTGTGCCCGCCAGGATCGGCTCGCTGGACCTTGCGGAAGCAGCAAACCCAACGACCTCGAGGACAACCGGCGGGGGCTCCGTGCTCTCTCCGCTCCGTGTTCCCTCAATATTCGGTGGGTGGAAACAGAGCAGCAGCGCCAAGAGGCCAAGCGCTAGAGGCCCTGCTAGGCAGGCAAGGACGAAATCCCGGTGCCATACGGAGTCCGTGCGTGCCCTACCGTTTCCCTGTCGTCCTGAGAGTCCGCCCACTATTCAGGCCTCCTTGCGGAGCGCTGCGATAAACGGTGAAAAGCTGCATTAGTCTTCAAAAGGGACCAGAGGTCAAGCTCGTCCACTTAATAGCCATATGCGCCTATGTGGCAGAACGAGCTCATGTAACGAGACCGGATTCCTGTGAGACACATCTCTCAGGTTTTTGTTGAGTTATACCCTCACCGAAAATGACTGCCGCAGTTACTGTACTGAGTTGAGGTTAAATTTCCTGCCGAGGGCCTCGGTCGAGGTGTGATGGCTTCTCAGGCGTTCGTCGAGTAGGGTGGGCCGAGAGCGGGATGGAATGCCCAACCCTGCATTCCCTACTTCCTCAGATCTTCAAGCCGCAACCTTTTGCCGCCTGAAGGAGTCCAGGCGCCGCAGGAATTTCTCCAAGCGCGCGAAGGTAGAGAGGTCGGAATGTGTGCCGATGTTCGAACTCGCCCCCGATGGGGCTACCAAACGTTCTTTTCCGGTCATTTCCTGGTCTAAACCACTGAAATAAAGTCGGTTAGGGTTCCAAGCGCCTCTTCGTGTGCCTCTCCGTCGAAGCTGACGCCCTCGGGGAAGATCAGCTTCTGGATGCGCCGCTTCTGGTCTGGATTTGCCGCTTCCCAACGTCCCCATGATCGATGAGCTGAGCGCAGCGACGTTTGCGTCAGCAGGAATAAGGGGAAGTTGCCGTCCTTGCGAAGGGTGAGCGTGGATGGGCGGTTGGGTGGTCGTCCGCACGAGCGACTGCGAGCAGGTTGAGTGGCGAGCCGAGCGCCTGGGGGAACTCGGTGACTGCAGTTCGGCGGGGATCAAGGCGTCGGCTGTGACCGCCTCCGTAAAGGCCTCCTCGGCGTTTCCAGCTGCTGCATTGCACCCACCCTTCCGGGGCGATCCTGCACGGCTCAGAGGACCTGCCAGACAGCTTGGTCGGGTTGCTGGAGAGAAGCACGATCGCGAAGCAGCAGTGAGTCGAAGTCGAACGTGGTGGCGACGCTGGCCGCCGGCCAGGAAGCCTGGGCGCAATGCGAACGCCATTCAGAGGCGCGTCCACGAGGGCATCGGGGGGCAAAGGCAGGCCGCCGAGCGGCTCAACGGCCGGCGCAGCGCTCTTCGGCGGGCTGCCTTGGTACCCCTAAGTGACCCTGGCGCGCTAGCCCTGAAGTAAACTGCTGAAACCAAAGGATTTTTTCGCACAGCCGCGAGGCTCGCCAAGCACCGACACGGCGAGACAGGCACCGTCGAACTGACCTGGACTGGCGCGACCACCTCCTTCCGCAACCGTTCTAACCCGGAGCCTGTGGGAGCGGAGCCCTTCTGATGCGTGTCCGCGTTGAGCCCATGCACGAGATCCTCTCGCGCGTCGATCCCGCCCGGATGCGGGCGGGCTGGCCCGTGGGCCTGCGCGACGGCGCGCTCTTGGCGCTCCTCGCAGCCGGTTTGACGCCCGAGGAGATCTGCCGCCTGCGTGCCTCGGCGGTCACCATGAATCGAGGGAAGCTCCTGGTCGAAGTCCATCGCCGGGGCGTGATCTGGTACGCCGCACTGCCCGCGGACCTCGCAGGCCGGGTGCTCGTCTGGCTCACGGAGTGCCGCCTGTGGGCCGAAGCGGTGCCGGTCTTCACCGGGCCGCGGGGGCCGCTCTCCCCAAAGAGCATCTACACGATTCTCAAACGCTACCAGCGACGGAAGAAGGCTTGCCGGTGCGAGTAGCCCTCTACGCGCGCACCTCGGCCGCCGACCGAGAGCCCATCGAGCAGATCCTCGCCGGCCTGGCTGCCCACGCGGCCAGCAGGGGCTGGGAAGTCGCCCTGGAGTGCTCCGACCAAGACCCCTGGCCGGAAGGCCCGAGAAAGGGGCTCAGGAGCCTTCTGGAGGCCGTTCGAGCGCAAGCTGTCCAAGGCATCCTCGTCCGCACCTTGAGCCACTTGGCGCACTCCCTGCGCCACCTGACCGACCTGGGCCACCTCCTCGCGGGCCAAGGTGTTGCCCTGATCGCCATTGAGGAACGCCTCGACACGACCGACCCGGGCGGAGCGATCCGCTGGCGAGACTGGCTTGAAATCTCCGGCTGTCTGGACCGTTCGCTTCGCTCCGAAGCCGCGAAGCTCGCCCGCCTGCGCACGCCTGGAAAGAGCTGGGGCCGCCCCACGTCGATCGTCAACCCGATGGAGCTGCTGACCTGGTGGGAAGGCCGGGGAGGCCGCCGTCCACTCTCCCTGCGGGAGCTCGCCCGGAAGCTCGACATTTCGGAAGCCACCGCGCGCAAGCGCCTCCGCGCCCTCCAGACTGCCGGCGAAGTCAATGAAAGAGCTCGCGCCCGTGCGCTTGCCGCCAGGGGAGGCCTCCAAAAGGGAGGCCGGTCCGCGAACCCTCTCGACGACGCCGTCCTCGCCGTCGCATGGCGCAAGGCGCAGAGCATTGCCGCCATCGCCCGCCATCTGCACGTGAGCCGCAGCCGCGTGCGCTCAAGGCTTCAAGAACTCGGATTGCTCCCACAAAGCCCCGGGAGCGCCGGATAGATGCTGTCCCTGGAAAGATGCCGGGAGATCCTCGGCGAGGACGCGCCGGCCGACGAGCGCCAGCTCGAAAAGGCACGCGACGACGCCTACCGCCTCGCTCGTCTGCTGCTCGAAATCTACCGTGAGGAAAAAGCCAAAAGGCGAGAGGCCGAGCTGGCAGAAGATCCCGAATTATGATATAAAAAGCGTGCATAGAAGTCACGCGCCGAAAAAGGTTGTCGAAGGCGGGGAGAACAATCCATGAAAGCCATGATCTACACCCGTGTCTCCTCCGAGGAGCAGGTGTCAAACCTGTCCCTCGACGTCCAGGAAAAGACCTGCCGGGAGTACTGCATCCGGAACGGTTGGACCGTGGAGGCCGTCTACCGCGAGGAAGGGGAGAGCGCGAAGACGGCGAACCGGACGCAGCTCCGCCTCATGCTGACCGACTTGCGGAGCCGCCCCGTTGACTACGTCGTCGTCTACGACACCAGCCGCTTCGCCCGGGATGTCTACGTCCACACCTCGCTCAAGCAGCTCTTGATGAAGGCAGGAGCCCAGCTCCGCGCTGCCACGCAGCCGCTCGAGGACACGGCGGCCGGGCGGGCCATCGAGGGCGTCTTCGCGGTCTTCAACCAGCTCGACAACGAGCTGAGGGCGGAGAAGATCACGGCCGGCATGAAGGAGAGCGTGTCGCGGGGGCACTGGCCCTGGCCGGCGCCTCTGGGCTACCGCAACGACCGCTCGGCCGAGGGCAGGAAGATCGTGGTCCCGGATGGCGAGCGGGCCGCGCTCATGCGCCAGGGCTTCGAGGCCGTGGCTGCGGGCGAGGCCCTGGCCGATGTCTTGAAGCGACTTACTTCCGTGGGCTTGATCTCGAAGAAGAGCCGCCCGGTCCGCTACCAGGAATTCAGCAAGCTACTGCGGAACCCTTTCTACAAGGGTGTGGCGCGCTCGGGCAGGTGGGGAATCGAGACCAAGGGCCACCACGAGGCCCTCGTCGATCCTGTTACCTGGGCGCGTGTCCAGCAGCGCCTCAACGGGCGCTCCGGCCTCGTTGTCCAGCCGCCCCGGCTCAAAGCCAACCCCGAATTTCCGCTGCGGGGATTCGTGCGCTGCGCCACCTGCGGCCGGACGATGACCGCCTCCAACAGCCGCGGCAAGATGGGGAGGACCTACCCCTACTACCGCTGCTGGATCAAGGGCTGTGGCGCGGCCCAGGTGCGCGCCGAGAGGCTTGAGGAAGCCTTCAGCGACTTCCTCCGGCGTATCGAGATCAGCCCTGGCATGGTGCGCCTGGTCGAGGAGTCCCTCCTCGAAATCTGGAATGAGCTCCGCGCGGAATCCGGCCAGCAGGCCACCACGGCCAAGAAGCGCATCGCCGAGCTGGAGCGCCGGAAGCAAAGGCTCGTTCAGGCCTACGTCTACGACCAGGCGATCGACCGCCCCACCTACGACCGGGAGCTCACCACGCTGGACGAAGCCCTGACCTTTGCGAACTTGGAACTCCGCGACGCCCAGCCAGAAGACATCGACCTCGAAGCCTCCCTGGGCTTCGCAAGGCCTTTACTTACAAGCACTTCCAAGATATGGACAATTGCCAGCGCCCCGAGGAAGCGCAGCCTTCAGCCCCTCATCTTCCCCGAAGGCGTCACTTTCGACGGAAAGGGGCTTGGAACCCCCGCAACTGCCTTTGTTTTCAGTATTTTAGGTGCAGAAACGTGTAATCTGGTGGAAATGGTGGAGCAGAAGGGATTCGAACCCTCGACCCCCACGTTGCGAACGTGGTGCTCTCCCAACTGAGCTACTGCCCCATCGCGGGAGCGCGTATTGTACTCGGGAGGCCGCGGCGCGGCAAGAGGTTACGCCGAGGCCGTCGGGGATGTTGGAGAGGCCAGCCCGGCCACCGTCAGATCCCCCAGCCTCTCCGCCCTGGCCCGGGCAAAATCCCCGATCAGCTCTTCCAAACGCTTCTGGAGGTCGCCCCCGGCCAGCTCGGCGCTGCGGCAGGCACGGTGGTCGTAGGCCTGGAGGACCTTCTCGGCTGGCATGCGGTGGGGGTCCGAGGCCAGGAAGTAGCCCTGGTCGCTGTAGGCCCTCAGGATGCCGTGGGTGAGCAGCGGGCGAAGGATCACTTCCATCTCGCGGCTCGGCAGGCTCAAACGGTCCGCCAGGGCGTTCAGCGACAGCACCGGCTCCCCGCGCTCGAACCTCCTCGCGATCAGCGCCACCGCGGCCAGGCCCACCCAGGCCGCCTGGACCGGCGGGTGCCGGTGCAGGCCGTGCGACAGCACCCGGAAGTGCTGCGCCGTGTAGGCCGCCTCACTCCCCAGCAGGATGATCGTCCAGGTCAGCTCGATCGAGATCATGAAGAGCAGCGCGAAGGCGAAGCTGCCGTAGACCACGTTCATCCCCTGGAAGAGGCGGACGTAGGAGCCGAAGCCGACCCGCAGCATCTCCAGCAGGATGGCCGCGAGCAACCCCCCGGCCAGGGCGTTGCGGAACCGCACCTGGGTGTAAGGGACCAGCCAATAGAGTGTGGTCAGCCCCACGATCGTCGCCGCGAGGGGGAGGAGGTTCAGCAGCAGCGACTGCGCGAAGGCCTGGCGCAGGGCTTGGCTCTGGCGCAGCGCGATCAGGCTGGAGAAGGTCACGCCGATCAGCACCGGACCCCAGAACAGGAGCAGCAGGAAGGAGAGGAGCCGCACCCGGAACGGCCGCCGCCGCGACACGTTCCAGATCCGGTTCAGGCTCTCCTCGACCGTGGAGAACGCGAGGAGGGTCGTGGTCAGGAACACGGCGAGCCCGAAGCCGTGGAGCGTCTCGGCCTGGTCGAGGAACTCCTCGACTTTCTCCACCACCGACTCTTCGGAGTAGGGGAGGATCTGGACGAAGACCTCCAGAGTGCGCTGCGGGTACTGCTGGAACACCCGCGCGCCGATGAAGGAGAAGGCCGTGAGCAGCGGCACCAGGGAGAGGACCGTGACGAAAGCCAGGGCCGAGGCGGTCAGCACGACCGAGTCCTCGTTGGCCTGGCGCAGGGTGAGGGCGAAGTAGCGCGCGAGCTGCCGGAGGAAGGACGGGCGCTCCATCGCCGCGGCTACCAGGGGACGGTTTCGCCCGTGAGCGGCAGCTTCGGGCGGGGCAGGCCTGCTTCAGCAATGGCCACGGACAGGGCCTTGCGCGCCGGGTCCTCGCCGTGGTTCAGGAAGATCCGCTCCGGCACGGCCGGCAGGGCCTGGCACCAGCGCAGGAGTTCGTTCCGGTCGGCATGGGCGGACAGGCCGTAGAGCTGGTGGACCCGGGCGCGGACCCTCACGGTCTGGCCATGGATGGCCACGAGGCCGGCCCCGTCGACCAGGGCGCGACCGCGGGTCCCCGCGGCCTGGTAGCCCACGAACACGGCCGAATTCCGCGGGTCGCTCAGACGGTGGAGCAGGTGGTGCACGACCCGGCCGCCGTTGGCCATGCCGCTCCCGGCCACGATTACCAGGGGGCCGCGGTTGGCGTTGAGCGCCTTGGACTGGTCTGCGGTGCGGCAGCGTTCGAAGCGGCCGGTGCCGAGGGGGTCGTCGCCGGCATCGATCAGCGCCTCCAGCTCCTCGTCGTGCTCGGCCTCGGCGCGGCTGTAGATCTCGGTGGCCTGGATGGCCATGGGGCTGTCCAGGAAGACGGTGCCCGGGTCGATCTTCCCCTGGTCCGCCAGCGCGGAGAGGTGGTAGAGGACCTCCTGGGTCCGCCCCAGGGCGAAGGCCGGGATCACGACCGCGCCGCCGCGGCCGAAGGTCTCCGCGATGATGGCGCCCAGGGCGGCGGCCGCATCCTCCATGACGTGCTCGCGGTCGCCGTAGGTGGACTCGAGGAGCAGCGCGGCGGGAGCGTCGAGCGGCGGCTCGGGGTCCTTGAGGATGGGCACGCCGTAGCGGCCGACGTCGCCCGAGAAGCACCAGCTCCGGCGCTCGCCGTCCGACCCCTTGGCGGAGATCTCCACGGTCGCCGCACCCAGGAGATGGCCGGCGCGGCGGTAGCGGAAGCGCACGCCCGGGAACAGCTCGTGCTCCTTGTCGAACGGCACCGGGCGCAGCAGCTTGAGCACCCGCTTCGCGTCGTCGCTCGTGTAGAGCGGCTTGGGTGCGGCGTGGCGGCTGTAGCCCTTCCGGAGGGCGTAGCGGACCTCCTCTTCCTGGATCCGGCCGGAGTCCTGGAGCACGAGGGAGATCAGGCCGCGGCTGGCCTGGGTGCAGTAGACCGGCCCGGAGAAGCCCTCCGCCGCCAGCTTGGGGAGGAGACCGGTATGGTCGAGGTGGGCGTGGGTGAGGAGGACGGCGCCGAGGGCCTGCGGCGGGAACGGGAACGGGGCACGGTTGCGCTCCTCCAGCTCCTCGCCCCCTTGATAGAGGCCACAGTCGACCAGGGCGGAATGTCCGCCCCACTTCAGGTAGGTGGAGCTCCCCGTCACCACACCACAGGCGCCATAAAATGTCACGCTCGCCATCGTCCCCCCTTTCGAGTGCGTCGCAAGTCTATCCCGGTCCATCCCCAGTTCATCCCCGCCAGGGCGTCTCCCGAAAGGCACGAATCGTGCTAAAACTCGAAGTGCCAGTCCACCGGCCCGGGCCGTTACGCCGGCCGATGATCTCTTCATTCACGATGTCATGAGCGCAATAAGGAGGCAGCGATGGCTGACAACGTTCCAAGCGGGGCGAGTGGGAATGCCGAAACGGCGCGCGACGGCGACTCCGAGGGCGTGGTCTCGGCACGGGACCGCTTTCAGAAGCTGAGCGAGGACGTGCAGGGCCGCTACCGCCAGGTGTCTGACGACGTCCGGCGGGGCGCCGAGCGCGCCTCGTCTGAAATCCGCCGCGGCGCCGAGCGCGCTTCGTCCGAGATCCGCCGCGGCGCGGAGCGGGCGCGGGAAGGCTATGGAGACGTGGCCGAGACCGCCCGCGAGACCTATGACAAGGTGCGCGGCGACGCCGGCAATCTCACCCGCGAGGTGGGCTTCTACGTGCGCGACAACCCGGGCAAGGCAATGCTGCTCGCGGCCGGGGTCGGGTTCCTGCTCGGCCTTCTGGTGCGCGGCCGCGACGACGACGACGTCTGAGACCCAGTGAGAGAGGAGGACGGCCATGGAAGACTTCGTGAACGACGAGGAGGCACAGGGGGGGAACAGCGTGGAGGCGATCCTCGACGAGCTGTTGCCGGAGGAGTTGGAATGGGAGCGGCTGGTGCGGGCCTATCCGGTGCCGGCCCTGGCCCTCGCCGCGGTCGGAGGCTTCGTCGTCGCCCTGCGGCATGGACCGGAGATCCTGTCGGCGGTCTCCGGCTTCCTGGCCGCCGAGGTGTCCCGCAACGTAGGCGAGCTTCTCGGGCAGTAGACTCCGGCGCGGCGTGAGGACGATCCTCCACATCTCCGACGTCCACTTCGGGCCTCCCCATCTGCCCCGGGTGTCGCAGGGGGTGCTTGAGTTCGTCGAGCGCCATCGCCCGAGCCTGGTCGTGCTCTCGGGCGACCTGACCCAGCGCGCTAAGCCGGAGCAGTTCCGGGAGGCCCGCGCCTTCGTGGACAGCATCCCGGTGCCCACGATCGTGGTGCCGGGCAACCACGACGTGCCCCTCTACCGCGTCTGGGAGCGGGCCTTCAACCCCTTCGGCTGCTACCGCGAGCACTTCAGCGAGGAGTTGGAGCCGATCTTCCGTGACGACGAGCTGCTGGTCGTGGGCATCAACACGGCCTTCGGCTGGACGGTCAAGGAGGGGCGGATCAAGCTCCGCCGCCTGCTGGAGGTTGCCAGGATCTTCGAGGAGGCGCCGAAGGGCCTGTTCAAGGTCGTGATTGCCCATCACCACCTGATCCCGCCGCCCAACTTCGGCAGCCAGCGGGTGGCGGGCAACGCCTACGAGGCCATCGACCTGTTCTCGGGCCTGGGCGTCGACCTCATCCTCTCCGGGCACCAGCACCAGACGTACATCGGGAACTCCGAGGAGTTCTATCCCAAGAAGGGACGGCCTCCCATGGTCATCCTCCACTCCGGCACGACGACCTCGCGCCGGGGCCGCGGGGCCGAGCGCGACAAGAACTCCTGCAACTGGATCCGCATCGACGAGCGGTCGATGATCGTCTCCCACTACCGCTGGCACGATGGCCTGAACCGCTTCGCCGAGCACAGCCGCCACTGGTATCCGCGCCAGGAGGTCGTGCCGTATACGCTGGAGGGGCTCGACGAGGACCATCCCGCTCCCGTGCCCGAGCCGGGTCCGGAAGCACCCGCGGTATGATCGAACGCTGACTAGGAGGACTGAATGGCTGAGGACTGGGCGATCGTCAAGGTGGTGGGCTCCAACGAGGAGGCCGCCGTGGTCGTGGGTTTCCTGGACAACAGCGGCATCCCCGCCGAGGTGGACTCGCTGCACTCGAGCGAGATCCCGCTCGGGGACAACGTGGAGGAGGTGCGGATCCGGGTGCCCGCGGAGCGCGCGGCGGAGGCGGCGGCGCTGTTGAACACGCGCGAGGACGTGGTCACGGGCGAGGACGGAGCCCTCGCGGGCGCTCCCCTGGATGAACCTTCCGGCGGGGCTTCCGGCGGGGAGGGCCCTGTCGGGTCGTGACTCCCGAAGGGAGCCGAAGCGTCGGCCGCTACCGCATCCTCGGCTTCCTGGGCGCGGGGGCGATGGGCGAGGTCTACCTCGCCGAAGACCCCCACATCGAGCGCAAGCTCGCCATCAAGACGGTGCGCCTGGTAGGCCGTCCCGCCGAGGTCGAGGACCGCACCAAGCGTCTCCTGCGCGAGGCCCGCGCCGCGGGACGGTTGCTCCATCCCCATGTGGTCACGCTGTTCGACGCGGGGGAGGCGGACGGCCAACTCTATCTGGCCTTTGAGCTCGTCGAGGGGACCGACCTCGCCGGCCGCATCGAGGCCGGGCCGCCGCTGACCCTGCGCGAGGTGCTGCGCATCGTCCGCGAGGTCGCCGAGGCCCTCGACTACGCCCACCGGCAGGGGATCGTCCACCGCGACATCAAGCCCAGCAACATCCTCCTCGATACGGCCGGCCGCGTGAAGGTGGCCGACTTCGGCATTGCCAAGGTGACGGGGCAGAGCACGGAGCTGACCATGGCCGGGTCGGTCATGGGGAGCCCGCAGTACCTCTCCCCCGAGCAGATTCGCGGGGACGACCTGGACGGCCGCTCGGACATCTTTTCCCTGGGCGTGGTGCTCTACGAGCTGCTGTCGAAGAAGCGCCCGTTCGAGGGCGAGACGATCACCACGCTCGTCTACCAGATCCTGCACAAGGAGCCGCCGCCGGTGTCGTCCCTGCGCGAGATCCCGCCGCGGCTGGAGCAGCTCCTACGGAGCATGCTCGCCAAGGACCGGGAGCAGCGCGTCGCGGTCGCCGGCAAGGTCGCCGAGGAGCTTGCCGCCATTGAGCGCGACCTCGATGACGAGACGCTGTCGGCCCCCGCAGCCCGGGGGGCCGAGATGGCGGCCACGCACGTCCTGCCGCGCAAGACGACCGGCAGCACCGCGCCCTCTGCGCCTGGTATCCCGCCTGCTATCCCACCACCGCCTCCTCCGCCGGCGATGACAACCTATCAATCGGCTGCTCCTCCTCCGGTGCGGCCGGCCACGGGCCGGACCATGGTGGCTACGGAGGGGATCTCGCCTCGGCTCTGGATCCCCCTGGTCGCGGGCGTGGTGCTGATCGCCGCGCTGGCCGGGGGCTGGCTGCTTCTGCGCAAGCCGGAGCCCGGGCCGGCGAACCAGGTCGCGACCGCCCCGGCGCAGCCGTCTTCCACCCCTCTGGCCGGGGCGCCGACACCTGCTCCTACGCCCGCGCTTTCTTCTCCGATTACCCCCGTGGAGACTCCGGAGCTCAGGCCGCAGGAGCGTCAAGAGACCCGTCCGGAGCCCGCTCTCCCGGAGCCCACGCCCCGGCGCGATGCGGCCCAGCCTCCTGTCACGGAGACGCGCAGGCAGGAGCCGCTGCTTCCCGTGCCGACACCGGAGCCGCAGCGGCCCAGGGTTGAGACAGAACCGACGCCCGCTCCCGAGCCTGAACCGGCGGAGGAGACCCGTCCCGACCCGGGACCCGCGGACCAGGTGCTCCGCACCGGGCTCGACCTGACCTTCCGCGTCACTCCGCCGGAGGCCCGCGTTCTGGTGGACCGCACCCTCATAGGCCAGGCCAAGGACTACAGCGGCCAGAAGGGAACGCGGGCCTACACCCTGCCGGGACCGGGGCAGTACCGGATCCGCATCCGGGCGCCCGGCATGAAGGAGTTCCGGATCGCGGTGGAGGCGAGCGAGACCGCTGGCGTTACCCCGATCTTCGCGCGGCTGTCGCCCCTGCCCGCGGCGGAGATGGATGCCGGGGACCTGCCGGTCATCCGCGTAAGCGAGGCCGTGGCCTTCCGGGTCAAGCCGGCGGCGGCGGCCATCCTGGTCAACGGCCAGCCGGTGGGCGCGGCGGCCAAATACGGCGGCGGCCTGGGGCCGCGGGGCTGGCTCAAGCTCCCGGTTGGCCGCCACCGGGTAACCGTGGCCGCTCCGGGGCACCACCGGTACGAGGTGACCGTGGAGGTCTTCCCCGGTGCCCCCAAAGAGCGGGAGCGGATCGAGGTGGACCTGCGCCCCGGAGGTGACGAATGAGGTGGCGGGAAGATTCGGCCGCGGAGGCCCTCTCCGCCCTGCGGGGCACGCCCCGGCTGGAGCGGCTGGCGAACGGTCTGACGGTCTGCCTGGTCGAGAACCGTCAGGCGCCGATCGTCACCTCGGCCCTGTTCTACCGCGCCGGCACCCGCGACGAGCCCGCGGGGCACGGCGGCGTCGCCCACTTCCTAGAGCACATGATGTTCAAGGGCTCGGCCCTCTACGGCCCGGGCGAGATCGACCGCCGCACCCAGGCCCTGGGGGGCGTCAACAACGCCTTCACCAGCCACGACGCCACCGGCTATTACTTCAACTTCGCCGCGGACCGCTGGACCGAGGCGCTGGCGATCGAGGCCGACCGCATGACGGCGCTGACGCTCGATCCCGAGCAGGTGGCGAGCGAGCGGCAGGTCATCCTGGAAGAGATCGCGATGTACGAGAGCGAGCCCTGGGACGCCCTGGAGACGGAGGTGCAGGCGCGCCTGTTCCCGTCTCACGCCTATGGGCGCCCGGTGCTCGGAACCCGCGAGGAGCTGCTGGCTACGGGACCGGAGGACCTCGCCGGCTTCCACGGCCGCTTCTACCGTCCGGCCAACGCCATCCTGGTCCTGGCCGGGGATCTCGGGCCGGACGCGCTCGACGAGGTGGAGCGGGTGCTCGGTGGTTTGCCGGCGGGTGCCGAGCGGCGGCTGGGCTCGGAGGCGCCGGTCCCCCCGTCCTCCCTGGTGCGGGTCGAGCGCCGCAAGGGCGAGGTGGCCCGGCTGATGCTCTCCCTGCCCGCGCCGTCCGGCTCACACCCGGACCATCCGGCTTTGAAGCTGCTGGTGACCCTGCTCGCCGGAGGCCGGGCCAGCCGTCTCCACCGCGCCCTGGTGGACGAGGGGCAGCTCTGCGCCTGGGCCGCGGCCGACGTCACCGAGAGCCTGGACGCGAGCCAGATCACGGTGGCCGCCGAGGTGGTCCCCGGCATCGAGCCCGGCCGGGTCGAGGCCGAGGTCCTGCGTCTGCTGGAGGAGGCCGCGTCCGCGCCTCCGACGGCCGAAGAGCTCGAGCGCGCCCGGCAGATCGCCACGGCGGACTGGGTCTTCGGCCACGAGAAGGTGCACCAGCAGGCCCTGTCCGCGGGGCTCGCCCTCGCGGTGTTCGACCTGGAGCACCTCGACCGCCATCTGAAGCTGCTGCTGGAGACGGACGCCGGGCGGGTACAAGAGGTGGCCGCGCGCTACCTGCGGCCCGAGCGCGGAGGCGTGCTGGGCTGGTCGCTGCCCAGAGAAGAAGACTAGAAGGCCGTTCCCACTCCCACGAACGTCGAGCTGTGCCGCTGGCTGAGGTCGGGGGGGAGATACCCGTTCTCATACCGCAGGAAGACCCGGAATTCGTCGCTCACGTTGTAGAACAGTTCGGAATCGAGGAAGCCGCGGAAGCGGACGTCCCCCTCTCCGGTCTCGTCATCGGCCCAGTCCGCCCAGCCCCGCCCACGGACGAAGAAGCGCAGCCCGGCTCCCAGGTCGCGGTTGATGGGGCCGAGCCTGGGACCCCATTCGAGCACGGCCCCGACCCGGGCCACCGTATCTCCCCGGTCCGGCGCAGGCTGCGTGAGGCTCGTCCACTCGGCGTCTCCCCGGCGGTAGCCTGCCTCGATCTCTGCTGCGCCGAACATCCGATTGTCGTTGAAAAGACGCGCGAGCTGATAGGTCGCGACGGCTTCCAATCCCTCGAACTGGGCGGTACTCCGTGCGACCAGGCCATAGGACTTGAGGAGCCCCTTGCCGCCGAAACCGGTGCGCAGGAGAGAGAGCTTGAAGAAGTCCGCCACGTCCTCCGAAGCATCGGGGTCTGCGTCGGGCTCCTCCTCCACATCCTGGGGCGTGCCCAAGGGGGCCGACCCCTCCAGCGTAGCGGAGAACCGGTAGGGTTCTCCTTCATCCTTGGGCGTCCAGTGGAAGCCTGCGTAGGTGAAGGAGAAGTCGGCGACCGCGGTCTTGCTCTGGAAGCGGAGCGACTGGTCATGTGTGAAGGTCGGAGGGGTGTCGTAGATCTGTCCGATCTCCCAGATCTCGGACTTGCCCTCGATGGTGACCCCCTCCGCGGTCATCTCGGGGATCTCGATCGTGCCCGTGCCATACGTGATTCCCGAGAAGTGGAGGAAAACCACGGAGTTGTTGCGCCCGAAAGTCGCTCCCGAGACCTCGAGCGTGGTTTCCTCCGTGGCTGGAACGATATCGGTGGCGCGGGTCGGCACTGGAACAGTCACGGTGTAGGTGTCCGGATTGAGGACTTGAGCCTCCAGGGCTGCCGGGATCTCTCCAGAAAAGGTGATGACGATCTTCGGCTCTCCGCGGACCAGGTTCCCGCGCGCGCTCCGGACCTCAATCGGCTGTCCCGCAGCCTGGGTCGCGGCAAAGAGAGCAGTGAAGGCAAGAAGGGTCGCTTTCATCGGGGCTCCTCAGGCGGACCGAAGTCGCAGGAAGAGGCCTTCGAACACGTCTCCCACGACGGCGGAGCTGTCGGGCCTCAGGTCAGTTGGAGTGACGGCGAGCACTCCGTCCGCTGCGAACGTGGGCTCCAGCCGCGGGCGCAACTGCTGGTCAAGGGAGGCCGTCACTGCATTGCAGTAGCGCCGCTTCGTCAGGTCATCGGCATCCTCGGGGACGAGCGAATGAAGCGGGGTGAGGAACCGGATCGCCGCCGCGGCGAAGATGTGGGGCCGGTCCATCGCTCCGGTCGGCACGAGAGGGCCACCGAACGTGGCGAGTTGGGCCATGTAGAAGGCTTGGCGGACCTCGCGCCAGAGCGCCAGCTCCGCAGGTTTCTCGAGCCCGGAGTCGGCATCCTCTCCCTCGGCGAAGAGGCCGCGGGCTCCCGAGGCGATGTCCACGATGGCGTCCGCGACCGTGCCGGCCTCATCCAGGCCGGCCTTTTCGAGGAGCTCCGTCAGCTTGCTCACAGCCCTGCCCCGGAGCTCGCCGCCGAGGAGCCGCCGCAGCAGCGAGCCGCCGACGCCGGCCTCCAGGCTGCCGAGCATGGCAGAGAGCACCCCGAGCCAGTCTTCATCCAGCGTCTTCCGCAGCAAGGCCTCGGCGCCTTTCGGCAGGCCGGCCTGCAGAACGGCCTCTGCCTTGGCGAGGGGCGATCCGGCGCCAGCGAGGCTCGCGGTGCCACCCGCTGCCGCGGCCAGCGCGGTGAGCAGGAAGACGATCTCGGAGGCGTCGAGCCGCCCATCCCGCACCGCCCCGAGCACGCGCCCGGCTATGGCCGGGTCGATCGTGCTGGCCCGCAGCACCCGGTCGAGGATCTCCTCGGCGTTCAAGCCCGAGCCTGAGCCGACGATCCCGGCGAGCTCACCGAAGAGAGAGCGCAGGGCCTCGTCCTGGATCCGGCTTTGTCCCCAGGCGACGATCACCCGGATTGCCGTCTGCCGGTTCAGCGGGCCGGCTTCCAGAGCTTCGCGCAGCAGCGCGGCCACCTCCGTGCCGCCTGCCCGCTCCGCCGCGGCAGTGAGCAGAGCACCCTTGATCTCGTCCCTCTCCAGCCTGCCGTCCGCGAGGGCATCCAGGAGGGCGGAGGATACCGTGCCGTTGTCCACCTCCATGAGCCGCTCGGCCACCTTGGCATAGATAAGGTCCCGGACCGCTCCGGAGAGCCCCGACCACCTGCCGGCGGGCATGCCACCGGGGACGGCATTCCCGGCGGCGTCGACGATCGCGTCTTTCACATCGGATGCGAGCGGGCTCACGCTGGTACCCTCCTCCCTCTAAGGGGAACCTCTCTGGCCGTGTCGCTCAGTTAGACGTCTCCATTTTACCTTTTCCTCACTCCTCTGCGTGGCGCAGTCCGGAAGCGAATGAGGTATCGTCTCGCCTGCCTATGGTGACCGAAGACCTCATCGAGCGCTGGCGCAGAGACACCCCCGGATGCGAAGGGCGGATCCATCTGAACAACGCGGGGGCGGCGCTGATGCCGGCCCCGGTGCTGAAGGCGATCCAGGGGCATCTCGACCTGGAGGCGGAGATCGGCGGCTACGAGGCCGCGGACGAGGCGGCCGGCCGCATCCGGGAGGTCTACGGGCTCCTGGGCCGGCTGATCGGCTCGGCGCCGGAGAACGTGGCCATCGTCGAGAACGCCACGGTGGCCGTGTCCCAGGCGCTCTCCGCGTTCGACCTCCACCCCGGCGACGTGCTGGTCACGACCCGCCACGACTACACGTCCAACCAGCTCATGTACCTCTCCCTGTCCCGGCGCCTGGGGATCGAGGTGCTGCGCGCCGAGGAGCTTCCCGAGGGCGGCGCGGACCCCGAATCGGTGCGGCGGCTGGTCGCGCACCCGCGCTGCCGGCTCGTCTGCCTGACCTGGATTCCAACCAACTCCGGCCTGATCCAGGCGGCGGAGGAGGTGGGGGAGATCTGCGAGGCCGCGGGGGTCCCCTACCTGGTGGACGCCTGCCAGGCCCTGGGGCAGCTCCCCATCGATGTCGCACGCCTGCGCTGCGACTACCTGGCGGCGACGGCCCGCAAGTTCCTCCGCGGGCCGCGGGGCATCGGCTTCCTCTACGTCTCCGAGCGGGCAATCGCCCGGGGCGACTTCCCCCTCTACGTGGACATGCAGGGAGCCGCGCTGCTGGACGAGGAACGCTTCGTGCTCGCGAAAGGCGCCCAGCGGTTCGAGAACTGGGAGTTCCCCTACGCCCTCGTCCTGGGACTGGGGGAGGCGGCGCGCTACGCCCTCGAGGGGGGGATCGCGGGGATCGAGGAGACCGGGGCGAGAGCGGTGGAGCTGGCGGCCGAGGTCCGGGAAACCGTGGGCGCCCTTCCCGGCGTCCGGGTCGCGGACCGGGGCGCGCGCCTCGGCGCCATCGCCACGGTGGTGGTTCCCGGCCAGGACCCCAAGGACCTCGTCCGCCGGCTGCATGGGGCCGGGGTCAACGTCTACTGGTCCCTCCATGGCGAAGGTCCGCGCAACGCGCCGGAGGCGGGGGCCACCCCGATGCTCCGGATCTCTCCCCACTACTACAACACCCGCGAGGAGATCGGCCGGGCCGTGGCCGCCCTCGGCGACCTCCTCGGCTCCGGAGCATGAGGGACCGCCCGGCGATCACCGTGCGGACGCGGCGGGTCGAAGGGGCTCCCGTCGTGGCGGTCCGCGTCGGAGCCTGGGCGGGTGCGCGGGTGGAGTCGGTCCCGGGCCAGGCGCTCATCACCGGGCGGATGCTCGGCGAAGGGACCCGGCAGCGGGACTGGCGGCGGATCGCGGACGACGCCGAGGGCAAGGGCATGGTCCTCGCCAGCTTCGGCACCTTCGAGTGCCACGGCGTGGCCATCGACGCCCTGGCCCGCGACTGGGAGCTGGCCCTGGAGTGGGCCGCGGAGCTGATGCTCACCCCCTCGTTCCCCGAGGACCGCTGCACCTGGCTGGCCAAGCAGGCCGCGGCGGAGCTGGAGAGCCTCGCCGACCAGCCGGAGGTCAAGACCGTCTGGGGCTTCCTGGACCAGCTCTACGCGCCCCACCCCCGCAGCCGGCCGCTCCTCGGCGACATGGACAGCCTGCTGCGGCTGACGCCCCCGGATTGCACCGGGTTCCACGCCCGCGCCCTGGGGCATGGCCTCCTGGCCTGCGTGGCCGGGGTGGTGGACGAGGACGCGGTCCGCCGCAAGCTGGACTCCCTCTTCTCCGACCTGCCGCCGGAGACCGAGCCGCTGCCGGAGCCGTCGCCGCCCGTGGGTACCCCCGAGCCGCGCCGGGTGGAGACCGAGGCCGAGGACCAGGCCCACCTCTACGTGGGGCAGCTCACCGTGACGCGCCGCGATCCCGACTACACGGCGCTCGAGCTGCTGGCGGTGATCCTGGGCTCAGGCGCGGGCCTGACCGGCCGCATCCCGAACCGCATCCGGGAGAGCGAGGGGCTCGCCTACAGCGCCCACGCCCAGACCGTGGCCGGAGCCGGGCTCGACCCCGGCCGTCTGGTGGCCTACGTGGGCACCTCGCCCGCCACGGTCGAGCGCGCCCAGGCCGGTGTGATCGAGGAGATCACCAGGCTGGTGGAGCAGGGGATCGAGGACTCGGAGCTGGAGGAGGCCCGCGCCTACCTGCTCGGCCGCGAGCCGTTCCGGCGCGAGACCGCCCGCCAGTGGGCCGACATCCTCACCGAGGCCGAGCACTACGGCCTGCCGCTGGACGACCCCGATCACCGCAAGGCGGAGCTGAGCGCGCTCGACAAGACCACGGTCGAAGCCGCGGCCCGCCGCCACATCTTCCCCGACAGGCTGCGCGTGACCGTAGGCCTGCCGCGCCAGGACGCCCAGGACCTCTAGTCCTCTGTCACGAGGTGGATGTAGGGGAGGGGCAAGCCCCTCCCCTACAGGAAAGGCTGCCCGCCATCTGGCGCGTCCCGCCCGCGAATCGGAGCGTCTCGCCCGCGGAATTTTGCCTCTCGCCCTCGGGGGCTTGTGGCTCGCCCTCGGGGGCTTGTGGCTCGCCCTCGGGGACTTGTGGCTCGCCCTCGGGGGTAGTGTCCTAACTCAGTGTAGGTGGTGCAGGGGAACGGCGGGATCGGGCCGGGCGGCGGGGTGAGAGAGGCCCGGGAGACCCCTCTGGACGGCTCCATTCTACCACCCGTCAGGCTGGCAACCGGGAGTGTTCTCGAAGTTGCCCCTTCACTCTTGACAGCGCTCCCCTAGAAGCCCTACCTTCACCATAGAGGCGGACGTAACGCGCCGCAGACGAGGAGCCTGGAGCCGGGAGAGTGCGGTCTCCCCCAGGTTGCGGCGCGTGGGGTGGTGGGGTCCCCCTCCGGAGACGACGAGCCCGGGCACAAAGGGCTTGGCGGAAAGCGGCGAGAAGAGAAGCCCGCGGCGGTGGCGCCATCTCTGGAGGAGGACTTGTATGGTTTCTATGTCCGCTGAACTCCCACATCAAAGCCAGCGCGTTCTGTTGTCCGTCCGCCAGCTCGCGGAGCGGCATCCTGCCTTCACGGAGCCGGCCCTCCGGTCCCTCATCTTCAAGGTCTCTAGACGTAGGTCTGCCGTACCTCACGGCGACGCCCTAGAAGCGGCTCTGCGCCGCGTAGGCCGTCGTGTGCTTATCGACGAAGGGAGATTTCTGGAATGGGTTGACGTGTGCAGCGGAACCGGGAGAAACCGTATCAACTCTGAGACAAATCGAGACGGATGAGAGGAAATCGATGGTGAAGTAGAAGGGTAGATAAACGAAACCCCGGCTCACGCCGGGGTCCACCGATCCGGGAGCGTTGCGGCTCCAAGATGGGCGTCTAGACAACTCCATCCTAAGCCGTGACGCCCCCCGGGTCAACCGGAGGTGTCGCTATGGCTCACTTCAGAGGACCCCGTCCGCCCTATCGCTGGCAACGCGGGCTGCTACTCCTGAACCTTCCCCGCCGCCTCATACCGGGCAGCTTCGGCGATCTCCCGTCGAGCCGTGCGGACAAGCCTGTCCCGTATCCAGTCGGACAGGCTTGTCCCCGCCACCTCGGAAGCTTGCCGGATCAACTCCTCGTGCTCGGGAACCAGGCGGATGTGTAGCGCCGCAGAATGCCGACGTTTCGGAGGTTTCTTTTCCATGCCCGAATCGTACTCCCAAAGGATACACAAGTCTAGGGGAAGAATCTCGCCCAAACCCCTTTACATTTGTGTAGCCATTGGATACACTATTCTCACTGGACGACGCGGACATGGACGCCACTACCCCCACCCCGACTGCTCCCGCCTGCCGCGCCTGCGGCGGTCGGACGATTGGATGGGGGAAGGACCGCCTGAGCAACCCCCGGCGGCACTGCAAAGTGTGCAAGCTAACGTTCTCTATCGTCCCGGCCCGCCCCCTGGGCGCTATGCGCCTCTCCATGGAGAAGGCTACCCTCTGCGTCCACCTCCTGACGGAAGGATCTTCGATCCGGTCCACCGAGCGGGTAACGGGCGTCCACCGGGACACGATTTGCCGTCTTCTCCGGGTCGTCGGCGGTAAGTGCGCTGATCTCCTCGGACGGCTGGTCCAGGCCGTACCGGTCCAGGACGTTCAGTGTGACGAGCTGTGGTCCGTGGTCAGGATGAAGGAGAAGACGAAGGTCCGGAAGGGAATCACGGACCCGGAGATCGGAGACGCCTATACCTACCTCGCGGTCGAGCGCGGATCGAAGCTTTTACTTGCTCACCACGTTGGACGGCGCACTTCCGAGGACGCGAACATCTTCGCCGCCAAGCTTTCGACGGCGGTCAACGGCGACCGCTTCCAGATCTCGACCGATGGTTTCGACGGATATCCGGGAGCCCTGGAACGGCACCTTGGCGGACAGATCGACTACGCCCAGCTCATCAAGAGCTACTCGGGCGAGGGACTGGACAGCGAGCGGCGGTACTCTCCGCCGCAGATAATAGCGACCGAGAAGCGCGTGGTCTCCGGTACCCCGGAGGAGTCCCGGATTTGCACAAGTCACGTTGAACGGCTCAACCTCCACGTCCGCATGATGTCGCGGCGGTTCACCCGGCTTACCACGGGCTTCTCCAAGAAGCGGGAGAACCTGAGAGCGGCGGTTGCCCTGTTCGTGGCGAGCTACAACTTCACGTGGTCTCACCGGACGCTGAAGGGTTGCACGCCCGCGATGGCGGCCGGGATCGTTCGGAAGCCTTGGACGGTAGCGGATCTACTGACGGCCTAGAAATTCAGAAAGCCAGGGGTGTACGCGGCGCATCGCCTCGCGCAATAAGATCAGCAAATTGTCTTATTTTTCGGTGGATGACATCCTGGGTTAAATGGCCCAAAGAAAATGACTCATTCTCTATTTCTGAGATATTCGAGGAGCAAATGACTAACCGCTTCTCCTTATCGGAGCGTAACGTTAGGGAGTAGCGGAATCGATCGTTTCTGTTGTCATAAACGGCGCTCAGCACAATAGACCCATTGATTAGCTCCGTATGCGCCGCGATTTGCTCCGCTTTGAACGCCCGCATCGCTTCATGAAAAATGCCCCATACAGCTTTCTCCCGCATCGCTAACCAGGAAGATTCGAAGTCAACCCCTTCCTGCTCATGCTGCACTCTAGCTGCTCGCGCTTTTTGGATAGTCTCTCTCACCTCATCCTCGAAGGACATCCCTAACTCCTCCCTTTGTGAACCAATTATAGCCGAGATGAGAGGGGCGGCTCCCTCTTGAAGCCGCCCCTCGGTCCTACAGGTCTTCCCGGCGGTGCCGCTCCAGGAGCGGCGCGGGATCTTCGACGGGCTCACTCCCTCCCCAACGCACCCAGAGGCGCGCCAGCTCGGAAGCGAGGGCTTTGCAGTGGCGGGCCGTGCGGAACGTCGCGACGATCCGCCGTCCGGGCAGATAGACGAGCGAGTAGTGGTGAGTCGAGCCGTGCGGGATCGGCCCGTCCGGTGTGCCGTGGAAGAGCCCGAAGGGGCGGGCGATCCAGCCCCGCAACTCGGGTTCCGAGCCGTCCTCCAGGCTCACGCGGAAGCGTCCCAGGCTCCACGCCAGGGGGAGAGGCTTCCCGGCCCGCTGGAACGCGTCCAGGAGCCGGTCTGCCGCTTCCGCGAGCCACGTACCTACCGAGACATGCCCTTCCGCTTCCGCCGCCCGCTTCCATCGAAGGGACTGCTTCTCTGTGGCCCGGACGGTGAACGAAGCGACCTTCACCGCTTCTCCCCGGTGATGTCCTCGTGCAGCTCCCGGCTCGCCCACCGGGCGAACTGCTCGAAGGCTTTCTCTCTGGCCCACCTCCGTTCTGACTCTTGCTCTGGAGAGCCCCCCGGCACCGCGTCAACCACGGCCTGGATGTCCCGCTTCCCCTTGCGGTAGATCCTCCGGAGGCGCGTCAAGCTACGGTGCCGGGTGAGGACGTAGTTTGCGCAGAACAGGAGGAACTCCGGAACGTCCGAGCCGTTGCGGATGACCAGGGCCGCGTTGCAGAGCATGCTCTGGATGAACGTGTCGTAGACCACTACCCGGTACGCTTCGGGCTTGTCCTGGCCTACGGGCGGATGCCGCCGTTGCTGGCCTCTCATAGTCAGCGCTTGCCTTTCCGCTGGCGTTGCTGCCAGTCGCGGACAAGGCTCTCCGGGGTTTCGGCCACGGCATCCCGGAGCAAGTTATGGAGCGGGTCAACGTGGTCCGTCCGGGCGCACTCGATGGAGCCCCGGAGGGAGAAGGTCAGGCTCTCCGGGATTTCCCCGGTCCCCATGGCTTCAGCGTCCGGGGGATCGGGGAGGCGGGAGTAGGCCAGCTCCAGGAAGTGCTCCAGGAACCAGAGCAGCTCCAGGACGCGCCGGAGGTCGCTTTGGGCGTCTTCCTCTCCGGGGGTGACAGGTGGGACGGGTGGCGGGGTAGACTTCGGGCGGTCGGGCATAGGACGTAGCTCCTTGCTCGGCTAGGTCCGGCGGGGTGTTCGCTGCACTCCGTCGGGCCGTCTCTGGGTCGTGGGGGAAGTGCTTCCTCCCCCCTACGGGGAGGAAGCTACCTCACCTTGATACCCCCTCCCCCTACCCTGGCACCACCTACACTCTATTAGGACACGACCCCCTCGGGGGCTTGTGACTCGCCCTCGGGGGCGAGAGGCAAGTCCCCGAGGGCGAGACGCTCCGATTCGATGTAGGGGAGCCCCCTCCCGGGTGGGCGGAAGCTTCGATGCGGTTCCTGTCTCGGCGGGGGCTCCCTCTCCCGCGCAGCGGGGGAGGGCCGGGGAGGGGGTTTTCGGCTCTACGCACGAGGCACGGGCATCGGTCCCCCGGGTAGAGGGCTCTACCCGTTGGGTAGCTGCCTCCACGGACAAGGTAGACAGGTCTATCCACGGGGTAGAAGGGTCTCCCCGCTGGGTAGAGGGCCGTACCCATCAGGGAGAGGCCTCTCCCCATTGGGTGGTACTGGCTCATTTTGACCCGGCCGCGAAAGCCCCTCCCGTGCTTCTCGGTTCAAACCGGCGGATAATCTTCTAAACTCCTTACCGGTCCTAGCGTTTTTACCTATTCTCGGAGACCGTATTTCGCGGTCTCTCTTATTCGAGAGAGGAGCAAAACCCATGAAGAACCCCTCGACCCTGCTGGCCATCTGCCTGATCTTCCTCCTGCCGGCCGTTGTGGGCGCTCAGTCAAACGCCGAGCCGTCCCTTCATGTCGGCACCGCCCCCTGTCAGGTCTTCAGCGGGAATCTAGCCGCGAATACGACCACCCACCTTGACGTTCGAGGAGTATGCGGCGTTTACGATGAGGCGACGGCGGTCGTTTTCGCCGTTCACGTCACCGCGACCGGTACGGGAACCCTCAAGCTTTGGGAGTATGACGGCAATCAACCCTCAGCCAACGCGATGAGTTACAACTCTGGAACCAGTAGCTCCTTCGCCGATGTGCGGATCTGCGCTCCTCTCGGGGATTGCTTCAATGACTTTTCCGTGCGCTCGACGACTGCGATTACCCTAACGCTCGTCCTTGAGGGCTTCTACGTCCCGCCGGTCTAGTTTCTCCCGCCAACAGGTCGCCGCCCGGGTTCCCTGCCCGGGCGCCGCTCTGCTTCATATCCGGCTCCAGAACAAAGAGCGGTACCACGTAGCAGGATTGCGTGGAATCACCTTACCCGCGGGTACGGCCGTCATTCCCACCGGTCGTACCCGAAGCGGTGATCATGACCGTATTGCCTTCCGGATCTTCGACGTAGGCCAGCCGCTCGCCCCAGGGCTGGTCGACCGGCTCCACCAGCACCCGCACGCCTTCGGCCCGCAGGCGGGAGAGGACCGCGTCCACATCGGCCACGTAGACGCACAGCTCGAACCCCCGGCCTCCCCTGGGCAGGTGCAGCGGCCTGCCCTCCAGGCCCGGTGTCGGGTCGTAGGTGCCGATGCCGAGCTCGGCGCTGCCCCACTTGAGGGTCACGAACACCGCCTCGCCCTCCTCCGGAAAGCGGAACGATTCCTTCATGCCCAGGAGGTCCCGATAGAAGCGGATGGTGCGGGCGAGGTCCCGCGCGTAGAGGATGGGGAAGAGGTGCTCGGTCATAGGAGGCCGCCCGGCGTCCTCATTCTACCAACAGAGGACCTTTGCCGGCGGGAGGTTCAACCTGCCGGTGGCGGCATGGCAGCCGCGGGTGAAATGGGGCGATCCGCGGGTCCAACCGCGTGGTCGGCCATCTCTTCCTCCACGGCCATCAGGTCCGTGATCACCAGGGGGCAGACGGCGCAGGCCGCGTCTCCGGCCTGCTGGTGCCAGCGGCACTGCGGCCGGATGGCGCAGCTCGGCGCGGCGGTCTCGGCGAAGGGGGCGAGGTGAGCGCGGACCTCGTCGAGCGCGGCGCAGTGCTGCCCCTGCCAGTGGAGGCAGGCGGACTCCGCGCACGGGGAGCTGTAGCGGAAGCGGACGTTCGAGGAGGGGGCGGAGAGAAGGGCGAGCTGCGAGAACTCTTCGTCCACCCGGACGCCCGCAGGGAGAAAGGCTATCCGTCCGCTCGGCTGGACAACACCGAGCAGATCGGCACCCGGCTCGCACCGGGCGGCAGGACACAGGGGTATTTCCCTATTCAGCATCAGACACGAAAACAGATGAAAAGCAGCAGCCCTCCGAGGCTCTCTATCTATAAGTTGCCGCTAGGGGGGTCTTCTTTGACAACTATCCTGAAATTCGTCTCGCGGCGAGGAGGACGTTGGCGTAGGGGGTGCCCATGCCCATGGGCTCGACGTCCACGGCGAAGCCCGCGGATTCCAGCAGCCGGCGCCATTCCGCGGCGCTGCGGTAGTGGAAACGCTGCCGCCAGTGCCGGCGGGCCAGGGCGCAGGCCCGCTCCTGGACGCGGGTGGCCGTGAACCGCCAGCCGGCCGCGGCGTCGGCGTCGCGGATGAGGAGGAGGCCCCCGGGCTCGAGCGCTCCGGCCACGCGGGCAATCAGCTCTTCCTGGGCCGGCGCCGGCAGGTAGTGGAGGACGTCCAGGAGGAGGACGGCGCGGGCGGGAGGCAGTTGGGCGTCTTGGAGATCGCCGACCACGATGGTGGCTTCTGGGCCGAGGGCCTGCCGGGCGGCTGTGGCTGCCTTCAGGCCGGTCTCGATCCCGTACAGCTCCATGGCGGTCGGAGGAGCCCAGCCTTCGGGATAAACCCCGCGGGCGAGGCGCTCCCGGGCGGTGACCAGGAGCGCGAGCAGGATGCCCCGGCCGCAGCCCAGGTCGAGGAGCCTCCCCTCCGGGGGCAGGAGGCCGCGCCGGAGGAGCTGGAGGTAGACCGGGTCGTGGCGCAGCTTGCCGCGGGCGAACTCCCAATGGAACATGCCGCTCTCCAGGTAGCGGTACGCGGTCTCCTCGATCAGGTCGTGGATGGCGGGCTCCCTGCGGCGGGCGCGGGCCGCGCGCCAGGTGAGCAGAGCCAGGGGGATGGCCAGGGCCACGCCCACGACGAGGCTGCCAACCAGGAGGTCGACTCCGAACTGCCAGGGATCGAGCTGGCGCAGCTCCGCGGGGCGGATCGGCAGCCGGCCGCCGCCGCGCAGCCAGCGGCCGACCTGGATCTCCCCGAAGACCAAGAGCGGCCAGAGCCCGGGCAGGCTGACGTGGGCGGCCAGGTAGGTGAGGCCGCGGTTGAGGCGCAGGAGGCGGGCCAGCACCACGCAGAGGGCCAGGTGGAGGCCGTAGAACGGGGAGCAGCCGATGAGCACGCCCAGCGCGACCGCCCCGGCCTGGCGCCCGGGCGTGTCCCCCTCGGTGCGCAGGCGGTAGAGCAGCTCCCGAAGACGGCGGGCGTGGGTCATCTACTCAAGAGGGACCGCCTTCAGGCCCCGGGAGGACAGCTCTTCCAGCAGGCGGGGGAGGACCTCCAGGACGACCGGGTTGCCCCCGCCCGTGACCGCGGAGCCGTCGTGGAGGAGGAGGACGTCCCCCGCGGCCACGCCGTCGAGGAGGCGGCGGAGGATCTGCCGGGGCTCTCTCTCGACCGTGTCGTAGCCGCGCCGGGTCCAGGAGGCGAGGGTCAGGCCGGCGTGGAAGAGCTCCCGCTCCGTGAGCGGGTTGCGGAAGCCGGCCGGTGCCCTGAAGAGAGCCGGGGCGTGGCCGGCCGCGTTTCCGATCGCCTCCTGGGTGCGGAGAATCTCCCGCCTCTGGGCCGCCGGCAGGTAGCAGGCGAAGCCGTTGGGGTGGGACCAGGTGTGGTTCTCGATCCGGTGGCCCCGGCGGACGATCTCGGCGGCGAGGTCGGGGCGGGCCTCCACCCTGCGGCCGATGCAGAAGAAGGTGGAATGAACCCCGGCGGCATCCAGAAGGTCGAGCACCCGGGGGGTGACCTCGGGGTCCGGCCCGTCGTCGAAGGTGAGGGCGACCTCCCCGCGGCGGGCCGCGGCCTCGGACAGGCGGCTCCGGTTGGGGCCGAAGAGCCGGCTCTGCGGCCAGAGGCTGACCGAGGCCAGCACCACGTGGTTGGCGAACAAGATCCCGGCCGCGGCCAGCCAGTGGCGGGGGGCCAGGGCGAGCGCCGCGGCCCCGGCGGCGTGGAGCGCGGCCGAGCTGAGCAGGAGCGGGGTCGGACGGTACGGTCTCACTCCGGTCCCCGGATCGCCATCAGCTCCCGCCGGTCCAGCTTGCCGCGGGAGGTGCGGGGGAGCTCGGGCACCAGCACTACGCTGCGCGGCACCTTGTGCGCCGACAGCCGCGGGCGGCACCAGGCCACGACCTCCTCGGCCGTCAGGATGCCCGGCGGGCAGGCGACCACGGCGCGCAGCACCTCGCCGGAGCGGTCGGGCAGGGGAATGCCGAGCACGGCGACCTCTTGTACGCCCGGGAGCTGGGCGAGGACCGCCTCGACCTCCCGCGGGTTGACCTTCTTCCCCTTGATGTTGACCAGGTCGTCCACCCGGCCGCGGAGGACAAGCTCGCCTCCTTCCCAAACCGCAAGATCGCCGGCCATGAAATGGCCTGCCGCGAGTCTGCAGTCCCCCTCGGGCACGTATCCGGCGGCCACGGCCGGCGAATGGACCGTGATGATCCCCCCTTCCTCTTCCTCCTTGCCCGGAGAAGGCTCCAGGACGATCCGGACCCCCTCGACCGGGGTGCCGACCGTGCCCCGCTCTCCAGCGGTGCCCTCGCGGTCGTAGCAGATCCCGCCGCACTCGCTGGCGCCGTAGAAGACGTGGACCGGCAGGCCGAAGGTCTCCCGGAAGCGGCAGGCCGTGGCCGGGCTCAGGGGGGCGCCGGCGGTCAGCACCAGGCGGAGCGGCTCGGGCCAGGAGGGCCGGTCGCCGAGCCGGAGCAGCGCGTCGAGCACGGCGGGCACGGTGGGGAAGACCGTGGCGCCGGTCCGCGCCGCCGCTACCAGGGGGTCGAAGACGCCGCCCTCCTCGGGGAGGACGAGCAGGGTGCCGCGCATCAGGGCCGGCATGGCGAGGCTGGACAGGCCGTAGGAGTGGGAGAGCGGAATGGTGGCGAGGAGCCGGTCGTCGTCCCGCAGGCCCATGGTGACGGCCAGGGCGGCGTCGTCGGCCACCAGGGCCTCGGCCGGGGTGGCGATCCCCCGGGGCGTGCCGGTCGAGCCCGAGGTGAGCTTGACCACGGCGATCCCCGGAAGAGGACGGCCTTCGGATTCGGAGAGGGTGAGGCTCCAGTCCCCAGGACCTTGAGGCCAGCCCGCGCGGCAGCGGAGCAGGGCCGAGGCTTCCAGGGCCTGGACGATGCGCAGGCCCTCGGCTTCGGGGGTCTGCGCATCCAGGAGCAGGGCGGCCAGCCCGGCGCGGCGCAGGGCCAGGAGGGAGGCGAGCAGGCCCGGCCCGTTCGGCGCCGCCAGGCCCACGACGGACTCTGGCGGCAGATCTCCCAGGACCCGCCCCGCGGCGCGGGCGAGGGCGTCCACGTCTCCACGGGTGGCGCGCCGGTCCGGCGAGGCCACCAGGGGCGCGAGGGGGTCGCGCCGGACGAGGGCCTCGAACGAGCGGAGGATGGGGTCGTGAGTCATGCTCTGTGGAATCGCGCCGGGCCGCCGGATGTTGAGGCGGAAGGGGATGATAGTATCGTCGGATAACGGAAGACAGGGTAGGGTGCCCGCTCAGCTCCGTGGCGCCCGCCCGGTCCGGAGAGATCGAGGGCAGAGAGGTCAGAGGTTCTTGCAACTATGTCTGAAGCACCCGCGGTCCCGAGCAGGATCAAGCGTCTGATCGTCGAGAGCCTCCACCTCGAGGGCATGAAGCCCGAGATGATCGAGGACGAGGCGCCTCTTTTCGGAGAGGGCCTCGGGCTCGATTCCGTGGACGCTCTCGAGCTGGTCGTGGCCCTCGAGAAGGAGTTCGGGATCAAGATCAAGAGCCAGGAGCTCGGGCGCGAGGTCTTCTCCTCGGTCTCGACTCTGTCCGAGTTCATCGAAACGCGGACCTGAAGGCGGAGCGATCGCCCCCGCAATGAATCACGAGACTGTGAGCCGGCGCGTCGCCGTGAGCGGCGTCGGGGCCGTCAGCGGTCTGGGCTGGGGAGTGGCCCCTCTCTGGGAGGGGCTGCGCGCCGGCCGCACCGCCATCCGTCCGATCCAGCGCTTCGACCACACGGCCCACCGCACCCATCTCGCCGCCGAGGCCGCCGGGCCCGAAGACGCAGGTCTTGCCGCCGACCCGCGCTGGGAGCGGCTGAGCCTCGCCGACCGTTTCGCCGTGGCCGCGGCAGCCGAGGCCCTGGCCATGGCCGGCCTGGCTCCCCCACTGGCATCGCTGGATGACTTGTGGGCGGGCGTCTGGTTCGGCAGCAGCACGGGCGGGATGTTCGAGAGCGAGCGCTTCTTCAACGAGTTCCTGCACGGCCGGTGGCGCTCCGCCCGCCTGCGCGACCTCGCCACCCAGCAGGTGAACGTCCCGGGCGACGCCGTGGCCCGCTGGTTCGGTGTGACCGGGCCGGTGCGGACGGTGTCGTCCGCCTGCTCGTCGGGCGCCCTGGCCCTGGGCGCGGCCCTGGACGCGGTCCGCTCCGGCGAGGTGGACGTGGCCCTCGCCGGCGGCTCGGACTCCCTCTGCCAGCTCACCTACGCCGGCTTCAACGCCCTGCGCTCCGTGGACGAAGGCCCCTGCCGCCCGTTCCGCGCCTGCCGGGAGGGGATGTCGTTCGGAGAGGGCGCGGCCGTGCTGGTCCTGGAGCCGCTGGAGCGGGTCCAGGAGAGGGGAGGGGAGCCCCTGGCCGTGCTCGCCGGGGCCGGCTCCGCCTGCGATGCCCACCACATGACCGCGCCCGACCCGAGCGGCGCCGGTGCCGCCGCGGCCATGGAGGCGGCCCTCCGGGACGCCGGCCTCTCCGCTGCCCAGATCGACTTCGTGAACGCCCACGGCACCGGCACCCCCTTGAACGACGCGGCCGAGTGGCGCGCTCTGCAGCGGGTCTTCGGCGAGCGCGCGGGCGAGATCCCGCTGACCGCGACCAAGGCCCTGCTCGGGCACCTGCTCGGCTCGTCCGGCGCCATCGAGGCGGTGACGACCGTGCTCTGCCTGCGCCACGGCGAGCTGCATCCGGTGCCGGCTTGTGCGGGAGGCCCGGCCGTGGACCCCGAGCTGCCGGTCGCGCTGGTGCTCGACCGGCCGTTGCCGCTGCCCGACGCGCGGGCCGCGATCTCCACCAGCCTGGCATTCGGTGGTTCCAACGCCGCCCTCGTCTTCTCGCGCTGGATGGGCACTTGATCCCATCCTCCCTCTCCCCGACCCTCTCCCCCGTACCGGGGGAGAGGGAGATCCTGATCACCGGCCTGGGGACGATCGGCGCCTACGGTAGCGGTGCCGAGAGCCTTCGGGGGGTCCTGGTCTCGCCGGAGCCTCCCTGGGCGGGGCTGTCCGAGGTCAGCCGCTCGTCCGGCTACCACCTGACCCAGGCGGCACGGAAGGCCTTTCTCGTGGATGCCTCGCTGCTGAAGGAGTGGATCTCCCCGGGAGAGGCGCGCCGGATGAGCCCGCCCTCCAAGCTCGCCGTGGCCGCCGCCCGCATGGCGCTCCGCTGCGCCGGGTGGAGCGAGGGGCTGCCGGACGAGCGGACCGGCGTGGTCGTCTCCACCGCCTTCGGCCCGTCCTCCTACTCCGAGGGGCTGCTCAAGCAGATCCTCCTCGAGGGGCCGGAGTCGGCCTCTCCCACCCTCTTCACCGAGAGCGTGGCCAACGCCGCCGCCGCCCAGATCGCCATCGCCTCCCGCGCCCGCGGTCCGAGCGTGACGATCTGCCAGCGGGAGGCCGGAGCGCTCCTGGCCGTGGGCCAGGCCGCGGCCGACGTGGCGTCCGGCCGGGTGCCGCGCGCCATCGCCGGAACCGTGGACGAGATGACGCCGCTGCTCCACTCCCTGCTCGACCGCTTCGGGACCGTGTCCCGCAACGGCGGCCCTCAGGGTCTGGAGGTGGCGCGGCCCCTGGATCGCCGCCGCGCCGGGTACCTCGCCGCCGAAGGGGCTACGATGCTCCTGCTGGAGAGCGCCGGGGAGGCGCGGGAGCGCGGCGCCGTCCCCCTGGCCCGCGTAGCGGCCTGGGGGAGCGCGTTCGATCCGACCGCCCCGGCCGTGGGCTGGGGGACCGGGTACGCCGGGCTCGCCCGCGCCCTGCGCCGGTCGCTGGAGCGAGCCGGGATATCCTTGGAGAGGATCGACCGGATCGTGACCGGCGCCTCGGGCTCGCGCCCCGGCGACCGGGTGGAGGCGCTGATGCTGAAAGCGGCTTGGGGAGATATCGTTGTCCTCCCTCCGGTGCTCGCTCCCAAGGCGGTCACCGGCGAGTACGGCGGCGGCTTCCTGGGTGCCGCGGTGCTGGCCGCGAACGGAGTGTCCTTCGGCCCTACGGCCGGTTTCGAGGAGCCCGACCCCGAGCTGGGGATCGTGCCGCACGACGGCTCGCCCCTGGCGCCGCCGTCCGCCGTCCTCGTCACCAGCACGGCCGCCGGAGGCGCGGTCTCGTGGGTGGTCCTGGAAGCGCCATGACGCACACCACCGTCGCGGTCACCGCGATCGCCGCGGTCATCCCTGCCTACCAGGCGGCGCCCACGCTGGGGGCCGTGGTGCGCGGCACGCTCGCGCACCTGCCCGAGGTCCTCGTCATTGACGACGGCTCCACGGACGGCACGGCCGAGGAGGCCCGCCGGGCCGGGGCGCGGGTGATCTCCCATCCGGTCAATCTGGGCAAGGGCGCGGCCCTGGCGACGGCCTTCCGCGACCTCTTCCCCCGCGGTTTCGACGGCGTGGTCACCCTCGATGCCGACGGCCAGCACCTGCCCGAGGAGATCCCCAAGCTGCTTGCCGCCGCCGAAGAGGGCGCCCTCGTGCTGGGCGTGCGCGACCACCTGTTCTGCGAGATGAGCGCCGTCCGCCGGTTCAGCAACCGCGTCTCCTCCAAGGCGATCTCCCTCGCCGCCGGCCAGCGGCTGACCGACATCCAGACCGGCTTCCGCTTCTACTCCCGGCGGCTGATCGACACCGTCGGCTTCCCCGAGGCGCGCTTCGAGGCCGAGAGCGCCGTGGTGGTGCGGGCCGCCCGCCGCGGGTTCAAGGTGATCACGGTGCCGGTCCGGCTCGGCTTCGCGGATGGCCGCACGACCAGCCACTACCGGCCGCTGCTGGACAGCTTCCGGATCGCCGGCGCCGTGACCCGCGCCCGCTTGGAGATGCGCAAGTGGGCACGGTCCTCGTAACCGGCGGCAGCCGCGGCATCGGCCGGGCCGTGGTCGAGGCGCTCGTGGCGGGGACCGCCGATCCCGTGGCCTTCACCTGGAGCTCCTCCGAGGAGGAGGCGCGCGCGGTCGAGGAAGCCTCCGGGGGGCGCGCCCGCGCCTTCCATCTCGACCTGCTCGACCGCGCCCGGCCGGACGACCTGGTGTCCGAGGTCGAGGAGGCCCTGGGGCCGGTCGGGGGGCTGGTCAACAACGCGGGTATTCGCCGCGAATCGCTGCTGGCCCTGACCCCGGACGAGGACTGGGACGCGGTCCTCGACGTCAACCTCGGCGGGCTCTTCCGCTGCTGCCGGGCCGTGCTGCGGGGCATGATGGTCCGGCGCCGCGGCTCGATCGTGAACCTCTCGTCGCTCTCCGCGCTCCACGGCGTGGCCGGCCAGGCCGCTTATGCCGCGTCCAAGGCAGGCATCCTGGGGCTCACCCGCTCCCTGGCCCGGGAGGTGGGGAAGCGGGGGGTGCGGGTCAACGCGGTCGTGCCCGGGTTCGTGCCCACGGACCTCACGGCCGGGCTCCCCGAGCCCGCGGTCCAGATGCTGCGGGCCGGCGAGTGCCTGCCCGGCGGCGTCTCCGCGCAAGGCGTGGCCGCCGCCGTCCTGTTCCTGCTCTCCGAAGGCGCCTCGGCCATCACCGGCCAGGCCCTGGTCGTCGACGCCGGCGCTTCGGCCTAGACGGTCGCCATGCGCGGTCGCCTTGCCTCCCGCCTCACCGAGCCCGTGATCCGGCGCCCCGGCCTGGTGCTCCTGGCGACGCTCGCCCTCACCCTCGCCGCGGCCGTCCCGGCCCTGCGCTTCCGCGTGGACACCGACCTTGCCGCCCTGCTGCCGGATGGCGCGCCGGGGGCGGACGACTACCGTCTCTTCCTCAACACCTTCGGCGGCTTCGAGAAGGTCTTCGTGCTGGTGCGCTCCGAGGAGCCGCTCGAGGACCCTGGGCCGCTGGTTGAGGCCGCGGAGGTGCTGGCCGGCGAGATGAGCCGCAGCCCCGAGGTGGCGGAGGCGCGCTCCGGGATCACCGAGGAGGACGAGAGGTTCTTCCTCACCCACATCGCTCCGCGCATGCCCCTGCTGATGGAGGGCGATGTCAGAAAGGAGCTGGCCCCGCGCCTGGAGCCGCAGGCGATCCGGGACAGGGTTGCGCTGATGCGCCAGACCCTGCGCGGCCCCGCCGGGTCCGCCCTGGCGCCGCTCTTCGCTGCCGACCCTCTTGGTCTCTCCGAGGGCCTGATCGGTGCGGCCTCGGCTGCCCTGCCGGTCGATCCGTTGACCGGCGCCTTCCTCTCCCGCCGGGGGGACGCGGCGCTGGTCGTCCTCACCCCGGCGCGGGCGGAGATCGACCCGGAAGGCGGGCGGGCGCTTCTGGCCGACCTGGAGAAGGCCTACGCCCGGGCGCGGGAGACCGTCGAGGTTCCTCTGGACATCGTGGCGGTGGGCGGCCCCATCTACGCGGCCCAGGATGAGACCATCCTGCGGGCCGACCTCACTCGCACGGCGGCCGGGTCCGCGGCGGGTGTGGCCGCGCTCCTCCTGATCGGCTTCGGCGGCGGGTTCATCCCCCTGGTCATCCTGGCCTGCGTCCTGGCCGGCCTGATTTGGACGGCCGCGATCACCGCGCTCTGGCTGGGCCGGATCACGGTCGTCGGCGTGGGCTTCGCCGCCGCCCTGATTGGAATGGGGGTCGAGTACGGCATCCACGGCGGCGCGCGCTTCCGCCAACTCATTCACGATGGGCTCTCCGGGGCGGACGCGCTCAGGGAGACCTTCCGCGATCCGGGTCCGGGGATCGTCTCCTCGGCCCTGACCACCGCGGCCGGGCTCGGCGCGCTGGCCCTCGCCCACTTCCGCCCCCTGCGCGAGGTGGGGCAGGTGCTGACCGTCGGGGTGCTGGTCACCCTGGTGACCACGGTCACCCTGGGGGCTGCCCTGCTCCTGGTGTTCCCGCAAGGGGTCCGGCTGCGGCGGCAGGCCCTCCTCTGGCGGCGCTGGGGCTACCCGGCCCTCCGCGGGACGGTCGGCTTTGCGGCTTCGCGGCCGGCCGTCGTTCTGACCGTGGCGGCGCTGCTGACGGCCGTGTCCGTATGGGGAGCCACGCGGCTCGACCTGAGCACGGACCTGCGCTCGCTGCGGCCCGCGGACCACCCCTCGGCGCGGGCGGAGCGGCTCCTGGTTGAAACGTTTTCCGTCGGGCTCGACACCTTCAGTGTGGTGGCGCAGGGGAAGACTACGGGAGAGGCCCTGGACCGGGCGGCCGCGGCGCGCCGGATTCTCGAAGAGCGCCTCGGACCCTCGGCGGAGATCACGTCGCCATCCGACTGGCTCGTCGAGGGCGAGCGGCTCCGGAGACGGCTGGGCGAGCTGCAAACCCTGCCTCTGGAGCGGGCCGTGGCCGACTTCGAACGCGAGCTGGCCGCGGCCGGGTTCCGGGTGGAGCCCTTCGCCCCGGCGCTTGCAGCTCTCCGGTCCATGGGACGCGGAGAGGACCTGGGCGCGCCGCCTCCTTCGGAATGGCCGCGCTGGGTGCGCGAGCTGATCCGGCCGACTCCCGAGGGGACGGCGGTGGCCGTCCACGTCCGCGTTCCCCTCGGTGCTGCCGGCCCCGAGTCCGCGGAAGCCCTGGCCCAGGCACTTGAGCAGGCTTCTCCCGGCCTCGCGCTGGCATCGATTCCGCGGGTCGGCGCCGAGCTGCGGGGGTTGGCCATCGGGGACCTGCGCCGGTCGAGCGCGGTGGCGTTCGCCCTGGTGGCCCTGGTCGTCATCGTCTCGGTGGGCGGCCGGATCGGCGACGCGCTCCTCTCGGGGCTTCCCCTGGCACTGGGCTGCCTCTGGGGCTTCGGGCTCTGGGGGGCGTTCGGAGGGCACGTGGACGTGCTCGCGATCTCGACCCTGCCGGTCCTGTTCGGCACGGGAATCGACCTCGGCGTGCACGCGGTTCATGGAGGGAGGCTGCGGCCCGGCGAGGGCATCCGGGGCACGGTCGAGCGCTCCGGCCTCGCCATGATCCTGATCGCGCTGACGACCGGCATCGGCTTCGGGAGCCTGGGCTCGTCGCGCGTTCCCGGCCTGCAGAACGCCGGGATGCTGGTGGCGGTGGGCGTCACGGCCTGCCTGGTCGCGACCTTCCTGGTGCTGCCGGCGCTGGAAGCCTTGTCTCGGGGGCGCCGGATGAGAGAAGATCAGGGTAGTCATTCCGGAGGAAGCACCTAGCAGCATGAGCCTGGCAGCGACTCGCGAGACGCCCCATATCCCTCCCCATGCCCCGCAGGCGGGCCGGATCCGGCGGATCCTCGGCCCGTTCTACGTCACGGGCGTGTTCTGGTTCCGCTTCCACCGTTTCGGGGCCAAGGTGATCCCTTCGTGGGCCTTACCCCCGATGACGTTCCTGTTCGTGGCCTTCTTCTCGACCGTCCTGCGCAATATCCGCGCGGCGGTCGCCTCCAACCTGGAGGCGGTGCTCGGCCCCTGCGGCTGGCTGGAGCGCCAGTTCCGGATTTTCCGGACGATCTGGACCTTCGCCTGGTGCCTGACCGAGCGCTACGAGCGGCTGGCCACGGACCGCCGCTTCCTGGTCGGAGTCGAGGGGCTGGACCACTGGCGCGAGCTGAACGCATCGGGCGAGGGATTCATCGTGCTGACGGCACACATTGGCGCCTGGGAGGTGGGCTCGTCGATGCTACCCTCCTTCCAGGAGGCGCGGCAGGTCCACGTGGTGCGGGAGGCCGAGACCGATCCGCGGGCGCAGCGGTTCATCGCCGATCTGATCCGCAACCGGTCCGACGACCGCTACACGACCCACTTCGCCGAGGACCCGCAGCTCGGTGTGGACCTCCTGGACGTCCTGCGCCAGGGCGAGATCGTGGCCTTGCAGGGGGACCGGCCGCGCAGTGGCGGGAGGACGGCGGCGATCTCCCTCTTTGGCCAGCCCTTCCCGTTGCCGGTGGGTCCCGCGGCGCTGGCCCGGGCGGCCGGCGTGCCGATCCTGCCGGTCTTCGTCTTCCGCGAGGGCCGCAAGCGCTACCGCTGCTCCCTGCGCGCGCCGATCCGCGTCGTGAGCTCCGGTGACCGCCAGGCGGACATGGAACAGGCCCTCCAGCGCTTCGCGGCCGAGCTCGAGTCGGCCATCTCCCACCGCCCGCACCAGTGGTTCTGCTTCAGGAAGCTGTGGGGGTAGGGTCGATGTACGTGCTGACCAGCCCCGTCACCAGCTCTCCGACCTTGACCTCGTAGATCGACAGCGGCGGCGCGCTGCCAACGGGCCTTACGGTGACCGGCAGGGGCTGGCCCGCGGGGAGCCAGGGCGTGCGGAAGCGGGCGTTGCGGATCGCCACCACGTAGCCGATCCTCGGGCCGCCTTCTTCCCGGCCCAGCGCTTCCAGGGCCGCCGCCGTCTGCGCGCCGGCTTCCAGGCCGACGAAGGCGGGGGCGCGGCCAGCCTCGACGAACGGGTTGTCCTCGGGGATCACCGCGATCGAGGAGGCTCCTTCGGATGAGGTTTCCAGGAGGGTCTGGATGAGGAGAGCCGGAGGGGCATGAGGGATCAGCAAAGGGAGGGAGGTGGAAGCCGAAGCAGTTTCGATGACGGCTTCCTCGCCCTTCCCGATCCTGACCGTTCCGTTGCTCACGACCTCCTCGCCCCTACGAAGCTCGAACCTGACGAGACCGTCCGCCTCCTCCAGGCTCAGGTCCAGGACAGTCCCGGGGGTGACCGGCTTTCGCAGCTTCAGAGTGCGAACCTCCAGCAGAGGCCGGTTGCCCAGGGCCAGGGCGAGATGGGCGATGCCGGGGAGGATGGGATGGCCGGGGAAGTGGCCCGCGAAGAAGGGGCTCCCCTCGGGGACCTCGATCCTCATTCACCGGCCAGCAGGGAGTAGCGCTCGCGGCGGCGCGCCAGGGGCACGAAGCGGTTGATGAAGGCAATGACGTCCAGCAGCTTCACGCGCCAGCGCACCGCGAACGGCGGCCGTGGAAACACGTACCCGGCCAGGAGCGCGAGCGTCGCCTCGTACACCCCCAAGGGTCCATCGTTGCTCAGGAAGAGCTCGCGGAAGGAGTGCCGGTAGTAGCGGTCGATCAGCGCGAAGAAGGCCGACGAGCTCCCGTGCACGAAGCGGATGTAGCGCCGCCGGACCTTTTTCGGGGAGGAGGTCCCCCGCAGCAGGGCGGAGATGCCCCGGGCCGCCTCGACGGCGCTCATCATCCCCATGCAGACGCCGGTCGAGAAGATCGGGTCGACGAAGACCGCCGCGTCCCCCACGAGGAAATAGCCCGGGCCGGCATAGGGCGAGCACCGGTAGCTGAAGTCCGCGAGCACGTGGTACCCGGAGGGGCTGTCCGGGTAGACCGCGGCGGTCATCCGCTCCTTGACCGCCGGGCAGCGCTCGATGGCCCAGGGGAGCATCTGCTCGGGTGGGAGGCCCACCTTCTTCGCCTCGTCGGCGTGCAGGACCACCCCGATGCTGGTCCGCGTCTCGTCCAGGGGAATCAGCCAGAACCAGCCCTCTTCCGTCATGACGATGACGATGAAGCCGCCTTCGACACCCGGCCTCCGGGCCACGTTTTCGAAGTGGCCGAAGTAGGCGACCTTCCGGCGGTGAGGCAGCACTTTCCGGATACCCAGGTGCTTGCCGATCAGCGTCGACTGGCCGCTGGCATCCACCAGATAGCGGGCGGTGACCTCGCCGGCGTCCGTCACCGCCTCGACGCGCCCGTCCTCCATCCGGAGGATCTTCTTCACGGCGCACTGCTCGCGCACCTCCACGCCGGCCTGGCGGGCGGAATCGAGGAGCATGGCGTCGAACGGGGCGCGCTCGATGTTGAAGGAGACGGTCTCCCCGCCCGTCAGGATGTCGGTGAACCAGTAGAGCGTCCCCTCGTCCCGGCCGTGCCCGAGGAGGAACTCCGCGCCGCGCTTCTCGACCTGCGGGACCGTCCGCAGCGCCGGCTCCAGCCCCAGCTCCTTGATCAGGGCCAGGTTGCGCGGCAGGAACGACTCGCCGATGTGGAACCGGGGGAAGCTCGAGCGCTCCAGGAGCAGGACGCGCCAGCCTTCCCGGGCAAGGACCAGCCCCGCGGTGGCTCCGGCGGGACCTCCGCCGATGATCAGGGCGTCGTATTGCGTGTCGGTAGGGGTCATGAACTGCCTGGGCAGGAGCTTACCGTAGAATAAGGCCATGCAGCGAGCCTTTCCCCTCCTGCTCGTCGCGCTCGTCCCGGCCTCTGTCCTGGCCGGGCAGCCCCGGTCGGTCTCGCGCCCGCCGGTGGTCGAGTACACGGGCTCGCTGCAAGGCGAGCCGGTAGTCGAGACCCGCCAGGGCTTGCCGCTCAGGCTCGCCGCCGCTGAGGAGGCGTCCGGAAAGCTGCCATCCCCGCCGGCCCCGGGAGCCCGGGTCTTCGCGGGCAGCTTCCAACTGCCCCGCAAGCCCCCGGCCGAGGTCCAGGTGGTGATGGTCGAGCCAGCCGGGGAAGCTCCCTTCCTCTATGCCGACCTCGACCTGGACGGCCGCCTGTCCGCGGGCGAGCGGGCCGTTTTCCGGACGGAGCCGGACGGACGGTGGGAGGCGGCCCTCTTCCGCTTCCCCCTGGCCGCCGGCGGCTGGTTCCCCGTGTCCCTGGGCCGGTTCACGTCCGGCCGCCAGGACCCGGAGGGCACCCGCAGCCTGATTCGCACCCGGGTTGCGTACGTGCCGGGCAAGGTCAGGGTGGAGGACCGAGAGGTGCTCGTCCGGTATCCCATGAACCCCGACACCGGCCGGGCCGAGATCCACAAGGGAGCCTTGGGGATGGACCTGGATGGCAGCGGCACCATCGACCGGGGCCTCTCCCCAGGCGAGGTGGAGACGGTGAACGAAGCCGGCGCGATCTTCCAGCTCGGGAAACTCTACCTCTCGACCCGGAGCGTCGATCCCGGGGGCCGGATCGTGCTCCGGACCCATTCCCCGTCGGAGTACCACCGCTTCGACCTTCGGCCCGGCGCCAGCCTCCCCGACTTCGCCTTCACCGACCTGGAGGGGCGGCAGCGCCGGCTGTCGGAGCTGCGCGGCAAGGTGGTGCTGCTCGACTTCTGGGGTACCTGGTGCGGGGCCTGCATCGACGAGCTGCCGCGCCTCCGCGAGGCTTACAAGACCTGGCGCGGAAAGGGCTTCGAGATCCTCGGCATGGACTTCGCCGACGAGCTGGACGTCCAGAAGGCGTTCCTGGCCGAGAACGAGCTCCCCTGGCTCCATGCCACGGCGGCGAGCGTCGCGGACCTCGTCGATCGGAGCTTCCGGGTCCGGGCCTTCCCGACCAAGATCCTCCTCGACCGGGAGGGGCGGATCGTCTCGGTGGGCGATCCGGGCCAGCCGCCCCTCCGGGAGGAAGAGCTCCTGAAGACCGTTGAGGCCGCCGTCTCCGCGAAGAAAAAAGCCGCGCCGGCCCGCTAGTCCTCGCCTACATCCAGCCGGTAGCTCCAGCGATCCGGCCTGCGGCGCTCTCTGCGGAGGTGGACCAATCCGAGCAGGGGAGAGCGGACCCAGCCATCCGCGTCCGGCGCGAGCAGCCGGTAGCCCTCCGGCCCCAGGACATGGACCTCGAAACGGAGCCCCCGCCGTACGTCCGCGAGCCAGAGCTCCGGCACGCCTGCCGCCGCGTACTTGGGTGGGAGGCGGGTCCGGTCCTTGCCGACCGAGCTGTCGCTAATCACCTCTACGACCAGGTCCGCGGCACCCTCCAACTCGACGCTGCGCTCCGGCCTGTTCCTTTTCGTCGGCACTTCCCGGACGCGTCCCTTGTCGAGAGAATCCCAGAGGACCACGATGAGGTCAGGCTCCGTGGAAAGCTGCGCCTCAGGGAAGGTGATCCGGGTGCTGGCGATGTGGACCATCCCGAGATCCGGCTCGACGATCCTGGAAAGGAGCTTGAGCGCGATCTCCGCCTTGACCGCTGAGTGGGTATGGATCTCCTCGGGGCTCATGTCGACCTCGAGGTCGCCGTCCACATAGTCGATCCGGCCATACTGAGGAAACTGCTTGGACCTCGCCCAGCGGCGGAAGCCTTCGAAGTCACGAGCGGTCGCCGGGATGCGGAATGGCTGTTCCACGTGATATCCCATGACGGGACCAAGGTACCACACGCTTTTGCTCTCATCCCCGGAACACCTCCTCCAGGGAGCGGGCGCCGACCAGGCGCTCTCCCCAGCAGAGGAGCCGGTCCGCGTCGGCCAGCTCGATCCTCGCCCGGTCCCGGCCGGGGAGGGGGCCGAACTTCCGCTCCGCCTGCCGGAGAAGGAGCTCCACCTTTCCCTGGCGCCGGCCTTGCTCCTGCCACTGATGCGACCACTCGAACAGGGTGTCTCCACTCATCTCTTGTCTCCTTGTGAAGATTTACCCTGCATAAAGACGGAAAACGGTCCGCGAATGTCATTTCAGGGAAACGTGGAGAACGGCTGGGATACGATTCGGGGGATGAAAAAGCTCCTCATCCTCCTCGCCCTGCTTCCCCTGCTCGGATCGAACGGCCGGGCTCAACCGCAGGGCCGGCCGCTGCTCGTTACGGTCGACGACCTCCCGATCTCCGCCACCCGGCTCCATCCCGACCCGGCCGAACGCGAGCGGATCACCCGCGGGATGCTGGACGTCCTGCGCAAGCACAAGGTCCCGGCCGTGGCGTTCGTCACCTGGGACCGGGTGCTCGGTCCGGCCGACCGCGACCTCCTCCGCCTCTGGCTCGAAGCCGGCCACGAGCTGGGGAACCACACGTTCCACCACCTCAACTACACGCGGACCGCTCCCCGGGAGTACATCGACGACGCCGAGAGCGCCCGCAAGGAGATCGCCAATCTGACCGGCGGCAAGCTCCGTTTCTTCCGCTTCCCCTTCCTGCGCGAGGGGGACACCGAGGGCAAGCTCGACGCCATGCGCGCGTATCTCTCCCAGTCCGGGCAGAGGAACATCCCGGTCACCCTGGACAACCAGGACTGGTCTTTCGAGGAGCCCTGGGTGGAGGCGCGGCGGAAGGGGGACGAGGCCGGGATGGCGCGGGTCGCGGAGGAGTACCACGAGTCGCTCCACGTGGACATCCGCCACCACGAAGAGATGGGGGACGAGCTCTTCGGCCGCCCGGTGGCGCAGGTGCTCCTCCTCCACGGCACGGAGGTGGGGGCGGCGCAGTGGGACCGGCTCTTCACCTGGCTGGAGCAGCGCGGTTACCGCTTTGCGGCCGCGGACGAGGTGCTCTCCGATCCGGCGTTCTCCGAGCCCCACCGCTACGTGGGCACGTTCGGACCGGGGCTCTGGGACCGGATCGGCGATCAGAAGAAGACGGACAAGGCCCTGGGGGAGGTCCGGAAGACCATCGAGACCCAGGTGGAGGCATGGAACCGGGGGGATCTGGACGCCTTCACCGCGGTCTACGCGGAGGACGCGGCCTTCCTCTCACCCAGCGGGTTCACCCGCGGGCGCAACGAGGTTCTGGGGCACTACCGCCGCCGCTATCCCGACCGCAAGGCCATGGGCAGGCTCCGATTGGAGCCGATCGAGATGCGGCCGGCAGCGGGAACCGAGTTCACGCTGGTGGGAGGAGCCCGGCCGAGCCGCGTCCATGGCGTCTCGGTCGCGGCGAGGTGGGAGCTCTCCTATGAGGACAAGGAGCCGGCCAGCGGATTGACGTTGATCGTGTTCCGCAGGAGCCGGGATGGGTGGGAGATCGTCCAGGACGCCTCGATGTAAGAGGCTATCCCGCTTGGCGCGGGATCGATCCCGACCGCGCCACGACCGCCAGCACCTCCATGGCGGACAGCGACGGGTTGCTCTTCAGCGAGCGCTCGATCTCCTGGATGCCGGCCCTCAGGTCCCCGCTCTTCGCGTCGTACATCTTGTCGAATTCGTCCAGGCCGGTGAGGTAGATCCGCTTCGCGATCACCCGGGCGTTGTCGATGGGGCTCCGGGCGAGGCGGGAGCCGTCGTAGACCTCGAGGCCCAGATTGCGCAGCGCGGCCCGGGCGCGGGCGAAGATGCCCGCCCGCCGCCGCTCGATCTCGGGACGGGGGAGCCCCGATCCGTACAGGCCCAGCAGGTCGTCCTCCAGGTCCGTGTAGAACGCCCCCAGCCGCTTCTCGTCCCGCCACATGGCCGCGCAGCGCCGGGCGGCCTCCTGGTCCCCGCGGCTGGCGAAGAACATCTGCGCTCCGCGGAAGCCCACGAAATTGGCGTAGCTCTCGTTGAACCGCACGTCGCCGGGGACCCACAGCGTGTTGTGCGCGATCTCGTGGATCACGGTCACGACCAGATCCACCGGATCGTCGTCCAAGGCGGTGGAGAGCAGCGGGTCGTTGAACCAGCCCAGGGTCGAGAAGGCCCCCGCGGGCCGCAGGTAGGTGTCGTACCCGAGGCGCTCCAGCCGGCGCATCTCGGTCCGGGCGGCCTCCTCGTCGAAGAAGCCCTTGTACGGGACCGCTCCCACGATCGGGTACGACCACTTATACCCGGCGAGGCGGTCCTTGGGGCTGGCGGACAGCACGTGGACCAGCGTGGTGCCCTTGCCGATGTCCGAGAAGGTGGTGTAGGTGTCCCCGGCCGACAGGCCCAGGCGCTCGGCGGCGAAGGCCCGGGCGGCCAGGACCAGCTCGAACTGGGACCGCCGGTCCGCGGGCGTGGCGGAGTCGGCGATCAGCTCCTGCAGTGGCCGGCGGCCCAGGAGGATGCGCGCCTCCTCCCAGGCGGAGCGGACGAGGAAGCGGGCCTCGCCGCTGACCAGGGGCAGGATCACCAGCGCGGTCAGCAGCAGGAGCAGAGAGGTCCGGAGGACACGGCGGAGAAGGCTAGTAGAGCGCAACGGTTGTTCCATCCTTCAAACGGCAGACGGGTTGCGGTTTGCGGAGCGGGATGCCACAGAGGCGCAGCTCCGCGGAGCCGAAGGGGGGCAGCCAGCCGCCGCCCGCCAGCTCCCCCTCGCGAGGCAGCAGCGGGTGGTGAAGGATCTGGTTCCAGGCCTGGCGTCTCATGCTCCGGCGCACGTGAATCGGGTCGATCCCATACCAGGACGGAGAAGGCGCGACCAGCCGGGCCTCGTGCTCCAGGCCCAATCGGCGCAGCCTCTCGTTCAGCTCCCGGGCGCTATCCAGCACTGCGCTCCAGGGCGCTGCCCTCCGTCCAGGGAAAAGGATTTGTCGGATGAGATGATAGCGGAACGCGGATGTTTTCTCAAGGCTTTGGAGCGGGAGCAGGCCCAGGATGATCTCCGCCCGGTGCCGCGCCAAGCGGTCGAGACAGGTCTCGACCCAGCCCGCGATCCGCGGCACCGGGGCGCCGTAGAGGAGGTCGTTGCCCACATCGGTGACCAGGGCGATGGTGGGCAGGGGAGGGCGCCGGTCCAGCTCTTCCCAGAGACCGCAGTCGACGATCCCGGGGAGCTGGCGGACCCAGGCGAGTCGGCTCCACGTGCCGTACGACCGGCCGTGCCCCAGGGCGGCCAGGATCTCGACCGGCCCCGAGGCCGCGCCCCGCAGGCGCGCCAGGAGCGAGGAGAACCCGATCTTCAGGTTGCTCGCCCCCAGGAGCACCACCCGCAGGACCGGCACGTCTCAATCCCCCTGATCGTCGTAGCGGGATCGCCGGACGTGCTGGCGCAGGCCGTTGAAGATCCAGACCAGGGACTTGCCAGTCGCCCGGTCCATGGCCCAGCCCGGGGCCGAGCCGCCGGGGTCGGTGTAGAGGCGCAGGGTCGCGCGCGTCTTCCCCGGGCCGGCCTCCTCGAGGGTCCACGCCCCCCGTTGCGCCTTGATGTTGCCGGAGCCGGGGACATAGTCCCACTCCACCTTCCAGGTTCGGCCCTCGGTCCGGCTGCGCACCCGGATTCGGAGATGCCGCTCGCCGATCAGAGGAGGAAGCTCGAGACGCTGGAAGCTGACGACCGAGCCGTCGGGTTCGCGCCTGGCGTCGGACTCCACGACGAAAGGCATGAACTCGTCCCAGTGATCGAGGTCCATTACGGCGCGGAAGACCCGCTTGGGAGGGGCTTCGATCAATCCGCTGCCGATTCCCTCCTTGGGGCCACCGCTTACGGGCCGCAGCGTCACGTCGACCTCGCCGAACCGGCCGGAAGCCGAGATCAGCAAGAGGGAGAGGAGAGCGAGGGCTGTGCGCGGCATGCTCAGCGAGGATACCAGGAGACAGCGACCGTGCGAGGCGCGTAGGCCGCGTATCCATATACCTTCAGAGTCTATCTATATAGAAGCGCCTGGAATTATATGGACAGACCCAGCATCTATATGGGGGAGCCGCTCCCTATCGAGATCCGACGCAGATTTATATAGACAGCCGGTCTACCCATATAAACTCGGCTCCTTCTATATAGCTAGGGAGCAGCCCTATATAATTTTTACTCCTCTTATATAGATATGGATCGAGTCTATATGGGTAGACTGCCTCCCATATAGATTGGGAGAAAGTCTATATAGATGGAGGATCTGTCTGTCTCCGGTGTCGGTGAGAGACTTCCTCCACGGGCGGGGTACGGCCGTTGCATCGTCCCGGGGCATGCCGGTCTTGATCGGGACCTCAGGGTGGCAGTACAGGCACTGGGACGGCTCGTTCTACCCGTCCGACGTGGCGAAGGGGGCGCAGCTCCGCTGGTATGCCGACCGGTTCAAGGTGGTGGAGGTCAACTTCACCTTCTACCGGCTGCCGGAGGCGTCGGCCTTCCGGAACTGGGCCGAGCAGTCTCCCGACGACTTCGTCTTCGTGGTCAAGGCGAGCCGGTTCCTCACCCACATGAAGAAGCTGAAGGACCCCGAGGAGCCGGTGGAACGGCTCATGAGCCGCGCCCGGGAGCTGGGACCCAAGCTCGGCGCCGTCCTGCTCCAGCTCCCGCCCAACATGCACCGCAACGAGGAGCGGCTCGACGCCGTCCTCGCCTTGCTGGGAGAGAGCACGAAGGTCGCGGTCGAGTTCCGCCACGACTCCTGGTACACCGACAGCGTGCGCGAGGTGCTGGAGCGCCATGGCGCTGCCCTCTGCCTGGCCGACCGCGGCAATCGGAGGCTCACCCCGGAGTGGCGGACCGCCCCCTGGGGCTACCTCCGTTTTCACGGCGGGCTCTCGTCCCCGCCGGGCTGCTACGACCGCGCCACCCTACAGAGCTGGGCCGAGCTGACCGCCTCGCTCTGGGGCCGGGAGGGCGAGGTCTACGTCTTCTTCAACAACGACTTCCACCGCTGCGCCCTGCGCGACGCCGGCTGGTTCGCCGAGGCTGTGGCGCGTCTCGGTCTCTCACCCACCCGCGTGCCGCCACCCGAGAGCATCCCGGTAGGATAGGGACATGGTTGTCCACACGGTCATCGAATGGCAGAGGGTCAGGGTGAGACCGGAGCTCCGGGACAGCTACGTGGAGAAGGACGCCGAGATCTGGACTCCGGAGCTGGAGAGGGCGGAGGGATTCCTGGGCAAGGAGGTCTGGCTGGGGGAGGACGGCTCCGAGGTCGTGCTCCTGATCCGCTGGCGCAGCCGGGAGGACTGGGAGGGGATGCCGAAGGACCGGCTCGCGGAGCTGGAGGAGCGCTTCCGGCGCGAGGTGCCGGACTGGGAGGTCGTGGAGTGCCGCGCGTACGTGCCCTCCTCCGCTGGCTGATCGTCCTCGCGATCCTCGCGGCGCTCGCCTGGTGGTTGTTCCCCTATTGGGGCCCCTACCTGGAGAACGCGGTGCGCTTCGTCCGCCTGCTGCGCGAGCCCTTGCCTGTGGTGCTCCCCGTGCCGGTGGAAGGCGTGCAACCCGAGGACCTGCGGGACACCTGGGGCGCCTCCCGCAGCGAAGGACGGTCGCACCAGGGCATCGACATCTTCGCTCCGCGCAACACCCAGGTGCTCTCCGCGACCCACGGCTTCGTGGCGCGCCGCGGCTGGAACCGCCTGGGCGGCCGGATCATCACGGTCACCGGACCGGGCGGCCACCACCACTACTACGCCCACCTGGAAGCCTGGGACCTGCCGGACGTGGGGGACTGGGTCGAGGCCGGGCAGGTGCTGGGCTACGTGGGAAACACCGGCAACGCCGCCGGCACCCCGCCGCACCTGCACTACGGGATCTATCCGATGTCGGGTGAGGCCATCAATCCCTACCCGCTGCTCTCGGCCGAGACGTCGAGGCGCTGACGCACCCCCTCCACCTCTTCCTTGACCGCGGGCCGCCACATCCCGTTCTGCCTGCGCTTCTCGATGACCGCGGGGTTGTAGCGGATCGAGGTCACCAGCTTGCCCTCGCGGTTGAAGACGTGGGCGCGGCCCCGGTCGCCCACTACCACCAGGGTGTCTCGACGGGTGTCGAAGAGCAGGTCCTCGGGAGTGGCGCGGGCGAAGTCGGCGAGGGCCATGCGGGTCGGCCGGTCCCCCCCGCGGTGGCGGACCTTGGCGTGCTGGGTGCGGCGCTCTTCGCCGCGCCAGCCCTTCTCCAGGCGGCGGGACAGGGCGGCGACCAGCCCCTCGATGCGCTGGTCCACGACTTTCGGAGGAGTGCGCGGCGCGCGCTCGAGCTGGTGCTCGATGCTGCCCAGGACCGTCTGCGCCCAGCGCACCGAGCCCGACCAAGGCGGTCCCTCCCCAAACCGGGCCATCCGGTCGTAGAGATGCTCCAGCGGCTCCCCGGCGGGGCCGATGCCGATCACGTTGAGGCCGAAGCGGCGCCGGCCGCCCCGTGCCCGGGACGAGATCACCTGGAACGACACGGCCAGGGGCTGGCGGCCCGCGCCGCTGGGGTCCGGGGCGGGGTACCAGCCGACCGCCACCTGTCCGTGCAGCCGGTAGCCGGACTCCTGCTGGAGGAAGGTGGGCAGCAGCTCGCTCGTCATCTCTTCGCCGGAGCTCATCGTCGCCACGAGCTGCGGCGGATCGCGGTAGAGGAGGTCCACCCGGGGATCGCGGCGCTCCAGGAGCCACTGGCCCAGGTCGCGGAAGCGGGGCGCGCCGGTGCCGCCGTAGCCGGTGAACACCTGCCGGTTGCCCGTGGGGGCCGAATGCTCGCACAAGGCGCTCTGGCAGCGCAGGCAGAACACGCGGCCGGGCTGGAAGCGGGCGCTGTGGGCGACCAGCGCCTGGATGGCGCCCTGGACCGACTCCTCGGCCGCCTGGCCGGCCCGCTCCAGAGTCCCCTCGCGCAGGGCCGTGGGCACGGCCAGGCTGACGTCCAGCCGGTCGCCCCGGCCGGCCACGAGATGGCCCATCGGATGGCGCTCCAGCCGCTCCCGCACCTCGTCGGCCAGGAGCTTCATGATCTGTTGCAGGCGTTCGTTGGAGTCGGGCATGCGTCCTCCCCGGCGGGCGAAAAGCATAAGCGCTCCGAGGCGGCGGGTATTCCTCGTAGACTACGGGCATGAGCGGTGAGGAGACCCGCCGGCTGCGCATTGGAATCTCGGCCTGCCTCCTGGGCGAGCAGGTCCGCTATGACGGCGGCCACAAAAGGGACTCCTTCCTGCTCGACCTGTTCGGTCCATTCGTGGAGTGGGTGCCCGTCTGCCCGGAGGTGGAGATCGGCCTCGGCACGCCTCGGCCAGCCATGCGACTGGTCCGGATCGGCGCAGATACGCGGATGGTGACCCCCGAAACCGGGGCCGATCATACGGAGGCCATGCGGGAATATGCGGAGCGGCGCGTCAGGGAGCTGATGGGAGAGCGGCTCTCTGGCTACATTTTCAAGAAAGACTCCCCGAGCTGCGGCATGGAAGGGGTGAAGCTCTACCCGGCTGAAGGGGGCGAGCCGGCCCGGGAGGGTCGCGGCCTGTTCGCGGAGACCCTGCTGCGCCTCTGGCCTGACCTCCCGGTGGAGGAGGAGGGCAGGCTCCACGATCCGCTCTTGCGGGAGAGCTTCATCGCCCGCATCTTGGGCCGTGAGGTATCATCTCCCCCGCCAAGGAGGTACTCCGATGAGACAGCGCAAGCATTTGATCCTTTTCCTGATCCTCGCCCTGACGGCCCTGCCGGCGTTCGCGGGCATCCACTACAAGGCGGTCACGAAGACCGATGACGCGAAGAACCCCACCAACATCGAGGTGGAGGGCTGGGTCTCCGGCGACAAGGCCAAGGTGGAGTTCGAGGAGAGCGCCAACCCCATGGCCAAGGCCGGGGCCTACCTGATCACCAAGGACGGCGGCAAGACCATCTACCTGGTCGATCCCGAAGAGAAGACCTACGCCGAGTGGGACCTCCAGGCCATGCTCGGCATGGTGGGGTCCGTGATGCAGGGCATGGGGCCGCTGCTCAAGATGGAGTTCTCCGAGCCCAAGGTCGAGAAGCTCCTGGAGGAGGACGGCGGCACCGTCTCGGGCCTGCCCACCCGCCACTACAAGTACCGCACCAGCTACACCATGAAGGTCAAGGTGCTCGGCATGGGCAACGAGGCCAACGTCGTGACCGAGCAGGACATCTGGGCCACCGACCGGCTCCAGGACATCGCCCTCGGCGTCTGGCTGCGGTCCGATCCGCCCCGCACGGGCAACGAGCAGTTCGACAAGCTCATCGCCGCCGAGGTGGACAAGGCCGTGGGCTTCCCCCTGAAGACCGTGACGGTCAGCACCACGACTCAGAAGAAGGGCAAGGCGACCACGACCCGCAGCACCATGGAGGTCACGCAGCTCAACACGAGCGCCGACGTGGCGGCGTCCGCGTTCGAGATCCCCGCCGGATTCCAGGAGACCCAGCTCCTCCCCGCGAGCGGACAGGAGGGCGGATCCGAGGAGCAGCCGGCTGGATTGGGCGGCCTGCTGCGGGGCCGGAAGAAGAAGTCGGACGACGGCGGCGATGGGAACTAGGAGGAAGATGATGATTCGACGCATTCTGAGCCTGGGGCTGTTGCTCATCCTGCCGGCGGTCTGCGGCGCCGAAGTCTACGGCGGGGGCGTGAAGGTACCCGAGCCCACGCCGATCGGGAAGATCCTGGCGGACCCCGACGCCTACGTGGGCAAGACGGTCCGCATCGAGGGCAAGGTCCTCGACGTCTGTCCCATGAAGGGCTGCTGGATGGAGCTGGCCGGCGAGGACGGCAAGGAGTCGCTCAAGGTCAAGGTGGACGACGGCGTGATCGTCTTCCCGGTCACCTCCAAGGGCAAGCTGGCCGTGGCCGAGGGCACGGTCGAGGCGATCCCGATGACGAAGGAGCAGTACGTCGGCTGGCTGGAGCATCTGGCCGAGGAGCGGGGGGAGACCTTCGACGCCGCCGATATCGCGGCGTTGGGCGACGGCCCCTTCCGCATCCTCCAGCTCAAGGGAACGGGCGCGAGGATCGATTGAAGCGTAAGGGCGGGGAGCGCCTCGAGACCCGCGAGATCTACCCGGGGCGGACGATCCACGTGGCCGTGGACACCGTCCGCCTGCCCAACGGCAAGGTGATGGACATGGAGCTTGTTCATCACCAGGGAGCCGTAGCGGTGGTTCCGGTGATCGGGGATGAGGTGCTGATGGTCCGGCAGTACCGCTACGCCACGGGCGGCTGGCTCCTGGAGATCCCCGCGGGCAAGCTGGAGAAGGACGAGGAGCCGGAAGCCTGCGCGGTCCGCGAGACCGAGGAGGAGACCGGCTTCCGCCCGTCCAGCTTGGAGCCCCTGGGCTGGATCTGGACCACCCCCGGCTTCTGCGACGAAAGGATCTGGCTCTTCCTCGCCACCGGCCTCGAAGAGACCCGCCAGGGCCTGGATGAGGACGAGGTGCTGGAGCTGGAGCGCGTCCCCCTGCGGGAGGCCGTGGACAAGGCGGTCCGGGGAGAGATCCACGACGGCAAGACCGTCTGCGCGCTCCTCCGGGCCGCCCGCCACCTCGGAGTTTGATCCCGTCCCCCCTCTCCCCATCCCTACTCGAAGTACCCGTTCACATCCAGGATCAGGTGGACGTTGCCGGCACCGGCAACGGACGCAAAGCCCTCGACCGTTCCGGAGCCGTCCGGCGCCAGGGCCAGGATCGCGTTGTTCGCCCGGTTCTTGCCCGCGACGAAGCTGATCGAGGTCGTCTCAGGGAGGTCCAAACCGCCCGCGAAGAGGGTGATGAAACCCAGGCCCGTGGGCGACACGCTGGTGATGTTGACCGAGACCGCCGTGGCCGTGGAGGGGATCCCGCAGGAGCCCGCGACGTTGAAGACGCGAGTCTCGCCCGAGGTCAGGGGCGTGGTGGTGCGGGTGTCGAAGATCCGGCAGGGCGTCACGGTGTAGTAGTCCGTTCCTCCCTGGTTGATCGTGATCGTGTGCCCCCCGATCGTCAGGGTGGTGCTGCGCGGGCCTCCGGTCGTGTTCCGCGCCACGGTGTAGCCGACCTTGCCGCTGCCGGTTGCGCCGGGCGTCACCGTGACCCAGGAGGCGCCGGACGAGGTCGCCCAGGAGCATTCCGCCTGGGTGCTGAGATCCAGGCTCCTGGTGCCGCCGGAATCCGTGAAATGGATCTCGGTGGTGGCGGGCAGCAGCGAGTACGTGCAGCTCTGGCAGGTGTAGACGCGGACGTCGTCCACGTCCCAGCCCCACCAGCCGATGGAGTCGTCCGTGCCGATCCGGAACCGGAACTTCACATTGTTCTGGCCGGCCAGGGTCGCCAGGTTGAGCTGGGTGCCAGTGTACCCGCGGCTGGTATCCACGTAGGCGGTCCGGCCGGACAGCGGGTTGCCATAGCCGGTGAAGACCTCGCCCGAGTAGTCGGACCCGGCCGAGAAGAGGGCCAGGGCGTCGGTCCAGTTCGTGCCGCCGTTGAGGCTGTACTCCACCACGCCGCCGTCGAAGGTGCCGGGCTCGAAGTCCCAGAAGTGCTCGAACTGCATCCTGGCGCTGCCGGGAATGGCGATGCTGTTGGCCATGAAGACCCGGGAGTCGTTGACGAAGTCGAAGTTGAATCCTGTCATGTGCCAGATCCCGCTGGTGCTGAACGGAGTATCGTCGAGGAACCAGGCGGTCTCGACGGTCGACTGCACCTGCCAGTTCGTGTTGGCGATGCCGCTCTCGAAGTTGTCGAAGAAGACGTTGGTCGGCCCCTGGCCGGCCGGGCAGAGCGCCGGGTACTGCCCTGCGGTGCCGCACGCCGTGGCCTGGGCCATCTCCACCGCGGCCAGGGCGTCGGCCACTTCCTTGCAGTCGTCCGCCGTGATCCCGGCCGGGCCGGCCACCAGGTCGGCGCAGCTCCGCGTGAACGCGTTCGCGGCATCGCCGAAGGACGAGCCGGAGAGCAGATAGACGGTGAGCGCCCGGTAGGCGATCTTCCCCGCCTTCGTCAGCCCCATCCCGGTGACCGTCTGGCCGTTGTAGGTGCCGCCGTCGGCCATGAGGGCGTAGAGGTGGTTGGGAACGCCGCTGTTGAAGTGAACGCCGCCGCCGTCGAAATAGTCGCAGAAGTAGTTGGGGTCGCCCACCCGCCCCGGGTCGAAGAAGGCCCCGGGGTTCATCATGTCGCGGAGGGCGCCGCCGGGGATGTCCTCGCCCAGCTCCCAGCGCACGGCGGGGGTGTCGGTCCCGCCCGTGTTGGTCAGGTCGACGGTCTCGCCGAACATGTCGGAGAAGGACTCGTTCAGCGAGCCGGACTGCATGTAATAGAGGAGGTTGGCGGTACGCTCGGTCACGGCGTGGGTGAGCTCGTGGGCGTCCACGTCGTCGGCCCCCGCGTAGCCCTCACCGTAGACCAGTTGGGTGCCGTCCCAGAAGGCGTTCTCGAACGGGCACTCGCCCGGCGTCGGGCAGTGCTCGACCGTGGAGATGATGGCCGCGCCGGCGCCGTCGTAGCTGTCCCGGCCGTGTTGAGTGAAGAAGTAGTCGTAGGCATCGCCCGAGTAGGTGTAGGCGGCATCGGCGTCGGGGTCGCCCGTCGGGGCCTGGCCTTCGCTGCGCACCAGGGTGCCGGGGAGCGCCGCGGTGCTGTTGCCGTCATGGACCTGGCGGTTGCGCGCGTCCGTGAGCTGGTTGAAGTGGAGCAGCGTGACCCCTCTCTTCGCGTCGATCCAGATGTACTCGCGCAGCCCGAAGGCCCGGGCCTCGATGAACCAGGCGAGCCGGGTGCGGAACCGGCCGGGCTCGAGGAGGCTGCGGTTGAGGATCTCGAGCCGGGGCGCGGAGAGCTCGGCATCCTCCCGGGAGCCCAGGCGCGGCGAGGTCACCAGCTTCCAGGCCACGTCGAGGGCCTGGTTGGCGAAGAAGGTGGGCCGGACGTCGATGCTGTCCAGGTCGGGCAGGGTCTCGGCGTTGACGGCCACCACATCGGAGCCCTGCAGGTGGACCGAGACCTCTCCGGCAGTGACCGGAATGCCCCGGACGACCTGCCGGAAGCGGACGTGATCCTGTCCGATCTCGTCGCGCCAGGCCGGCCCCGAGAGCTCCACCTCGGTCGCGATATCGCCGATATCGCCGGCATTGCGGAACCCGAACGCGCCGGCATAATCCCGCAGGAAGGCCAGGGCGATCGCCTCCGGGCTGGTGGCCGCGGCGCCGACCACCGGCACCGGGTTGCGCGCGTCCACGGTCAGGAAGGTGACCAGGCCGGTTTCCGGAGACAGGGTGACTTCGACCCTGCCTCCCGCGGCCTCCTCCATGCGACCCAAGGCGTCACGGACTGCGCTGACGGATTGGGCTGCCACGGGGAGTGTGGCGGACAGGCACAGCAGCGAGAAAACGAGGACCGGGGACAGCCTTCGGCTCATGACCTTCTCCTTGTCGGACCGCGAATGGAGGAGGTACTTTAGTCTTGCCTCCGTGGCAAGATCAACAGCCACTTGTGTATATCTCCAGGCATGGTTCTCGCTTGGAGGGAGTAATCCATGCGTTCCGCCATCCTGACCGGGCTACGTCAGTTCCAGATCCAATCCATCGATCTGCCCGAGCCGGGCGAGGGGGAGGTCCGCATCCGCGTGCGCGGCTGCGGCGTCTGCGGCTCCGACATGGGGCCGTGGAAGGGGCTTCCCGGCCTTTCCTATCCCCTGCAGCCGGGCGCTCCCGGCCACGAGGTGTTCGGCACCGTCGAGGCGGTCGGCCCCGGAGTCCAGGGGCTCGCCGCGGGCCAGCCCGTCACCGCCCTCACCTATCGGGCCTACTCGGAGTACGACCTCGCCCGCGCCGACTCCGTCATCCCCCTGCCCGATTCGCTCGTGGACCGGCCGGTCCTGGGGGAGCCGCTGGCCTGCGCCGTCAACGTGATGCGCCGTTCCGGCGTCCGGGAGGGGGACACGGTGGTCCTTCTGGGCACGGGCTTTCTGGGGACTCTGCTGCTGCAGCTCCTCAGAAGATACCGGCCGTCCCGCGTCATCGCCGTCTCCCGCCGGCGGATGGACCCAGTCCTCGCCGAGCGCCTGGGGGTGGAGGTGCTCACCTACGAGGACCAGGGTATCGGCGGGGTGGGCGGCGCCGACGTGGTGATCGAGGCCACGGGCAAGCAGGCGCCGCTCGATCTCGCCACCAACCTCGTGCGGGTGCGCGGCCGGCTGATCGTGGCCGGGTATCACCAGGACGGCCCGCGCACGGTCAACATGCAGCTCTGGAACTGGAACGGGATCGACGTGATCAACGCCCACGAGCGCGACCCCGCGGTCTACCGGAGCGGCATGGAGGAAGGCGTGCGCCTCCTTGCCGCGGGGGAGATCGACCTGGAGCCGCTCATCACCCACACCTTCCCGCTGGCTGACATCAACCACGCCTTCCGGATGACGGAGGAGCGGCCCGAGGGCTTCCGCAAGTCGGTGGTACTGGCATGAGGTTTGGGGCATGAGACTGGGATTCGTCGGCCTCGGCTGGATCGGCACGATGCGGTTGGAAGCCGTCTCCGCGGTCGCCGAGGTGGCTGCCCTCTGCGAAGCCGCGCCCCAGTGTCTGGAGGAGACCGCCCGCGCCCATCCCGGGGCCGCGCCGTTCTCGGACTTCGGCGAGCTGCTCGCCCGCTCGGGGGACCTCCGCCTCGACGGCATCGTCATCGCCACCCCGAACTCCCTGCACGCCCCCCAGACCCTGGCCGCGCTCGACCGGGGCCTCGCCGTCTTCTGCCAGAAGCCGCTGGCGCTGAACGCCTGCGAGGCCCGGGAGATGGTCGAGGCCGCGCAGAGGGCCGACCGCCTGCTCGGAGTGGACTACTCCTACCGCTTCACCGAGGGAGCGCGGACCCTGCGCCGGGCCGTGGAGGCGGGCGAGCTCGGCCGGGTGTTCAGCGTGGACACGGTCTTCCACAACGCCTACGGCCCGGACAAACCCTGGTGCTTCGACCCGCGTCTTTCAGGAGGAGGCGCGCTCATGGACCTGGGCGTCCACCTGATCGACCTCACCCTCTGGCTCCTCGGTGACCCTGGAGTGAAAGAGGTCCACGGCGGCGCCTGGAAGGGCGGACAGCCTCTGGACGCGGGAGAGGTGGACGACTTCGCCAGCGCCCGGATCGAGCTGGACGGCGGCGCCTCCGTGACTGTGGCCGTGAGCTGGAACGCCCATGCCGGGCAGGACTGCGTGATCCGTCTCTCCACCTTCGGGGCCGGGGGCGGGGCTGAATTCCGGAACGTGGACGGCAGCTTCTACGACTTCGAGCTGGCGCGCTTCTCCGGCCGCTCGGGCGAGGTCGTGGCGCGGGAATCCCGCGGCTGGATGGGCGGGGCGATCCTCGACTGGGCCGAGCGCCTGGGGAAGGGGAGCCGCTTCGATCCGGAGATCGGTCGCAGCGTGCGGGTGAGCGAGGTGGTGGACGCGGTTTACGGAAGGGAGTGAGGAGGGCGCCGGAGGGCGCCCTCCCGCTCACATCACTCGGGTTTCTTCCTCCTCGTCCTCGCGGATGAGGAGGTACTCCTGGATACCGTGGCGCAGCAGGAACGAGCGGTCCACCTGGAAACCCTTGAGGAAGTTGGTGATCTCCGCCGGGGCGTAGCGCGGTCCGGGACGCTCCAGGCCGCTCCGCCGCTCGTACGCGAGCTGTCCGCCCTCCAGCATCCGAAAGCGGATCGGCTGGGCCGGGATCTGCTTCTGGATCGACATCAGGGCGAAGACCAGGGCTCCCGGCCGGCAGTGCCGGCGGATCAGCGAGCCCAGGCGGACCATCTCCTTGCGCTGGAGATAGTTGAAGAGATCCCAGGCGAGCACCACGTCGAAGCGGGCGTCGTTCGGGAAGAGCTGCTCGAAGAACTCCTGTCCCAGCTCCTCCCCCTCGACGGCCGTGGAGCGGGAGGCGTAGAGGTCGCCGATGTGGAGCTTGCAGCCGAGCTGGGAGAGGAACTCCACGTTGGAGCCCACGGCCGGGCCGAGGTCGAGGATCCTCAAACCCTGGCCTTTGCGGCGCATGGACTCCAGCAGGGCGTTGAGGCCCAGGGAGCGATGGACGTCCGGGCCGGGCTCCACCTGGGTGGCGACCGGGGCCGTCTCTTTGCGGGAGCGAAGGAACCAGCTCATCCGGCCTGCGCTGCCCGGCTCGCGCCGGCGGGCTCACCCGCCTGCGATCTGCCGGCCTCCACCGGTTGCGGCCTCTCTCTCTCCGGGCGGCTCGACTCGTGCTTGGATGACCCCGCCTCGCGGATCTCCATGTCGATGCTCCCCTTGAAGCGCGACCCGTCCTCCAGCACCACGCGCGGCGCCGTTATGTTGCCGCGGATCGCGCCGGCCTGGCGCAGGATCGCCTGCTCCTGGGCGAACACGTTGCCGTCCACCTCGCCCTCGATCGTGATGACCTTGCCGAAGATGTCGGCCTTCACCCGTCCGCTGGGTCCCACGGTCACGTTGTGCTGCTTGAGGTCCACCTTCCCATCGACGCGCCCCTCGATCACGAGGTCCTCGCCGCCGCTCAGGTCGCCCTTGATGATGATCGACGCACCGATGGTCGCGCGCTCCGAAGAACGCCGGGGCTCGGGCTGCGTGCTGCTGGTCGTCGTAGGGGTAGAGGACATGGGGCGGGGAGCGGCTGGCGCCGGCTCTGGATAGCTGTTGGGTTGGTCGTCGCTCTTCTTCCAGACCATGGGAGGACCTCCTTGAACTAGCGGCTGCACATTGGTGTGAGCAATAGCAGGGTAAGAGGCCGGGAAGGCGAAGTCAAGGATGAAATAGCAATTCGACGATGAATTGGCCCGAGGGGGGAGACTGACTTTAGAAAGAAAGGGAGAGGAGGCTCCCTCTCCCCCGGCACGGGAGAGAGGGCTGGGGTGAGGGGAAACGGGATCAAACCAGCTTCGCGTTCAGCGTGATCTCGGTGCCCGCGAGCGCCCTGGAGACCGGGCAGCCCTCCTTGGCCTTGTTGGCGAAGTCCTGGAAGGTAGCGTCGTCGATCCCGGGCACCTCGGCCTCGGTGTCGAGCTCGATGCGGGTGATCGAAAAGCCCTCGCCCACCTTCTCGATGTGGACCTTGGCGCTGGTGGCGATGCGCTTGGGCGTGTGGCCGCCGCGGCCGAGCCCGCCGCTGAGCGCCATGGAGAAGCAGCCGGCGTGAGCGGCGCCGATCAGTTCCTCGGGGTTGGTTCCCCCCGCCTCCTCGAAGCGCGAGCCGAACGAGTAGCGGCCCTCGAACGCGCCGCTGCCCAGAGCGACCTTGCCGCTGCCTCCCTTGATATCCCCTTCCCAGACCGCGTTGGCCTTGCGTACCGGCATGATTCCCTCCTCCTATTCTTAGTTATTCGGTTCTTTCTTCGGTGGCTTGGCGGCGCGGTAGACGAGCTTCGTGTCGGGCGGGAGCTCGCGGAGCTCCACGATCTCCACTTGCCCGGTCTCGGCCTCCCAGTCGACGCGCAGCTTGAGCTCGACATAGTCCCCGGCCTGGATACCCTCGAGCGGGACCTTCTCGTCCACGAGGAACGACATGGTCATGGGGTCCATGCCCACCAGCTCGCCGCTGCGGTTGACGTAATCGTCGATGGCCTCGTGGTTCAGGTAGAGGCCGGTGCCCGGGTTGTTCGGATCGGGGAGCTGGGTCACCTGTCCGCGGACGGTGTAGGTCCGTCCCGCGCCGGTATCCTCCTTGCGCTCCTTGCCGGAGCAGCTCAGAAGGGTGGTCGCGGCCAGCAGGATCAGGAGGGTCCGACGGAAAGCTCTCTCACGCTCGCCCATGACGGGGGCATCCTAGCATGGGCTCCCTCTCCCCCGAGGCCGCCATTTTGCATAGAGTTTCCCGGGAACGGAGGGAATCCTATGATTGAGAGGGAGCTTATGGAGAGCCGTGCCACCCTGGGACCGGAGATGCGGCTGGGCCGGTACGAGACATCGGTCCTGGCGCGGCTGGAGCGTTGGCAGGCCGAGGGCTTCGGCCGCAGGCTGTGGGGCAAGGACCACACCGTCTGGTCGCCGCAGCCGGTCCGCGAGCTGACCGACCGCCTGGGCTGGCTCAAGCTGCCCGAGTCCATGCGGACCGAGGCCGAGGACCTCGCCCGCTTTGGCATGGAGGCCCGCTCCGGCGGCTTCCGCGACGCCGTCGTCCTCGGCATGGGGGGATCGAGCCTCGCTCCCGAGGTCTTCGCCCGCACCTTCGGCTTCAGCACCTCCGGGAACGGCTACCCGGCGCTCACCGTGCTGGACAGCACCCATCCCGCCGCGGTGCGGGCCGTGGCCGACCGGCTCGACCCCACGCGCACCCTGTTCGTGGTCTCCAGCAAGTCGGGCACGACCACCGAGACCCTCTCCCTGTTCCACGCCTTCTGGCAGTGGGCCGCCGAGTCCCTGGCCTCCACGATCGAGGCCGGCCGCCGCTTCGTGGCCATCACCGATCCCGGCACGCCGCTGGAGAAGCTGGCCCGGGAGCGCGGCTTCCGCGCCGTCTTCAACGCCCCGGAGGACGTGGGCGGCCGCTACAGCGCCCTCACCAACTTCGGCCTCGTGCCCGCGGCTCTCATCGGGGTAGACATCCGCGAGCTGCTGACCCGGGGAAGGGTCATGGCCGAGGCCTGCACGGAGCCGGGCGCATCGAACCCCGGGCTGCACCTGGGCGCGGCCCTGGGCGAGCTTGCCCTCGCGGGTCGCGACAAGCTGACCTTCCTGGCCTCGCGGGGGATCGAGTCCTTCCCCGACTGGATCGAGCAGCTCGTGGCCGAGAGCACCGGCAAGACCGGCCGCGGCATCGTGCCCGTCGTGGGCGAGCGTCCGGCGGACCCGGGCCTTTACGGAAGCGACCGCTTCTTCGTGGGCCTGCTCCTGGGAGACGACCGTCCGCTAGAGCAGCGCCTCGCCGCGCTGGAAGCCGCCGGGCACCCGGTGGCGCGCTTCCGCCTGGCCGACCCCTTCGACCTCGGGCGCGAGATGTTCCGCTGGGAGATGGCCACGGCCGCGGCCGGCGCGGTCCTCGGGGTCAACCCCTTCGACCAGCCGGACGTGCAGCTCGCCAAGGAGCTGGCGACCCGAGCCATGAAGGAGCGCTCCTCGGGCGCTCCGCCCCCTCCTGCGGATGAGATCCGCGTTTCAGACGCCGGCCCCCTGGGCAGCGCCCTGGAGCACTGGCTGGCCGGAGCGGGCGCCGGGAGTTACCTGGGTGTGCACGCCTATCTGCCGGCCACGTCCGAGACCACCGAAGCCCTGCACGAGATCCAGGCGCGGCTGCGCGACCGCACGCGCCTGGCCACGACGCTCGGTTACGGCCCGCGCTTCCTCCATTCCACCGGCCAGCTCCACAAGGGGGGGCCGGACACCGGCCGCTTCCTGCAGATCGTGGACGAGCCGCAGCACGACCTGCCCGTGCCCGAGGCCGATTTCACCTTCGGCACCCTGATCCGCGCCCAGGCCGACGGCGACCGCAGCGCGCTGGAGCAGCGGGGGAGGAGGGTGATGAGGGTGAACCTCGGGGGTGACATATCAGGAGGCCTCGCCCGGCTGCGGGAGGCGCTGGGGTCCTGACATGGCCGCCCGGGCCGTGGTCCTGGCCGGTGACGTCGGCGGGACCAAGTGCAACCTCGGTCTGTTCGAAGTCTTCGGCGGCGTACCGCGCCCCCTGCGCAGCGCGCAGTACCCGAGCGCCGACTATCCCGGCCTGTATCCGATGATGGAGGAGTTCCTGGCGGGAGACGCCGGGGCGGTGCGGGCGGCCTGCATCGGGGTCGCCGGCCCGGTCCTGGAGAACCGCGTCGACACCACGAACCTGGCGTGGACCCTGGACGGCGGCGCGCTCTCTCCCCTGATCGGGGGGCATGCCGTGGTCCTGATCAACGACCTGGTGGCCACAGCCGAGGGCATCTCGCTCCTGCTCGAAGACGAGCTGGCTACACTCCATCCCGGAGGCCCGGAAGCGGCGGGCTCGGGCAACCTGGCGCTGATCGCGGCGGGCACGGGCCTGGGCATGGCCCTGCTGCCGCGGATCGCCGGTGCCTGGGTGCCGGTCCCCTCGGAAGGGGGGCACATGGACTTTGCCCCGAGGAACGAGGACGAGGTCGGCCTCCTCTTCTATCTGAGGGATCTTCTGAAAGGCCGCGTCAGCGTCGAGCGTGTGGTCTCCGGGCCGGGCCTCTTCCATATCTACCAGTACCTTCGGGACCGGGAAGGCCTGCCGGAAAACCCCCCGGTGAGGGAGTCGCTGGAGACTGAGGAAGACCCCTCCCGGATCATCGGCGAGGCGGCCCTGGCGGACGAGTGCGGCCTCTGCTCGCGGGCGGTGGGGATGTTCGTGGCCGCCTACGGCGCCGCGGCCGGCAACCTGGCCTTGGCAGGCACGGCCACGGGCGGTGTCTATCTGGGAGGAGGGATCGCCCCGAAGCTCCTCCCGCGCCTCCAGGACGGCGCCTTCCTAGACGCCTTCCTCGACAAGGGTCGCTTCCGCGCCTTTGTGGAGGCGGTGCCTGTCCGCGTGATCCTCAACGACCGTGCCGCGCTGCTCGGCGCGGCACGGCACGCCGCGGCGTTGTTGGCCTAAGCACCTTGTCAAGCTCCGGTTGACGGCGGCCTTTCCGGGGGAGGGAAGGGGGAGAGGTCCCCTGCGCGCCACCGAGGGAAAGACCCCTCCCCGACCCTCCCCTGCTTTGCAGATTGCGGTGGTGCCGGAGTAGGAGCTACTCGCGGCGGTCGAGCTCGTCGAGGAGCCGCAGCCCCTCTTCGCGTGAGCCCAGCGCGGCCCGAGCCCGGAATCGCGTCTCCGCGTCGAACTCGGTGAGGGCGACCGTCGACAGCTCATCGATGAGCTTGTTCATGCTGACGTGGCGCCGCTCCGCCAACTGGCGGAGCCGCTCGTGCTTCTCGTCGGACAGGCGGATGGTCAGGGTTGCCATGGTCAGATCTCCCGCAAGATTTCTTCCGGCAAAAGGATCCTCAGGCCGGGAAAGTGAAGCTCTGCCGACCTGAAGTCCCGCGTGTTCTTCGTAACGACCGCCGAAGCACTTCCGGCGACCGCCAGCTCGATCAGGTGATTGTCTCCCTCGTCTCTCAGATTTGGACGCCACCCATAGTAGATCGTCGTCCATCGACAGACGCTCAGAAATGCATTGAGCAACGCCTCCCGCTGCCCGGGGTTGAGCCGGCATTTGGCAAAGACAGCCTCCCGTCCCAACAGCGATTCGTACTCAGTGAACAGGGCTGCCCCCATCAAGGGCTGTAGCCGGCCTTCCAGGCAAGCGCGAAGCACAACTCGGCTGGCTCCCTTCGGTCCAAGGAGCGCGGACACGAAAACGTTGGTGTCCAGGACAATGATCATCCCGCAAGATGATAGCGTATATGCTGTCAGGTCGCTCTCCCGTCGGGAAGAGAACGTGTTTTCCCGGGTATGCCGCGTCCGCGGAGCCGGGTGGAGCGTCACCGGTACTGACCGGTGCCGACGCAGCACGCCGGAAGCCCTTCCTATGGGGGGAAGGGTGAGGGCCGATGCTCCGAATGCGGCCCGATGCGGAGCATCCGTCCCTCCAGCTCACCCTCCAGCCCCTGGATTTGCAGCAAAACCCCTGGGGCGAGACGCTCGCCCCGAAGTATTCGGAGCATATTCGAGAGGGGCAGGAGCTTCTGCGACCCCTTTCGGAGCATATCCGGACTCTTTTGCAGCATCTCAGGGCTGTTTGGAGAGCGGAGGGAGGGGGACAGGGGGCATACGCGCTAACTTTGCCGCGTGAGAGGGCGGGGGGCTCCCTCTCCCGCGTAGCGGGGGAGGGCTGGGGAGGGGGTCTTCCTTGAGCCCGAGCCCCGCGGGCAGCATCCCTGGCGACTCGGGCAAGAACCCGAGGGCCTCGGGCAGCATCCTTAGCCCCTCGGGCAGGCGCCTGAGCGACTCGGGCAAGAACCCGAATGCTTCGGGCAGCATCCTTAACCCCTCGGGCAGGCGCCTGAGCGGTTCGGGCAAGAACCCGAATGCCTCGGGCAGACGTCCGAGAGCCTCGGGAGCGTGCCCGAGCGACTCGGGAAACCGCCCGAATGGCTCGGGATGGCACCCAAGGGCCGACGAACCCTGCCCCTC
>DATMER010000122.1:0-20681 GCA_035556715.1 Thermoanaerobaculia bacterium
GATCTCGCGCCACGGTCGCTCATCCGTTACGACGTTTACGTCAACGGTGAGTTGCGCGCTGTCGTGGTCGGCAACACTACCGCGGAAGTCGAGGTCGACTTCGGTGCCAGCGACATCGAGGTAATCGCCGTCGATACCGCAGACAACGAGTCGTTCCCCGGCAGGATCACGGCCCACTTCTAAGGCTGGTTCGAAAGAGGGTAAGGGCAGCGAGCGAGCATCTTGCGCGCTCGCTGCACGCGCGACTTGGCCCCGGAGACGGACAGCCCCAGCCGCTCGGCCACCTGGACAGCGGTGGAGAGTTTTCGGACCAGTCAACGCCCCGGGAATGACTCCAGCGCCTTCAGCGTGACGTCCACGTCCTGCGGCGTGTGCTCGGCGGAGATCTGGAAGCGGATCTCCTCATCCCCCTTGGGGACGACGGGGAATTTGAGGCCAGTGGCGAGAATGCCGTTCTCGCGCAGGTGCTTGACCAGGGCGTTGGTCCTCGGCGTGTCCCGCACCATGAGCGGCACCACCGGGTGCTCGCCGGGGAGGGTCTCGTAGCCCAGGGCCACGATGCCGTCCTTGAAGCGCTTGGTCATCTCGCGCAGGTGGGCCAGGAGCTCGCGGCCCCGGTCGCTGTCCAGGATCTCCAGCGCCTTGGCCGCGGCCGCAGCTTCTCCCTGGGTGATCGGGTTCGAGTAGATGTAGAGGGGAGCGGTCTCTCTCAGGTACTCGGTGAGCTGGCGGCTGCCGGTTACGTAGCCGCCGTTGACGCCGAGGGCTTTGCCCAGCGTGCCGATCAGGATGTCCACCGACCGCGAGCCCGTGAACTCTTCCGTGCCCCGGCCGGTCGCTCCGAAGGCACCCACACCGTGCGAGTCGTCCACCACCACGACCACGTTCTCGGGATACTCACTGTCGAAGCGCTCCGCGATCTCCAGGATCTTCGGCAGCTCCGCGTGATCGCCCCGCATGCTGAAGATGCCGTCGGTGACCACGATGGCCCGGCGGGCTTTGCCCGCGGACGAGGCGAGCTTCGACTCCAGGTCGGCGTAGTCGAGGTGGCGGTAGATCTGCTTGTCCTGGGGACGGGCCAGGCGCATGGCGTTGATGATGCAGTTGTGGTTCAGCTCGTCGCTGATCAGCACGGTGTCGGCGTTGCTCAGGGGGACGAGCACGCCCAGCGTCGTGGCATAGGCGGAGCTGAAGATCATGGCGGACTCGCGGCCGTGGAAGGCGGCGAGCTTCGCCTCCAGCTCGACGTGGTGGCGGTAGGTGCCGCTGATGAAGCGCACGGCCCCGGGGCCGGCCCCGTACTCCGCGGTGGTGTGCTCCTCGGTCTCGATGACCTCCCGGCGCAGCGACATACCCAGGTAATTGTTGGAGTTCATCTTGAGGAAGGGCTTGTCCCCCTCCCCTTCCAGAAGGTAGCGCGGGCCCTTCCCGTCCCGGGCCGGGACGACCTTCGCGATCACGGTCTCGGCCCCCTTGAGGGTGCCCCGCTCGCGCAGGGCGTCCAGCTCGGTCGAAAGGGCCTGGTGGAAACGGTCGTGCGGCATGGGCTCTCCTCAGGACCTGCGGGTGCGGCCGTCCTGCTTCATCTTCTTGCTCAGGTTCTCGAGCATGTCCCCAACCATGGCGCCGAGGTCGTACTCGGGAGACCATCCCCACTCCTCGCGGGCGGCGCCGTCATCGAGCGAATCGGGCCAGGAATCGGCGATCGCCTGACGGATGGGATCGACGTGATAGTCGAGGGTGAAGTCCGGGATGTGCCCGCGGATCGCGGTCGCCAGCTCCTCGGGGGTGAAGTTCATGGCGGTCACGTTGAAGGCATTGCGGTGGACGAGCTTCGCCGGATCGGCTTCCATGACGTCGATGGCGGCCTTGATGGCGTCCGGCATGTACATCATGTCGAGGCGGGTGTCCGGCTCCAGGAAGCAGGTGTAGTGCTTGTGCCGGATGGCCTCGTAGAAGATCTCGACCGCGTAGTCAGTGGTGCCGCCGCCGGGCGGGGCGCCGTAGGAGATGAGGCCGGGGAAGCGCACGCCGCGGGTGTCCACGCCGAAGCGGTGGAAGTAGTAGTCGCAGAGCAGCTCGCCCGCCACCTTGGTGACGCCGTACATGGTGGTGGGGCGCTGGACCGTGTCCTGCGGCGTCTGCTCCTTCGGCGTGTCGGGTCCGAAGGCGCCGATGGAGCTGGGATGGAACACGGCGCAGCGGTTCTCCCGGGCCACTTCCAGGATGTCGTAGAGGCTGCCGATGTTCACCTCCCACGCGACCTGGGGCTTGCTCTCGGCGGTGGCGGAGAGGAGCGCGGCCAAGTGGTAGATGGTGCCGATGCCGTCGCGCCGCACGACGTCGGTGATCTGCCGCGGGTTGGTGGTGTCGACGAACTCGAAAGGCCCCTCGGTGCCGCGGGGGGGCATGCGGATGTCGGAGGCCACGACCTGGTCCTCGCCGTAGCGTGCGCGCAGGGCAGGGACCAGCTCGGAGCCGATCTGTCCGAGGGCTCCGGTGACGAGGATTTTTGTCTTCATGCCGGCCCCGAATCCTATTCGGAGACCGGGGTGAGCGGCAACCCTGTGATCAGCTCGAGGTCTTCAGGGTCTTCCGGAGCTGCTGCCGCAGGGTATCGCGTGCGGCCTCCGGCGAGGAGCAGCCCACAGAAGAAACAGGAGGAATAGTGGCCCAACTCCCGGTCTGGCAGGTGGTGGTGAGCTCATTGCCTTTCTCGCCCAGATTGACCTGAAGCTCTTTGGTCTTGAAGCTCATTGGAGATCTCCTGCAGAGTAGGGCGGCGATCGTTTTCGCCCGGCCCCATCTCATTCAGTGGAGCGGAGCTCCACGAAATTTCATGGACTGCGCTGATCCATGAGCCAGACGTCTCCCTCGCTCAGAGTACGGACGGTGTAGAGGGTGCGGGCGTCCCGGGCCGGAGCGACGTAATTGAAAACGGAGCCCTCCGGCGGCGCCGCGACCTTCCAGGACCGGCGGCTCCGCCGGTCGATGGCGTGGATGGCGCCGTCCCGATAGAAGAGCAGAATCCGGCCATCCCCGACGAAGCGGGGCCACTCGCCGGCAGCCGGCAGGACCTCGACCGACTTCGACGCGAGGGAATAGACGGCCATGCTGCCACTGCTCCCCAGGTCCTGCAGAACCTTGCGCGGGGCGAACTGTCCTGCCAGCTCGGCGCCGTCCGCGGACCAGGAGCTGGCAACCAGGATGTGGTCCTCCTTTCCGCGGATGGCGAGCGGGACGGGCGGTTTGAGGGGCTGCAGGAGATCGAACAGGACGACCCCCTCGAACCCGAGGTTGCAGGCCAACCAGCGGCCGTCGGGGGAAGGGTGCGGGTTGAAGGGCTCTGCTTTCGGCCGGGTGATCACCGCGCGAAGGCCGCCGCCGTCGGGCTGGACGGTCCAGATCTGCAGGCGTCCACTGCGGTCCGTGAAGAAGAAGATCCTTCGTCCGTCGGCAGACCAGTCCGGGAAGCGGTCATGGTGGGGATCGTCCGTGAGCTGCCGGAGGCCGCTGCCGTCCGGATGCATCACGAAGAGGTCTTCGCCGGCGGGAGCCTCGCCGGCCATGACGAGCCAGTCGCCGCGGGGCGACGGCTCGACGACGGAGACCTTGCGCATGAGCCGCGCCACCGTCCTGGGCGATCCCTCGGTCCTGCCGGTGCCGGGGTCGAACCCGACGCTCTCGACGATCGACCGCGTCTCCCGGGTAGAGTAGAGGATCCGCCTTCCGTCCCGGGACAGGCTGAACGCGCTGACGGACTGCGCCGGGGTGGTGACCGGCTCCGCCTCGCCCAGCGCCCGGCCCGACCGTTCGTCGATCGGGAGGCGCCAGAGGTTCACGCTGCCCCCTCGATTGCTGAGGAAGTAGAGATGGCGGCCGTCCGGCGACCAGACCGGGCTCCAGGGGTTGGTTTTTTCATCGGCATCCAGGACCGGCGTGAGGGTCCCTCCGTCGGCCGGCAGGGTCCAGAGCCTCCAGCGGTCGTCGTCGATGCCCCAGAGGGCAATGCGATATCCGCCCGGGGACCAGCTCGGCTGGGCCGCGTCCCCCTTCGCCACCATCCTCCGGCGCCCGGTCGCGACCTCGACCCGCCAAGCCTGCCGCAGGGTGCTACGCGCCATCGGATCGGTCACCGCCTCGGTGGAGAAGGCGAGCTCGCGGCTGTCCGGCGACCAGGAGGGCTGAAAGCCGAAGTCGGTGATCCGCCTCACCGATTCGCCCGTGGCCCCCATGATGAAGAGACCGCCGCCGCCGCGTTCCGAGCGGAACGCGATCCACTGGCCATCGGGCGAATACGCGGGCTGCGAGTCGTCCGCGGGCGATTCCGCCGTCAGGTTGATCGGGTTGCCGCCGCCCACCCGCTGCAGGAAGACGTCCTGGTCGCCGCCGTCGAGCCTGGAGTAGACGAAATAGTTGCCGTCCGGAGAGAGGCTGGGGAACATTTCGCGCCCTTCGCGGTCGGTGAGCTGGGAAAAGGTGGCCTGGCGCGGCGTCTCTTCTCCGGCAAAAGGATCGCGCAGCCGGAGGAGAAGCGCGACGGCCGCGAGCAGCGCGAGCGCCACGGCCAGCCCGCGCCGCCAGGAGACGCGGAAAGACTTGCGCGGTGTTCTGAGGAGCGCGGGGAGCGCGGAGGCCGCGACCGAGGAGGGTGGGAGCCCGAGGAGCAGCCGCAGATCCGCAGACACGGCGTCGGCCGTGGGCAAGCGCTGCGCGGGATCTTTGGCGAGGAGCCCTCCGACGATCCGCTCCAGCCCGGCAGGCGCATCGGGGCGCAGGCGTGCGAGCGGCTCCGGCTCCCGAGTGAGGATGGCATGCGCGACCGCCTCCTGGTTCTCTCCGGGGAAGGGCCGCTGGCCGGTCACCATCTCGTACAGCACGACGCCGAGCGACCAAAGGTCGGCGCGGGCGTCGACCGGCTCGCTCCGGATCTGCTCCGGGGCCATGTAGGCCGGGGTGCCGACGGTGGACCCGGTGCGGGTCAGGCCCACCTCCCCCGCCAGCTTGGCGACTCCGAAGTCCAGGATCTTGACCAGCCCGTCCGCGGTGACCATCAGGTTCGCCGGCTTGACGTCCCGGTGCACGATCCCCTGGCGGTGGGCCTTGGCCAGCCCGCGGGCGACCTGGAGCGCGCAATCGAGCGCCTCCGTCACCGGCAGCGGTCCGCGGGAGATCCTGGCCTTCAGGGTCTCGCCGTCGTAGCAGGGCATGGCGAGGTAGAGCTGGTGCTCGTCCGTCTCGCCGACCTCGTAGATGGTGCAGATGTTGGGATGGTCGAGCGCCGAGGCGGCGCGGGCCTCCTGGAGGAATCGCGCCTTGGCCGCGGGCTCGCTCGCCAGCTCCAGGGGGAGGAACTTCAGGGCCACGGTGCGCCCGAGCTGGAGGTCCTCGGCCTTGTAGACGACGCCCATCCCGCCGCCGCCGAGCAGCTCGCCGATCCGGTACTGCGACAGGCGCCGCGCCCCGGCCACTTCGGGAGGTCTCCCCGGCGTTCTTGCGCCCGGAGAGGCGCCGGACGCGGACGGCCGCGAGCCCATGCGCCGCAGTCCGCGCAGGTCATCCCTCAGGTCACCGGCCTGCGCGTGGCGTTCGGCCGGACGCGTCGCGAGCGCCCGGTCGAGGATGCGGGCGAGGTCGTCGGGCATCCCTTCGCGCGTGGCCGGCATCGGCTCCTGGCCCGCCAGGCCCAGCCGGGACGGCGGCTTGCCGGTCATCATCGCGAAGAGCAGAGCCCCGATCGCCCAGACGTCCGAGCGGGTGCTCACCGCCTCGCCGCCGAGCAGCTCGGGCGCGAGGTATTCTGAAACCATCGCCGAGGCCGCCGCCCTGTCCAGCGCCGTGGCCCAGGTCCGCTCCTCCAGCCCCGACAGGCCGAAGTCGACGACCCGCGCCAAACCGTCGGCACCTATCCGCACATTGGTGGGCCGCAGCCGACCATGAACGATCCCCTGCTCATGGGCCTGCGCCACGGCGGCGGCGATCTGGGCGGCGAGCTCGACGGCCCCCTCCGGCCGGAGCGGACTGCGCTGCATCCGCTCGGCAAGGGTCTCCCCTTCGCAATAGCCGGACACGAGGAACAGGCTGCCGTCGTCGGCCTCGCCCATCTCGTAGACCGGGCAGACGTTGGGGTGCTCGAGAAGCGAGACGGTCCGCGCCTCCCGGAGGAGCTGTTGCCGGTCCTCCCCCTGCCCAGCGAGCCCCGGAGGGATCAGGCGCAGAGCGACGGAGCGTTCGAGCTCCGGGTCCCAGGCCTTGTACACCGGGCCCGAGGAAGCCTCGCCAAGCAGCTCGCGGAGCTCGTAGCGGGAGACCTTCCCGCTCTCCGGATGAGGTTTGCCTGGACGTGAAGGGCCCGGCACTGATCCTCCTCAGCGTGGGTTTCGCGCGATGGCCTCAGCTTATCAGAACGGTGTGAAGCAGATCACACCTGCCCCGTGACCCCCGTCACTGACACCGGAAGCCCTTCCGCGGGAGGATGAGGCTCCAGCTCAGCAGTACAGACCGCGGGAGGATGGAAATGAGCGTTCGCGCAACCGGGTGGCTGCCGCTTCTGGGATTTGCTTCCCTTCTCTGGTCCGCTCCCCTGGCGGCGGCGGGCACGGATTTCCATACTGTTACCCCGTGCCGGGTCGTCGACACCCGCGGCGCGGCCGGGCCGTCCGGGGGCCCGAACCTCACCGCCGGCGAGTCCCGCGGCTTCGGGATCGCGGGCCGGTGCGGCGTCTCCACGGCGGCGGAGGCCGTGGCCGTCAACGTCACCGCCGTCCCCCTGGTCGGCGGCGACATCGCCTTCACCGCCTCCGGCTCCCCCGAGCCGCCGACGTCCACGATCAGCTTCCGCGCCGGCCGGAACCGGGCGAACAACGCCGTGCTGCCGCTGGGCGCCGGGGGCGGGCTGACGGCCTTCTCGCGCGCGGGCGGCGAGGTCGGCCTCATCATCGACGTCACCGGGTACTTCGTGGACCCGGCCCTCTCCTCCACCACCGCCCGCCCCGCTTTCAATCCCCCTCCGGGGAGCTACCAGGGCGAGCAGACGATCGAGATCGTGTCGAGCACCCCCGGGGCGCAGATCCGGTACACGACCGACGGCTCCGCGCCGTCGCGGACCCACGGCACTGTCTATTCCGGACCGGTCACGCTCACGAGCACTTCCAACCTCCGGGCCATCTCCTACAAGACCGGCCTGTCCGACAGCCCCGTCACTCAGGGCGCGTACTCGATCCTCCGGCAGGAGGTCCTGTATCTCGCGTCCCTGACACCACAGAGCGGCGCCCTGTCGCTCGGCTCGGGCCGGACCACCCTGCTGCTCGCGGCCGACGAGCAGACCGCGGTGCTGCGCGAGACGCACTCGAACCTGAGCGCGACCCTGACCGCTCATCACATCCACGCGCCCGACGGCCAGATCATCTTCGATCTCGACACCACCCCGCCCGCGGCGGACGGCTCGCGGGTCTGGAACATCGTATCGACGGGCGCCTGGACGCGGGCGCAGATCCTGGCCGCCCTGCGCGCCGGCCAGTGCTATCTGAACCTGCACAGCGCGACCTACCCGAACGGCGAGATCAAGGGGTTCTTCCGCATCGCCAACGGGAGCACGGTCTTCACTCCGCCTGCTCCTCCACCTGCCCTGCCGCCGGGACCGCCGACCGCGGCCGACGCCTCCCGCTTCCTGATGCAGGCCACGTACGGGCCGACCCCGGAGGCGATCGCCGCGGTCCAGTCGCAGGGCTATGCCGCCTGGATCAACGCGCAGCTCGCGCAGCCGATGGCCTCGCACTTGGCCCAGCTCGATTCGATCGAGCCGCCCGAGCTCGGCGACCATCCGAACTGGATCGCCCGCGAGTCGTTCTGGAAGCAGGCCATCCAGGGGCCCGACCAGCTCCGCCAGCGGATGGCCTTCGCCCTGAGCGAGATCTTCGTGATCTCCTCGGACGACGACGATCTTTTCGAAGCCGAGCAGGTCGCGGTGTACATGGACCTCCTCAACCGCAACGCCTTCGGCAACTTCCGCCAGCTCCTGGAGGAGGTCACGCTCTCGCCGGCCATGGGCGCCTACCTGGACATGCTGAGCAACGACAAGGAGGACCCGGAGACCGGGCGCAACCCGAACGAGAACTACGCGCGGGAGATCCTGCAGCTCTTCTCCATCGGGCTCTACAGGCTCCACCCGGACGGCACCCTCCAGCTCGACGAGTGGGGCCTGCCCATCGACACCTACAATCAGGATGTCATCAAGGGCTTCGCCCAGGTCTTCACCGGCTGGACCCACGCCGACCAGAACCGCTCCGAGGAGTGGCGCTTCTACTGGCCCGAGGAGGACTGGCGGCAGCCCATGGAGGCCTGGAACGACCACCATTCCACGGGGTCCAAGCTGCTCCTGAACGGCGTGACCCTGCCCGCCGGGCAGAGCCCGCAGGCCGACCTCTCGGCCGCGCTGAACAACATCTTCCAGCACCCGAACGCCGGCCCCTTCATCTGCCGGCAGCTCATCCAGCGACTGGTCACGAGCAACCCGAGCCCGGGCTACGTCTACCGCTGCGGGCAGGCGTTCGACAACAACGGCCAGGGCGTGCGCGGGGACCTCAAGGCGGTGGCGCGGGCGATCCTCCTGGACTGGGAGGCGCGGAGCCCCGACGCCTACCTCCAGCCCGGCTACGGCAAGGTACGCGAGCCGATCGTGCGCTTCGTGGCCATCCTGCGCGCCCTGCGCGCCCAGCCGCCGTCCGACGGCCGCTTCCGCTACTACTGGCTGTCGAGCGCCGAGTGGGGCCTGAACCAGAGCCCGCTGCAGGCGCCCACGGTGTTCAACTTCTTCGATCCGGCCTACGCCCAGCCCGGCCCCATCGCCGAGGCCGGCCTGGTGTCGCCGGAGCTGCAGATCATCAACGAGACCTCGGTGTTCGGCTCCGCAAACTTCCTGCACCCGGTGATCTTCGAGGGCTACGCCAACGACGAGAGGTTCATCAACCTCGACTACTTATACTTCACGGCCGCAGCCAGCGACTCGGCCCTCCTCGACCGGGTGAACCTGATCTTCTGCGCCAACCGCATGTCCGCGGAGACGCGCGCGATCTATGCGCAGGCTCTGGCCGATCCCGACTTCCCGGACGATCCGCTGGAACGCGTCAAGACCTTGATCTGGCTGGTGGGCCTCTCGCCCGAGTTCATGGGGCAGCGATAGGAGTCAACGATGAGTGATCAGGAGCAGCCCAAGGGCCTCACCCGCCGCCAGTTCCTCCGCGGCTCGGTCTGCACTGCCGTGGGGATGACCTCGCTCGCCGCCACGGCCTTCGACATGCGGCGCATCGCCGCGGCCGCCCCGCTCGACGGCGACTTCAAGGCGCTGGTGTGCGTCTTCCTCTATGGCGGCAACGACAGCAACAACGTGATCGTGCCGCGGGGAGTGGACTACCCCGCCTATGCCGCGGCGCGCTCGAACCTGGCGCTGCCGCAGGCGTCGCTCCTGCCGGTCACGCCCCTCTCCGGGGCCGGCGGCCGGCAGTGGGGGCTGCACCCGAACCTGACCGGATTGAGGACGCTCTTCAATCAGCAGAGGGTCGCGCTCGTCTCGAACGTCGGCCCCCTGGTCGCGCCGGTCACCCGGGCCGAGTACCTGGCGGGCACGGCCGCGCTGCCGCCGCAGCTCTTCTCCCACAGCGACCAGACCATGCACTGGCAGACGGGGATCCCCGACCAGCCGGGGCGCAGCGGCTGGGGCGGCCGCACCGCCGACCTGCTGCACACGCTCAACACCAGCCCGCAGGTCTCGATGTCCATGTCGCTCGCGGGCAACAACACGTTCCAGATCGGATCGGCCGTGACCCAGTACCAGGTGTCGCCGGACGGCAGCGTCGGGCTCGGCTGGTATTACGACGGCAACGAGTGGAACCACCCGCCGTCGATCGCCATCCGCAAACTGATGGAACGGAGCTATGGAAACCTTTTCCAGGCGGGCTACCGCGACGTGTTCCAGCGCGCCCTCGACCAGGACCGTGTGCTGGCCGCCGCCCTGGAGGTCGCGCCGCCCCTGCAGACGGCCTTCCCCCAGACGGACCTCGCTCGCCAGCTCCGGATGATCGCGCGGCTGATCTCGATCCGCGAGGCGCTCGGCCTGCGGCGGCAGGTCTTCTTCTGCGCCGCGGGCGGTTACGACACTCACGGCGGCCAGGTCGGGGACCTGGCACAGGTGGGAGCGCACGCCGACCTCCTCGCCGAGCTCGACGGCGCCCTCTCGGCCTTCTACTCGGCGACCGTGGAGCTGGGCGTGGCCAGCGACGTCACCTCCTTCACCGCCTCGGACTTCGGCCGCACCTACATCAGCAACGGCGACGGCTCGGACCATGGCTGGGGAGCCCATCACCTGGTCGTGGGCGGCGACGTGGCCGGCGGACGCTTCTACGGGGACGTTCCGACGCTCGCCGTCGACGGTCCCGACGACTCGGGGGACGGCCGCTGGATTCCGACGATCTCCGTGGACGAGTACTCCGCGACGCTTGCCAGGTGGTTCGGGGTGTCGGCGAGCGACCTCTCGCTCGTCTTCCCCAACCTGGGCCGCTTCGACACGCCGGACCTGGGCTTCCTGGGGTAGGAGGCGCGGCCCTTCATCCAGCGGGGTCCAGCGGGGTGAAAGGCGGCACCGGCGTCCACTCGTCCCGCAGGAGCGAGTAGATCTCCAGGTCGTGGTGGTCGCCGCGGTGGAAGAACGCCCCGCGGAGGACGCCCTCCTTCCGGAAGCCGGCCTTCTCCGCAACCCGGCGGGAGGCCTCGTTGCCGGGGTGGACCATGAGCTGCAGGCGGTAGAGGCTGCGGTGGGAAAAGAGGAAGCTGCAGAAGAGCTTGAGCACCTCGGTCATGATCCCCTTGCCCCGGCTGGCCTGCTGGAAGAACTGGTAGCCGATCTCGAGACCATCCGAGTAGAAGACCGGGCGGAAGTAGGCGATCTGCCCTAGCATCCTTCCGTCAGGATCGATGACGAGCAGGACCCCGTTGTCCTCTGTCCAGAAGCCTGTCTCCTGGAATTCCTTGCGGAACCGGGGCTGCGATCCCATGCGCGGCGGGATGTAGTCGCCCCGTTCCGACACGTCCGAGCGAGCCATGTAGAGAGCGTCCACGTCGGACTCGTAGACGGTGCGCAGGAGGAAGCCGTTGCCCTGGATCATGGCGCTCTCCCCGGAGCCGGCTCCAGGACCAGCCGCTCCCTGGAGGCCGCCTCGATTTTCTCCCGACTGTACAGCAGCGGAAAGTACCGGCCCTCGGCCCAGAGGGGGAGCAGGTCCCCGTAGTGCGGGCTTAGCGGCTGGCCCGACTGGCCCGGCACGCTGGTCGCCACCGAGCGGTCCCAGTCGGCCACGTCGAGGATCTCGCGGAAGGACGCGCCGTGGGCCACGGCGAAATTCTCGCCTGCCGTGAGATGGACCGTACTGCCGTCCCCGCCTATCTCGTAGGAAGGCAGGCCGAACAGCTCCCGGCGCTCGTCCGTGGTCGCCAGGGGGTGCCGGAAGCCGGTGCGGTGCAGCGCCCCCCACCGCCACTTCGCGGGGTCGTCCCCGAGCTGCTTGCGGGTCTCGGCCAGTGCCTCCCGCAGGCTCGCCAGCAGGAGGGCGTCCCGGCCGGCCCGGGGATCGTCTCCCGACCAGCGTCCAAACCAGCGCGGGGCCGGGCTCTTCAGGAACGGCAGCAGGCGGACTCCGGACAGGGCGCGCTCCAGGAGCGGCCGGACCCCCTCGGGCAGACGGGTCTCGAAGCCCTCGGCAATTCGGGTCAACCAGACCTCGTAGAGAGCCGCCTCGGCCGAGTCCTTCGACACGGTCCTGTCCCACTTCGCCAGCCGCTCCACCCAGGGGCGCAGCTCCTCGTCCGCCCCCCGCGCCTGGACGAGCAGGCCGACCAGCTCGCGCGCCGGCAGGGAGACCTCGTCGTGCTGGAGACGTTCGAAGTCCGCGACGGAGAATTTCCGGCCCGGCTGCGAGAGCACCTCCGCAATCCGCTGGAACCGCTCCGGCGTGCCCCAGTCGAACCCCAGGACGCGCCGGTAGCCCGGCGGCAGGATGTTGTGGTTCGCCGTGGCCAGGAAGTGCCGCGCCGGATTGGCCTCGCCCGGCAGCTCGGAGGCGGGCAGGAAACCCTGCCACTCAAAGCGGCCGTCTCCCGGCACGGGGAGCAGCCCGTTCCATCCCTGGCGCACCGGGGTGAGCCCGGCCACCTTCCAGCCGATGTTGCCGTCCACGTCCGCGTAGACGAGGTTCTCCGAGGGGACCTTCCAGCGCTCCAGCGCCTTCAGGAACTCGGGCCAGGTCCGCGCCCTGTTCAGCGAGAGCCCGGCCAGATAGCCGGCCGTGCCCGGCTCGGTCCCCACCCAGCGCAAGGCCCAGGCGCGGCGCCGGGCCGGGTCTTCGTGAAGCACCGGCCCGTGCTCCGTGAACTTCAGCTCCACCTGGACCGGCGCGGCCCCCTTGACCCGGATCGTCTCCCGCTCGATCCGCATCGGGACCCAGCCCCCTTTCGACCGGACCTGGTTCGGATCGTCCGGATGGGTCTCCTCGGCGTAGAGGTCCTGCTGGTCGATGCCCACGACTGTGAACCCGAAGGCCACGCGGTCGTTGTGTCCCGCGGCGACTCCGGGCAGGGCCGGCTCTCCAGCGCCGATCACGTTCCAGCCGGGCCCCACGAGGTGGACCATCCAGCGCAGGCTCGGCACGGCGAAGGTGCGGTGGGGATCGTTCGCCAGGAGCGGCTTGCCCGTGGCCGAGAGCGTGCCGTCCACCACCCAGTTGTTGCTGCCGTCCTTGGTGTCGAATCTAACGGCCTCTCCGGCGGACCGGAAGCCAGCCAGGATCTTCGGATCGAGGTCCTTGAGGTCGATCCCCGGCGGCACCTCCAGGGGAACGGCCGGCTCGGGCGGGACCAGCTCGTTCGCGGTCTCCAGCCCCAGCTCCCGGATCAGCAGGCCCCGCACCACCTCCATGGCCGCCCCGCTCGTCACGCCCAGGGCCGCGACGCGGCTCAGGCAGACCTCGGGGGTCCAGGGCTCGGGGCGGAAGCCGGCCAACTGGAACTCCACGGGCAGCCGGTCGCCGCCATCGCCGATCATTTCTATATAGGCGTTCACGCCGCGCACGAACGCCTCCAGGATCGGCTTCGCGTCGGGGGCATAGCTCGCGTACTCGGCCTCCATGTCCCCCCGGTAGCGGAGCAATCGGGCGACGCGGTCGCGCTCCACGGCCTGGGGACCCAGGACCTCGGCGAGCCGCCCCTCCGCGGCCCGGCGCCAGAGCTCCATCTGGAACAGCCGGTCCTGGGCGGCCACGAACCCCTGGGCAAAGAAGAGATCGTCCTGGGTCTCGGCGTAGATATGGGGGATGCCCCAGGTGTCGCGCAGCACCGTGACCGGACGGCTCAGCCCGGAGACGGAGAGCCGGCCCGAGGTCTGGGCAAGGGCAGCCCGGGCCTGATCGGCGAGTGAGGGATTGACCGGCTCCGCGGCACGCCCCGCGGGGGCCACGCAGAGAGTGAGGGCAAGGACGGAGAGGAGAAGAAAGGATCGTCTCATCGGGTGAAGCGGAGCTTAGCAGCGAAACCCACCACCCCGCCCGCCCGTAGTGTGGGCATGAAACGGCGCACCCTCCTTCTCCTCCTGGCCCTCGCCGGGGGTCTCGCTCTCTTCCTCGCCTTCCGCTCCCGGCCGGTCGACACCCGCTTCTCCGGCGCCTATCGCTTCCCGGACGGCCGCATCGTCGGCATCAGCCCGACCAGCGAGAACACCTGGAGGGTCCGCGACTTCTCCAACGGCGAGGTCCACACCCTCTACCCCGAGGACGACGACCGCTTCACCATCCGCCCGGGATGGGACGCGGAGGTGCCGCCGGCCGGGACCGCCCGGCTCACCTCCGGCACTTTGTTCTGGCGCCTCGGCTCGCAGGAGATCCGGGCGGAGCGCCTCCAGCTCACGGAGAGGACCGTTCGCTTCCCCAGCGGGGACATCGAGCTCCATGGCCGGCTGGTCCTCCCCGCGGGACCGGGGCCGCACCCCGCGGTAGTCGTGGTCCACGGCTCGGAGAAGGACGCGGCCACGGTCTTCTACCACGACGCCTGGCTGCTGGCTCCCCAGGGGATCGCCACCTTAATCTTCGACAAGCGGGGCACCGGCAGCTCGGAAGGCAAGTTCGGCATGGACTTCACCCAGCTCGCTGGCGACGCGGTGGCCGCCGTGGAGTGGCTGAGGCAGCAGCCCGGGATCGACGGGGAGAGGATCGGACTGACCGGCTACAGCCAGGGCGGCTGGATCTCCCCCCTGGCGGCCTCGAAGTCGAACGCGGTCAAGTTCGTCCTCGTGGGCTACGGGATGATCGACTCCCCCGCCGAGGAGGACCGGAAGGAGACCCTGCACGAGCTCCGGAAGCGCGGCTTCGGCGACGAGGACCTCGCCAAGGCCGACGAGCTGACGAGGGCCACGCACGAGGTGATGAGGGGCCGTTTCGAGAACGGATGGGACCGGGTCGGCGAGCTCAAGGCCCGCTTCAAGGACGAGCCCTGGGTCGAAGCCCTCGGAGACAGCACCGCGGGCTCGGTCATGAGCTATCCCGCCTGGGCGATGCGCCTCGCCGGCCCGCGAATGATGCCGCGGGGCCTGGACCGGCACTGGTTCTACGACTCCCGCCCCGTCCTCGAAAAACTGGACATCCCCATGCTCTGGCTGATCGGCGGAGACGACATCGAGGCCCCGAACGAGACCACCATAGCCGTCCTGAAGCAGCTCCGGGCCAAGGGCAAGCCGTTCGAGAGCATCGTCTTCCCGGGAGCCGACCACGGCATCGTCCTCTTCGAGGAGAAGGACGGCGAGCGGATCTACACCCGCTACGCCCCGGGGTACTACCAGGACAAGGTGGAGTGGATTCGGAGAGCTACCGCACCTCGCTCATGAGCGCCAGCGTGTTTCCCTCCGTGTCCTTGAGGAACGCCATCCACAGCTCGTGGTCGGGCATCTTCGCGACCAGGTGGGGCTCTCCCAGGAACTCGGCCCCCTTCTCCTTGATCGCCTCGTAGGCCGCCCGGATGTCGTCGACCTTGTAGTAGAGGACCGAGCCGGGATGGTCGAAACCGTCCTCGGGCAGGGAGATCATCAGGCGGACGCCGCCGCAGTCGAAGAAGGCCAGCTTCGGGAGAAACTCGAAGAGGCACTGCATCCCGAGCACGTCACGATAGAAGGCAGTGGCGCGCGCCACGTCGTGGGCGTTCAGGGAGATCTGTCCGATCCGGTTCAGCATGAAACCCTCCTAAAGGAGCCCGAGCTCCAGGGCGCTGAGCACGGCCTGCGTGCGGTCGCGGGCGCCGAGCTTGGACAGGATGTTCGAGACGTGGATCTTGACCGTGCCCTCGGCCGTGCCCAGGGCGTCCGCGATCTCGCGGTTCGTGTAGGCGGCGGCCATCAATCCCAGGACCTCGGCCTCGCGGGGGGTCAGCGGCTCGATCAGCGTGAGACCCGGATTCGGCAGAGAGCGGCGCGCGCCGTCCAGTCCCCGCAGGAGCGACTCGGTCACGGCGGGCTGGAGATACGTCCCCCCGGAGGCGAGCGTCTCGATGGCCTCCAGGAGATGTTCGAGCGACACGTCCTTGCGCAGGAAGCCCCGCGCCCCCTCGCGGATCGCCTCCAGGGTCACCTCGCGGTCGTCGAAGGTGGTCAACACCAGGCAGGGGGGCGCGCCGGGTTTCTGGCGCAAGGCCTTCAGGACCCCGATACCGTCGAGCCGCGGCAGCCGGATGTCGAGCAGGACCACATCGGGCCGCACCTGCTCGATCTGGATAAGAGCCTCCTCCCCGTCCCGCGCCTCGGCGACGACTTCGACCCGGCCGCCCAGCTCCAGGAGCTTCCGGATACCATGGCGCACCAGGGTCTCGTCCTCCACCACACACACGCGGAGGCTCACACGCTTCTCCGGAGCGGCACCAGGGCCGCCACCGCGAAACCCAGGCCCGGACCGGTCGCAATCTCCAGGCGCCCGCCTGCCTGCTCCAGACGCTGGCGCATGCCGGTCAGGCCGCGGCCGTCCTCCACCCGCTCCGAGCCACGGCCGTCGTCCCGCGCCCGCACTCCGACCGAATCCCCCTCCCGCACCAGCTCCAGCCAGAGGTTCTCGGCCTGGGCATGCTTGGCCGCGTTGGTCGCGATCTCCTGGCAGCAGCGCAGCAGGAGATGGGCGAGCTCGGCGTCCTCGACCGCGAAGTCGTCCGGACCATCGGGGAACACCAGGTGCACCCTGGGCCGGGGGATCTCCGCGGCCATGGAGGTCAACGCCCGGCGCAGGTCGAACGCCTCTTCCTTCCGAAGGGTATCCACGATCTCGCTCACGTCGGTGAGCATGAGCCGGGCGAGGGACTGCGAGATCCTGACCTGCTCCCGGGCCTCTCCCTGAGACTGCTGCGCCGCCACCTCCAGGTTCAGGCTCAGGGCCACGAGGTGATGGCCGAGCGCGTCGTGCAGCTCCCCCGCGATCCGCAGCCGCTCGGCCATGCGGCTGCCGTGGGCGAGCAGCTCCCGGGTCGAGCGCAGCTCGGCGTTGATCCGCGCCAGCTCCTGGCGTCCCCGCGCCTCGCGGTCCAGCGCTTCGAAGGCGAGGAAGGCCAGGATCTGGAATCCCAGGTAGGGAGGAGCCAGCATCAGCGCCGGCCGGAGGGACCAGTGGATCGTGATCGCGGCGCAGAGAAGGACGGTCTGGACCGCGATCCAGAGGAGCCCGGTCCGGCGGTCCACCCGCGAGGCGAGCTGCATCGCGACCAGGACGAGCAGGGCGCCCTCGAAGCCGTCGCAGAGGGTGAGCACCAGGGCCATCACGCAGGCGGCCTGGAGCCCGAGCAGACCGAGGTCCGCCCACCGGGGAATCTCCCTCTCCCCGGAAGTCGTCCAGAATGCCGCGGCAAACAGGAACCAGGCGAACGTCCAGACCAGGAGGACCGCCGGGCTCTCGTGCGGATGGGTCATCACCGGCAGCCCGACCATCAGCCAGGCGGCCAGGCCTCCCCAGCGCAAGAATTGGATGGAATCGTGGATGGAATCGCGAACGTGCTCGCGGGCGACGGAGATCATGCCAGGATGATACTTGCCCGCCGGCATCCCGCGCATAGGCCGGAAGTCATAGTCCGGCGCCTCCCACCAGCGGCAGAGGCGGGCTCCTCCGGGTTACCATACGATGGCCGGTAAAGGAGACATGCCATGACCGACCTCACGCGCCGCCACGTCCTGCAAGCCGGAGCCTTCGCTGGAGCCGGTATCGCCGTCGGTGCCATCCAGCCCCTCTTCGCGCAGACCGCGCAGACCATCCCCGACAAGGGTCCGCCCCTCGACAAGGACCTGGTGAGGGAGTTCGTGAGCGCCGCCCACGGCGACATGGAGAAGACGAAGAAGATGCTGGAAGCTCAGCCCTCCCTCGTCAACGCCACCAATGACTGGGGCGGAGGGGATTGGGAGACCGGCCTCGGCGGCGCCTCGCACGTCGGCAGCGCGGCGGTGGCCGAGTATCTGCTCTCCATGGGCGCCCGCATGGACGTCTTCTGCGCCGCCATGCTAGGGAGGATCGACATCGTCAAGGCCTTCCTGGCGGCCGACCCGAAGGTCGTGGACCTGCCCGGCCCGCACCGCATCCCGCTGATCCGGCATGCCATCGCGGGCAAGCAGGATGCGGTCATCGAGCTGCTCAAGGCCCACGGCGCAAAGGCCTGAAAGTACCCGGGCCTGGGGTGATGCCCCAGGCTCCCCCTCCCCCTCTCCGCAAGGCCGTTCGTAACCTTCGCGCTATAGAGTATTCTCAGGTCTCTACCCAGATGCGAGGGGAGGAGGGAACATGTCCGAAGTACGCCCCAGAGTGCTGCTCGCCGACGACCATCCGATGATGCTCGACGGCCTGCGGAAGCTCCTCGAACCCGACTTCGAGGTGGTCGCTGCGGTGATGGACGGCCGCGAGCTCCTCGAAGCTGCGGAGAGGCTGCGGCCCGACCTCGTCATTACCGACATCTCGATGCCGCTCGTAGACGGCCTCGAGGCCACGCGCCGCCTCCGGAAGGCCATACCTGGCGCACGGGTGCTGATCCTGAGCGTCCACGCTGATCCGTCCTGGGTGCGGGAGGCGTTCGAGGCCGGCGCCTGTGGCTACCTGACCAAGATTTCCGCGCCCGAGGAGATCGGGACTGCCGTCCGGGAGGTGCTCAAGGGCCTCTTCTACGTCAGCCCGGTCGTGACCCGGGGCATGGTCGACGCTGCGAAGAAGCCCGCCGCGCGGCGCCCCGTCGCTCCCCCGGCGCCCACGGCAGTCAACGAGCTTCTCACGCCGCGCGAGCTCGACACCGTCCGCCTGGTGGGCCAGGGCCTGAGCAACAAGGAGATCGCCCGGCACCTCGGCGTGTCGGTGACCACGGTCCGCACTCACCTGAACAAGGCCTACGACAAGCTGGGTTCGGAGAGCCGGGTGGAGCTGGCGCTCCTCGCGGCCCAGCCTGGCGGTGCCGTGATGTGACATGGCAACCGACATCCCGCAGACCGTGGCCCGGCTGATCGCCGGCGAAGAGGAGGCACGGCGACGGATCGCCCGCGAGCTCCATGACGACCACTGCCAGCGCCTCGCCGCCCTCGGTTTCGAGCTCGCGGCCGTGCGCAGGCAGCTCGCGGAAGACGACCCGCGGCGCTCCGGGCTGGATGTCCTCGGCGCGGACCTGGCCAGGCTGGGCGAGGACCTCCGCCGCCTGAGCCACGAGCTCCACCCCGCCATCCTGGAGCACCGCGGTTTGTCCGAAGCCCTCCGTGATGCCTGCGGGGAGATCGAGCGGCGGCATGGCCTGCCGGTCCGGCTCAGCCTGCCCCAGGAAGAAGGCCGGCTTCCTCAGCTCCCTCAGGACATTGCGCTCGGCCTCTATCGGATCGCCCAGCAAGCCCTCTCCAACATCATCCGCCACGCCGCGGCCCGCGAAGTCCATGTCACGCTGCGGATCTCCTCCCGCCAGGCGCGCCTGTGCGTGGCGGACGACGGCGCCGGCTTCGATCCCCATGAAGCCCATCAGGCCGGCGGGCTGGGGCTCGCGAGCATCGAAGAGCGCGCCGGTCTGCTCGGCGGCCGGTGCCGCATCGTCTCGGCCCCCGGCGCGGGCACGGAGATCGAGGTCACCGTGCCGCTGCCCGAGCCGGAAGGCGCGCTCGCCCAGTTGCGCCGGGGGGTGCGCCGGCATCGGCGCCTGGCGGGATCGGTGGCCCTGGTCCTCCTGACGCTCGCCGGGGGCCTCGTCGCCACCGCCTCCCAGGCGCGACGCGCCCAACAGGAAGCGACGCGGGCCGACGCGGTGGCGCAGTTCCTCGAAGAGCTGTTCCAGGCCGCGGACCCGCGCCAGGCCCGGGGCGAGATGCCCGATGCCAGGGAGCTCCTCCGGCGCGGCACCGAGCGCCTCGAAAGAGAGCTCCATGACCAGCCGCTCCTGCGGGCGCGCCTCCTCGACACCCTGGGCGGCATCCATACCGACCTCGGCCTTTATGACGAGGCCCGGCCGCTGCTCGCGGAAGCCCTCGCCGTGCGCGAGCGGCTCCACGGACCCGAGGATCCGGAGGTCGCGGAGACTCTCGTCCACCTGGGCGCGGTCGCGCACCTCTCCGGAAAGGGCGAGGCCGTGCCGCTCTTCAACCGGGCCCTCGCCATCCGCGAGGACCGGCTCGGGCCAGAGCATCCCGACGTGGCCGACGTCCTCAACAACCTGGGCGCGGCGCTCGCCGCCCGGGGCCGTTTCGACGAGGCCGAGGCGGCCCTGCGGCGCTCGCTCGCAATCCAGGAAAAACTGTGGGGAAAGCGCGATCCGCGCGTGGCCAAGGCTATGCACAACCTCGGGGGCATCGCCTACTACCGCGGCCGGGTGGAGGAAGCCGAGCGGCTCCTCCTGGGTGCCCTGGAGATCCGCGAAGCGGCTCTCCCCGAGGACGACCTCGACCTCGCCGGCAGCCGGGAGGGGATGGCGCTCCTGCGCCAGAAGCAGGGACGGCTGGCGGAGGCCGCAGCCCTCCTGGAACGTCTGGCGGCGACCAATGAAAGGGTTTATGGCCCCGAGCACCCGCAGTTTGCCAGGACGCTCCTCAACCTCGGCATCGCCCGCATGGACCTCGGCGAGGACGACGAGGCCCGACGCCTCTTGGAACGCGCCTTCGCCATCGGCGAAGCGGCCCTGGAGCCCGCCCATCCCCAACTCGTGCGCACGATCGCCTCGCTGGCCGACCTCCATTGCGAGCACGGCCGCTACGCCGAGGCCGAGCCTCTCTTCCGGCGGCTGATGAAGCTGCGGGAAGAAGGCGCGACCTACGATCTGTGGGACAAGTCGCTCGCCAACTGGTCGCGCCTCCTGCGCGAGACCGGGCGGGAGGGGGAGGCGGCGAAGGTCCGGTGAGGGCCGGATAGGTTTGCGCGAGACGCGGAGACCTCTCCGCAACGCGCGGAAGCCACGCGCGGAAGCTCTGCGCAACACGAAATACTGTTCACTTGGGCAGTAATGTAGGGGCGGGGCTTGCCCGCCGCCCCGGGAGATCCAGACATATGTCCGACCGCTAGGTAGTTGAGTCGATCGTCAGGCGTTGCAAGAGCGACTAGCAGAGCGATGAGCTCAATCATTGGTGGGCTCCTCCATCTCGCGGTCGATGTCGAGGTACTCGTGGACGAGTCGTA
>DATMER010000123.1:0-21110 GCA_035556715.1 Thermoanaerobaculia bacterium
CCCCGGATCGCCAGGATGGAGTTCCGGGCCCTGCTGCTGACGCGCGAGCAGGACGACGAGTTGAAGGCCTGAGACTCACCGATCGCTCGGGGCCGCCGTCGTGACCGGCGTCGGCGCGGGCTGCCGAGGCGCTACGCCGCCAGGGCAAGGAGGGAGTCGAGAGCGTCATCGGCACGAGCATGGTCGAAAGCGATCTCGAAAGGCTCCTCGCCTGGCCTCACACCAACCTGTGTACCGACGGCGAGCTCGACGGCCGGCATCCGCGGGGATTCAGCGCCTTTCCGCGCGTCCTCGGCCGCCATGTGCGAGAGCGCGGCGTGCTCCCGCTCGAGGAGGCGGTGCGCAAGATGACTTCCCTCGCCGCCGATCGACCGTCTTTGAAGGCGGAAAGGCGAGCGGGCTCAAGCCTGGTCGGGTGCTTCGCAGGGGTATCGTCACAGGTCGCGTTGAAAGGGAGGAAAGATGAAACGTTTTCGCATGATCCTATGGGCTGTCGTTTTCGCCGCCGCGCTTGTGCTCACATTTCTGACCGTCCCATCGGCGCACACTCAGCCCCAGGGCCTCGCGCCGAAGCCGCTTCTTCGCACGACCTTGAGCGGCGACGATACGAAGGAAGCAGTGATCTCGACGGTGGAGTTCGCGCCGGGCGGCACGACCGGTCGCCACACTCATCCGGGTGACGAGTACGCGGTGGTCCTGGAGGGCACCCTGGAGCTGCGGATCGAGGGCCAGGAGCCGCGCCGCGTGAACGCGGGCGAGGCGTACCACAACGCCAGGGGCGTGATCCACGAGACGTGGAACGTTGGGGAGGGGCCTGCGCGGGTGGCAAGCACCTTGATCTACGAGAAGGGCAAGCCGATGTATCAACCTGCGCAGTAAGCCGGAAAGGACACCAAGGACTCCAGGGACACCAAGGACAAACCCTGCATGGCGTCCTTGGAGTCCTTGTCGTCCTTGATGTCCTTACTCCTCCTACTCGCAGGAGAAGGCTTCGACGTCACGCACCGGCGCCGGCACGCTGCCGGCCGGGTTGAACCGGGCCCAGGTCCGGCCGGTGAGGGTGTCGCGGACCTTCACCGTGTGCTCCACGTCGGTGACGGCCGCGAAGTAGAGCCAGTGGTGGCCGTTGACATTGCAGCCGTCAACCATGTTGACCAGGAGCTGCGGGTCGGAGGACCGGGAGGAGGAGAAGAGGCCCGACCTGGAAGCCTCCGGCAGCATCATCCGACTTGGTCCGTCGTCCGCGGCCGATGGACGGTGCCAGTCGACGCTCGCTTCGAACCTGCCGCCGTCGAGGCAGAGGGCATTGGCGTCGTCGCAGGGCGCCGTCGCGCCATCGGTGGCACCGGCGGCAATGTTCGAGACTGGCGAAACACCGTCGGTCCCCACCGCACTGACCCGATACTGGAACGTCGCGTCGCCGGAAAGGCCGGAGTCGATGAAGCTCTGCACCCCCGCCGCCAGCGAAGCGATCTCCCGGAAGGTGCCGCCCGGCTGCCTGCGCTCGATCCGGAGCTCGCTCGCGGTCGACGGATCGACCCAGGTGAGGTGGATCTCGCTCTCCGACTGCCCGCGCGCCTGGAGCTGCGCGGGAGCGGCGAGCGAGGAGCCGCATCCTCCGGGAGTGTCGTTGTCGTTGATCGTCACCGCCGCGCTGTTCGCGCCGAGCCCGGCGCCGGTGGCCTTGCTGAGCTTGATGGTGAATTTCTCTGCTTTTTCCTTGGCCTTGTCGTCCTTGATCGGAACCTCGATCGTCTTCGGGTTCTGGTCGCCCGCCGCCCAGCTCAAGGTGCCCGTCCGGGCGGTGAAGTCCTTTTTCGACTTGGCAGTCCCGCTGGCCGTCTCGTACTTGACGGTCGCGGCGCCGTCGCTGCCGCCCGTCCGCGCGACGGTCACCGTCAGGGCTCCAACTCCTTCATCCGCCGTGTAGCTGGTGGACAGCAGCGCCAGGGTGCCGGCTCCCGAGCCTCCCGAGTTGCCGCGGACAACGATGGTGCCGCGCATTCCGCTGGTCGGGGTTCCATGCACCTGGCAGTGGTAGCCATAGTTGCCCGGAGCATTGAAGGTGCGCTGGAAGGTGCCGCTCGCGGTCGGCGGGCCGCTGGTGAACGACCCGTCGTCGCCTTTGACGGTGTGCTCGGTACCGGACCAGGTCCAGCAGACCGGCTGTCCCGGGTCGACGGTCACCGTTGACGGCGAGAAGGTGGTGCCGCTGGGGCTGACCGTGATCTTGGCCTGCACTCCCGTGCAGCCTGTCGAGGGGTTGGGATCACCGCCTCCCGGACCGTCGTCATAGTCGTTTCCAACGACGGAGTGATGCTGACCCCAGGCAGAGACGGCAAGCAGGAAGCTCAGCCCGAGCGCCCGCAGGATGGGTCGGTGGTTCATGGTGCAGCCCTCCTTTCCACTAGTGAATCCCCCTGAAGGCCCGAAAGGTTCAATGAAGCGTAAGATAGGGTATGGAGCCACAGGAAACCGAAACGCTGCGTCTCCTCCGCTCCGCCGGCCGGGTCGGGCTCGTGCTGTCCGGCGGATCGGCCCGGTGCGCGTACCAGATCGGGGTGATCGAGACGCTGGTGGAGCTCGGCATCCGGCCCGCGCTCTGCGTCGGCGTGTCGGGCGGCGCCTGGAACGCCGCGGCCGTGGCCGTAGGGCATGCCCACCGGCTGCGCGCCTATTGGCGGGCCTTCAGCCGCATGCCGGAGCTGGACCTCCGCAACCTGCTGCGCGAGCACTCCCCCTATCGCTGGAACGAGATCCACCGCCGCACCTTCAGCCGCTACGTGGGCCCCGAGCGGCTGCGCCGGCCGGAGACGCTGCCGGTCTTCGTGGGCGTCACCCGCCTTTCGGACCGGCAGGCCCTCTACTACGACCTGCGGACGGCCGAGGACCCGCTCAAGGTCCTCCTTGCCTCGAACTACCTGCCGCCCTTCTACACCCACGCTCCGCGAATCGACGGCGAGCGCTGCGGCGACGGCGGGATGTGCAACAACATCCCCTATGAAAAGGCCTTCGAGGAGGGGTGCGACGCGGTCGTGCTGGTGACGATGAAGGGGGAGAGCGAGGGCTTGCCCAACCGGAACCCGCGCGAGATCGAGCACACCGTCCCGCCCGTCTACCGCGACCGGCTGGTGGTGATCCGGCCGCGGTACCGCCTCCCCACGCCATTCCTCGAGCGCCGCTGGCCGGTGCTCGTCCAGGCCATCGAGCTCGGCCGTCTGCGCGCCCGCGAGGTGTTGCTGGGCGAGCTCCATCCGGCGGCCGAGGTCCGGACGGACCGGATCGCGCCGACCATGCTGCTGGCCCGCCTGCTCCTGAGCGGCTGGCTCTCCGGCATCCGGAGGCGATCAATCCGGAGGCGATCGATGGCCTGGCGCCGCCGGCTCTGAGATACTCCCCCACTGGGGAGGTCCAGAGCCATGAGACGAACCGCCTTCGCGAGTACCGCCGCGATCATCGCCGCCGTCTTCGCCGTCCTACTCACGCGGGCGGCCATCCCCCAAACGTCCGGAGTCACCGCCCTGGTGGGCGGACGGCTGATCGACGGCTACGGCGGCAAGCCGCTGGAAAACAGCGTGGTGATCGTGCAGGACGGCCGCATCAAGGAGGTCGGCCGGATCGGCGAGGTGGCGGTACCGGCAGGGGCGCAGGTGATCTCCACGGAAGGGATGAGCGTGCTCCCCGGGCTCTGGGACATGCACGTCCACCTGATGATCGTGGGCCACGCCGACTACGATTACTGGGACCGCACCTACCCGCCGCTCTTCCGCTCCACGATCATGCCTGCGGCGGCAAAGCAGCTCCTGCTGGCCGGCGTCACCAGCGCCCGCGACCTGGGCGCCCCCCTGGAGGACATCCTGGCGGTGCGCGACGCGATCAACCGCGGCGAGATGCCGGGGCCCACGCTCTACGTCTCCGGTCCCTTCCTCCAGCACGAGCCCTATCCCGGTACCGAAGCCTTCCGCTGGGGAATCAAGGGGGCCGAGGACGCTCGCGCCAAGGTACGCCGCCTGGCCGAGGCCGGAGTGGACGTGATCAAGCTGATCGACCAGGACCAGATGACCATGGACGAGGTGCGCGCCATCGTCGACGAGGCGCACAAGCACAAGCTGCTGGTGGTCGCCCACTCCCACCGGGCCGAGGAGATCCGCCGCGGCATCCAGGCCGGGGTGGACTGCTTCGAGCATACCGGGCTCGGCACCGCGCCCGAGTACCCCGAGGACGTGTTCGCCCTCATGAAGGGACGGGCCAACACCCTCTTCTGGACCCCCACCATCGGCCCCCTCCTGCTCTACCAGGAGACCCGCGACGAGTTCCCCGAGCGCGTCGACGACCCGCGCTGGCAGGTGGGCCTCCCGCCCGAGATCGTGGCGGACATCCGCCAGTCCGTCAGGCACCTGCCCCGCCTCGCCTACTTCCAGCACGTGCCCCAGCGCCGGCCGACCCTGGCGCGCAAGTTCGAGCAGCTCCGCCAGTCGGGAGCCATCCTGCTGATCGGTACGGACAGCGGCGTGCCGCTGAACTTCCACAGCGACTCCACCTGGCGGGAGATCGACACCTGGGTCAACACCTTCGGCGTCCCCGCCATGGACGCGATCCGCGCCGCAACCTACTGGCCGGCGGTGCACATGAAGGTGGACCGGGAGGTCGGCACGATCTCCCCGGGCAAGTGGGCGGACATCATCGCGGTCCGGGGTGACGTTTTACGTCACGTGGATCTTTTGCAGGACGTCGACCTCATTTTCAAGCGCGGGGAGCGGTACAAATGAGGCGTCCTTGTCCCGAAAGGTAAATCGGGGCAGGTAGAAGATACTCTTCATCCGTTAGCCATTCTGCAATTTCAGCAAGAGAGCATAGGTCTCTCTTTCGGGCTCTCCACCGAAGGGCCCTTCCTCCGAGGGGGACGGCCCGCCCGTCCCGCCTTCCGGCTTCTTCTCTCCAGCCCTGAAGTGGCACGTCCCTTGCTTGAGCAAAAGAACGGTACGGTTCTAGAAAACATCAGGGTTCAGCACAATCTTCAGTGTCTAGGACGAATCGGTGAAAGAGGAGAGGAAAATGAAGAGGAACGCGGGCATCAAGTTCATTGTCGCTGTTGTCTTCGCAACAGCCCTTCTCTTGGGAGGCAGCGCCGAGGCCAGCAATCTCTTCGGCCTTGGCGGGGATTCGAGCCCCCGGGCAGAGCGACAGCTCGGCCTCTTCGAGCAGGCGTTCAACTGGCTGACCAGTGCTTGGACTGACATGACCTCCGTCTTTGATTCTTCGCAGACGACACCTCCGCCGTCGACCACCACCGGCAACTGCGATGCCGGCATTGGTCTCGATCCCGAGGGTTGCCCTCGGCAGTGACCTCGGGAAAGTAGTCTTGAAGATCTGGCACGAGAGCTGCATTCTTTTCGGTGCGGAGGATCTGTGTGTGAACGGAGAGGATTTCACCTTCGCTAATCTGGACTCGCCCCGGGAGGCGGGTCTTGACCTCTGGCGCCGCAGCACGTCGACCCAGAGTTGGGGCCTTTGCGAGTCCCTGATAGCCCGCAGCCAGGCCTGCCGCTGGCAGGACCCCGAGCAGATGATCCTGCTCGCCGATCGGGCCGTTTCGGTGGCAGAAGGCTTGGACCCGATGGAGTACGGCCGCGAGCAGGTCGCCGACCTGCGCGCCCGGACCTTGGCCGAATTGGCGAACGCGTACCGCGTCGCCGATGACCTGGACACTGCCGAGCGGATGCTGCGCCGGGCGGTGGAGTGGAGCGCCCGCGGCACGCAGGATCCTCTCCTGCTCGCCCGCCTCATGCGGCTGACCGCAGGCCTTCGCAGCGCTCAGCGCCTTTTCCCCGAGGCCCTGTCTCTGCTCGACGCGGTCTACACGATCTACGAGCGGCACGGGGACCGCTCCAGTGCCGGCCGCGCCCTCATCAGCAAGGGCCTCTACACCGGATATGCCAACGACCCCGAGGGGGCAATCCGCCTGCTCAGCGCTGGCTTGGCGATGATCAACCCGGCGACCGATCCGAAGCTGGTCCTCTCGGCTGTCCACAACCTCGTCAGCTTCCTGGTGGACTGTGGACGCTTCGAGGAGGCTCACAGCATCCTGCAGCGCGCCCGCCAGGGCTATTTCGCCGAGGGTGACCGCCTCGCTCTGCTCAAGATGGGCTGGCTGGAAGGCCGGATTGCCGCCGGCCTCGGCGAGACGGAGCAGGCCGAGGAAGCCCTCGTCGAGGCGCAGGCGAGCTTCGCGAAGATGGGGCTGGGCTATCATGCGGCCCTGGTCTCGATGGACATCGCCGGGATCTGGCTGCCGGAAGGCAAGACGCTCGAGGTCCGCCGGCTCGTGGAAGAGATGGTGGCGACGTTCCGGTCCCGCCGGGTCGCCCGCGAGGCGCTGGCAGCCCTGCTGCTTCTCAAGAACGCCCTGGAGGCAGAGACCGGCTCGGTCGCGCTGCTCCGGACCGTGCGCAACTATCTCCGGCGCCTTGAGGCCCGGCCCGCAATCTGATCCCGTTCCCCCTCTCCCCCGTGCTGGGAGAGGGGGGACGCAGCTCATCCTGTTTGGCTAGTCCCTGCTCTTCCCGAACGCGCCCCGTAGGATCGCTTCGACCCTTCTCTCCAGTTCCAGGACGTCCAGGTCCTCCTCCGGAACGGCGACCTCCTCATAGTTGAGGCGGCGGTACCGTTCCATCAGGTCTGTCACGAGCCGGGTCCTGCCCTCCTCAGGCTCGTTGAAGTCCGCTCCTCCGGCCAAGCCCGACTCGCCGCTGAGCTCGCTCAGGATCCTCAGAACCTGCTCGGGATCGAGGTGCTCCTCGCCCTCCAGGAGCCGGGCTACGGAGCCGGAGCTCCACCCGAGCCTCCGTTCGAGGTCCTCTTCCGAGAGCCCGGAGACTTGAATGGATGTCGCCAGCAGATCCGCCATCCAGCGGTCCTGGTCTTCAGCCATGTCCGAAGTTTAAACGACGATTGGATTCAAAGACGGAAATTCATTTCCGCAGCGGCGTCTCCCAGAGCGGCTCCTCCTCGCCGAAGACCCGGGCCAGGTGGCGGGCAAGGACGAAGAGGAAATCCGAGAGACGGTTGAGATAGCGCGGCACCTCGGCCGGGACCTCCTCCTCGCGGGCGAGCCGCAGGACGATCCGCTCGCAGCGCCGGCAGACCGTCCGCGCCACGTGGCCGAGAGCCGAGAAGCGTCCGCCGCCGGAGAGGACGAACGAGCGCAGCGGCGGCAGCTCCTCGTTCCAGCGGTCCATGGTCTCTTCGAGCCAGGCGATGCGCTCCCCGGTGATCGGGTTCTTGACCCGGTCGGCATGCTTGGGAGGCGTGGAGAGGGTGCTGCCGAGATCGAAGAGGTCCTGCTGCACCCGGTGGAGATGGCCGACGATCCCGGGCTCGGTCGAGTCGATCAGGGCGGCGCGCAGCATCCCGATCACGGACTGCAGCTCGTCCACCGTGCCGTAGCTCTCGATCCGCAGCGTGTCCTTGGGGACGCGCTCCCCTCCGACCAGGTCGGTCATCCCCTCGTCGCCCGTCCGCGTGTAGACCTTGTGGATCCTCATCAGAAGCCTGTGGGGGCGCCGTTCAGCTTGTAGATCCGTCCCCGCTTCATGACGAAGCTGACGCGCTCGGTGGCGGTGACGTCCGCGAGAGGGTCTCCCGGCACGGCCACGATGTCGGCCTCCTTGCCGACCTCCAAGGTGCCGGCCATCCGGGAGATCCCCAGCAGGTCGGCGGCCCCGGAGGTGGCGGAGCGGAGGGCGGCGGCCGGGGTCATGCCGTGGTCCACCATGAGCTTGAACTCGCGCGCGTTGACGCCATGCGGGCTCACCCCCGAGTCGGTGCCGAAGGCGATCTTGACTCCCATCTTCACGGCCTTGCGGACGGTGTCCGAGCGCTTCGACATGGCGGCCCGGGCCTTTTCGGCGATCTCCGGCGGGTACTTCCGCTCCGGCGCGGTCACGTACTCGCCCGCGAGCAGGGTGGGGACGAGCCAGGTGCCGCGCTCCTTCATCATGCGCAGGGCTTCGTCATCGAGGAAGGAGCCGTGCTCGATGGAGTCGATGCCGGCGCGGATCGCGACCTTGGCCCCTTCGGCGCCGTGGGCGTGGGCCGCGGTCTTCTTGCGCAGGCGGTGGGCCTCTTCCACGATCGCATTCATCTCGTCCTGCGTGAGCTGGGGAGTGTCCACCTCGTCGGCAAGGGAGAGCACGCCGCCGGTGGCGCAGACCTTGATCACGTCGGCGCCGTACTTGATCTGGAAGCGGACCGCGTCGCGGAACTGGTCGGGACCGCTGGCGATGCCCTGCTCGACGCCGGGCTCGTCGCCGAAAAGCCGGTAGGGGAAACCTGTGCCGTCGCAGTGGCCCCCGCGGGCGCCGAGGGGATGGGCCGCCACGAGCATGCGCGGCCCGGTGACGATCCCGTCGCGGGAGGTGTTGCGGAGACCGACGTCGATCCACTCCCCCGAGCCCAGGTCGCGGATGGTGGTGAAGCCGGCCATCAGGAGGTCGCGGGCGTAGTCGGTGGCTCGGAGCGCGGCTTCAGGCAGGGTCCGACGCAGGCCGGCCATGGCCGCCGCGGTCCAGTCGTCCTCGGACTCGCCTGAGACGTGGGTGTGGGCATCGATGAACCCCGGCAGGAGCGTGGCATCGCCGAGGTCGACCACCCGGGCGCCAGCCGGGACCTCCAGTCCGGAGCCCACGGCCTTGATCTTCCCTCCTTCGACGATCACCACCGCGTTGCGGACCGTCTTGTCCCCCTTGCCGTCGAACAGCCGCGCCGCCTTGAGCGCGACGACTTCCGGATTCGGAGCCGTCTCCTGCGCCAGCCCCGGGACAGCGGGCAGCGCGAGGGCGGCCAGAGCGAGGATGCGGAGCTTCATGCGCGGACCCTCCAGAGAATGCGCCGCATCCTACCCGCCGCCGGGCGGGAGGTCCAGGTGGGATGCGGCAAGGAAGCTCAGGAAGAAGGGAGAACGACGGACGTCTTCGGTGTCTCGTGGCCCTCCGGAAGGGTGTCGCCGCCGATCAGGAACCAGCCGGTGGCGATCACGGAGAGCATGAGGAGAAGGGTCACGGTCAGCAGCAGGAGGGCCCAGCGCCGGTCGCCGGTCGCGCTCTCCTCGACTTGGGGACGCGCGGCAACCGGGAAGGGGGTCACCGCCCCGTCCTCAGAACGGCCGCCAACCGCGGTTATTGCGGCCTTGGCGCTTGCCACCGCCCGCAGCCCGGGCACCGGCACTGCCTTGCGCGCGCGGCCGGCCTGGCGCAGCGCCTCGGCCATCTCCGCCGCGCTCCGGTAGCGCGCCGCGGGATCGGGGAACGTCGCCCGCGCCAGCACCTTGAGCAGAGGGTCCCGGCCGTTCGCGCTCACCACCCCGCCGCCGCTCTTGAGACGGCTCGCAAAGGTCAGGCGCCGCAGCAGCGAGCCCACCGCGTAGAGGTCGCTCTGCGGCGACAGGGGCTCGCCGGCGAGCTGCTCGGGCGACAGGGCGGTGAGCGGGTCGAACACGAGCTGCGTCAGTCCGAAACCGGTCAGAAGGACCTGACCCTCGGGCGTCAAAAGCACCGCGTCCTCCCCGATGTGCCGGTGCAGCAACCCTTCGTCGTGCGCCTCGGCCAGGACGTCCAGGACCTGGCAGCCCCAGTCGATGAGCTGCCCCCGGTCCGGCCGGACCCCCTGCCCCAGCAGCTCGTGGAGGGTCCGCCCCTCGATCATCTCGAAGGCGACGAGCAGCGAGCCCTCGTGCTCGGCAACCTCGAACAGCGCCGGCAGCCCGCGGTGGTAAATCCGCGTGAGGGCCGCCGTCTCTTCGAGCAGAATTTCCCAGGGCGTGATCTCCTGGCACATGCCGGGCCGGGAGGGAGGGATCACCTTGAGGATGGCCGTCCTGTCGCTCCGCGTGTCGAGCGCCAGGTAGGCCGTGCCGAACGGAGCCGGGCCGAGGTCCTCGAGGACGGCGTAGGGCCCGATGTCCTGACTTCCCGCGATGACCGGTGTGGATAGCATCATGCTCGCAGCTCGTTCCCGCATCGATCGACGTCCGTGCAAGTTTCGTGCATGCTCCCCACGCGGATCGTTTCGGCGGCCCCTCAAGAAGAGCAGTGCGGGAATGCCGGCAGAAGGGGACAGGACCCGGATAGGGAGAAGGGAAATGGGATCAACCGGGTGCGAGTAGGGGTGGTCTCGGATACGCACAACCTGCTGCGGCCGCGGGTGCTGGAGCTGCTCGACGGCTGCGAGCGGATCCTTCACGCCGGCGACGTGGGCGGCCTGGAGATCCTGGAGCGTCTGCGCCAGGTCGCGCCCGTGGCCGCGGTGCGGGGCAACACGGACACGGGAGAAACCGCGGCGCAGCTACCGCCCGCGCTGGCCGGGGACCTGGGCGGCCTCCCCTTCCGCATGGTCCACAGCCGCGAGGAGATCGATCCGGCCTGGCCGCGCAAGCTGCGGCTCCTCGTCTTCGGCCACTCGCACCGGCCTGAGCTGGAGTGGCGCGGGGATTGCCTGCTCCTCAACCCCGGCGCGTGCGGGGCGCGGCGCTTCCATCTGCCGCTGACGCTCGCTATCCTCACGGTGGCCGACAACCGCATCGTGCCGGAGATCCTGTCGGTGGAGTAGCACCGGCTCATTCAAGGGAGGGGTTTCATGCGCCAAACACGCCTCGTGTCACTGTGCCTCGCCGCCGGGCTCGCCTGCGCCGGGCACGTTTCCGCATCCGGCTTCGGCCTGTTCCAGCACGGCGGCCGTGCCCTCGGCCAGGCCGGAGCCTTCACCGCCCGCGCCTCGGAGCCCTCGGCCGTGTTCTACAACCCGGCGGCCATCACCCAGCTCCCGGGCACCCAGATCCAGGCGGGCCTCGACTTCTCCAACTCCGAGGACAAGTACCAGAGCGCCACCGGCAGCTTCTCGGCCAAGCACATCATCGACTTCCCGCCGGCCTTCTACGCCACCTGGAACTCGCAGGACGGCCCCTGGGCGTTCGGACTCGGGCTCGACGCCCCGTTCTGGTACCGGGTCGACTGGTTCCCCGCCGCCTTCCCCGCCCGCTTCCTGACGCAGCAGTTCGAGCTGCGAGTCGTCGAGCTCCATCCCGTGCTCGCCTACGACCTGGGTGACGGCTGGAGCGTAGGCGGCGGCCTGCGCTACGTCTACGGCAACCTGGAGCGGGGCAACAACCTGATCCTCACCGCCTTCGTGCCCGCGGCCCCCGGCGGTCCCGTGGTCCCGATCCAGCTCGAGGGCGAGCTCGATGCCGGCTCCAATGTGGATACCCTCGCCTGGGACGTCGCGGTCCACTACGCCGACCCCTCCTGGGGCTGGGGCGCGGTCTACCGCAGCAACGCCGAGCTGAAAGGGTCCGGCGACGTGGATCTCGTGCTCCGCCCGATCGGGCACACGGCCGCCGAGGCCCAGCTCCGCGAGCGCTTCGGCAACGGCCGGGCCCGCCAGGCCTTCGAGATCCCCCGCGAGCTGCGTGGCGGCGTCTGGTTCGCGCCCTATCCGGAGCTACGCCTGGAGCTCGACACGGCCTGGCAGAGCTGGTCGAGCCTGGAGGCCACCGCTGTGACCTACAGCTTCCCTGCCGCCGCCGACAGCCGCGTCGTCCTGACTCCGCGCGACTGGGACGACACCCTCTCCCTGCGCCTGGGCGCGGAGGGGAACATCACGGACCCGCTGATGATCTACGGCGGCGTCGCGTGGGAGCCTTCGCCGGTCCCGGGGAGCACGATCGAGCCGGGCTTCCCCCGGGGCGATGCCCTGGTCTACGCCGCGGGCGTGAGCTACAGCCTGCCAAACATCTCGTTCGACCTCGGCTACTCGTTCCATGACCACGACCCGCAGGGAGCCTCGGGCCAGGAGGCCCTGAACCCGGGGGTGGACGGCAGATACACGTCCAGCTCGCAGGTGTGGGGGTTTTCGGTTCGGCGGCGCTGGTAGCGCTACTCCCTCTCCCCCGGCACGGGGGAGAGGGCTGGGGAGAGAGGGAACGGGGTCAATTTCACGCCGGAGCCAGCTCAGGCCGCTGCGCCGCAATCTTCCGGAACATCCCCGGCTCGTAGGCCGTGATCCTGCCCGTGAAGGCCGAGGCGGCCACGGTCAGGGGCGAGGCGAGCCAGAGCTTGCCCGGGCCGGAGCGGCCCTTGTAGTTGCGGTTGATCGCGCTCACGGTCACCTGGTCCGTGGTCTCCGAGACTCCCGGGCCGCAGCCTATGCAGGCTCCGCAGCCGGGATGGATCAGCGTCACCCCGGCCCTCTCGAAGGTGTCCGCGAGACCGTTGCGGCGCACGAAGTCCTCCACCGCCGCCGAGCCGCACTGGATCATGAACTTGACCCCGGGCGCCACCTGGAGGCCCGCATCCAGCGCCTCCTTCACCACCTGGTGGTAGAAGATCAGGTCGTCGATCTTGCCCGCCGTGCAGCTCCCGCCGTAGGCGATGTCGACCGGCACGTCGCCGATCTCGTCGATCCAGGCGCCGTTGGTCGGATCGGACGGGATGCCCCGGTCCGGATCGCCCGGGTGGGCCACCATGGGCCGGATCTGGGAGAGGTCGATCGCGTGCACGCCGCCCGCGTACTCGGCCCCCTCGTCCGGGAGGACCGCCCGGGCGCGGAGCGCCTCGACATCGATCCCCGGCCGCCACTCGGCCAGCCAGCGGAAGGTCTCCTCGTCTGCGATCACGATCGCGGTCCGCGCCGAGCATTCGGTGGCCATGTTCGTCAAGGTCGCGCGCTCGTCCATCGAGAGCGTGGCGACGCCCGGGCCGGTGAATTCCATGACCCGGTTGAGCGTCATCTGCGGCCGGGCGTAGTTGAGGAGGATGTAGAGCATCAGGTCCTTGGCCGTGACTCCCGAGCCGAGCCTGCCGGTCAGCTCGAAGCGGATCGACTCCGGCACCTCGACCTGGGTGAAGCCCTGGTGGACCAGGTCGGCGTACTCGGTGGCGCCCACGCCCCAGGTCAGGGCGTTGTTGACCCCGCCCATGCAGGTGTGGCTGTCCGTGGCCTGGATGAAGTCGCCCGGGTCGATGAGGTGCTCGCGCGCCACCTCGTGGCAGATCCCCGGGGAGATGCGGTCCTTGGCCGAGAAGTCGCGCACGCCCGTATGGACCTGGAACTCCCGCTGCAGCTCGCGCAGGGTCTCGATCTTGTCGAGGAACGGCCGCATCTTCGGCACCTCGTCGGCGTAGACCAGGTGGTCCTCGAAGACCGCGAACTTGTCCTGGTTTTTGACCGAGTAGCCCTTCCCGTACTCCTGCTCCAGGAAGTAGTGCACCTGGGCGGTCGTGAACTCGTGCGAGTAGCCGCCGTCCACCCCCACGACCACGGCGTCGCCCGGCTTCACGTAGCGCGCCCCCTCCTCCACCCTCAGCATGTGGCGGGCGAGGATCTTCTCGGCCATGGTCATGGGCCGCGGGCCGGTGTCGGGGCGCGGCAGCTCGAGCTCGCCCGCGGCCAGGGCCTTGGAGAACGGGAACAGGCCGCCTTGCCGGATGACCAGCTTGGTGATCGGGTCGTACCCGCGGGTGAACTCCTCCAGGGAGATGCCCTCGCCGGCCTGGAGACGCCGGAGCTGTCCATGGTCGCCCATGAGCACGCCCTGGCTGATGTTGTTGCGCGCGTGGATCGGGGCGAACGAGGCGGCGACGGCGAGCCGGATGCCGGACCACTTCTCGGCCTGCACCGCGGTCTCTCTAGAGCTGCCCACGCCCTTGCGGTAGCCCGAGACGATGACCTCGAAGTTGCCGTTGATCAGGGCGTCGCGCTCGAACAGCCGCTTGCCGTCCACGATCAGGCCGGCGTAGGCGTCCCGGGCCAGGTCCGCGGGCCGGTGGCTGAAGCAGACCCAGGCCGGCGTCATGGCGTCGGTGTTGATGTCGTCGAGCAGATCCTCGACAGTCAGGTCCTCCATGCGCAGGTCCAGCTCGCCGGCGAGCTGGCGCCGGATCAGCTCGGGGTCCTTGGTCAGGAAGAGGATTCGCTTGCCAGGGCTCAGACGGATGATGTCGGGGGGCTTCATCCTCGTTCGTTCTCCTCTCGTCACCCCATTGTAACCGCACCCCGGCGGGCATCCTTCCCGGGCGGGATCTGATATAAGCCGGCCATGAGCGAAGAGCCGGGGGGCCTGTACGAGAAAGTGCTGCGACACGCGGCCGGCGGGACAGGGATGCCGCCGGTGCGCGCCTCGGCGGCCGTCATCCCCTGGCGCCGCCGGGGGAACGGGATCGAGGTCTTCTGGATCCGGCGGGCGGACTCCCTGCCCTTCATGGGCGGCTGGCACGCCTTTCCCGGCGGCGGGCTTTCCCGGTCGGACGCCTCCATCCGCGTGACCGGCGAGCCGGCGGGGCTGGGCGAGCTGCCGCCCGCGGCCGGGTTTCCGGAATCCCTGCGAGAGGAACCGGGGCCGGACCTGCTCCCCGGGCTGCTCGCCTGCGCGATCCGCGAGCTTTTCGAGGAGACCGGCATTCTCCTCGCGAAGCCGGAGGCTCCAGAGGAGGATCTGGCTGGCGCCCGGGAGGAATCGTTCCAGGATCTCCTGGCCCGGCTCGGGACGGTCCCCGACGCCTCGCGCCTGGTCTGGGCCGGCCGCTGGGTAACTCCCCCCTTCGCGCCGCTCCGCTTCGACAACCGCTTCTTCCTCCTGGAATGGCCGGAGAGCGAGCCCGTCCAGCCGTCGATCATCCCGGGTGAGCTCGAGAAGGGCGAGTGGATCGACCCCGCCGCGGCCTGGGAGATGTGGCGCCGGGGCGACGTGCTGGCCGCGCCGCCGATCCTCCACATCCTGGATGTCCTGGCCCACCAGGGTGTCGACTCCGGACTCGGCCGGCTGCGCGACCCTTCGGACACGAACCTGGGCCCCTTCCGCCGCATCGAGATGCGCCCCGGGGTCCTCATGTTCCCGGTGGCGACCCACACCCTGCCGCCGGCCGCGACCACGAACGTCTATCTCCTGGGCAACGGCGAGGCCGTGCTGGTGGACCCGGGCTCCCACCTGGACGAGGAGAACGAGCGTCTGGAGCGGGCGCTCGCCGCGGCCCGGGAGCGGCTCGGCCGGCGGGTCGTGGCGATCTGGCTGACCCATCACCATCCCGACCACATCGGCGGCGTCGAGCGGCTGCGGCAGTCCCTGGGGGTGCCGGTCCTGGCCCACGCCCTCACGGCCGAGCGGCTGGCGGCGCGCGGTGTCCGGGGAATGCGGGTGGACGGCGAGCTGACGCACGGCCAGCGGGTCGTCCTCGCCGGGGAGCCTTCCATGACCGTGATGGTGCTCCACACTCCCGGCCACGCCCGCGGGCACCTCTGCTTCCTGGAAGAGGAGCAGCGCTCCACGCTCGTGGGCGACCTGGTGGCGGGCCTTGGCACGATCGTGATCGATCCTCCCGAGGGGGATATGGACGACTACCTCGGCTCGCTGGCGAAGCTCGCCATGATGCGCCCCGGCACCCTCTTCCCGGGGCACGGGCCGGCGATCCTCGACGGCCTCGCGAAGCTGCGGGAGTACTACGAGCACCGCCTGTGGCGCGAAGCCAAGGTGCTCGAAGCCTGGGAGGAGGGGCTGCGGGAGCCGTCCGCGATGCTGCCCAAAGTGTACGGGGACACGCCGCAGCAGGCGTGGCCCCTGGCCGAGCGTCAGATCCTCGCCCACCTGGCCCGCCTGCGGCAGAATGGGCGGATCGCGGAGTAGCCCATGAAAGACCCGGAGTGGCTGGTCCGGCCCCTGATCCCGAAGAAACGCTTTCCTGTCGGGGACCCGTTTCTCGCCAGGACCTCCGCGTGGCCGTCCTCGGTTCCAGGCGGGCCGCGGCGTCTCCCGGTCTCGCCGCAACGTCCCCGGCGACACCTGAGGTCACTCGTGCGTTCAAACGTGCGGTCAAACCTGCCATCAAAGGTGTAGATCAAGCGGTACCATCTCTGCATTCCGGTGCCTGACGCTGATGTCAGCCCCTTCGGTGGTGTAGACTTCTGCTCATGATCGACGAGGAAGTCCGTCGCCTCGCGCGTCTGCTGGAAGCGCTGGTCAAGGTGGAGCGGGTGCCGGTCCGCGAGCTCGAGCGCCGGCTCGATCTCGGCGGCGGCACGCTCAACCGGATCTTCAGCGGCAAGATCGAGCTGAAGGTGCGGCACATCCTGCTCGTGCTCGACGCGCTGGGGGTCAAGCCTCTGGCCTTCTTCGAGCAGGCCCTCAAGGTCCCCGAGGGCGAGGAGGAGCAGGCCGGCGCCCGCCTGCTGGAGAGTGTCGAGACGCTCCGCAGGCGGCCCTGGCGGAAGTTCCAGGAGCCGGAGCCGTCGGCCCTCACCGAGGAGGACGTGCGCCGCGTCGTCATCGAAGCCATGCGCGAGGCCGGCCTCGGCCCGCTCAAGATCGCGCCCGCCAAACCATCTCCCAGGAGCACCCCGCGCAAAGGAAAGAAGGCCCCGCAGCGCCCGGCGAAGAAGGGCGGCTGATCGCCGCCCCTTTCGATTCTCAAGGTACAGAGGGGATCACGGCTACGCGGCGGGAGCCTCGACGGGATCCGGGGTAACCTGCGGCAGTGCCCGCGGCTTGCCGAGAGGGCGCACGCGGAACTCGGCGAGCTTCGGATTGCGGGGTCCCAGGTGGCTCACGATCACGCCCCGGAGCTGCAGGACCGTGTCGCGCCCGCGTACCATCAGCTCGTTCAGCCGCTGGGTGTCGGCCTGCATGCCGGCCCGGTGCGCGTCCTGGCGGGCCGTGATCACCGTCAGCTCGTTGATCAGCCCCTGCAGGGTCATCGTCAGGAAAGTGAGGTCCGGAAGGATCGGCTGGTTCTCCTCGATGGACTGCATGAGCCGGGTCCATGCCGTCAGGTAGTCCGCGAACGATCGATTGCGTGTGGCCATCGCATCTCTCCTCTTTGTGCTTGCGCGCCTTCATTGGCGCTGAGATTGTCTCTCTGTTTGCATTCTACGAGCGGCTTTGATTTTCCGTCTAGTGTCTGGCATAAATTTTCACGGTGCCGGCGTATTACGCCACGGAGCGCGGGAGAACGGCCAGGGGGGCCTCGCCGCTCAGACCGGCAGCCGTCTTCCCTTGTTATGCCATCCGGGATAAAATCTCGCGATCCGGGGAGGACAGGGCCGATGCCGATCCGCTCGAACGAGGACTACGACGCAGCACTCGCCCGGCAGGACGCCGAGGCGGCGAAAGAGCGCGCCCGTGCGGAGAGGCTCTGGCGGAGGTTGCAGGACGTTCGAGATCCGGCGGCTCGGCGGGACCTCGCCGTGGGCGACCCGGATTTCTGGACCTGGGCCTTCTGCGAGAAGCTCAGCCTCGAGAGCGCCGCGGCGGCCGAGGACGACGCCGGACACGCCGGAGAGCTGGCAGACCTGGCGCTGGAGCTCGTCTCCAAGGCCCCGGGCGACGACAACCTGCGCTGCCGGATTCAGGAGTACGTCTGGGCGCACGTGAGCAATGCCCGCCGCGCTCGTGGCGATCTGGCAGGAGCCGAGAGGGCCATCACCCGGGCGCAGGAATTCTTCATCGCGGGCACGATGGGGATTCTCCCCAGCCCGATCCGGCGCGACCCGCTCTTTCTGATCGAAGCCGCCCTGCTCCGCGACCAGGGGCGCCTCCGCGAAGCCCTGGAGAAGGTCAAGTTCGGATGGGGCCTGGTCGATAAAGAGGCCAAGATCGCGTTGTTCCTGGAAGATGGCCGCCTGCACCGGTGGCTCGGTCACCCCGAGAAGGCCCTCTGGGCTCTCTCGCTGGCCGCCCGGGACGCTTCCCGCACCTCCGACTTGCGCCTCCTCATGCGCATCGAGATCGAGGCCGGCTCGGCCTTGTGCGACCTCGGCCGGCACGGCGAGGTCAAGAAGCTCTCCGCCGGCATCCGCAGGCAGGCGGGCCGGTTCCCCGCCGAGCAGGCCCGCCTCCTCGCCCTGGAGGGCCGGGTCGCCGCCGGCCTCGGCCGTCTGGAAGAGGCCGAAGATGCCCTCCGGAAGCTCCGCGCCGACCTCCCGGACGGAGCCGCCGCCGATTTCGCCCTGCTCTCCCTGGAGGTCGCCGTGCTCTACGCGAGCCAGGGGAAGACCGCGGAGCTGAAGGATCTGGCTGCGACGACGCAGGGGCTCGCCGGCTCGCGCCTGAGCCGCGGGGCCGCGGCCTCTCTCAAGCTCTTCTGCCGGCTCGCCGAGCAGGAGAAGCTGACCCCACAACACGTGGCGCAGTTCGCCAAGGACTTCCCCCGCGGCCCCTTCTGAGCCTGACTCTGCCGTTTGACACCTTTCCTTCCAGAAGGTTAGGCTTCTCTCCAGCTTCTTTGCCTTATTAGCGATGCGGCGAATCCTTTTGTGGCTCGCGCTGTCCACCCTCGGCGGCCTCCCGGCCGCGGCGCAGCCTGTATCCTGCACCGGCTCGCAGCTCTCCCATGTCGAGACCGGCAATACGGCGACGAGCTTTCCCGTGTGCTCGAGCTGGGGCAGGTGCCAGGAGCCCATTCCCGGCAACGTGACCTACAATTTCGACGTCGCGGGGTGCAACCCCCTGAGCGCCACCTGCGGCATGACCGCGACGGTGCCGGTGGAGTTCCCGGGCAATCGCCAGAACAATCCTGGAGCGAGCGGCTTTGCCTACAGCTTCGCCGAGGTGCAGCTCCTGTCTTCGGCCGGTGCGTTCGTGGGGCTCTGCGGGACCTTCAGCGCCGTCATCCTGAAGGATCTCGGAACCGCGACGGTCACGGCAGGGGTCACGTGCTCGAACACGGCGAACCTCAAGTACACCTTGCAGCTCAAGATGTGCCCGCCCGGGTTTGGCACGCCCCCTCAATGCATCAAGACCAGGACCGTTGCCCTGGACTTTGCCGCCGCCGCTGGCTGTCCGGTTCCGCTGCCGGCTACATGCACCGAGGGGAGCGGCAGCTCGAGCGGCGCGGCAGGGACGTCCTGCCCCGCATGCCAGCCGGTCGGCGGCGAAGCGGGGTGCTCGGTGCCGGTTGGCGGAGGAGGTCCGAGCTGCGCGCCCTCATGGCTGGGCAAGGCCCAGCTCCGCTACGCGGCCGGCGGCGTGGGAGGCGACGGCCTTCCCGGCTCCGTCGCCTGGCGTGCCACCTTGGGCCGCTTCTTCTCTCATGACTTCGCCGAGCGCATCGTCGTAGATCCCAACAACAGCCACGTCTGGCTGCTCACCCGTCATGGGAGCTTCCGCGAGTTCTCGAACCTCGCCGCCGGCAGCGGCCTGCGCCCCTACCAGAACCGCGCGCCTTCAGACGAGTTTCGCAAGCTGTACTTCGACACCGCCACGAACGGCTGGCAGCTCCACTCCCTCGACGGCCGCAAGGACTTCTTCCTCTCCGACGGCCGCTGGAACAGGACCACCTTCGCGAGCGATCCGGGCAATCCCATCCAGGGGACCTACAACGGGAGCAACCAGCTCGTGTCCGTGAGCTTCCCGGACGGCCGAAGCGACAGCTTCACCTATCATCCCGGCGGCAAGCTCGCCTCCGTCACCGAGAATCCAGTAGCGGGCTCGGGCACGGCGTCGCGGACTTGGAGCTTCACCTGGACCGGCGACAACCTGACCCTCGCCATGCGGCCCGACGGCACGGCCTGGCAATTCTTCTATGACGCCACACGGCCGGGCTATCTGACCCGCGTGGACCTCCTCTCGGGGCCGCAGGGCCGGGTGACCGCGGCTTTCGAGTACCAGGCCGGCTCCAACAACGTGGAGCGGAGCTGGCGGGGGGATCCCGTCTTCACCGGTCCCGAGGCGGTCGACAAGGTCACCTACAGCTACACCAATCCGGCTCTGCCCACCCAGGCCGTCGCCACCCGCGCGGTGACGGCGACCTTCAACCAGGTGACCACCTACAACCTCGGCCGCGACACGGCGAGCGGCAAGCCCAAGGTCACCTCCGTCCAAGGCTCGTGTCCCACCTGCGGGCTCACGCCTTCGACGACGTTCGCCTATGCCGGCACGAACCCGCTCATGCCCTCGTCGATGACGGATGCCAAGGGCACCCGCACCGACTACACCTACAACGCCGATGGCCGGCTGCTGACGAAGACCGAGGCCGCCAACGTCCCCGCGCTGGTCCGGACGACGGTCTATACCTATGACGCCAACTTCCCGGGCCTCGTCACACGGATGGAGGTTCCCTCGACCTCGGGAGGGAGCAACAAGCGCCGAACCGACTCAGCCTACGATCCCACGACCGGCACGCTGACCTCGCGCACGATCGACGGCTTGGAAGGAGGAGCCGCCCTGCCGGCCGGCTTCAAGACCACGGTCTACACGAACAACGCCTCGGGAGAGGTGCTCTCGGTCGATCCGCCCGGCTTCGGCGCGGCGGATGCGACCACCTTCACCTACAACCTCGCGGGGCGCAACGGGCACGTGCCTGACAGCCGCACCGATCCGCTGGTGGGCACAACCGCCTACGGCTACGACGGCCTGAACCGCCGCACCTCGACGACCGATCCGAACGGCGTCGAGACCGTGACGAGCTACGACAGCCTGGACCGGGTGACCGAAATGCGCCAGAAGGGTGCCATCCCCGCGGACGACCTGGTGACCACCTACTCGTACAACGTCTTCGGGGACCTCTTCTGCACGAAGCTGCCGCGGGGCAACGGCATGGAGTACCTCTACGACGGCGCCGGAAGGCTCGCGGAGATCCGCCGGGGAACCGTCGTGGCGACTCCCGATAGCATGACCTGCCTCGATTCCCTCCAACCGCGAGAGCGCACGGTCTACCAGCTCGACGGCCTGGGTCACCGGATCGAGGAGAGCCTGGAACGCTGGACCGGCTCCGCCTGGGAGAGCCGTTCGAAGACCGCCTACGAGTACACCTGCCATCTCGACAAGATGACGCAAGGCTCGGGCAGCGCGGCGCCGAGCGTGACCGAGTATTGCTACGACCTTAACGACAACCTGGAGAAGGTCTGGGACGCCAATCATCCCAGGGCGTCGAACCCGAACCCCACACAGCTCTATGCCTATGACGTCTTGAACCGCCTGACCTCGACGGCCGTGGGTCCCGGCACTGCCGGCGCGGCGGCGACGACGTACACCTACGACGTCCAGGACCACCTGAAGACGGTGACCGACGCCGAGGGAAACCTGACGACCTATACCTACAGCGACCGGGACCTGCTCACGCATCAGGTCT
>DATMER010000124.1:0-18894 GCA_035556715.1 Thermoanaerobaculia bacterium
TTTGGCTCCTTCGAGGAGCAGTTGGGGCCTGCGAGCCCGCGGCCCGGAGCAGCGGTGGTCGCTGAGCAGTCGCCGTCTCGATGCCGAAGAGGCGCCGGCGTACAACCCTGCGGCTCAAGCGGACGCCTGAGTTCGCATCAACGATTGTGGGTTGCGAGCTGTTGTGGTTCCGAGCATCGGCGGTGGTGGGCGAATGGGCGCCGCTTAGCCGCCAACCGTTATGCGGCGAGGAGAGTGAGAGATCTATGAACCTACCAGGGATGCTTGTCGAGTACCTCATCACAGGCTCCTGCGCGTTGATTTGGGTTCGGGGAACACTCCTGCTTTTGCAGGCGAATAACAACCTGCCTGATGGCCTAGTCCTGCAGGGCTGGGACGGAGCAAAACTCGCCTTCCTTGTGCCTGGCATCTATGTTCTTGGCATGCTCGTGGACTTCTTGGGAAAGGGCCTTGTCGACTGGTTCAAGAAGGTGGCGGGCAAATCTCTGAAGAAGACAGAGAGTGACAAGGAGCTACGTTATTGGGTGATATTTATGCATGCCCCAGAGCTAGGCCGGCAAATCGAAATACGAAGTAGCCGCGATCGAGTTGCTCGAGGAGCTATTGTCAATGCAGTTATAGGTACGGTCGTTCTAGCGCTTCTGAATAGCGCCAACAACAGTAAGTTCTGGTGGGTGATTCTTGGCGGTGTGTTCTTTTCTCTGCTCTTCTCCGCCTTGTGGTGGCGTTTCTACATTCGTACCTCGGAGTTTGAAATCGGTGCAAGCGAGCAAGTCATGGATAAACTTAGGCAAGACCGAGAAATGAAGATGGCATAACCCTGCGCTCAACCGGACGAAACCGCGTCCTTCGGCCGCGGCCCCGCCGGTTAGCTTCCAAGCGTTGGCCGTCAGGAATCTAAATGAGATTACGTCTACCAAGCCGCCGATTCACTCGATACCTTGTTCCTGGACGCCTGCCTGATGTGCTTGCTCTCATTCAAGTGCTCGCTCTTGACGAGCATACTCACCGAAGCGAAAGCGGCCTACAGAGTGAACTTCAAGGCATGCCACAGTCTGCTGCGAGCTGGACCGAGGTTGCCCAATCGCATCCAGAGTTCTTTCGTGTTAGGCCGCAGGCGCAGAACGCGGTCTCTCTGGTCGCCCGCCATGTCATTCCAGAAGATGCTGCCGGATTTCGTGCTCTTCCGCCGGAGTTCGCTGGTCGTCTTCTTGCTGCCGCAATCGACCTTCATGACCGTCAAGTCAAGCTCGCCGAGCGGTGGACTTATCTCATTCCCCTTTGGGTAGCACTCGTAGTTGGGATCTTTTCTCTGGGGGCTGTGTTGTTAAAAGCCTGGGTCGGGGACCCGTAGGTGTTTTAGGTCTTTCGGCCCTGCAAAGACAGATCCACGCCCGTGGTGAGACTCCGGAGGCGCTCATGGTCGAGGAAGCAGCGCGAGTTCCAAGTTACCATGGTCGCGCCCGCGAATTGCTTCGCAACTCGCTACGGTCGTCTTCCGGATCCGGATCCAGTCCCCAATGATGCAGCTTGGCCTCCGCTTCGCTGCGGCCAAACTGCCGGTCTGCGGACCGGCCGAGAGTTCCGAAACCTCGTGGAGCTCAGGGCCTTGGTGGCCAGAGGAGGCGATCGAGGACTCGGAACTCTGCTATCGCCAGCCGGTGAGTCCGTTGTAGAATAAAGAAAGCAGCGCAGTGGAGCCATAGCCATATACGCGAGTAGGGAAAACTTGGTTCGGCCAACCCCGGGCCTCAACCGGACGGCACCGCTGACGCGGCGCCGCGCGGTTAGGCCCACAACGTTCGGCGCGACCAGCTGAGGGCGGCTTATTAGCTAAATGAGCATAAAATTCGTCACCTGGCAGGCGGTTCGAAGCCTCGGGGAGCTCCAGGTACTGACTAGGGCCTCCTATTTTGTATTGGTAATTGTGCCAATGCTTGCGGCGCTCTGGCCTGGGGTCCGCACTGCGGTGAATCGCTACAACGAGGTGGTGACGGACTCGACCCTGACCTTCAAGCGCGCCTCTGAGGATCTCCGGGAGGAAAATCAGACGCTCCGGGAGGAACTCGCTCGCCTGCCGGAGAGATTGCCCTCCCAAACCGCTCAAGCTTTCCCTATCGGCCGCTACAACAGACTGTTGGCGGAGGTCGACAAGGCAGCGCTCGAACTCGAGAGGCGGACGCGGGATTTTGTGAGGGACCACCCCGCCCGCACGCTTGAGAGCCCGCATCTACCGGCAACTTGGGCGGTGGCTTTCTTTGCTGCACTTGCGGTCTTGCTGGGCCATTTCATCTACCAGATAGGCGCTCCGGAGATCATACGACACAACAGCTTGAGCCAGTTCTTGGCTACTCGACTCGATGAGTATGTGAAGTATCAATCTGAAGGAGCCTACCGACGAGCGGAATATCACCTGCGGAGGAATGATAGTCGTTGGATTCCACCTGAAGATGCGTGGGAAGGTTTGGATCCTGAGGAGAAACATCGACGAAGAATGACTGTGATCGACCAGGGAGCGCGTGCCGAGTATCGCTCTCATGCTGAGCGGGGCCCTGTAGTCATCCTGGGCGCCGGAGTCTGTTACCTGGTGGGTCTCTGCCTCATAGTATGGATAATCTTCCGACAGGCCCGCGCAGTTGCTGTAGCCGCAGGTTGGCTCAGCTAGCTAGAGGGGTAAATTGGGAGTTGATTCGCCGAACCCCGCCGATCGAGCGGACGGAAACCGCAAACAGCGCGGTTCCCGCCGCTCATCGGCATCGCGTTAGGCGTTGAGCAAGGCACCCCTCATCAGGTGATGCATGAGTAAGTGGTCTCGGTCCGAGGTTATTGCCCTGGTTGGCTCGATCGCGGCTGTCATTGGCTGCGTAGCGGCGGTAGCTGTCGTGCCCGAGATTCGAGAATACTTCGGCTTTCGCCACGACTCTTCTGCTACCACTGCAGAATCTACTGCGGACCCGGTGCGCCCATTAGAAGACACGCCATCGGAGTTGCTTGCACAAGATCAGGGAAGGGTGCAACCGAGTGGTGAAACTAAGAAATCCAGTGGCGGTGCGCCCAATGAGCCTGCACCAATGCCCTCTAATCAGGTACAGCATGCTGTTGATACCCAAGAGTACCTTGAGCGCGTAGCACTTTCCGAGATTGGCGAGGGAATCTTTGTTGAGGAAGCCGGGAAGGCAGTGCCGTTCAATAAGAGCCCGATCGTGACTCTTGCCACAGCTGAGAAACGACCAGTCTTAGTATATTCTTGGGCTCTCTGGTCCGAGAGATCGATGCGCGATCTCTCCCACATTGCCCAGCTCGAGGAACAACACAGGGATGTCATATTTCTAGGTTTAAACGACGACATACCCAGGCGCCGATATGCGGCCCAGGCAGAGAGCATGGCGCACAGCCTCGAGACTACCTACTTCATCAGAGATCTGGGAATTGTACAGAGCATTTTCAGGGACAAGAAGGTAGATCTTCCTGCCTATGCTATCTTCAATGAAGATGGCGAAGTCGCCGACAGGTTCATCGGCAGTATTGGCACTTATCCCTCCCTGCGAAGGCGCTTGGAGGGGAAGCTTCAGAGCGTGAAGACAAACAGTGCCCAGCCGGGGGAAAGGTGAAAAGGAGCATTGCAGATTCTTGGAAGCCGTGTAACCCGGCGCTGCACAGGACGGCTGGGCTCGCGCCCATCCGCCTGTGAGCTTACGAGCGGTTGGGCGTTAACGGCAGCAGACTGACAGGAGAGATATGATGGGCGATTGGAAGATAAAGGATAAAAGTGAGGATCCAATAAGCGTAGTCAAAGGTGTAATCACTTTCGGGCTAAGCGACAGGTGGTACAAATACGACGTGGAAAATGTCGAAAGCGGAGAGCGGAAAACTGTAACTGCCGACGACGAGTATGAGCTAGGAGAGAAGATCTCTGATGGAGACTTCGACGAAGTTGAGAGCGACGAATGAGCCCATCGCGAGAGTGATTGCGCCATGATGGCTATGGATCGTTCCAGGCTCCTCGCCAACTTTGGTGGTGCGGCTCGCAAGCTGCTGATCAACTCACGACAGTCATTCGGTCTCCGACCCGAGCGTCTCTTTGCTTCGAGCCAGCTTGGCGTTCTCAGATCCGGATCCAGTCCCAAACGATGCAGCTTGGCCTCCGCTTCGCTGCGGCCAAACTGCCCGGTCTGCGGACCGACCGAGGGGGCAGGAACCCCGTGGAGCCAGGCGGGGCCTTGGTGGGACTCGGGAGTCTCCCGTCACCAGCCGGCAGTTCCGTTGTACAATAAACAAAGGCAGTTCGGTGAAGCTGTAGAATAGGTGTCTGGCGAGTGTTAAAGAAGAGCGTGTAGTTCTCCTCTCTCCCTGGTGCGGAAAGCTCTTGGAGCGCTTCCCAGGTGGCCTTCTCAGCCGTGGCGAGCTGTTTGATCGTGCGGAATCGTTCGAAAGCTGGCTCTCATCAGCCTGTCTGGAGCTGCTCTCGGCTTCTCGGGCGCACCTCTCTCGTCCTGGAGGTCTTCCAACTCCGAAAGTCCTTGAACTGTGAGGCTCGGCAGCTTCCGATCGCCGGCTACGGCGATGCGGCCGCAGACAAACCCACGAACGGCAGGGCCGGCGGGAAGCAGCCGTTGGGGAATCTCGCCAGGCGGTCTCCAGCCTTCAGCCTCTCCGCGGCCTCACGGAAAGCCGCAAGGAAGAGGCCATAGGCCGCTCTCAGCCCTTGGCGGGCGTCCTTGCTGGCCGCGTGGAACAGAGGTGCCGGCGACTTCTTGAGCTTTTCCGGACGCGTTTGCGGATGCTGACTCAGGATGGCCTCCGAGCCGAGCGGCTCCCTGCCCGTGAGCTTCCTTTCCGCCGCGGCGTCGGACTCGATCTCGCGCACCAGCCCCGCCACCAACTCCCGGTACACTTCCGGACTGAGGTGACGCCAGCAGGGGAGTTGAGAGAGCGCGACAATCTCTTCCGACGGGAAGCTCTCAGGCTCGGAGTCCTTGTCCTTCTTGCGCAACCGGGCCCGGTACTCCTGGGTGCGATCGAACCAGATGCCTCGAATGGGCTCCCCTTCGAGCACGGCCTTGAGCATGCTGATGCCGGGCCACTCCTCGACCCGGGCCACGAGCCCCTCCTTGACGCCCTGGGCGAGGACGTAGCGCAGACGATCGACCTGGGCCGCGGGCTCGTCGCTGACAGGGATCGAGGTGTAGCGGTCGGACCAGATTCCGTCCGGCCAGTCCGTCAGGCGAGCGACCTCGCGTGCCGCGTTGGTCTGGAAGTACCACATGAACTTGGCCATGCTCCTGGCATCCGGAACCCACAGAAGCAGGTGGTAATGCGACGACAAGAATGAGAAGCCGCAGATCTCGACCGGGTAGAGCCGCTGGGCACGGCCGAGGACACCGAGGAGAATGTCGTCGATCACCGGGTCGGGCCGCAAAAGGTACCGGCCCTGGTCGGTGCGGCAGGTGATTTCGACGAGGGAGCCTTCTTCCGGGATGAAGCGCAGTGGTCTTGACATAGTACCCGTGTAGAGACGGAAAACGGGTGGGAAATGTCATTCCTGGAAACGCTTCAACACTCACCCGGCACGTGTACACATGGCGGGAGCTTCGATCTGCTGCTTGGCCGTCGCACCTACGATATCTGGTCGGGCTTCTGGCCAAAGGCGCCGAGCAGTCCGATGGCGGACGGCCTCAATGCGGCAACAAAATATATCGCTACCCACCGTCCGGAAAGTCTTGAATGGGGCCCGTTCGAGGGCCTTGGACCGCTGCAACGATGGCCTCCACCAATCCAGCGATGCGTTGCCGGTACTGCTCGGGGGATACCTGCCTCCAGCAAGGCAGTGGATCGAGCTCCAGGATCTCCCGCGTCGCGAACCGGCTGGGAGCCGCGTCTTCGCCTCGCGAGCGAGCTTCGAGCAGAGGTACCCCATGAATCCGGGCAAGCTGTTCACTGTCGTCGACCCGGTCGATTGGAGTCGCCTATGACTATCCAGAGGAACCAGCTCACTGCTATACTGCCGACAGAGGAGGAGAGTCCATGAAACAAAAGCTGCTCGTCGCTGTCGTCCTTGCCCTGGGTTTCGTTGGTCCAGCATTCGCGGCCGACTATTTTGCCAACTGCACCGAACCCGCCTGCTATCCATTTAACGCAACGAATTCATATGTCCTGCAAAAGGCCGTAAATCTTGCCTATTCCAGTAACGCGGCGGTTGGCGACAACATATTCCTCGTCGACCCTACTGGCACCCGAATCTGCGAACAGAAGGATATATGGTGGGTAGTCAATCAAGTACCCACACTTAACTCTACGCATCTGACCCTGATCGGTCTCTACTGCACCACAAGAGGGAATCAATAACGGTTCTTGCAGTTCTACAATCGATAAGGGTGCGATCGATCCTAAAGGCTGCTCGAAGCCTGGAAACTGAGCTTCTCGTTGTGCCTGGCCCGGAAGAGGAGCGCGAGGACCCTCCGGGCCAGGTCCTCGGTGAGCGCTTGGCGCTCGGCCGCCTGACAGGAGACCCCAGCCCCCGGAATAGGTGTCTGGCATGAGTGAAGGAGCGAATCGCGTGAACCTCAAGACCTTAGCCGCAGTGGTCATTCTCACGCAGGGCTGTGCGACTCTGCACAACGGGCGTCACCAGGAGATCAAGGTCGTCACCGATCCCGCCGGTGCCACCGTTGAGGTTCGCTGCGGGAAGCTGCAGCCGGCGGCGGTGACGCCGACGACGGTTCGTCTGCCGCGCCGCGTTGAGCAGTGTTCGCTCATTCTGACGCGGCCCGGCTTTCATTCCGAGACGGTGGTGTTCGATTCGAGCCGGAGCGGCTGGGTGTGGGGAAACTTCGCCGCGCCGATCGCCGGCGCAGCGAGCGGCACTACGCGGCAATCAGACCAGGCGTTCGTCGATTTCTTTCTCGGTGCACTTCTCGGCGGAGCCGGGTTCGGCGTCGACGCCCTGAGTGGCGCGATGTGGCAGCTGGAGCCCGCCACAGTCGAGCGCAAGTTGGTGCCGAAGTGAGAAATCATCGGGCGGCGACGGCCATGAAAGGCCGTGCTCGCGCTAAGATGACCATCAAAAATCAACCATGAAGACAACAGCTTTTATCCTGACGATGCTCCTGTCGGCTGTCGTATCGGCGCAGCAAAAACCAACTACGGGCTATGCGCCGGTCAACGGACTCAAAATGTACTACGAAGTCCACGGGAGCGGCGATCCTGTGGTGTTGCTCCACGGCTCGTTCATGACAATTACAAACAACTGGACAGAGTGGATCGGCGAGCTCTCCAAGACGCGGAAAGTGATTGCCTTAGAAATGCAGGGACACGGGCGCACGGCCGACATCAAACGCGATTTCAGCTATGAAAACCTCGCCGACGATGTGGCTGCGCTGCTCGATTATCTCAAAATCCCAAGCGCGGACCTCATCGGTTACAGCATGGGCGGCGGCGTCGCGATGCAGTGTGCGATCCGCCATCCGAAAAAAGTGCGCAAAGTTGTCAGCATCTCGGCCGTGTTTCGCCACGACGGCTGGGTCAAGGAAGCTCTCGACGGGTTGGGTCATCTCACGGCGGAAGCATTCAAAGGCTCGCCCATCGTAACCGAATACAAGAAACTGAGCCCGACGCCAAACGAATTCCCGAATTTTGTCAAGCGCGTAATCGGGATGGATTTGAAACCGTACGACTTCGGCGCCGACAAGCTCAAGGCCACCAAAGCGCCGATGTTTTTCATCCACGGCGATGCCGACGGCGTACGGCTCGAGCACATCTCGGAAATGTTCCGCCTGAAGGGCGACGAGATTTTCGGCGACATGCGGCCGCGCTCAGAATCGAGATTGGCCATATTGCCCAACACGACACACGTCACGCTGATGGAGCGCTTGCCCGTCATCGTCCCGATGGTGAACGACTTTTTCGATGCAAAGCCGCAAAAGCAATAAAGGAAGCCCGGCGTACGGTTCCGTACTCCGGCGTTCGGTGGCTCATCACGATGGAGAAGTGACATGGTAAAGCCAGCAAAGAACACGATTTGCCTTTGGTACGATGGCGACGCCGAGGACGCGGCGCGATTTTACGCCAGGACCTTTCCCGATTCATCCGTTGACGCGGTGCACCGCGCACCGGGAGACTTTCCGTCCGGGAAGAAGGGGGATGTGTTGACGGTTGAGTTTACCGTGATGGGAATTCCCTGCCTTGGGCTCAATGGTGGACCAGCGTTCAAGCACAACGAAGCATTCTCGTTTCAGGTCGCAACCGCCGACCAGGCCGAAACGGATCGTTACTGGAACGCAATCGTCGGCAACGGCGGCCAAGAGAGTGCGTGCGGCTGGTGCAAGGACAAATGGGGCTTGTCCTGGCAGATTACGCCGCTGGTGCTGACGAAAGCGATAACCGATCCCGATCCCGCCGCCGCCAAGCGCGCGTTCGATGCGATGATGGAGATGCAAAAGATCGACATCGCCGCAATCGAGGCGGCGCGCCGCGGTTGAGGTTGCATCTTGGAAGCGTGTGCATCTCGGAAGCGGAAACGCTTCAACACTCACCCGGCACGTGTATAGCACGTGTACAGCTGGCGCCGGCCTACGCGGAGCTGCGGATCGAGGGGTGAGGTGGCCCTCACCCCCCGGCCCCATACGCGCTAACTTAAGCAGCCCTGGAGAGGGCTGTACCCAAATTCACTTCGGCAGTAGTGCGCAAGGGCTTTCCTTGGAAACGAGATCGCCCAGTTTATAGACCCTCTCGCCTCCTAGATAGGTCTCGAGCACCTGGATGCTGGCGATGGTGCTGGGGTCAACTTTCGGGTCGAGAGGATTGCGATCCAGGACCACGAAGTCAGCCAGTTTGCCCACTTCCAGGCTGCCCACTTTGTCGTCGAAGAAGACTTGGTACGCGGCGTCGAGGGTGACCGCGCGCAGTGCATCCTCCACCGAGATCCGTTGGTCTTTTCCCATGATGAACGGGGGGAGCGGGGGAACCAGTTGCGGCACCCATTGCGGCACCCGGGTGACCTCAGTTTGCACATACCGCAGCGGTTCCACTTTGGTGACCGGGCTGTCGCTATGATAGGCAAAACGAATGTTTTTAGCCTTCAGGCTCGCGGAAGGATGGATCTTGTTGGCCCGCTCCGGGCCCAGGATCGGTTGGTAAAAGTCCTGTCCCCAGAAGTAGAGGTGACCGGCCGTCATGCCGGGGGTCAGGCCCAGGTCAGCGACTTGTTGCAGTTGGCCGGGAGTGGTGACCGTAAAGTGGTCGATCCGCAAACGGCGTAAGGACCGTTCTTTGGTTGTGGCCAGGGCGGGTTTCTCTCCCAAGAGCGTCTTATAGGTGTCGAGAACCTGGTCGATGGCGCGATCGCCGTTGGCGTGGGCCACGATTTGCCAACCCGCTTTATAGAATGGGCGCATGGCGTCAATCAGGGTGGGATTGGTCTGGGTGGCCTCTTTGGGGCTGGGGAAGTTGAAGGTGCCATAGTTGATTGGATCCAGAGCCGGTTTAGTGCCATAGTCGGTTGTATCCAGACCCGGTTGATACAGATAGGGTTGGTTCAGGGCCGCCGTGAGGCCCTGGGTCGAGCCGTCGGTAACGAACTTGACCCCGAGGAATTCGAGCCAGTCGTTGTTCTCTTTGTCCGTGTACCGTTTGACCAAGAACCGGCGGTCATCCGGTGTTACCTGCCTATAGTCCAGGTAGACCCGGAATCGGATCGGTCCCTTCTTCTTCGCCAGGGCCTTGTAGAGCTCCAAATCGGCGTCCACGCCGATCGTGAGGCCCAGGGAGATCTCCGTGCTGGTGGTCACCCCCGTGGCAGCCCACTGCTGAATCACACAGGCGGCCGTCTGGGGGAGGAGCGTGTCGGCGTTCGGAGGGGGGGGGATGTTCTTGGCCACGAGATTGATGGCAGACAGCTCGTTGAGCTGGCCGGTCGGCTCGCCGTTCTTGTCTTTGACGATCTCGCCGCCGCCGGAAGGATTGGGGGTGTTGCGAGTGATAGGGGGGACAGCGGCCTTCAGGGCTGCGCTATTCACATAGGCGATATGCCCGGAGGCGTTCAGCACAAAGACCGGGTGGGTCGAGGAGACTTTTTCATCGAGGGTTTTGGCATCCAGACTGGCAAACAGCGGGTTGGAGCGCGCGGGGTCAAAGTTGGTTCCCAACACCCACTGGCCAGCCGGCGCCAAATCGGCGGCAGCCTTGAGCCGGTCGAGAACTGTCTCGACCGGTAGATTGGGCTTCTGGTCGCCGCAGTCAATCGAGAACTGGGGCTGGGACTGGACCGTCAGAGCCAGATGAGTATGAGGCTCGACGAAGCCTGGGAGCAGGGTGTGCCCATTCAGATTGACCCTCTCGAACTCGATCGTGGCCTCCCTGCGCCCCAAAATATCATTCACAAATTTCGTCACAGCGGCATCGTCACCCACAGAGATGATCGTTCCATTGCGGACGGCTATGGCCTGGGCCTCCACCATCTTGCCCGTCTTTGGGTCCGTGGTGATCACCGGCCCCCCGGAGAAGATCTTCATCTGCTCTGCGGTGGAGGCAACGGGTGTTCCGGCGGAGGCAACGGGTGTTCCGGCGAAAAAGCCCAGCGCGAGCAGCGCCAGTGAAAGGCCGAAGAGAGTTTCGCGCATACTGCGCATACAGGTAAACCTCCATCCAAAGTGGCACCATGCGGTTCAGAACTGGGGAAGGAGGTAGACGCCGCGGCGTGGGGCCTCGAAGCGGCGGCCATCAGCTCACTCGGCCTGGCCAGAACCTTCGGCCTGGCCACAACCTTCCCGGCGGATATTGTCGATGTTACTAACCTAGTCTACTGGACTCATCATCCATCTGTCTAGACCCCGAATGAGATTGTCAGCCCTTTGCCCCATCGGGCTCGCCCAGAAGAACCTGTCCACCTACCCCCGAAACGTCTATTAACTGACATTTAGATTTTGACTCTACGGCCCGGGAGGCGATGACGGCCATGTATCCCCGGGCCGCAGTGCACGTCTTCTCCGGCAGCGGGCACGCCACGGCGCCTGGTTGCGAAGACCGGCGAAGATGCGGGGCTGGTGGAGGAACAGATCCAGGGGCTCCTGGCGACGCTCGACTCCCGGGTCAGCCCCGAGGCGCGGACGCAGCTCGGCAAGACCGCGCTCGCCGTGGCCGCGCTCGACGGCGAGGGCAGGCGCGCCGAGATCCCGCTCGCGAAGCTGCGGGTGGCGGTGAAGGACCTTCCCCAGGCCGGCGGCCTGGCCCGCTTCGAGACCACCCTGCGCCTGCGCCGCGCGCCGCAGAGGCTCGTGTTCACCGTCCGCGACGAGGTGAGCGGCGACACCCTCTGGCAGGAAGTGCAGGTCGACCCGGCACGATGAAGCTCGCGGTTCTCGTGGCGAGGCTTGGATTGACTCGCCACCAGCACGGGCTTAAACTCTTGAAGTTGTTGCACTCCGAATCTATGAGCGAGCTCGACACAACAGAATCGTCCTTTCGTAGGGCTAATCGGGGTCAACTCTCCACACAACACAGCATCGAAAAGGAAACCTATATGAAAAAGGAGTTGCCACCAGAACAACGTGAAGAACTACTCAGAGCGTTGAAAGCCCGTTTTGAGAAAAACATGAACCGCCATAAAGGTCTTGAATGGGCTAAAGTAAAAGCAAAGCTGGAAGCTAATACCGAAAAACTGTGGTCACTCAATGAAATGGAAAGAACTGGCGGTGAACCGGATGTTGTTGGTCATGATAAAGAGGCGGGCGAATATATTTTTTATGATTGTTCGGCGGAAAGTCCAAAGGGTCGCAGAAGCGTTTGTTACGACCGCGAAGGGCTGGAGTCAAGGAAAGAACATAAACCCGAAAATAACGCTCTCGATATGGCAGCTGCCATGGGTATTGAGCTTCTAACGGAAGAACAATATCGAGAGTTGCAGAAACTTGGGAATTTCGATATGAAGACGTCGAGCTGGGTGAAAACACCTGCTGATATTAGAGAGCTCGGCGGTGCCCTCTTTGGTGATCGCCGCTACGGCCATGTCTTCGTGTATCACAACGGTGCGCAGTCTTACTATGGCGCCAGGGCGTTCCGTGGCTCGCTAAGGGTCTAAATTTGAAGCGATCTGAAGCCGGTCTGGCAGTCGCGATTCTCGTCGCCGTCGCCACGTCGAGATGGCGAAGTTGGTTGCCTCAGCGTAATCTCTCGCCGCCCCGTGCGTAAGACAGGCAGGCCGCAACGCGGCATGAGACTCGTGTCTTCTGAAGGAGAGCCGACCATTACGAGAGCCAAGATCGCCGGCGGGGCGCTTGCCACCGTGCTCCTCCTCCTCGCCCTCGCCGCCGGCTACCGGGCCCTCAACCAGGACGTCCACCCCGCCGCGGCGACATCGCCCGCGATCACCCCCTCGACCACGCCGGCGGCGGCGGAGACCCGCCCGGCGGCGGAGGACCACCAGGGCTTCCTCTACGGCCGGATCACCACCGCCGACGGCGCCACCTACGAGGGGCGGCTGCGCTGGGGGGGCGACCAGGAGGCGTTCTGGGGCGACTACTGCAACGGAGCCAAGCACGAGAACCCCTGGCTTGCCCACGTGCCGCCAGAGCGGCTGCCCAAGGAGCGCCGCCCGATCGAGATCTTCGGGATCGAGGTCGCCCACAGAGAGAGTCAGATCGACGTCGGCCGGCCATTCATGGCGCGCTTCGGCGAGATCGCGCGCATCGAGGCGCGCGGCCGTGAGGTGCGGGTGACTCTCAAGAGCGGGACCGTGTTCGACCTCGACCGCTTCGACGCCAGCGACTTCGATGACGGCGTGCGGGTGTGGGACGGCAGGCGGGGCGTCGTCGACCTCGACAGTCTGCGGATCCGCACGATCGAGCTTCTCCCCACCCCCCCGCTAGGCGCCGTCCCCTACCGGCTGCACGGTACCGTGCGCACGCGGCAGGGCGATTTCACCGGCTTCGTCGGGTGGAACCGGCAGGAGTACGTCGGCCCCGACGAGCTCGACGGCCACACCCCCGAGGGCGAGCTCAACCTGCGTTTCGACACCATCCGCTCCATCGCGCGCCGCTCGCGCGACAGCTCCCTGCTGACGCTGCTCGACGGCCGCGAGATCGTGCTCTCCGACACCAGCGAAGTCGGCCACGGCAACCGCGGGATCTACGTCGACGACCGGCGCTACGGCCGGGTGCTGATTTCCTGGGACGCCTTCGAGCGCGTCGACTTCAGCCCCGGCGGCAGTGGCCCCGCCTACGGCGACTTCCCGCCGGGGCGCCCGCTCACGGGAAGCGTCACCACCCGCGCCGGCCGCCGCCTCGCCGGCCGGCTGGTCTACGACCTCGACGAGAGCGAGACCACCGAGACGCTCGACGCCCCATCCCAGGGCGTGGACTACACCATCCCCTTCGGCCTGATCGCCTCGATCGTGCCCCCCGGCCGCGAAGAGCGCGGCGCCCAGCGCGCCAGGGTGACCCTCCATGTGACCCTCCATAATGGCGAGGAGCTGCAGCTCGAGCGCACCGGCGACCTCGGCGAGGGGAATGCCGGCATGCTGATCTTCGTCGACGGCCGTCAGCGCCCCGAGTACGTGCCCTGGACCGACGTCGAGCAGGTCGACTTCGACCGCCCGCCGGCGATGTACCCGCCGCTCGGCGGGCGCTAGACTAGATCACGGGCGCTTGGCGAACTGTTCAGAGGGCGGGATCTCGAGCCCGCCGAGCGGCCATCGGTGACAGGAGTTGAAGTCATCTGTACAGGGTCAGGGCGACGAAGATGGCGGCTCGGATCGAACAGCTCTTTTGCATGGACAGGCTCCTCCTGCACGGATCTTCTCCTGCTTACGGATTGGCGCCCGGTCAGGTTACACTCCCAGGAACCGGTCCGTCACGGCGAAGTACCTTTCCGGTTGCAGCAACGCCGTGGCGTGCCCGCTGCCGGAGAAGGCGTGCACTTCGGCCTCAAGGAGAAGTGCCAGAGGATTCGGCGGATTCGGCGGAGGTTGACTGACATTCCTAAGGCAAAACTCGTGTCGCTGGTAAGAGCGTGGCCGTTGACTCGACTCCTCTTGGTATGCTTCGCCTGGGTGCTGGTTTCGTCCGTCCTTCTACTGTGGCCCCTCATATCGGCTATTCAACTCGCTCAGGCATCGGCCGAGCAATCGGATATCGGCGCCATAAGCTTTCCCATTCTGTGGCTCCTTGTGCGCCTTGCGATCGTCATCGTTCCACCGGTCGTACTCCTTTCGCTCTGGCTTGCCGCACGAGCAAAGTGACCGTCTCAGGTTCAGGCCTTCGGCCTCTGCGGAGTGGAAACTGCGGCCACCGTTGACTCAGTAGGGAGCAAACCTCTCCAAGCAGCGCCCGTATAAGAGCCACATCCTTTGCCCGTCGAGGAGGCATGGCCATGGCTCGATTCCCCTTTTCCGCCCTTTCTCTCTCCCTGACGCTGCTCGCTGCCGGACCCGCTGCAGCCCTCGATTGGCCGCAGTTCCGGGGCGTGAACCGGGACGGCGTCTCGGCCGAGACGGACCTGCCTCGGAGCTGGCCGGCGGAGGGGCCGCGGGTCGTGTGGAAGCGGGCGATCGGGGAGGGATACTCCGGGATCAGCGTCGTCGGAGACCGGCTCTACACCATGGACTCGGACGGGACGGCCGAGTACGTCCTGGCCCTGGAAGCGGGCAGTGGCAAGGAGGTCTGGCGCGTTCCGGCCGGCCCCAAGCTGATCGACAGCATGGGCAACGGCCCGCGGACGACGCCGACCCTGGACGACGGCACGGTCTACGCCATGGGCTCCCACGGCCGGCTCCTCGCCCTGAAGGCGGCCGATGGGGCAAAGATCTGGGAGGTGGATCTGCCCCAGGCGTTCGGCGCCAAGCGGCCCACCTGGGGGTACTCGGGCTCCCCATTGATCGACGGCGACCTGCTCATCCTGGAGGTCGGAGGGAAAGATGGCAGGGGAGTGGTGGCCTTTGAGAAGGCCACGGGGAAGGTCCGCTGGGGGGCCCTGGACGGCGATGCCGCCTACTCCTCGCCGGTCATGATGACCATCGGCGGCATCAAACAATACGTGGTGCCCCGCCGGGCCGGCCCGCAAACGGTCGCGCTCCGGCCCGACGGCTCGGTCCTCTGGACCCATCCGGGGCCGTCCTCGGTCATTGCCAGCGCCCTCTTGATCCCGCCGGACAAGGTCTACATCTCGGGCGGGGACGACGCCGGGGCAGTCCTCATGCGGATCAAAACCGAGGGCGGAAAGGCTACTGTCGAGGAGCTGTGGAAGACCCGCACGATGAAGAACCACTTCAACAATGCGGTCCTCGTCGGCGACCACCTCTACGGTTTCGACAACGCCACCTTCAAGTGCCTCTCGGTCGCCACAGGCGAGCCGACCTGGGCTTTTCGGGGTCTGGGCAAGGGCTCGCTCCTGGCCGCGGACGGGGACCTGCTGATCGTCCTTTCGGACCTGGGGACCCTCCTCCTGGTCAAGGCAACTCCCGACGCCTACACGGAGCTCGCACGATTCCAGGCCATGGAGGGTAAGGCGTGGACCGCACCGGCCCTTGCCAACGGCCGGCTCTACCTGCGGGACAACGACGAGATCGTCGCCCTGGAGATGAAGGCGCCGGGCGCCAGGGAAACTTCTGCGTCGAGGCCTGCCCTCTCCCCGAAAGGGGGTACAGCCGGCACGAGCCCTTCCCCTGCAACTCCCACCCTCACCCTCGAGGAGATCGTGGCCCGCTACGAAGCGGCCCGGGGTGGCCGGGAGCGCTGGCAGGCTCTGCGGTCCATCGAGATGGCGGGCACGTTCACCAGCTTCAGCGAGGAGGCCCCGTTCACCCTTCGCCGCAAGCGTCCGAACCTCTACCGGTTCGACTCCAGGATGATCCAGAAGGAGATGATCCTCGCTCAGGATGCCCGCGGGCCCTGGTGGCTCTATCCTCTCTATGGGATCGAGAGCCCGGCCAAGATGGAGGAGGCTCCCGTGGTCGTCATGACCGCCCGCGATGCGGAGATCGAGCCTGCTCTCTTCGGCTATCAGGAAAATGGCCACAAGGTCGTCCAGGCCGGCCGGGGAAACGTGAACGGTCAGGAGACCCTCCGCCTCGAGCTCACCCGGTCCAACGGCTGGGTGGAGACCTGGCACCTCGATCCCCGGACTTACCTGGAAGTCGCGGTCGACTCGAAGGTCTTCGATTACTCCCAGACATCCGAGGCGATGCAGGAGCGGGCCTGGTTCTCCGACTTCCGGACCGTCGACGGCCTGGTCATCCCCCACCGGATCGAGAAGGAGTACGGCGCCCGGCACACCGTAACGAAGGTCGAGAGGATCCGCATGAACCCTGAGGTGGAAGACGGGGTGTTCGCGATGCCTGCCACGTCATCGGGTACAGCATCCAGTACACCGCCACCCCGGTGACTCTGTAGGGGCATCCCTTGTGGGTGCCCTTCCGGAGGGCGGCCACAAGGGCCGCCCCTACTAAGGTTCCGCCGGCCCCGGACTCTTCCCTCCTGGCCCGGTTCCGGCGCTTCTGCGTCCCGATTGACACCCTCCAGTACCGGGGCGTAGACTCGCTAAGTCCAAGTTTCTGTGAAGCTTCGAGGAGTCGATTCACGTGGAGTTGCTGACGTCATATGACACACGCCTGATGAGCGAGCCCCACGTCCGAGTTGCCGCCGCGGATGAGCTTGAGCGTGTGCGGACCACGTACGCAGTCTGGGGCTATGGCGGCGGCGCCGACCCCGCAGATACCATCTTCGTAGCGGAGCGGGCGGGGGAGCTCCTGGGGCTCGTTCGTCTCACACGCGAGCACGGGACCATCATGCTCAGAGGGATGCAGGTTGCGCCCAATGCTCGCCGCCAACGTGTCGGCACACGGCTCCTGGAGACCTTTGTCGCAGAGCTCGGTGGACAGGAATGCCATTGCATCCCGTATTCGCACCTGATCGCCTTCTATGGTAGTCAGGGCTTCGAAGTCCAGCCGCCAGAGCTCGCGCCCGGGTTTCTGGCTGAGAGGCTCGCCGGCTATCGAGAACGCGGCCTCGATGTTGTACTCATGCGGCGGCCACAAACCTCTAACCCCTTTGCCTACGAAACCTGAAAGTTAGATAACAATGACCATCAAAATGGCACTCGCCGTCACGACGCTTTCCATCCTCATGCCTTGGGGGGTTCTTTGCGCGCAGGCCGTTGGCCCGACCAACCAACCAACCGCCGCGGAACTACAACCTCTTCAAGGCTCATGGGAGGGAGTCCTGGTGGGCGATGAGGCGGCAGGCAAAGTCTCAGTAACCATCACGGGCAACTCGCTCCACTTTCAACGCCTGGGCAGGGACGATTGGTTTGAGACAACCTTTACACTGCCTGCAGGCACATACCCACAGCAGCTACACGCCACAATCAAAAATTGTACGGAGCCGTGCGATGACATCGGTAAAGTGGTCTACGCCATCTTCAAGATTGAGGATGGGACATTGACCTTGGTCGGGATCCAGGCCAGCGCCGTAGAGCCGCCGAAAACCTTTGGCGAAATTCCAGGTTTTGACGACAATAGGATTTTTCGCTACAAGCTCCAGAAGGCTCAACCTTCGATTCTTCGCGACGAGCTCAAGAAGGTCCAACCTCAAAAGAAGGTTAACCAATCACCCAAATCCAGATGAACCGAAAACGCAGGTGTGCCGCCTTCATGGTCAATTACCGGGTGGATTAGTAGCGATTGAACGCCCCGCTGACCAGGGGAGATAGCCAAGTCCCCGCCTGGCGCCAACTCCTTGCCCGGTCCGAGCTCCGGTTCGCGGCGCGCCGCCTCCGGCGCGTCCCGACTTTCGCTGGAGCGGTCGTCCTCGTGCTGGCGCTCGGCGTCGGCACGACGACAGCCATGTTCAGCCTCGTGAACGGCATCCTGCTCGCGCCGCTGCCGTACCCGGAGCCGGACCGCCTCGTGCGGCTGACGCATACCGCTAGCAGTGCCGAGCGCGCGACGGTAGACCTCTCTGACGCCATCGTCATGCTCTACCAGAGTGCAACGCGCGCCTTCGACGGTGTGGCCGCGTGGCGATTCGACGACGGCGACCTTGGCCCCTCGGAGGCAGACCAGACCGCCGTTCGCGTCCGTGGCGCGCGCGTCACGGCGAACTTCTTCGACGTCTTGGGCGTTCCCCCCGCGCGCGGCAGGGCGTTCGCCCCGGGCGTCGACCGGCCCGGCGCCCCTCGGGAGGTCGTCCTCTCGCACCGCATCTGGCAGGAACGCCTGCACGGTGACCCCGACGCCATCGGTCGACAGATCGACGTGAACGACGTTCCGCGCACGATCATCGGGATCATGCCACCGCGTTTCGCGTATCCCGCGCGCCAGGTGGAGATCTGGTTGCCGCTTGCGCTCGACCCGGCGCGTACGCGTCCTGCCACGCTCAATCTCACCGGCATCGGACGGCTCAAACGCGGCGTGTCGAGCGAGGCGGCGCGGGCGGACCTCGCGCGGGTGCTGACCAATCCAGGCGAGTCTTTCCAAGGCGATTATTTCCAAGGCGGCGCGTCCGCGGCCACATGGCGGGAATCGAACATCGCGCCACATGTGCAGTCGCTGCGGGATTCGATCGTCGGCCCCCCTTCACAGTTGCTCTGGTTCGTGTTCGGCAGCGTGCTGCTCGTGCTCCTCGTCGCTTGCACGAACGTAGCCGGCTTGCTTCTCGTCCGTGCGGAGCGCGCGCAGATGGAGCTCGCCGTGCGCGCAGCTCTCGGCTCCGGCTTCATCGGGGTACTCGCACTCACGTTGAGCGAATCCGTGCTGCTGAGCGTGCTGGGAGGTGGCACCGGTGTGTTGTTGGCTGTGGCAAGCATGAGAGTGGTGCGGAGCACGGGAACGGCGCTATCGCTGCCGCGTCTGGAAGATGTCGGAGTCGACGCCCCGGTTCTGCTGTTCGCGCTGGGAATCACCGTATT